>DBXY01000012.1 GCA_002309765.1 Verrucomicrobia bacterium UBA1200
GCGTGGCATCCCGCCGTCGCGATGGACGGCTTGTCCGCCGCACGACACCACGTGCCCTCGGCTGAAACCGCCGGCGAGCCAAGAATACGGCACCAACCGGTGTAGGGATCAATGGAGGAGGTCCATTCAGAAACTTCCCTGCGCAATTCGCCGCCGAAAGCAGTCTCAAGCTCGCCCACTGTCGGGAGCCGGTAGTCTCCGGTTTCACCGTTTAGCCATGCGAGGAATTTAACGATTTCGTTCTTCGAGACATTCACCACCGGATTGTCTCCGGCACCTTCCGCAAAGGTGAACTCCTCGCCTACTGCATCCTTGTATTCCTTCCATTTTGCGTTCGTGACGGGTTTTGAAGTAAACTGCGCGAACGAAGAAGAATCGGCGCAGAACACCAAGGAATCGGTCGGAGCCGGTGCAGATGCCTGAACCGTCTTCGACGTGATGGTGAACTCGTCGAACACTCCTATGTAACTGCCGTCAGCATTGAAGCCATGCGCAGTGTAGGTGAGAGTATTTCCGTCAACCTTCAACTCGCCATAGCTGTGGATACAGCCCATGCGCACGGGTTCGGCGGGGCCGAGCACATCCGTTTCCGTTACGCTCTTCTGGCGCGCCCAAAGGTAAGGGACGTCATTATGGCCGCCAAGGAAGGTGGCATCACCATAGTTGGCGTTCACGCTCTCCACATGGTCGAGGTAACCGGCACCTCCGTTCGTGAGTTGTATGATGCCGTCCTTATGAATGCGCTCGTAACCGTGCATGTGGCCAGAGAAAATGAGATCAATCCCCCCAGCCTTTGCGGTGTCGAGGAGCGCCTGACTGTTGTTACCACCCCAACATTCGAGCCAGAACGGAAAATGCTGGGCGATGATGCGGAACTTCGCCGCACGCGCGCGGTCGGTGGCAAGCAAATCCGCGAGCCAAGTCTTTGTGGCGGCGGCCCCCATAAGATTGTGGTCGATGAAAATGAATAGCACGTTGCCGCGGTAGAGATAATAGTTTCCGGACGCGCTAGAACCGTAGGCGGGTTCGTCAACGGCACCTGTCTCAAAGTAGGTCTTGTTCGCGGGATTGCTCGTGTCATGATTGCCCCACGCGACGTAGTAGGGACGCGAACTACCGAATATTACATCGGTGCTGTCGAGAATACAGGGGCGTATCTCCGTGGCGTATTTTGCCCCGGAGGCCATGTCGCCGGTTACGATGCCGAAATCCACATCTCGCGCGACCATGTGCTTGAAAAGGGCTTTCACATAAGCGAATTTGTCGCTGTCCCAGTCTTTGTCCCGCCCTCCCTGCTGGTTGTCTCCCCATACGGAGCAGGTGAAGGACTCGTCATCATTCTGCGACCAAAGCTTCACCGTGCCGGCTGTATCGTCTGCCGGATCGTCAAACGTAAGCGGCATGCCGTAATAGCCAAGGCGGTACGGGACAATCTGACCGTCCATGCCGTCGATTGTGATGTGACCAGTGTATATCCATGTGTCGCCATTACTATCAACTCGCGTCATCGGCGCGCGCTGCGTGTAGCCTTCGCCATACTGTACCTCAAGACCGTCCCAGCGCGTGACGTCATCCGCGTCCTTCACGCCCTCGCACATGATNNCGTTGCCCTCCACGCGCGTCATCGTGACCTTCTGCGCGTAGCCCGCGCCGTACTGCACCTCGAGTCCGTCCCAGCGCGTCGCGTCCTCGGCGTCCTTCACGCCCTCGCACATGATCGTGAAACGGTTCGTATAGACATTCTGCTGCCACGGCCAGGTGACGAGCACATCGCGCGCCGCGATGTCGACGAGCTCCACCTCGATCGGGTCGCCCATCGTCCACGCACTCTCAACTCCGTTCTGCGAGATCGTCTTGACGCGCGGCGTGAAAGTGCCGCTCGCGCCGAAGACGTGGCTGAACGTAGCAGACGAGCCGGACGGCACCAGTGCCGTCGTGCAGTCTCCCGTGCCGTCGCCAAAGTCAATCGCGAACGTGAAATATTCACCGTCCGGGTGCGTCCCGGTGACGGTGAACGTGACCGCATCGACAAGTGCCTTGACTGGCATCTCCGTAATCGTCGCGTCAATCGTGGGCGCGGCTGGCGCCGTGCCAGAGGGCACCGTACCCACGCCACCGAGCGAAGCCACCTCGTCCGGCGTGAGCGCCGCGTCGTACGCGGCAACGCGCGTCGCGCCCGAGGCGAGTCCGTCGAGGAACGTCATCGTGGCGGAGGGTTTCAGCGAGGCATTAGCGTTCGCGGGGAAAAGCTGCCCCCATGCGCGGCCATCAACGTAGTAGTGGACGCGTCCGCTAGTGGACCACACGACGGCGACGCGGTGCGCGCTAATGCGGTCGAGCGCGTTCTCGCTCCAATATCCCCATGTGCTTAAGTACGTGCTGTTGAGGAATGTCGAAGCGTCCGTCGTCGTATGGAAACTGCCTGAGTAGGTGCTCGTGGTGCCGTATATGCCGGAGGCGACACCGTTCGCGTTCACCGCCAACACGCCTCCTTCGGTCTGCTCGGCAGGGAGCGTGATGTCGACCACATAGGTGGCGGCGGCGGGCGCCGACGAACGTGTCCATTTCCAGCCGTTACCGTCCGCCGCGAGCGGCATGCCTTTCGAAACCGCAAATCCGCCCTCGCCGTCTGCCGTCCAAACACCAGCTGGGGCTACGGTAGGCAAGAACGATTCATCGGACTTCTGCGCGAGCGGACGCGAATGGAGCTCCGCGATTTCGGAGTCCGTCAAGATTCTGTCATAGACTGCGGCGTAAGAGATATCGGTGTCGTAGTCCTCGCCGTTATCATCACTGAGAAGGAGGAAGTAACCGCCCTTCGTCGTGTCCATCATGGTGGGAGACTTGGTGGCGGTGTCCTTCAGTACACCGTTGATGTAAATCTTCTTGTTGGTGCCGTTCAGGTGTGTGATTGCCACGCGCATCCATTCGCCGAAGGCGACGTCAGTATTTGAGTAGCGCTCTCCGCGCGTACGTATCCTAAGCGTACTGGCACTGCCGTCTGTAGTGATGAACACGTCCGCATCCGAATTGACGTCCTGAGCCTTGAAAAGTCCGTGCCATTTTTGCGATGTGTTGTCGTTCACCGGCACGCGCACGTCCATCACGACAGTGTAGTTGCAGTTGTTGGTGAGACCGTGATAGCATTTGAGGCCGTTGTTCTGTCCGGCGCGGGTGTAGCCGTCGCCCGGAAGGACGCCGTCCGTACCGTCGGCGAAGTTGGCATCGCCGGTGCGCGTGTACCGTTCGATGTCGCGGCCAACGGTTGCCTTGAGAGGGTTGCCAGCGGGGAAGGTCCATTCGCCGGTCAGGCCCGCCTTCGAGTAGTGAGGAAGCTTGCCCTCGTAAACGGACGCCTCGTCGTACAGTTCCACATAGTCGATGTAAATGAGGTTGTCCTCGCCGTCTTCGTCGGCACAGAGGAGCAGATGGCCGATGCCGTTGTACTGCGTGAGCGCCTCAGCTGCGAAGAAATTCTTGTTACCGCCGCTGTTGCCGTATGTGCCTTCATTTGTTTCATCCACAAACACGTCCCAGCGCTGTTCGCCGGCAGAGATGGTAATCGTATGCCATGTGGATGGAGACACTGCATATTTATAGTTGTTGTTCGCAGTGAACGGCCCGCCGCCAATGCCATTCTTCACGCGTCCGCTCTTTGATACGGTAAGGAAGAGGTCTGCGTCGGTGGTGTTGTTCCGGTTGAAGAAGGCATGCCATTGCCCATCGCCCGGATACCAGCAGCGGAGCTTTAGCGTCCAACTGTGGTTTTTCACGGCGTCGGGAATCGGCAGGGCAACATGAGATGACTTCGGAATCGCGATTGCATAATTGCCGTCGCCAAGACCTGCAACGGCAGTAGCCACAGTTGTATCCGAACCAGAATAATCCGGCGAAACCACGTACATCTGCCCAAGCGTACCGTCCGTCACCAGCGCCGAACCTTTACCCACATAGTAACACTGTAGACCGGTATCGCCCAATGTCGCCTGTAGTACATCGGACGAATTTGGATTCGACGGGTCGTAGTTGTTGAAGTCCCACTTGGCGACAAGCCCAGCGAAAGTCGTTAAAGTTGTGCAGATTATAATAGCCGCTGCGCCCGTAAGCGTAGTAAGCGCACTACAGGGCAATCCCTTGCCGATGCCGTTCATGCTTGCTGACTTATGCATTCTCGTGTTCCTTTCGAAGTATGGTCTTGTTCAAATTATCAATGGCAGTGAGAAGAGAACTCACATCCGCCGAACTCCCTGCCGACGGTTATCGCGAAGCGTCTTCTCGGTCTCGATCCACGTGTCGAACGAGCCGTCCTGCCGGACCCGGAATACCCTGAATCCCGGTTCGCCGTCGCCGTACGAGCCGCCGCAGTTGAAACTCTTGGTCATACCGAGACGGATGCCGTTCGCATCCATTCCGTCAAAGGTGTTGGTGTGGTCATGGCCGAAAAACGCGCCCTTCATACATCGCGACTTGCGCCAAGCGTCGTAAAGCGTCAAGGAATCCGCAGTGTGCGCCGCGTCGCGGTAGGTGTTCCAATACGGCGGGCATGTCGTCTCCGCGCAGATGCCGGCGGCACCGACCGCAAGCTTCATGCGCCGCTTCGAGCCGTCAGGCATCAGAAAGTCCTTTCTCCCTTCGCCCTCCCCGGCCGGGACAAACAGCCCGTGGCAGTTGGCGTCCGGCACTATGATGTGCTGGATCCAGATATGCGGAGCCCCGTCCGCCGATTCCCGAAGGTACCACGCGATTTGGTCGGAATGCGGGTTGTCCCAGCCGCTTCCCTTGACGAGCCTGCCGTTGGCATCACGCTTGGGATGGTCACCAGAATCGGCAACGTAAATCTTGAAGGCCGGCTTCGACGCACCGCGCAAGAATACCGGCACAACACCGGTTCCCACGCCAGTCAGCTCCGGCACGTCATGATCGACGAAGAGGTCGCCGAGCGATGACTTATACCAGTCGTACTGCTCCTGACGCGAGACAAACGATCGATCGGACTCCGGCGGCTCCGAATCGTGGTTTCCGAACGCGACACACAGCGGCGTGGCAGACGCCTTGAACTCTGCCATGACCGGGGCCATGAGATTCTCAAAAACGCCGCGTCCGTTCTCACCGGGTGAGATGTTGTCGCCGCCGAACACTACAAGCGACGGACTGAACCGCGAAATTGCCGTACGGAGCAGGGCGATTTCTCGCGCCGTGTCAGACCGTCCCCGCTTTCGGTGCCAATCGGAAATCATCAGGAATGTGAATGTCCCGTTCTCGCCGAACTCGAAACGGGGCATCTTCGCCTCGGTGTCAGTAGCCACGGCCGGCACCTCATCATACAGTTCCACATAGTCAATGTAAATGAGGTTGTCCTCGCCATCGTTATCGGCTCCGAGGAGCAAATGTCCAACGCCGTCGATGACGGTCAGCGGCTCGAAAGCGGACGCGAAGAAACAATTGTTGTTGGAATTTGTGGTGTTTGTGCCATAACAACATTCCGTAGTATCGTCTAAAAGTACGTTCCAGTCCCGATCCCAAACGGAAATTGTGAGTGTATGCCAAGCACCGGGTGACATGGCATTTTGGTACGAGCCGTACGAACTGAATGCACCGCCGCCCACGCCGTTCGCCACACGATCGCCCCTTGATACACTGGTAAAAAGGTCACCGTCCCCGGTGTTAGTGCGGTTAAAGAACGTGTGCCAAACATTGTTACCCGCAATCCAGCATCGGATTTTCATCGCCCAGTTGTGGTTCTTTACCGCATCGGGAATCGGCAGGGCGATATGTGATGACTTTGGAATCGCGATCGCGTAGTTGCCAGTGCCGAGACCGGTTACTGCGTTTGTGGCGGATGCGTCCGCACCGATGTAGTTGGGCGCGACCACGTACATTTGACCGAGCGTACCGTCCGTCACGAGAGCGGTTCCGGAACCGACTTTATAGCACGGTTTACCGGCGCTGCCGACAGTCGCCGCCAGAATGTTCGTTGACGCCGGATGAGACTGGTCATAGTTATTGAAGTCCCACTTCGCCACCAAACCGGCGTAAGCGCCAAAAGCGACACATGATACCGCAATAATAAATGACAGAAACCGCTTCATTTGCAATCCCGGTTGAACTTCCCAAATTGAAAGCACATACCACGGCACTCATTCCAATCCAACAGCGGAATGCCGCACCGACAATCAGCACACAACACCCATTAACAGAGATAATCATACCAAAAACTCTTATGACGCGTAAAGGCTAAAATGATTAACTCCGATTTCAAAATGTGTCAATCTGGATTTACGGTTGCGATACGAGGCCTCTTTGTGGTATTATTATTACGTTATCAGCTGTAAACGAGGAGGTTATCCATGATTCGACCGAACCCTATCAACCGACGCACATTCCTTGCCCAGGCTTTCGCCGCCGGCGGTGTGGTAGCGACATCCGCACTGCCGTCGTTAGCGGACAATCCGGAGGTTTTTCCGCAACGCGGCCGTTATGAACGGTTGGCGCTAGCCTATCAACACATCAACGCCGGAGCATCCAAGCCGTTTTCCGTGCTGCACATCTCCGACACTCACCTCACCGCCGCCTACCCCAACGAGGACGAAAATAAACAAAAACTGAAAGAGGTCCGCACCAAAACTTTTGGCGGTCGACAGGAAGAGGCATTGCGGGATTCTCTTGATTGGGCGAAAAAGAACGTTGACTATGTCATCCATACCGGCGATTTGATTGACTGGCAGAGCGAGGCTAATTTCGACTTGGTGAAGAAATATTTCGGCGAAGGGATGACCGGTTCGATGGGCAACCACGAGTTTTCCCAAAACATGTGGCTTTCCAAGCAATCCAACACCGAAGAATACAAAGCACAGACCGCAGACAAGCTGAAGGCGGCATACCCGTTCGATATCCGTCTGCAATCGACCGTGGTCAACGGCGTAAATTTCGTGACGATCGATGACGTTTACGGTTACGTCTGCCCCGACCAGGTTGAACGTTTTGCCGCCGAAGTAAAAAAAGGGTTGCCGATTGTGCTGTGTATGCATGTGCCGTTTATGAGCCAGAACATTTGGCGGGCTGATTGCAAGTTCTGGAAGCAAGCCGGAAAGAAATTCACTTCGGCCGAAATTCCTGACGCCTCGGGTGATTACAAAGTGCAGCAAACCGATCCCGTAACCCGCGATTTCATCGCTTACCTTAAGAAAGAGCCGCTACTAAAAGGCATCCTGACCGGACACCTGCACATCACGATACAGGACCGCTTCTCCCCTACCGCTATGCAGTATGTGATTGGCGGTAATTTTATGTTCCACGGGCAAGAGGTTACCTTCTCTTAACCGTCGAATGCAAAAAAACAGCCGCCGCAAAATGCGACGGCTGTTTTTTTAGGTTATAATCAATAGTCTACCGCTGGGGATCACGCCCGAAAATAGCCTTAAAACGGTCAGCCTCAAACTTCGGAGCGCGGTCATAGTAGTAAACGCCGTTTTGCTCCTGTTCGACATCGGTCAACTGGGTATAGCAGTAACCGCATAGCCGAGGGATCTTCAGCAGTACATCCACCTCATCCTTAAGGATTTTGAAAAACTCCTCTTCGGTCTTTATCGCGTTGCCGTAACCCCAAGTGTTGTCGGCATTCTTCTTACGGTCGGCACCGATCCACATCAATCCGCCAAACTCGTCGATCAGATAAGGCTGGCCGGTGTAACAACGTAACGGGATGCGGTCATACTTGGCATCACGGCTCCACACCTTGCCTTCAGGAACGTCAATCACGCCCAACTTGTCGGCACGGGAATAGTTGTGGATCGTCCAGAGATCGGTCCGGGCGTGGATATCACCACTGGATGAATTAATCGGGCGGGTGGGGTCCAACGCTTTGGCCAACTCGTATGCGTCATTCTGCAACCGCTGATGCTGGAGCACATTCTTGTATCCCCAGGTTTCGTTAAACGGGGTCCACGCAATAATGGAAGGATGGTTACGGTCGCGGCGGACAATCTCACCCCACTCTGTGATGAAGTTACGCCCGGCAACGACCTCGTTAGGATCGCATCCCCAGCTGGAAGTCTCGCCCCAAGTAAGGTATCCCAGCTTGTCGGCCCAATAATGGAAACGCTCCTCGAACACCTTCTGGTGGAGACGGGCACCATTGAATCCCACCGCCATAGACATCTCGATGTCATGCTTAAGTGCGGCGTCGCTAGGAGCCGTCCAGATTCCATCCGGATAAAATCCCTGGTCGAGTACAAAACGCAGGAAAATGGGCTGGTTGTTAAGATAAACCCGTCCGCCGGCGACATGGATTTTACGCAATCCGGCGTAACTCTTAACGGTGTCAATAACTTTACCCTGCGCATCCGCCACCTCGAAGGTGATGTCGTACAAGTGCGGGTCGGAGGGCGACCACGGGCGCACCTCGCTCAGTTTCACCGGCACCGCGACTCCGGAACCGATGCGGGTTTTGGCGCTGCCCGCCGCCTTGCCATCCGCAGTCTTAACCTGAATGCGGAGTTCGTTAGCCGATGCCGCGTCCGCATAATAAAGCGGGGTGAATACAAACTGGCCGTTGTCAAAATCTGGAACGATCTGGCACTCTTTCAGCCCTTGCGGCGCCACCGCCTCCATCCAAACCGTCTGCCAAATTCCGGTGGTGCGGGTGTAACTGCAACCTCTGGACTTGTAGGACGTGCACTGCTTGCCACCGGGCTGGAAACCGTTGCGGGTGTCATCTTTCACGCGCACGACCAAATCATAAGTCTTTCCTGCCTCAACATAAGGGGTGATGTCGTTGGCGAACGAAACCGTTCCGCCGTAATGAAGTCCGACCGTAGTGCCGTTGATGTAAATCTCGGCCTCGTAATCCACCGCCCCGAAATGGAGGATAATCCGCTGCCCGGCCCAAGCAGCGGGAATCTCCAGCTTGCGGTGATACCACATCGCGGGAATGAAATCAGTGTGCTTAACACCGGAAAGAGAAGACTCTGGACAGAACGGCACAACAATCTTGTCCTTAAATCCGGTCGATTTGAACAGCGTTCTACCTTCATCAAGACCGGACATCCCAAAATCGAATTCGTAAGTCCAGGCATCGCCGTTGAGGTTAACCCAAGCCGCACGCTCAAACTGCGGGCGTGGATACTCCGGGCGCGGAATATCAGCCCCAAAAACGCCGGAACTGGCGAGCGCACTTGCGGCAAGCGCGATAAAGCAATGTGATTTCATGATTGATCCTTTCTGCGGCGGACGAAAAGACGAACGCCAAATTAACAAACTGAAACAATTGTTATTATGCTATATCTGCGGGGTTAAAGTCAATGGCATTTTGACTTCCGTCAATTACTCTGCGCCTGACGGAATTCGACTTTTCGCAGAAAACGGATTTGGAGACAGGTGAAAGCGATCAATCCAACCCCCAGAAACCACGCCATGGTGGTGGCTGTGCTGAAACGGAGATTATTGTACGCCTCTTTCCAGATTGCCAAACTCAGCACGTTGGTTGAATCGCCCGGACCGCCAAAAGTGAGAAGGAATATGCTCCCCATTCCTTGAAACGCGGCAATGAAAGCACCAACGAAATTAATCACCATCAGCGGCAACAGTTGCGGCAGGGTAATGTGCCTGAACCTGGCAAATATCCCCGCGCCGTCAATCGCCGCCGCCTCGTAATAGTCCGGCGGCAACGAATGCAATGCCGCCACATAAATCAAACTGGACATTCCCGCGCCGGCCCACACTCCCGGCAGAATGCAACACACCATCGCCCATGCCGGATCTTGCAGCCAACTCTGTTTGGCGATTCCCAGCCCGGACAGTAACTGGTTGAGCATACCGTTTTCGGTGGGGTCGTACATAAGTTTCCAGAGCAACGCGATTACCAAGGCGCTGGTGAGATGCGGCAGAAAATACAATGTGCGGTAGAAAATCTTCCCTCGCGGAATCTCCGACAACATCAGTGCCAAGAAAATCGGCGTCAAGAACCCCAACAGCAGGGTCAACGCCACATATTCCAACGTCCGTCCCCAAGCTTTCCAGAAACCGGAATCGGTGGCGACCATGATGAAATTGTCCAACCCGCTCCACGACGACTCCCCTACTATTCGGTAATTTTGAAACGCCATCACCGCTCCGCGCAACAACGGGTAGTAACTCCAAATCGCGATCGACAACACTGCCGGAGCAAGCATCACCCAAGGAGACAAACGAAATCTTTTAGAAAGCCCTGACGACGCTTCAAAGGGTGTTGCGCACGATTTCCGGTTCCACATCCAACCGCACACCAGCAAGCAAATCAACGCCACTCCGAGAATCACCCGCGCCAACGGGCGGCGGCGGTCCAACACTTCACGCGGCATCTCAAACATCAGTCCCCGGTTTGCCTCGTCATTTATGCCTTTCAGCGCAGCGGCGTAATCGAAATCCTCGCCGTTGTCGGAAAGCATAATACCCAAGAACCGGCGGTCAACCAAATCCGAAACCGCCTGCCAGAATCCCGCGTAAGGTTCCGTCCTTGCCAAGATTTCACCCTTTGCCAACCGGTCGTAATTCTTACGTATACCGGCCGGCACTTCTTCCAGATATTCATCGAATCCCAACCGGTGGAGATCGGACGGCGTACACCATCGGGCATGGCCTTCCAAAACTTTCTGCCGGACGGTTTCGTCGTTCACCTCTGGGCTGGTAAGCTGTTCCACGCATTTCCAAATTAAGTCACGCTCGGACTTGGGCCGCTTCCCAACGCCTTCGGTCATACTGTAAAAATGTTTATGCGCCTGAAAAACCGGCTTCATGCCCGGCTTGGCGGCGGGGAACGGCATAATGCCGACCATGTCTGGCGGCAGGTTGAGATCTTGGGTCAGCTGCTCCATCATTTCCGCACCGGAAAAGAGTGCCACCACTTCGCCTTGGGCAAACAGCTGCGGCAACTCCTGAGTCAACCGCGGCAACGGCCGCACCACTCCCCTGAAGATATCGGCATCGGTAAACTCCACGGCCTTACCCGACGCGGAAACCACCTTGTGCGCGGCGATCGCTTCTGGCGTCAAGTCTATCGGTTCGCCGCTGTCCGGGTCGCGAATCCAAGGCTCCCAAATTAATTTGCGGTAAAACGCGGCAGCGGACAAAGCCTCTTCGGAATCAAAGTTTGCACGCCATTCCCCCTGCACCTGCGACAAATCTTCGCCAGTGTCGGGAGCGATGAATCGGGTCTCTTCCATCGCAAAAACGTAACTCTTCCCGGTGGTAGGCGAGATGCGCACGTTGACGATTGGGGAGCCGCCGGCGGACTGCATCCAGGGCAGCCAGCTCCAAGGGCGGTTTTCCGCGCCAAAGGCGCGTTGGCCGCGCTGAACCTTTGCCCCGGCGATACGACGGCGCGGGAAGGTAAGCCGCTGGCACCAGCGGTAAAACTCGTCCCAGGTTTCCGGCGTGTACTCCGGATCTATCCCCGCCTGCTGAACCAGATCCTTGCGGTAAACGATTCCGTAATACCAAATGCCCGAAACCGGAACCCCGTAAACCTTACCATCACGGGTTGCGACCCGACGCCAAAGTTCCGGGACATTCTTCCACCCCGGCCAACGGGCTTCCGTATCACTTATCTGCCCGTCGCCGTCCAAGTCTTCTCCGATCCATTCGTTGAGCGGATAGATAAAGCCTTGGTCGATGTCATGGCGGATGATATGAAACCAGCAGAAATAAATGTCGGGCGCGGTGCCGCCAGCCAGCGACAGCATAAACGGAGCGCGACCGCCGGCACCTGGCAGGGACAGCCCGCCCCACTTCTGCGGCATCAGATCGGGTTCCTGCCGGGCGAATTTAGTTATCTGGGCGGTTACCGGATTCTCCGGTCGGTCGGGATCGTACCCCTGAAGGAAAGTCACCGGTACCGGATCGGAAAACGCGAAGACCGCCGCCAACAGCGCTGGTAGCGCCAGCATCAGACGGAAATGTAAAATATGGCGGTTAACGGTCAACATGGCAACGGAACAGCTGCTCCATGTGGAATTTCAGCATCTGGTCAACGGTCTCCTCTCGACGGTTCCCGTAGTAATAGTATGAATAGTAATAATTACGGGGCGGCTGTAGCGAGGCGTAAAGATTGCGCATGGCGGCGGCGGCGAGACGGTGGCGACCGGCCAAAGCCGCCACCCGTCCTTGCAGAAGCAGATTAATTTTAGACGACCGGTTGTCGCCATCCTGCAACGTCTCCGCGTCCAACATCAAGGCAGACGCCAACTGCCAAGCACGGTTGGCAACCAAAATCTGGGTGCGCAACTCAAGGTACGCCGGCGCACGTTTTTCTTTGCAGGTTCGTTTCAGTTCGGCCAGCATCACCCCATTGGTGAGCCGGGCCGCCTCCGCCGCGGTTATGCTGTAAGAAAAAGAGGCGCGGAACTGGCGTTCCTGCAATTCCAGTTTGGCGACCAAATCCACCGGAATCATCCGGCGCCCGTTACGCAAATTGGCCTTCCAATCGGCATACCTGAGAGCGGTGGCGAAATCAAGCATCCAGAAATCCTTGCCGCGGCGGAAAACAATGTGATGCCCGTCTTCCAGCAACTTCATGCCTTCCACCTCCCCTTCCCCAACCGGCAGCACGGTTCGGGCTACAGCGCTTCCGTCCGTATCGGAAATCTCCAGTTTGTTTCCTGATTGCAAAGCCAATTTCCAGCGCTGATAGGCGGTTATTTGTCGCGAAATGCTGCGGTCCGGCGTTTCAGATACGCTCGCCTCGGTCGAACGTTGCATTTTACCGGTGACGGGATTCAGTTTCACCGCCCAAGTGCGGGAGACGGAATCCCCGTCAAACGTACTGCGCAAAATTGCTGAGAACTGGTCACCGGTGTAGGTGGCAAGCGTGGAAAGCACCTCGGTACTGTCTGCGCCGTCCCAAGCCCGATGATCCAGAAGCAGATCTTGGGTAAGCGAATCGTAAACTCGAATATGGCCGCGCTCAAGGTTGTACTTGAACATTCCGTTGCCGGAAAACACCGTGAACGCGTCGCCGGTACCGGCATAGAAAAAGCCGGGCAACGCCGACTCCGAATATCCGGTTACCGCCCCGCCGACATCAGTGGTGTAAACGATTCCGCCTTGGACTGTTACCACATCGCCAGGATATTGCCTGCTCGGTTCGGCGACGGCATTGTTGTCAGGAATCACCGTTCTTTTCGCGATTTGGCGAATGTCGGCCGGTTTACCTTGTTCATCAATCTCGATGCAAAAATCACGTCCGTTCTGGGTGTATTCGACAAAACAATGGTTGTTGGTCCATACGATTAACCCGCCGTAATCTTCCGGCCACTCCAAACGCTGTTTCCACAACCAGCGTTCCGAACTAAAATCGTACAGCGCGACCAATTTTCTTTTAAGGTTGTCGGTTTCGGCGCTGACCGCCAGCACGTAGCGGCTATCATCGGAAAACAACCAGCTCAAACGCTCGTTACGGTCCGGGGAATCAACGCGGACCAAAATCTCCGGCGATGCTGCACACTCAGCCCAAATCCGCAAATTGATCGCGTCGGTGTCAATCCCGGAATCACGCAAATGCTGCCGGGTTGCCATCAACTCGTCCATGCCATAATCCAAATCCGCGATTTGCTGATTTTCCAAAACGGCAAGCGCCGGTGACGGTTTGCGGTGCTTAGGGGGACGGCGATTCATCCAATACAGAGCGAACAATGCCGCCAACAACGGCGGCAAACAAAAAGCCAAAATCACCGAAAGCGTCGGTTTGATTTTGATCCCGTCATTTCTTTTTCCCAGTTGCATATTAAACCGTTTCCTTCCCTTTCTCAAGCGCGGCCGCCAAGCGGCATCCCGCGCAACCGGGTTGAGCGTTCAAACAAAAATCCAGATACACCTGCAACAGCCCCTGCTGGAGCAACCCGTTGTCCGCATACAGCGCGGGATTGTGATCGCGTCCAAACAGATACCATGCGGCTTGTTTCATCGGGGCGGACAAATCCTCGGCCGGCAGTCGGCGCAAGGTTTGGTCCTCCGGCCAGCGTCCTTCAGCCAACGCCAGCGGAAGCACGATATTGGTAAGCATCGCGGCGGCGCGCGAATCGCCGAGCAAGGTGATGTCCTGCTCGCCAGGAGATGACGCAAAAGTCAGCCGACTGTTCCAAAACGGCCAGCGGCAACGCCGCGTAAAACAGTCTGCCGCCTGAGACTGCCAACGGCGGCCCGGCTCCATCGACACGGCA
Organism: Verrucomicrobia bacterium UBA1200; assembly: GCA_002309765.1. Taxonomy (GTDB): domain Bacteria; phylum Verrucomicrobiota; class Kiritimatiellia; order RFP12; family UBA1067; genus UBA1200. Next base: position 14,193 of record DBXY01000012.1, read on the forward strand.
TCGATAGAGTCCAACAAAGCGGGACTGCCGGTGAAGAGACAAGCGGCGGCGGCAATCCGCCGCACCGGAGAGTTCTGGGGACGAATGCCGCCCAACGACCAGGTCGGCAAAGGCTCCGGCTCATACTCGCCCGCCACCCGCCACCAGCGGTTCCATAAGGCAAGCAGCTCGCGCTGTCCGGCATCGTCGGGCGCGCAATCCGGCTGGGGCAACAAACCGGACAATCCCAACAACCGCGCTTCGGCGTCCTCACGGCACAACCCGGAAATCACCGCATACGGCAACCGCCGGGACAAATCGCGGAACGGTTCCTGATTGTGCTTATATCCCAGCGCGGCCATGATTTCTTCGTAAAACACCTGGTAACGGTCGCCCAACGTTTCCAACCGCTGCGCTATTCGCAATGCCTTTACGCGCAAACGGTACTGTCCGGCGGCGGTAAGCAGACGCACCGCCAAGTCGGGATCCCGCGCCAAGAATCGCGAACACGGGCAAGGCGTTTCCGGCAGCACCTGATGCGGATAAGCCTTTACATCGATGTCGCCCAACGAAAATCCCGGACGCGACATCAGCGGTTCGCACAGTGATAGCGAAACCGCGCCGGGCGGCAGAGTGGACGGCTGTGCTCCTCCGGTCCATGTGACATGCGCCACCACATTGCGGTAAGCGGGATCGGAACCGTGGCCGTGAAGCGTCCAATCTGACGGACGGATGTGGACTTCAACGTCTCCGAAAAGTTGGCGGTTTCCCGGCTGCACCAACAGTCTCGCGTTGAAGAAATCCGGCCCAGCCTCAAGATTCCATTCTCCGGGGCTGAGCACGGTCACTGTCTCGCCGTTGGCTAAACGGAAAACCGACGGACGGTAACGGGAATCAAACCAAACGCACTGCAAATGGCGTTCGGTCCAGAAAAAGTTGGCGACATACGCGCCCTGACGCTCGCCGCACGAGCTTCCGAAAACCCCAGTGAGGATTCCGGAATACCAATCGGCGAGATTCAGCGCCATGCCGCCGAACCTGTTCATTTCGTTACACCCGACTGACGGCGCATGGTTTCCAGCGCCTTCGCCCACAGCTCCTCAATCGGCGGAGTGTGCGAACCGTCCTCGTTTTTCTTTTGGGGCCAACCGCATTCGCAGGAAATGCCGCCGGTGTAGCCGATATCGCGCAGCGCGGCGAAGTAGTCCGAGAAATCCTCGCCGTTAGTTCCGGGGCAAACCCGCCCTTTGTGCTCAGCAATGTGGCAATGGCGGATTTTGGCACCGGCCTTGCGAAAGTCGTCCGCAGGCTCTTTCTCGCACCGCATGTGGTAGAAGTCTCCCAACAGGCGGATGCGCGGCTTATCGATGAGGTCCACCATTTCAGACCCCTCCAGAACGGTCTGGAGATAGTTGGCCTCCTTCTTGTTCAGCGGCTCCAGCACCACGGTCACTTTACAGTCCGCGATCCGGTCACCCAGTTTACGGCAGAAGTCGATGAACTGGTCCTTCGCCTTCGCGATGTCGAAATCTTTGGGCGCGTTCCGCGCACCGCCGCTACCGAACACGATGCAAGTCATATTGATCAGGTCCGCCCGGCGGCAGGCCTTCTCGGCATAGTCGAGCGCCTTTTCGTGGAGCGGGTCCGGGCCGGTCAGTTTCAGGTCTTTGGGAAGGAACCCATTGCAAGAGCGGATCGGCAATGGAGAAGCCAACAGCTTATCGAGCTGCGGCTTGAAGGCCTCGTCCGAATCATTCGGGCGCAGCGTTCCCCCGACACCCAGCTCGATGAAGTCAAATCCGGCCTCCTTCATCTTCCCGGCCTTGTCCAGCCCCTGGCAGGCGCCGAAGAGGAACCTCGGCTTCGCCGGTTCAGCAGACGCCGCGCGGGCGAGGCCCGCAGCGGCGAGAGTTGTCATAAACGTTCTTCGTGTCATCGTATGGACCTTACGCTTTGATGCGGGAGTCATAGCCCTTGAAGACCTTGCCACCGGCGATAACCTCGCGGCGGGCAGGATCGAAAGTCGCACGCGACCCGGTCCGGGCCGAGGCGTTGGCCATGATGAGGGCGATCGCGTGGGAGTAGCCGGCCTCAATCGGGGCGTTCGGGTTCTTCCGAGCGCGGACGCACTCCATCCAATTCCGCATGTGCGCGCTGGTCAACTGGTCCGCGCCAGTGTTCGCGCTGGTGACGACCACCTCTTTGGGTGCCGGCAGAGCCTTCTCTTCCCACTTCTTGCCTTCAACACCCTCATTCGTGACCATCCGACGCCCCATATCGACACAACCGTTCGGACCGAAGTACTTCTCGATCGGCGACTCGCGGTTGGGGTTCGACCCGCCACCGCAGTTGTGCTGATGGCTCTGGAAGACGCACTGGAAGCCCTTACCCTTGACACCGCTCTGGCCGTATTCGAGTACGGTGGTGAAGGTGTCGTAGCTCACCCGCCCGTCAACCCACTGGTAGAGTCCGCCGGAAGAGACCGCGCTGGTCGGATAGGCATACCCGGTGAACCAGGCAACGGTATCGATCTGGTGGCACATCCACTGGCCCGGGGTCCCGGAGGAGAACGGCCAGAAGAGACGGAACTCAAGGTATTTGCGAGGATCGAACGGATAGCTCTTCGGGTCACGGTCGAGCAACCAGAGATCCCAGTCGATGTCCTCCTGCTTCAGGGACTGGATCAGCTTCTCGCTGCGGCGCCAGCGCCGCGGCTGATTAACGTTCCACCGGAGATCGACGTATGAGATGTCGCCGAATTCGCCAGAGTTGATGTACTCCTTCGCCGCCTGATAGGATTTGCCGCTGCGGCGCTGGGAACCGATCTGCAGGACCGCGCCCGGCGCGAAACCGGCCTTCCGCTTGGCATCCACGGCATCTTTCAGCATATTAGCGCTGTACATATCCTCAGCCAACGGCTTCTCGCAATAAGCGTCTTTCCCGGCCATCACCGCGTGGGCGGCGTGCTGGGCATGCTGGAAATCGGCGGTGGAGATGATCACGGCATCGATATCCTTCGCCTTTTCGTAAAGTTCGACATCGCTGGCGTATCCGGCAATGTCATGGCCGGTTTTCTCTTTCAGTTTGGGGATCGCCTCTTCGTTAAGACGTTTCTTCCAAAGGTCCGCCACAGCGACCAGATCGAAATTCAGCTCCTTGGCGTTTCCGAGGAAACATGGCAGCAGCGAGCTGCGGAAACGGTCGGAATAGCCGACGCACGCCACGCGGATGCGCTCATTCGCTCCGTTAACATTCTGCGAAGGTGCCTGCTGAGCCCGCAAAATCCCTGGCAACGCTGCACCGGCCATACCCGCGGAAGCGGTTTTCACAAAACGCCGACGGGTGATGCCGTCCACTACGTCTTTAAGCTTCATGAGATGAACTCCTTTCAGTGTTTTCCGTAAAAATCAAGAACTTCTCCAACATTGAACATAAACATTGTACCAAAATTTAAATCGAATACCAATAGAAAATTAACGAAATTTTATCTTTCATCACCGTAAACAAAACCATAAAAACGGCTTGTGTTTAGTTCGGTGATGGTACTATTTTAACGGGGGACAAGTCCGGGACGCGATTCCCGTCGAAGCCAGGCGAATAGCTCCGTCCAAGTTTCGCATACTTCGCCCCAGCCAAACGATTGTAAGGAAGAAGCTCCACCTTTAGCAGATTCGGCGCGCCGGCAAGAAGCCGCGCCACGCCATCTTTCGCCTCTCGCGTGTCGTTTACGCCGGGGATGCACGGTATGCGCGCGACAAACGGAACCCCAGAGTCCTTTAGCCACGCGATATTACCGAAGATCGATGAGGCGTCCACACCGGTCCAGCGACGGTATCCTTCCAAATCTGGAAATTTGACATCCTGCAGAACAAGATCCATCTTAGCGACGACCTCCCGGTACACCTCGGCTGAGGCAAATCCGCTCGTTTCGATCGCGTATGTGAGATGCGATTCGGCCCTGCGAAGCCGATCAATCACGGCCAAAACAAAACCTGCCTGCGAAAGCGGTTCGCCGCCAGAAAAAGTCACCCCGCCACCGGAACCGACGAGAAAGTCTGCGGTCTTGATAACCTCATCGGCGACTTCAAGGTCGGTCATCTCGCGCCCGCCGCCAAACTCCTGCCCTTCGGGGTTATGACACCACGCGCAGCGCAGCGGACACCCCTGGAGGAATACTGTCGTTCGTGGTCCGGGACCATCCTGCAACGTGAACTCGCGTATCTCAAAGACTCTGCCGGTCAAAAGCCACCTCAACCCTTTAGCTCGACCCGCTTGATAATCTGATCTTGGAAGCACTTGTCCAGTTCAATGAAATAGCCGCTCCATCCCCACACGCGGACAATGAGATGGCGGTGACGTTCTGGGTGGGCCTGCGCGTCAAGAAGCGTCTCACGGTTAATCGTGTTGATCTGCATCTGATGGCCTCCGCGATCAATAAAATATTTCACGAGCTGCGCAACCTTCGTCACCCCATCAGGCTCTAGAAATGCCGAATCGTGTATCTCAATCGTGAGGGGACCACCGTTCGAGACCGGCACCAGATCAGGCTCGGTAAAACTCTTCACCACGCTCACCGGCCCTTTTACGGGAACATCCAAACTCGGCGCGTAATTGGCCGAAAACGGCAGGCCTTTGAGCCGCCCGTCCGCCGAAGCGGGTACCTCGCGGGCGTGCCACACGTAATACATCGCGGAACCGGTACCGGGACGGAACACGCCGCCGCGGTCGTTCTTCTTTCCGTCGAAAGCGTGTCCCCATACATCGACGAGCTCTTTCGCCAGGTCATCCGCGCGGCTGTCCGCGTTGCCCATCTTCGGCGCGGCCTTGGCCGCCGCCAAAAGATCGGGACGGCCGGCGAAGTCGGTGTCGAGGAGTGTCACGAGTTCGCTAAGCGTCACCAGCTGCTTCTCGAACACGAGTTCGCGGACAGACGCGAGAGAATCAACCGCAACCGCGATACCGGTTCCGTGGATTCCGAAGTTATTGTACCTGCCGCCCTTGCAGAGGTCGCGCGCATTCGCCACGCATCCGGTGGAAATGGCGGAAACGAACGGTCCCGGCAGAATCTCCACATGGCGGTACTTCTCGACGATCGCATCGGCGCGCCGACGGATTTCCGCAAAAAACTCCGCCTTGACATCATCAAAAGAAAGCTCCGCGTCTCCGCGCCGCTGCGCTACAATTCTCAACGCGGTATCGAGACACCCAACGAAATTAACGGCGTCAATGTTGTTGATGTCCATTCCGCATCCGGGAATCAGAAACTCCCAACACGCCGCCACGGAATAATCACGCGCGTCCTCTAGCGCGTAACCCCAACGCGTCAATGCCGGAATCACAACATCATCGTTGGCGTACTGAGGGAAACCAAGCCCCTCTTTCGTAAGTTCTGTCCCAAGCTCGAAAATAGAGAGCGGGGTCGATTTGTCAACGCGAAGATTGATCTTGGGATCAACGAGCTTGAGTTCTCCGCACGCTTTCAGGCAAAGACGCGAGAGGTCATTGAACGCGCACTTCCCGTCGCGCGTGACGCCGCCGAGCATCACGGACTGGCCGTTGTCGCCCTGTTGCACACCGATATAGAGGTCGCTGTCGCGGTTACACGCGATAAAGAACTCCTCAAGCTCCTCAAGGGCAGTATCTTCAGTTAAACGGCCTTCGCGGATATCGGCATCATAATACGGGTAGAGGTACTGGTCTATACGCCCGAGCCCGCAATGGTACTCGCCCTCGCACCANNCACATCGCGTAGTGGAGGATGCGCAACGACTGCAACGCCTCATGAAAAGTCCTCGCTCCCTTGTGAGGGACGTGTTCAATTCCGTAGCGGTCTGCAAGCCCAAGAACGGCCTTCACGGAGAGGGCCGCGTTTTCAAGAAAGTTAACCCCTTCGGTATCGCCATCGGCGCAAGCCTTCGCGAGACGAACCGCGATCTCGTCGAGACGCGCATCAAGCCCGTCGCGTATCGCCGGGCCAAAATCCGCCGTCAGGTTGAAAATGACGCCCTTCTCGCCGAAGGCCGTGCCGGACGCACGGCGGGCGGCCATCTCCTCATCGGTGTGAAGGTCGGGAATCTGTTTTACCGTGCGGAGAAAGTGGATGGTCTCCCCCTCCATGAACGCGGGCGTCTCCGCCGCAAGCATCGCCTCAAGTCCCATGCGGGCCCGCGTCTCGTCGTCGATATCCTCTTCAACGAACTTCTGCAACAACGGCTTCCAATCGACATCGCGCCGGAACATCTTTTGTTCCTTGTCGAATGTCCTGTCCAAAAGGCTCTTTATCCTCTCCGTCATCCCCTTCTCCTCCGTCAAAAACATTTAATTGGTGCCGTAGCACCCATCACTCTTCTCTCGTCACTCTTAACCCGTCACCCGTCACTCGTCACTCGTAACGCATTCTTCTTTCTTCATTCTTCATTTTTCATTCTCTCTCGTCACTCTATTCCCAACCTCTTCTCGATATCCTCAATCGTTCCGCCCTTGGTCTCCGGCATAAAGAACACCGCCCAGACAAGTTGCACCACCATCATAAAGGCGAAAAAGGCGAACGCCCACGTTCCGGCCCGTTCAGCCACCACCGGGAAAGCCCAACTGATGATCGTGCACATAAACCAGTGGGTGAAACAGCCAAGCGCCTGTCCTTTAGCGCGCACCGCGTTCGGGAAGACCTCGGAAATGTACACCCAGATGACCGCGCCCGACGAACAGGCGAAAAACGCGATAAAGCCGAGAATTCCGATCACGGCTAACGCGGAGTTGCACTTGTCGCCGAGCGAAAGCTGCCACGCTACCAGCGAGTGCATGAGGATCATTAGCGCGGAACCACCAATGATCATCGCCTTACGGCCGAACTTGTCGATGACGAAGAACGCGAGGATCGTGAAGGTCAGGTTGACCGTTCCAACGCCCATCGTGCCGGCTAACGAAGCCATCTCGCTTCCCGCGCCGAAAATCATGTCGAAAATGCGCGGCGCGTAGTAATTAATCGCGTTAATGCCCGAGACCTGGTTGAAGAACGCGATAAAGAAGGCGAGCAGGATGGGCTTAAGATACTTGCGCTGGAAGAGCGGCACGCTCGTATCGGAACCGACCTCTTTAAGCGACTCCTCTATTTCCCGGATGATATCCGCCATCGTCTTACCCTGTTCGGCGAAACCGATGCGAGTGAGAACACGCTCCGAATCGTCCTTGCGCCCGGCGCGCACAAGCCAGCGCGGCGACTCGGGAATCGTGGTCAAAAGCGACATAAACACGAAGATCGGTAGACACTCCATACCGAGCATGACGCGCCACTTAACCATCTCAACCGTCATCGGGTTCGAGGCGAACACGCCGGCGAGCCACTGGCACATATTGTTGAACCAACCGCCATCGACCGCCATCCAACGCGCCACGAAATAGTTCGAGACATAACTGATTAGGATACCAAAAACGATATTGAGCTGGTTGGTAGCCACCAGACGGCCGCGGAGCCGTCCGGGAGAAACCTCTACGATGTAGAGCGGAACCACAACCGACACGCCGCCGATCGCGAGTCCGCCAATGAAACGGAACCAACCGAGCAAGTGCGGGCCGAACGTCTTACTCGTGGGAGTGAACGCGCAGCCTACCGCCGAAATCAAAAATAGCGCGCCCATCAACCACAGCGTCGGGCGGCGGCCCCACTTGTCAGACGGAGCGCCCGCGCCGAACACGCCTATAACCGTACCGATCAGCGCCACCGACACTATCAAACCGTGCCAAAACGCGCTAAGGGCAAATTCGCTCTGTATGGCCTTTTCGCAACCGGAAATCACGCCCGAGTCGAATCCGAACAGGAAGCCGCCCAGCGCGGCGACCACGACAATGTAGAACAGCGATTTGTTCATTCGTCCTCTCCCACTAGCCATTAACCAGTGCAACACCTGCTACACAGCCAATGCCAACAATGCTTTCTAATAAACAAGAGTCAGTTTAACACATTACGATAGACGGCGCAAGAAGGAAAAATCCAAAGAATTGGTGGAGTAAGATCATCCTATAGGGCGGCCTATGAGAAGTTG
>DBXY01000049.1:0-155 GCA_002309765.1 Verrucomicrobia bacterium UBA1200
ATCACCGCACCCTGCGACCTCGTGACGGCCAACTCCGCTATTATCATCGGACTCATTGCGGGCATACTGGTGGTGTTTTCGGTGTTCTTTTTCGACAAAGTACACATTGATGACCCGGTTGGCGCAGTATCGGTCCACTGCGTGAACGGCGTGTG
>DBXY01000049.1:223-424 GCA_002309765.1 Verrucomicrobia bacterium UBA1200
TTCTACGGCGGCGGGTTCAAGTTCCTTGGTATCCAGCTGCTCGGCGCGGGGGTAACGGCGGTATGGGCCTTCAGTATGGGAATGCTTATCTTCTTCATATTGAAGAAATGCGGTATCCTTCGTGTTGAAGCTAAGACGGAACTTAAGGGTCTAGACCTCGTTGAACACGGCCAGGACGCGTACGCCTCCTTCCAGTTCTTC
>DBXY01000049.1:441-792 GCA_002309765.1 Verrucomicrobia bacterium UBA1200
GGAGCCGCCCTCGTGCGGCTCCCTGCCACCAACAAGAAATCAAGAAATGAAAAAGCGACTTTTACTTCTACTCACCGTTACCGCCTGCACGGTTGGCGCGGCAGAGACTAACGAACTCGAAAAGACTGGTTTCTCCGTCGCAGTATCTATGGACGTGCTGAGCGACTATATCTGGCGCGGCGTGATCTGCAACGACAATCCAGTCTGGCAACCGAGCGTCACGCTTGGCTACAATGCCGGCGACCTTGGTGCGGTATCCTTCAACGTCTGGTCAACTTTTGACGCGACGCATCGACGCGGCACCTCCACGAACAGCCGTCGGTCATGCGGTGCGCAGGAGTTCGACTACAC
>DBXY01000049.1:851-1408 GCA_002309765.1 Verrucomicrobia bacterium UBA1200
CAGGACCTGTACGGGACGGTGTCCTATAATAATGACTATGTGACCCCCTCTGCGTCTGCATATTGGAACTATTCCGATTCTGCCGGCACTGATCCATCAGCCGCTTATTTTCTGTTCGCTCTTTCTCGGGACTTCACGCCGATGGATGACCTCACCATCACGCCGAAGGCGTCACTGGGATTTGGCGACCACGCTTACACCTGTTCGAAAGGCGGCACAGAGCTGACCGATCAGACACTCGGCGTCGCTGCCAGCTACGCCATCACAAAGTGGTTCTCGGTTGGTGCGCAGATCAACTACACCTGGACGCCGTCGCATACGCTCCGCCACGAAGGTTATATGGGCGAGGGCAAGCACCAGATTGTATGGGGTGGTATCAACGCAACGATTTCTTTTTAGCCAAAGAAATTCCTAACCTGCGGAGACGGTTTTCGTATTTTCATCGTCCGCCGTAGGTCTTCATACTGAAACGAAACGAGTATTGCCGTGACTGGATTCTACCGGATTGCCGTTGCCACGCCGTACCTCCATCTGGGTGATCCGGCGGCGAACGCGAA
>DBXY01000049.1:1501-2351 GCA_002309765.1 Verrucomicrobia bacterium UBA1200
TCCGCGACGAACTCCTCGACGCGGCGACCGCGGCTGCGGAGAGCTTCGCTGCGAAGACGGCGGACCTGCCGCTAGTCTCCATCATCGGCTTACCGATCGCGGAGGGCCCTGCCATCTACAATGCGGCGGCCGTCATCTACGGTAGCAAGATCGTGGGCATTGTCCGCAAGCGCGCGCTGCCGAACTACGGCGAATACTACGAGCGACGGCAGTTCACGCCTGCCCCCGCCGACGAACCCCTCGCCATCTTTGACGTCGGCGCGTTCCGGTTCGGCGTCGAGATCTGCGAGGATCTTTGGACTCCTGTGCCGCCGAGTTCGCTAATGGCGGAAGGCGGCGTTGACGTGGTGTTCAACCTCTCCGCCAGCACGGATTTCCTCGGCAAGTCACGGAAGCGCCAGTCGCTTGTCGAACAGCAGAGTCTGCGGCTCGGGTGCGCCTACGCGATGGCATGCGCCGGTTCGGGCGAGTCGAGTTCCGATGCGGTTTACGGCGGATGTCCAGTCATTGCCGTGGAAGGACGGACCGTTGCCGCGGGCAAGCTGTTCAGCGGCGCACCGCAGATCGTCGCGGCGGACGTTGACGTCGCCGCTGCGCGGTACCGTAGGAGAAGCACATCATCCGTCTATTGCTCGCATCCCGTCCCCGGCGTCCGCCGGCACCTTGTCGCCCTCGCCGCCAAGTTGCCCACGGCCACGCCGTCCGTTGTCTCCCGCTCGCCCTTCCTCGACGAATACGGTGAAGATCGCTGGTGGCGGAAGCTCCTAGACATCCAGGCAACGGGACTCTCACGGCGTATGGCGAGCGCCACCATCGGGCGGCTTGTCGTCGGCGTGTCGGGCGGCGCGGA
>DBXY01000049.1:2387-6011 GCA_002309765.1 Verrucomicrobia bacterium UBA1200
CTCGCCGTCGTCATGCCGGGGTTTGGTTCGACGAAGACTACGCAGGACCGGGCCGTTGCGTTGGCGGAGGCCGTCGGCGCGTCCGTGCGCGTCGTTGACATATGCGAATCGTGCCGCCGCCACCTCTCCGACATCGGGCACGTCAAGGGCGTTCACGACATAGCATACGAGAACGCGCAGGCGCGGGAGCGAACGCAGATTCTGATGGACATCGCGAACATGGAGCGCGCGCTGGTCGTCGGCACGGGTGACCTCTCAGAGATCGCCCTCGGTTGGAATACTTACAACGGCGACCACATGAGCATGTACCAGATCAACTGCTCTGTGCCGAAGACTATGGTATTGGCCGCGCTTCGGCTTGTCGCGGCAGAATCGGACGAACCGCTCCGCTTGCTTCTAGCCGACATCGCTTCCGCGCCGATTACGCCGGAGCTCGTTCCTGGTGCGGCGGCAAACGACTCGGAGGCACGCCTGGGACCGTACGAACTCCATGACTTCTTCCTCTTCCATTATCTGGTCGACGGCGCGTCGGCCGCAACGCTCCAAGAATTGGCGAAGATCGCCTTCGTGGGCGAGTATTCGCGCGAAGTGGTCGAAGATACGTTGTCCAAGTTCCTACACCGCTTTCGTACCGCGCAGTACAAGCGTAACTGCGTTCCCGATGGCCCGAAGATTACAATCTCGCTTTCGCCACGCGCCGATTGGCGTATGCCGAGTGATTTGCCATAAAGTGGGCTTTTGTGAGATAATAGTAACATGCTCGTTACCTAAATCATTGGTTCGTTGGTATTTGTCGTCAAGCCGCTAAAACCCTCGAACGCCGTGGCTCGCCGTCGGCAAGTCCGTATCCTTCCTGGGATGGTCGGTAGACGATCATATCTGGGAGTGGTCCGAAGGAGTGTGTCAAAAAGTCTAACTTTGCGCATCGCCCAACATATATCAGCTTTTTCCTTGCTTTTATCAGCATAATACAGGTATAATCTTTGCTCATTCAAATCACAAAAGGAGAACACATGAAAAAGTACGTCTGTCAGATTTGCGGTTACGTTCATGAGGGTGACACGCCTCCGGAATTTTGCCCGCAATGCAAGGCCCCGGCATCGAAGTTTGAGGAGGTTGTCACCTCTTCCGAGAAAAAGAGTTGGGCTGATGAGCACCGGATCGGCGTTGCCGCCGATGTGGACCCGGAGATTAAGAAGGGTCTCGAAATGAACTTCACGGGCGAGTGCACGGAAGTGGGTATGTACTTGGCGATGAGCCGTCAGGCCGACCGCGAGGGCTACCCGGAGGTCGCCGAGGCATACAAGCGCATCGCGTTTGAAGAGGCCGAGCACGCGGCGAAGTTTGCCGAGCTGCTGGGAGCGGTTGTAAAACCCTGCACGAAGACCAACCTTCAGATGCGCGTGGATGCCGAGCAGGGCGCGTGTGCCGGTAAGCTGGATATTGCCAAGAAGGCAAAAGCGCTCGGTTATGACGCGATCCATGACACGGTTCACGAGATGGCTAAGGACGAGGCGCGTCACGGTGCGGCGTTCGAGGGCTTGCTGAAGCGCTACTTCAGCTGATCCTGATATCGCGGTTTGAGACTGTCAAGGGCCGGGGACGAATGTCTCCGGCCTTTTGTTTTTGGTGACGGCAATAGATATTCCCTATGATTGGCGGAAGAAATTTCCGATTATTCGTTACCGCGGCCGCATGGTAAACTATATTACTCAAACGCCAGAGAAGGCGGAAAGGAGAAAGGGGTTACATGAACGACAGACAAGAGCTTAACAGGAATCTCGCCCAGATGCTTAAAGGCGGGGTGATTATGGATGTGACGACACCCGAGCAGGCGAAGATCGCCGAGGCGGCCGGCGCGTGCGCGGTGATGGCCCTAGAACGCATCCCCGCCGACATTCGCGCGGCGGGCGGTGTCTCGCGCATGAGCGACCCCGCGATGATTAAGGGCATTCAGGCTGCGGTGTCAATTCCGGTAATGGCGAAGTGCCGTATCGGACACATTGCCGAAGCTAGGATACTGGAAGCGATTGAAATCGACTACATCGACGAGTCGGAAGTGCTTTCCCCCGCAGACGACACCAGGCATATAGACAAGACCAAATTTGCCGTGCCTTTCGTCTGCGGCGCTCGCGATTTAGGAGAGGCTTTGCGTCGGATCGGCGAAGGCGCGACGATGATTCGCACCAAGGGTGAGCCGGGAACGGGTGACGTGGTGCAGGCCGTTCGCCACATGCGCAAGATGCAGAGCGAAATTCGCCGAGTACAATCGTTGCGCGAAGATGAGCTTTACGAGGCGGCGAAGGAACTTGCCGCGCCGCTCGATTTGGTGAAGTTCGTTCATGACAACGGCAAGCTTCCAGTCGTAAATTTTGCGGCTGGCGGCGTGGCGACGCCGGCGGACGCGGCATTGATGATGGAACTTGGCGCGGAGGGCGTTTTTGTCGGTTCGGGGATTTTTAAGAGCGGTGATCCCGCCAAACGCGCGGCGGCGATTGTTCAGGCTGTCACCAACTGGCAGGATGCCAAACTCCTCGCTAAACTTTCCGAAAATCTCGGTCCGGCGATGGTGGGGATCAACGCCGAGGAGATCGAGACCATTATGGAAGAGCGCGGGAAATGATCAGTAGACAGGATTAACTGGATTTACAAGATTACATAATCCTGACAATCTTGATAATCTTGTCAAAAAGTATTGCGGAAAATCTGATGAAAGTTGGGGTATTGGCTGTTCAGGGCGCGTTTGCCGAGATGGAGGCGTACTGGCGCGGGAAAGGCGCCGACGTATTTGAGATTCGGCAGCGGGCGGACTTGGCGCAAGGCCTTGACCTGCTTGCTCTGCCGGGCGGCGAATCGACCGTGCAGGGCAAGTTGCTGAAGGACCTTGGTCTTTTCGACCCGCTTAAAGAACGGATTGACGGCGGTTTGCCGGTCTTCGCCACCTGCGCGGGTCTAATCCTGCTAGCGGAGAAGATTGACGATCCCGGTCGCCGCGACGGAACCCGTCCCGAAAAATGGTTCGGTGTGCTTCCCGTTATGGTTCGCCGCAACGCGTATGGGCGCCAACTCGGCAGCTTTATGACCTACGGTGTCTTCGACGGTCAGCCCAATGTCCCCATGACCTTCATCCGCGCCCCGGCCATCACCGCCGTCTCGCCCGATGTCGAAGTTCTCTCGACCCATCTCGGCGCGCCAACCGCTGTCCGCTGGCGCAACATTACCGCTTTCACCTGGCATCCGGAGTTGGCCTTTTAAAGATTTGTGCTGTCGGGTCTTGCATACGTGACGGTTTTTGCTATAATTCCCCGCCGTGAATAACCATTCAAGCGTGGACGGGCGGTGAACTTTGGCTAAAAACGAGATCGATATGTTGCATGGGCGGCTTTGGGACAGGATCCCGCAGTTCGCCTTCCCGCTTGCGGTGACGGGGCTGTTGCAGCAGCTCTTCAACGCGACCGATCTCGCGGTGGTGGGTCGGTTTGCGGGGGAGCACGGGAAGGCGGCAATGGCGGCGATCGGCGCGAACGGGCCGGTTATCGGGTTGCTCATCAGCGCGGTGCTGGGGATCTCGCTCGGGACGAATGTCCTGACGGCCAATGCGAAGGGGCGCGGCGACGAGACGCT
>DBXY01000063.1:0-15980 GCA_002309765.1 Verrucomicrobia bacterium UBA1200
CGCTGGTGGCGCTTGACAGCGCGGCGGCGGCGCGGATGACGCGCCTTGAGGCCGCGGCGGCCCGACCGTACAGGGGCGGGTTCTCGCGGGACGGGGACGAGTTCGTCTGCACGGTCACGGCCGACGAGGATCGCATCTGCGGTGCCGGCTGGTATTTGACGCTCAAACAAAGCGAACCCGCGCCGGTCCGGGTCTCGATCGAGGGCAGGGTGGAGTCGGGCGACGGTTCGGGGGAGGTACAGCTCTATGTGGATGTCATCTATATGGACGGCGACCATCTCTGGGGACAGACGAGCGACTTCGCCACGGAGCCGTGCGACTGGCGCAAACGTTTCGTCATGCTGATGCCGCCCAAGCCGATCCGCGCGCTCGGCATCTACGGCATCGCGCGGTACGGCGCGGGGCTGCGGGCGCGCTTCCGTTCGCCGGTCCTTGAGACGTTCGATGTGGCGGGCGGTCCGGTCCTCTTCGACGGCGTGCCGGTGAAAGCGGCGGAACCGCTCGGAACGCCCGGCTTTCTGCTGCGCGACGCGCGGGCGGGGAGCGGGTTCGAGAGGGTGTCGGGCCCGGTAAAGGGAACGCGGCTCGAATCGGCGTGCGAAGAGAAGGGCGGCGCGCGCTTTTTCGATGTGACGCTGACCGACGTGCAGGGCGGGGACCGCGCCTTGACCCTCGTCTGGGCGATGCCGCTGGGGGGCGGGGAACTGACCTGGTTCGACTCGCCGCGCACGATGAGGGACGTGACGGCGGCGAAGGGTGATTGCCGCGAGACGGAGACCGCTCCGTGCGGCGCAGGCTGCCATTCGCGCTGGCCGTTTCTGGCGGCGGCGGTGGACGGGAAGGGCATCGCGATCGGGTTCGATCCGCGTCATCCGGCCTTCTCGCGCGTGTCGCTCCACGCGGGGCTGCGGCTACTCTATGCGGCGTTTGATGTGGCGCTCGTCCCCGAGAAGAAGTCCGCCCGAATGGGCTTCGTCGTCTTCCCGTTCGAGGCGAAGGAGGGCTTCCGCGGGGCGCTTGAGGCGTACCAGCGGCTCTTCCCCGAATTCAACGAGGTGAAGCAGACCAAGCAGGNNAGCAGGGCAACTGGATGGCGTTCAAGAAGATCTCGAAGGTGCAAGGCTGGGAGGATTTCGGATTCGCGATCAAGGAGGGGAGCGACGAGACGGCGTGGGATGACGCGCACGGGATCACCACCTACCGCTACACCGAGCCGTCGACCTGGTGGATGCCCGTCCAGGGGAAGGAGGGCCGCGCGGAGCCGACGATGGGGGAGTGCGTGGCCGAGGCGGAACGTCTCGCGGCGGCGGGGGACCGGTACGCGCGGGCGTGGAAGGCGTGCGCGATGCGGGACGGGAATGGTCGGCCGTACGGGCGCGTCATGGACACGCCGTGGTGCAAGGGAATCGTCTGGAACATGAACGGCGCGCCCGGCCAGGGACCGGAGGGGGAGTTCGCAGCGAAGCTGGGCGATGACCATTTCGCGAAAGACTATCGCGGCACCTTCCCCGAGGGGCTGGACGGCGAGTATGTCGATTCCGCCGAATTGTACGTGACGGCGCCGCTGGATTTCAACCGCGCGAACTTCGCGGGGATGGACACGCCGCTTGCGTTCTCGTCGCAGGATTTCCGGCCGGGCGTCTTCAGGGGGATGGTCGGTTTCGAATATGTGCGCGGGGCGTGGCGCAAGGTGCGTCCGCTCGGCCGCCGCATGATGGCGAACAGCACACCGCACCGGTGGTGGTGGCTCGCGCCGTATCTGGATGTGATGGGCACGGAGACGAACTGGGGGTACGAGGGGAAGTGGCGGCCGATGTCGGACGGGATGCTCATGTACGCGCGGGCGCTTTGCGGCGCGAAGCCGTTCTGCTTCCTGATGAACTCGAACTTCGACACCTTCACGCATGAGATGGCGGACAAGTACATGCAACGCGCCCTCGCCTACGGCATGTATCCAAGTTTCTTCTCGGCCGACGCCTCCACCAAGCACTACTTCGAGAACCCCGCGCTCTACAACCGGGACCGTCCGCTCTTCAAGAAGTACATGCCGCTCTGCATCCGCGTGGGCGAGGCCGGCTGGCGGCCGGTGAACCGCCTGCTCGCCTCGGACAGCCCCGATGTGATCACGGAGCAGTTCGGCGACCGGTACGCGACGGTCTACAACCTCTCTGCGAAGCCCCTCCGCGCCACGCTCACCTCCCTGGCGGGCGCCGCCTCGGCCGAGGAACTGGTCACGGGAGGCACATGGCGCTTCGAGAACGGCCGCCATACCGCCGAGATCCCCGGCGAGACCGTCTTCGTCCTCTCCTTCCCGCGCAAATAGGTTAGCGTTGAGAAGCGGATGAGGAACCTTCAAACCGTTTTGGACAGGAATGAAGAATGGGATAAGGGATTAGGAGTTAGGGGTTAGGGATTAGGGATTAGGGGTTAGGGATTAGGGGTTAGGGAAGTTACGAGTGACGAGTTTTGTAATGAAAAATGAAGAATGAAGGATGAAGAGATAAGAGTGAAAAATTATTGTAATTTTTCCAGCAGTTTCTTCAAGGTGAAATCCACCCAGATGATTCCGCAGTTCTGGTTCTCTTGCACCCCGGCCGCGAAACTGTCCCCCAACGCTTTTACCGGCAAGTCGAATTTATCCCAAATCTTGGTGTCCGCCTTGTAACCGATCTGGTAAACAACGGTGTTCGGCGCAAAATAATCCGCCCAGCTCTTGAACTCGTTTTTCATTGACGCAAAAGAATGGTGCTGCTGGCTGTCGTCCACAAAGATCATGTCGGAGCGGTATGTTTTCGGGAGCCATTTTTTGTTCCAATGCTTCACAAAACAATTGAAACGCGGATCGACCTTTTTTACGGCCTTATCAATAGCTTCGGCGACTTCATCGGAGAGCGGCGTCCCGTACCCGTTGGTGTTCCCGGTCTTGTACCACTCGACGTCAACCCCGAAACCTTTTACGCTTGGATGTTGTTTGTACCGCGCCATCGTCCGGGTGGCCAACGCCACGATATCCGCATCGCCGGGTTCCACCTGAAGCCACACTTGGCAACCTTTTTCGTCGCAAAGGGCAAGGAATTCCTCGTTTTTATCGACGGACGAACCGGAGGCTTTTTCCAGCGGCGCTCCCAGCGGGAAGTTCAGATAACAGTGGCCGTTGTTCCCAATGCAGCCGACGATCCAAATGAACGACGGCACGCTCCCCGGAAACTGATCCCGGATCTTTTCCGCATAACTTATCCACTCCCCGCCCGAAGGGAACGGGCGGATGCCGTAGCTTGAACAGCGGCACCCGGCGATTGCGACCGGGGCCTTTTTCGCCGGGCGTTCCGGTTTGGGAGCACTTGGCAAGTTTTCCGATGACGCGACCAAAGCCGTAAGCGCCACAACCGCCGCCGAAAATATCAAGCGTTTTTTCATTTACTCCTCCGTAGAAATCCCGCCAGGAACCGTTCAGCCACAAGACTTCGGACTTCAGACATCAGACTTCCGGGACGGCTCGCCCACTTGTCCGCCAAAGCTTTAGCGGCGGCGGAACCATTCACTCGTCACTCGTCACTCTTACCCCTTATCTCTTCATTCTTCATTTTTCATTCTTTTCCCGGCAAATCCGCCGCTTTTTTCTTCCGGACCGGTTTCCCGTTGCGCATAACTGGCGGCTCTTTGAGATAGTGGTAACCGCAAATGAATCTTTCCGGCGCGGGCTTTCCGCCGTCGCACCACTTGCCCTTTACCACCGTGTATGTGGTGGCGGTGCGACGGATGGAGGAGTTGCAGTTGCCGTCGATCATGCTCAACTTTTCGCCGTCGCGGTACAAGACCGCCATAAAATGGCCCTTCAGCGCCAGCACGTCTCCGGCGCGGATTTCGCTGGCGTCGGTGTAGCGCTCGC
The DNA here is from genome assembly GCA_002309765.1 of Verrucomicrobia bacterium UBA1200. Classification (GTDB taxonomy): domain Bacteria; phylum Verrucomicrobiota; class Kiritimatiellia; order RFP12; family UBA1067; genus UBA1200. The sequence continues at coordinate 3,890 of DBXY01000063.1, forward strand.
CCCGATCGAAATTCCCGGCGCCAAACAGATATTTGGCAAAATCCGTGACAAAAGCGGCGCAACCGCCGTTGCCGCTTCTGACCAGCAACGGGTGGGTGCTGTTGTCCCAATGCCGGCCGGGCTGGTACGGTTCCTCGGCCAGCAGACTATCCACCCGGTCGGGATAGGTGGACTCGTCGTCCAGCGGGCCTTGGTCGCGGGCGTACGCGAGCCGTCCCGCCAGCCGGTAGCCGAACACTTCTCTGCCGCCGCCGTCGGCCAGGGCCAAAACAAACTCTTCGCGGCCGACCTTGCGCTTGCCGAAACTCGCGTAGGGTTCGCCCTTATCCACGCAGCCGATCAGCGTGGGGCGACGCTCGCCGTACGGGGAGTAAAGGAACAGATTCCCGGTCGAAGTGGCGTCGGACGGAACGTCTTTGCCGATATTCAGCACATCCTCCGCCATGAACCAACCGTTGGTGAACTGGCTTTTGTTTTTAGGCAAGGGGTAAACCAGTTCGACGCACTTTTCGTCGTCGGAAAACTGAAGCAGCACCAGCTGGTCAACCTTCAGATCCACGGTGACGCGGCGGTCGCGCATCCGCTGTTTCTCGGACGCCACCGGATTGGCTTTCAATATTCTGCCGTTGGGGAAGCCGTAAAACGCCACCGGAACGCTGGACTTGAGCCGTTCCACCGCATCGTGGGAAATAACACCCGACGCGGTTGTGGCATACAACCCGGCCAACATCCCGCAAAACAGCGGGAAAACTTTCCATGAAGCCCTAAATTTCACCATACGCACCTCTTTTCTGGTTTATTAACTTCCGGGGTCGGCGGTTGGCTCCATATTCCCCGGATCACTGCCCGGATCGGCGCGGTCGCCAAAACGGGTTAGCGAATCGTCGAAATCCAGGCGCACCTCACCGGTGGGCCCGTTACGATGCTTCGCCACATCTACAATCGCCAGCCGCAAATCCTCGAACTCCGGATCGCCGGAAGACTTGCACGGCCGCCGCAGCAGCAGCGCGACGTCCGCGTCCTGCTCAATGGCGCCGGAATCACGGAGGTCGGACAGCTTCGGCTTGTTGTCGCCGCCGCGCCGTTGTTCCGGGGCGCGGCTAAGCTGGCTTAAAACAATCACCGGCAGATTCAATTCCTTGGCCATCGCTTTGATCTGGCCGGAGATTTGCGAGGTCTCGATCTGCCGTCCCTGTTTGGCGAACTCCCGGCAGTTGCAGAGCTGGAGGTAATCGATCACGATCAGCTCGATCTTGCGCTGACGCTTCATTCGGCGGGCGCGTGCCCGCATATCCATTACGTCCAAGCCGCCGGTGTCATCCACAAAGATCGGGGCTTTTTGCAGTATGGTCGCGGCCTTGCTGAGTTTTTGGGTTACCGCCTTGGTGTTGACAAAAGTGGAGCCGCCGCTGATCTCGAATCCGGAAACCCCGGCTTTGCCGCATAGCATGCGCATCGCCAGCGCCTCGGTTGACATTTCCAGCGAAAACACCCCCACCCCGTGCGGGCGGTTGTGCTCGCCCTTCATCGGGCGGCCGTAAATATCCTGCCCCAACGCCACACACTCGGCGATGTTCATCGCCAGCGAGGTTTTTCCCATCGAGGGGCGGGCCGCGAGCACGATCATTTCGCCGTTGCGCAGCCCCTTTAACTTCCGGTCGAGGTTGGCCAGCCCGGTCGGCATGCCTGCCACCTCGCCGCTGAAGATGCGGTCGATGTGCTCCATCGTGTTGGTCAAAGCCTGCGGCCACGTCACGCGGGTACCGTCGTTCTGACCGGAAATCCCCATGAAATGCTGCTCGACCTCGCCGACTATTATATTCGCGCTCACCGCGTCTTCAAAACAGCGGCGTTCCGCGTCGTGCGCGCATTCGATCACCCGGCGCAGCATGTGTTTGTCGCGCAGGATATTGATATAGTATTCAGCGTGGGCCGCGGTCGGGGTGCGGTCGATCAAGTTCTGCAATGCCGCCGTTCCGCCCACCTGATCCAGACGGTTAAGCGCCCGCAAACGCTCGTTTAGCGTAAGCACGTCTATCGCCAGCCCGCCGTTGGCCATTTCCAGCAACGTGGAATAAATCAACTGGTTCGCGGGCGAAAAGAACGATTCCTCGGTGATGCCGTTTCGCACGCACAGATCCATCACCCGCGTGTCGCCGGTGGAAGCGTCGAGCAAAATCGAACCCAGCACACCAAGTTCGGCGTCCTCGCTGTGCGGCGGAACCCGCATTTTGGATTTTGCAGCCATTGCAGTGCCTCGCCTAAACCAAAGCCTTAAGAATCAGCGTCGCCCACATCATCGAATCCAGGAACTGGTCCAAACCGAACGATTCGTTGGGGCTGTGGATGTTGTCGCACTCGCGCCCGAAACCGACCAACAGCGGTGCCGCGCCAGACACTTGTTTCAGTCTGGAGACGATAGGGATGGAGGCCCCTTCCCAGACAAACACCGGCCCGCGCTGGTCAAGCTTCGCCAACGCATCGGCGGCCAGACGGAAAACCGGGGAATGGATCGGCAGCCGGAAGCCCGGCAAGCCCTCGAACACCTCCAGAATCTCCAGTTTCATCCCCTTCGGGCAGTGGGACTCCAGATGCGCCTTGATGGCGTTAAACACGTGCGCCGGCGACTGGTCCGGCACGAGGCGCACGCTAAGCTTGGCAAAAGCGGACGAGGGAATGACGGTTTTAGAACCCGGTCCGCCATACCCGCCGTGGATGCCGTTAACCTCAAGCGTTGGCTCAAAACTGCCCCGCATCACCATCGGCAGACCCTCGGTGCCGCCAACCGGCGGGCATCCGACCTCTTTTTCGTACTGTTCGGGATCGAAGGTACTCTCCGTGGCGTAACGCACCTCCTCCTCCGTGGGCGGGGCAATACCGTCGCGGAATCCCTCTACCGCCACCGAACCGTCGGGGTTGAACATCGAGGCGAGCAGCCGGGCAATGCCCAACGCGGGATTCGGGGCCAAACCGCCGTGCATCCCCGAATGCACGTCCTTGCTCGGGCCGGTGAGCTTCACCATAAAATGCTGCACCCCGCGCATTCCGGCGATGATCGCCGGACGGAAATCCGGCGCCGAATGCGTGTCCGCCACCAGCAGCACGTCCGCCGCGATGCGGGGAGCCAACTCCGGCAACAACGCCGCGATGGCACCGCTGCCGCTCTCCTCCTGGCCTTCCAGCAGGATCTTAATCGTGGGCAGGTCTTCGCCCGCCTCGACCAAGGCGCGAAGACCGTAAAGGAAACTGAAAAACTGCCCCTTGTCATCCTGCGCCCCGCGGGCGTAAACCCGGTTGTCGATCAGCGTCGGCTCGAAAGGCGGGGTTTTCCATTCGTCAACCGGATCTTCGGGCTGGACATCGTAATGGCCGTAGAACAGCACCGTGGAGGAACCGGGGCGCCCGGGGCGCTCGGCGAAAAGCACCGGCACCGGCAAACCGGTGGCCGGGGTCAGCAACTCGCAGGAAAAGCCCATCGGCTTGAGAAACTGCTTAAGCCACGCCGCCGCCTTGGCGCAATCGCCCAGATGCTTAGAGTCGGCCCCCACCGTCGGGAATCGGATCAAGGTAAAATAATCCGCCAAAATGCGTTCGCGGTTGCGCTCAAAATAAACTCCGGCGAACCCGGTGTCAATCTCGGAAGAAACCATTTTTGCGTCCTTTAAACTGATTTTTTCGAAAAACGACCAACCGCCCGAAACCGGCGGGTTTCGATAAACTCAAAGAATAAAGATTAGGTTCGCGGCGAACGCTTTAACGCCCGCCGCAAGAATGATTACGCTTCGGACTCGTGGTGCTCTTTACGGGCGGCTTTGGCCGATTTTACCGGTTTGGGCGCCAGCATGCACCCAAGCGTCCGCCCTTGCAGTTTCGGTGGCTGCTCAAGCACCGCCACATCGGAACAGGCGGCGATGACGTTGTTGACCACCTCGGTGCCAAGCTCCTTATGGGCATTCTCGCGCCCGCGGTACTGAAGGGTGACCTTGACCTTGTTGCCGTCCGCGATGAACTCGTGGATCTGGCGGACCTTGTGGTCAAGGTCGTTGCGATCCACCCCGGGATGGAACTTGATCTCCTTGGTCTGGACTTCCTTCTGGTTCTTGCGGGCCAGCTTGCGCTTGATACTCTCCTCATAGCGAAACTTGCCGTAATCCATGATCTTGCACACTGGCGGATCCGCATTCGGCGAGACCTCGACAAGGTCCAGCTCCTGCGCGTCCGCCATCCGCTGGGCTTCACGGGTATCCATGACGCCCAACATCTGTCCGTCCGAGTTGATTACCCGGACTTTCGGGACACGGATCTTAAAGTTTACTCGAGTGTACGAGGCGATAACACACCTACTTTCTTTTCCTTTGGTTTGGTTAACAATCTTTCCAAGGCTACGCCTTAAGCGCCTCCTTGAAAAGCTTTACAAAGTCATCTAACGGCATCGCGCCCAAATCGCCCTTCTCGCGGGAACGCACGGAAACGTTGCCGGCCTCTTCGTCGCGACCGCCCACCACCAGCATGAACGGGACTTTCTTGAGCTGCGCCTGACGGATCTTCGCGCCCAGTTTCTCGTTCTCGGCGTCCACCTCCACGCGGACATCCTCATCCATCAACTGCGCCTTGATCTTGTTGGCGTAATCAATCTGGCGGCTGGTAATCGGGAGGATGCGCACCTGTTCCGGAGCCAGCCACACCGGGAACGCCCCGGCGTAATGCTCGATCAGGATGCCGAAGAAGCGCTCCAGCGACCCAAGCAGCGCCCGGTGCACCATGTAGGGCTGGTGTTCGCGGCCGTCCTCGCCCACGTAGGTGAGGTTGAACCGCTCGGGCAGGTTGAAATCGAACTGCACCGTGCCGAGCTGCCACGGGCGCCCCAGCGCGTCCTTGATCTTCATGTCGATCTTCGGGCCGTAAAACGCGCCGCCGCCCTCGTCCACCTCGTATGAGAGGCCTTCCGCCTTCAGGGCGTTTTCCAGCGACCGGGTGGCCTGTTCCCAACGCTCGGGCAACCCCACCGCCTTTTCGGGGCGCGTGGAGAGATACGCCGAGACATCGGTGAAGCCGAAACGGCGCAGGATCTTCAGGCAGAAGTTCACCGTGAAGCGGATTTCGTCCTCGATCTGCTCCGGGGTGCAGAAGATGTGGGCGTCGTCTTGCGTGAAACCGCGGACCCGGAACAGCCCGTGGCGCACCCCGTCCTTCTCGTAACGGTAAACCGTTCCCAGCTCCGCGAAGCGGGCCGGCAGATCGCGGTAGGAATAGCGGCGGGTGTTGTACACCTGGATATGGAACGGGCAGTTCATCGGTTTGACGTAATACTGCTCGATGGTCTGATGTTCGCCCTCGCCCTCCGCAACGTTCATGCAGGGGAACATACCGTCGCGGTAGAACCCCAAGTGGCCGGAAGTCTCCCAAAGATGGGCGCGCCCAACGTGCGGGGTGAAGACCATTTCGTAACCGTTCTTAAAGTGCTCCTTGCGCCAGTAATCCTCGATCGCGATCCGGACGCGCGCCCCTTTGGGGTGCCAATGCGCCAAACCGGGGCCGACATCGTCGCTGATGCTGAACAGATCCAGCTCGCGCCCCAACTTGCGGTGGTCGCGCTTCTTGGCCTCCTCGATCATCGCCAAACGGGAGTCCAACTCCTCTTGGGTGCGGGCGACAATCCCGTACAGACGCTGCAACATCTTGTTCTTCTCGTCGCCGCGGTAGTAGGAGCCGGCGACCGACATAATCTTAACCGCGCCGACACAGCCGGTGGACGCCACATGGGGGCCGCGGCAAAGGTCGGTGAAATCGCCGCAAGTGTAAAGCGACACCGTGTCGCCCTCGGGGATGTCCGCCAGACGCTCCAGCTTGTAAGGCTGGTTGGCGAAAACCTTCGCCGCCTCCTCGCGGGACACCTCTTGGCGGACAAACGGCGCGTCCGCCTTGATCAAAGCCCGCATTTCCTCCTCAATCTTCGGAAAATCTTCCGGGGATATGCGGTGGTCCAGGTCAAAATCATAATAAAACCCCTCGTCGGTGGCGGGGCCGATATCCAGTTTGACACCGTCAAACAGCTTGCAAACCGCGGCGGCCATCACATGTGCCGCGCTATGGCGCATTGTCTCAATAGCTTCCACAATAACCTCCTCTCCGGGGAGCACACAAACGCCCACCGGGAACTTCACTAGTAACGGGCGCAAATTTTCCTTTATCCCCCGTAGAAAGTCAAGCGCGAAAGTAATGTAATTGAAAAATTGGCCCCCGAAACGGTTAAGTATTTCAAGCCGCCCCCGCTGCCAGAAGTCGTTCTACGAGTCGTTCCCGTTCCTCTCGTCGTCGAAGCCCCGGATCACGGTAACATCGCCAAGTCTTACTATAGGCCAAGGGGCGTGAGACGTGAGACGCGAGACATGAGGGGACGCGAGACATGAGACGCGGCTATCGTCTCGCGTCTCATGCCTTTTCCCATCCCTTCGCCGTGAAGTTGCGTGTCCCGGTGCAGTCGGGGTAGCCAGTGCAGGCTCAAAACGGATTGCCGGCGTTACGCCCTTTGTGCGCGATCACCTTCCGCATCGGCTTGCCGCACTTGGGGCAATTCGGCGCACCTGCCGCAGCCACCTGCGCATCGCGCGTTTCGAGCCGCGCCTTGCTCATGCGTTCAGTGAAGCCGCCCTCCTCGCGAAACGCATCGGCGACACTCTCCATCTGCCGATGCAACAGTCTGCACGCCTGATCAATCGCGATCAAAATCGAGTTCGCCGCGATTATCGGATCTTCCGCCTCAAGATAATCAGAGAACCGCTTGCGCATCGCCAAAATGTATTCGCCGTAGTCGTGGCGATCGAGTGAGCCAGTGTAACGATCAAGGGCGAGGGCCGTTAGACGCGAGGCGCGAGGATCATTTGCCGACCATGGGGCTTCGCCACGACCAATGATAAACGCCTCATAGTCGCCCGCCAATTCTTCAAGCGATCCCTTCGCCACGTCGTAAAGGCGAAGTTCCGTTTCCTTGCTCGTCCCGGCACGAGAAGAGCCCTCAACGATATTCTGCCGCGCTGAACGTGCCGCGCCAAGCATTTGGCCAACCGTCTTGCCGAGCGCGTCGTTCTTGTACGAATAGTTGCGTTCGCAGAACACCTCCGTCGCGTGGTAGATGAGGCACGTAAACCCGAACGAAAGCGTTTTGCGATAGCCGCAGTATGCGCCGATGATTTCAGTCATGAGGTAAGGCCTTTCTGGGTGGGTGAGGTGGGCGAGAGACGTGAGACGTGAGACAAGAAGATGTAGACACGAGACGAGAGACATGAAACGCGTCTATCGTCTCATGTATCATGCCCTTCCTTCTCGCGCCTATCGTCTCGCATCTCATGATCCCATCAACCCCTCAAAGTTGGCATCGATCTTCTTAGCCCAATAGCACTCCTTCAACCGTTTAAACTCCCATGTAAAACCCGTGCTCTCAAAACCAGAACATAATGCCTACATGATGCCAAACAATATACAATATCGTATGCTCTACTGTCAAAAAGAAAGGTATCTTTGCGTGAAAAGTGTAGTATTTAACGAGTATGACAAAAAAAGTCGGAAAAATCAAAGCGAAGGATGGGGAAACAATGCCCACCAAACAAAAAAAGGAGTTGGGCGCGGCTGGACGGGCACCACCGCCAGAGAAACGAGGAGTCCGTCAGGCTGGACGGAACACATCCCCACTCGCGTGGGGAAAAGGTAAAACCGCTGTTGAGTCAAAAGCCAACGCTCAACACATCCCCACTCGCGTAGGGAAAAGCTCGGCTCATCTGGAAGAATTTCGACATTTTCCGGAACATCCCCACTCGCGTGGGGAAAAGGAAACAACAATTCTCGAAACCAACATCGCGAGCGGAACATCCCCACTCGCGTGGGGAAAAGATCAGCAGGGCCTCCGCCATCCCGTCGTGGTCCGGAACATCCCCACTCGCGTGGGGAAAAGCATCAAAAGCCAGCGAAGAACAAATTGAACGCCGGAACATCCCCACTCGCGTGGGGAAAAGTCCAGCCGGTAGAGCCACCCCATCTCGCTAACCGGAACATCCCCACTCGCGTGGGGAAAAGGGAATTCGCTTTATTGAGTTCCTAAAAAATCACGGAACATCCCCACTCGCGTGGGGAAAAGGAGCGTGGCCGACCTCACCGAGAGCGTGCGGCGCGGAACATCCCCACTCGCGTGGGGAAAAGCCGCACTGTTGCACGGTGTAGGCCACCACCGCCGGAACATCCCCACTCGCGTGGGGAAAAGGTGGAGAGTGGGACGGTGAATGCCCGCCGACGCGGAACATCCCCACTCGCGTGGGGAAAAGCACTTATAATCCACTTAGGTCCACGACTTCCACGGAACATCCCCACTCGCGTGGGGAAAAGCTTTGGAGATGGTCGGCGCGGGGGTCAGCTGCCGGAACATCCCCACTCGCGTGGGGAAAAGATCGCCCACGTCCTGACCGCCGCGCGCCAGTCCGGAACATCCCCACTCGCGTGGGGAAAAGGCAAGTCTGGATTCTCACATGAAGGTTTCAGCCGGAACATCCCCACTCGCGTGGGGAAAAGCGGCGCAAATGGCTCGTTATCGTGCCGCAAGGCGGAACATCCCCACTCGCGTGGGGAAAAGGTGATGATGAAATTGGTTCAAATGCTTATAATCGGAACATCCCCACTCGCGTGGGGAAAAGATGATCCGTAACCCCATTTTGCATCCGTTGCGCGGAACATCCCCACTCGCGTGGGGAAAAGCCAACACTACCATAAATCAAGTTAGGATTAAGCGGAACATCCCCACTCGCGTGGGGAAAAGCGATGTGGAATCAGTAGAGGAAGTTTGAAGAACGGAACATCCCCACTCGCGTGGGGAAAAGACCAAGATAATCAGACAAAGAGCCAGAATTATCGGAACATCCCCACTCGCGTGGGGAAAAGACCAAGGTAATCAGACAACGAACCAGCAATATCGGAACATCCCCACTCGCGTGGGGAAAAGCAGATCTTCGCAAGGCTGGCCTAAATCCAAATCGGAACATCCCCACTCGCGTGGGGAAAAGGTGCGCAAATGGCTCGATACCGTGCCGCTAAGCGGAACATCCCCACTCGCGTGGGGAAAAGACAAAATTGGCAGCGTGAACTCGATTTCCGTTCGGAACATCCCCACTCGCGTGGGGAAAAGCCCTAGAGACTGGGAGTATGTCAAAGCAAAGGCGGAACATCCCCACTCGCGTGGGGAAAAGTACCAGGCCTACGGGACATCAGCCTGAAAGGCCGGAACATCCCCACTCGCGTGGGGAAAAGTCACATGACAATGACAGAATAACTACGCCAAACGGAACATCCCCACTCGCGTGGGGAAAAGCTGTTGCAGCCAAAACCAACCTTATCGTTGATCGGAACATCCCCACTCGCGTGGGGAAAAGAAAGGAACAAGTGTTCCCATTCCGCAAGTCAACGGAACATCCCCACTCGCGTGGGGAAAAGTGCGCCCAGGGCAAAGCATTTGTGAACAAGTCCGGAACATCCCCACTCGCGTGGGGAAAAGAAGGCCACAGCGAAGTTGATGATTTGCATGTGCGGAACATCCCCACTCGCGTGGGGAAAAGGGCAGGGATGGCAATCAAACGGTTGCGCATCCCGGAACATCCCCACTCGCGTGGGGAAAAGGATCTTTTCGGATGGGGGCAGGCTGGTCATGACGGAACATCCCCACTCGCGTGGGGAAAAGTATGGAGATGCGTCGGCAACACGGTCGAGAGACGGAACATCCCCACTCGCGTGGGGAAAAGCCGAAGGTGTCGGCTAATGCATATTATGTCAACGGAACATCCCCACTCGCGTGGGGAAAAGCATGCGAAAAACCGAAAACGCCTACCAAGCAACGGAACATCCCCACTCGCGTGGGGAAAAGGCAGCTCGACGCGGTGTGGGGGTCGCTGGAGTCGGAACATCCCCACTCGCGTGGGGAAAAGTACCTTTCTCAATCACGATATAGCTGAAACTTCGGAACATCCCCACTCGCGTGGGGAAAAGACCACGCACATCGCGAAGAACTCTTCGTCCGTCGGAACATCCCCACTCGCGTGGGGAAAAGATCTACAAGTTATTTGCAAGCTTATTAACAAACGGAACATCCCCACTCGCGTGGGGAAAAGGAGACGGTGCGGAAGAACGGGGTGAACCCTCACGGAACATCCCCACTCGCGTGGGGAAAAGTTGCGCCAGCGTCGCCAACTCGACCGAAAGCCCGGAACATCCCCACTCGCGTGGGGAAAAGATTGCCAATATGGCCAAAAACCATTGCTTCATCGGAACATCCCCACTCGCGTGGGGAAAAGGATTTAACCCCTCCGGCGGTAGTAAGTCTGGGCGGAACATCCCCACTCGCGTGGGGAAAAGGCTGGTTTAGCAACAATATTATCATAAACAGCCGGAACATCCCCACTCGCGTGGGGAAAAGCAATTTTGCTCACGGCGATAACGATAAACGTTCGGAACATCCCCACTCGCGTGGGGAAAAGTGCCTTGGGCACAGCGTGGTAATCCTGTACAGCGGAACATCCCCACTCGCGTGGGGAAAAGCACAAGAACAGTTGATTAGGATATGGCGAGTGCGGAACATCCCCACTCGCGTGGGGAAAAGATTTAGGCCGCATTTTTGAAAATGCCCCTGTTCGGAACATCCCCACTCGCGTGGGGAAAAGGAAAACCTCCAATATGGAGTTTTATGGAAACACGGAACATCCCCACTCGCGTGGGGAAAAGAAAAAAAAAATCAAAAAAAGTTGCGAAATGCGCGGAACATCCCCACTCGCGTGGGGAAAAGTAACGAGCCATTTGCGCGGAAGGGCTATTCCACGGAACATCCCCACTCGCGTGGGGAAAAGCCGAGTTCGCTAATCTGGGCGAACAGGAAATACGGAACATCCCCACTCGCGTGGGGAAAAGTTGGCTTGTCCGAACAAGATTATCGTACCATACGGAACATCCCCACTCGCGTGGGGAAAAGTGGTAAGGATGGTAATCAAACTATTGCCCACCCGGAACATCCCCACTCGCGTGGGGAAAAGGCTTAATCATATGAGTACAGGGCATTACATTCCGGAACATCCCCACTCGCGTGGGGAAAAGTCCGCCCCCTCCCCCCCTAGCTGGGGAGGCCCCGGAACATCCCCACTCGCGTGGGGAAAAGGGCCTACGACTCATGACACGAAAAATAGGAGTCGGAACATCCCCACTCGCGTGGGGAAAAGGCTGGAGTACCAACAAGATTATCATAAAGAGCCGGAACATCCCCACTCGCGTGGGGAAAAGTTGATTATCACTCCTGCGACTGTAAGTCCCGGCGGAACATCCCCACTCGCGTGGGGAAAAGGCCGCCAACATGGCCGTGAAACTGCTCGTCGCCGGAACATCCCCACTCGCGTGGGGAAAAGTTCTTCGTCATCGATTTCGATTTCCTCGCCCTCGGAACATCCCCACTCGCGTGGGGAAAAGATCGTCGCGATCTCAACGATGGATTTGTAACTCGGAACATCCCCACTCGCGTGGGGAAAAGGAAGGGCGCGGGATGGCTGGAACGAGCAGTGTCGGAACATCCCCACTCGCGTGGGGAAAAGAAAGAATTTAGGAACGTAGCCGCCTCTGACATCGGAACATCCCCACTCGCGTGGGGAAAAGCACAAGCGCGACCACAGCACCCGTCTCCGGGTCGGAACATCCCCACTCGCGTGGGGAAAAGTTGGCGAGGGATTCCGCCCCTGCGGCGGTCTCTGGAACATCCCCACTCGCGTGGGGAAAAGATTCCGTTCTCGTCCTCACGCATTGGGAATGGCGGAACATCCCCACTCGCGTGGGGAAAAGCCACTTCGGATTCGCCGCCGCTAACGTTGAGGCGGAACATCCCCACTCGCGTGGGGAAAAGTCCGGCAACAAGCCGCTTGGCGCGTCTTTCCGCGGAACATCCCCACTCGCGTGGGGAAAAGTACCCAGCGTTTGCCGAGCTCCTGCCAAGTAACGGAACATCCCCACTCGCGTGGGGAAAAGTATGAGCAGGTGGCCAGTGTGGTCGCTTTGCCCGGAACATCCCCACTCGCGTGGG
>DBXY01000063.1:16065-50796 GCA_002309765.1 Verrucomicrobia bacterium UBA1200
ATCCCCACTCGCGTGGGGAAAAGCTCGTCAAGCGTTGCGTATTTGCTTTTGAAGTGGGAACATCCCCACTCGCGTGGGGAAAAGACGTACTTCTCGTACGCCTCCGGGTCCGCCGGCGGAACATCCCCACTCGCGTGGGGAAAAGCAACACGCCGTGCGCCGAAGTTCCGGCGGACGCGGAACATCCCCACTCGCGTGGGGAAAAGTCGTTGCGGACGGCGAACGGGAGGCGGCCGATCGGAACATCCCCACTCGCGTGGGGAAAAGCAGCTTCTGGCGGGGATCGACTGCGCGACGGACGGAACATCCCCACTCGCGTGGGGAAAAGCTTATAGGCGAGAGCAAAACTGGCAGCGTGAGCGGAACATCCCCACTCGCGTGGGGAAAAGTTGTTTGCGGAAATGTCAATGGTCCGGTCCTGCGGAACATCCCCACTCGCGTGGGGAAAAGCGCGGCCGCCGGTTGTTAAACGAACAGAAGCTCGGAACATCCCCACTCGCGTGGGGAAAAGTTCTCGTTTCGTTAAAGCCCCCGGCGGGGTGACGGAACATCCCCACTCGCGTGGGGAAAAGGCGTTTAGCACCTGCAAGACGGACGAAGAGTTCGGAACATCCCCACTCGCGTGGGGAAAAGGAGAGCCGCACTTCCGGAACGGCGCACGGAAACGGAACATCCCCACTCGCGTGGGGAAAAGGCGGGATATCCCGTTTGCGCCGGGAGGGTGGCCGGAACATCCCCACTCGCGTGGGGAAAAGTGGTAAGTCCCGCCCGGCACCCGCCGGGAGGACGGAACATCCCCACTCGCGTGGGGAAAAGCAAGTAAGTTTATTCTCATGCGAGAGATTAAACGGAACATCCCCACTCGCGTGGGGAAAAGTCCAACCCGCTTGATTTGGAAGAATTTCGACACGGAACATCCCCACTCGCGTGGGGAAAAGGATCTGCATGTGCTATCTGATGGCGTTGTCCCCGGAACATCCCCACTCGCGTGGGGAAAAGAAAACCCGCCTTGCGAGATCCGGCTGGTGACGCGGAACATCCCCACTCGCGTGGGGAAAAGCAGACCAAAAATGTTTGTCGGCGGGAAGGCGGCGGAACATCCCCACTCGCGTGGGGAAAAGGGAGACGGCGGAGGAGCTTCACGGCAGCGAGGCGGAACATCCCCACTCGCGTGGGGAAAAGCGCCGCATACTGCGACAGCACGGAAAACCCGCCGGAACATCCCCACTCGCGTGGGGAAAAGCTACGTTTTCCGTGCCGAAGCTGGAGAAGCGGCGGAACATCCCCACTCGCGTGGGGAAAAGCGAATACCGCCACGGGCATTGCGCTCAAGCCACGGAACATCCCCACTCGCGTGGGGAAAAGCATTGCGGCGTAGGGGATTTCCATCCAACCAAAGGAACATCCCCACTCGCGTGGGGAAAAGAATGGCACCAAAGTACCCATACCACAAGTAAGCGGAACATCCCCACTCGCGTGGGGAAAAGTGGCGGATACCGCTCCAGCCTCGCTGGCGGAGAGGAACATCCCCACTCGCGTGGGGAAAAGTTTGCCAAACCATCAGGATATTTTGCAAGGACCGGAACATCCCCACTCGCGTGGGGAAAAGATAGTGCGGAAAGAGGGGGAAGGGCTTTCGCCCGGAACATCCCCACTCGCGTGGGGAAAAGAACTGCGCCGTGTGTTCCTTCTTGAACGTGACCGGAACATCCCCACTCGCGTGGGGAAAAGTACCTGCCAGCGATGTTGAACCACAGGTCTCGCGGAACATCCCCACTCGCGTGGGGAAAAGCTATCGGGAACGAGCTTGTAATCTCCTCGCAACGGAACATCCCCACTCGCGTGGGGAAAAGGTAATCCCAGTAAAGCTCTGGTATTAGCCGTCCGGAACATCCCCACTCGCGTGGGGAAAAGGCATTTTAACTCTTCCATCTTGCCGCCTCCGTCGGAACATCCCCACTCGCGTGGGGAAAAGCGCTGGCTTGGAATACCACGAATCCCCCATGTCGGAACATCCCCACTCGCGTGGGGAAAAGTTCTTCCGCACCGTCTCGATTGCCGCCTGCGCCGGAACATCCCCACTCGCGTGGGGAAAAGGAGATATTGCCTGGCTATGCAGGAACAAAGTCCGGAACATCCCCACTCGCGTGGGGAAAAGCGAGGCAAAGGGCACGCCAGTAGAATCAAACACGGAACATCCCCACTCGCGTGGGGAAAAGTCCGCCGCCAACGCCGCCTGCGCCGCCAACGCCGGAACATCCCCACTCGCGTGGGGAAAAGGGCTCAACAAAGAACGCCAGCCATTTGGTAAGCGGAACATCCCCACTCGCGTGGGGAAAAGGTCATGGTCCGCGTTGGCTGCCGCATGGACGGCGGAACATCCCCACTCGCGTGGGGAAAAGCGGCGAATCCATCATCCGGAGCGACCCCCCGGCGGAACATCCCCACTCGCGTGGGGAAAAGTCCTATGATGCACCGTGTCGACGTGTATATGCAGGAACATCCCCACTCGCGTGGGGAAAAGAACGGAATCAACCGACCCATAGAAGCAGTGAGCGGAACATCCCCACTCGCGTGGGGAAAAGCTGCACAAATGGCTCGTTATCGTGCCGCTAAGCGGAACATCCCCACTCGCGTGGGGAAAAGCTAATATGCAGGCTGGTAGTTTGGCTGATTATCGGAACATCCCCACTCGCGTGGGGAAAAGGACAGACTCATCGGCCGCATTATCATTTGATTCGGAACATCCCCACTCGCGTGGGGAAAAGGTATATCGATCCAAGACCTGCGTTGGGCAGTTAGGAACATCCCCACTCGCGTGGGGAAAAGACGTTAGCGCGCCTGAATTTGCTCCTGCTAGTCGGAACATCCCCACTCGCGTGGGGAAAAGACCGAAGGTGTCGGCTAATTCATTATGTCAAACGGAACATCCCCACTCGCGTGGGGAAAAGCTGTTGATGTTGATCTCCAGGTCGCCGGACTGCGGAACATCCCCACTCGCGTGGGGAAAAGGCGCTCAACCGCCTGATCGTTAACGCGGACCTCGGAACATCCCCACTCGCGTGGGGAAAAGACTCATTTCTTAAGGGTTTTTCTTATTTTTTTAGAAAAAATTCGGAAATCCCTTAAGACTCACTATAGTTTACCAAAAAAAATTGGAAACTTCAATTGTCAATGATCAATGTGTTTTCAATAGATAATTTTAATAATTTTTTTGCCAACACAACCAGCGATAACACATCTTCTTGGTTATACAATAACAATGATTCGAGCGAATCATTTGATTGACGTTTTACATAATCATTCCAAAAACATATAGCCGTTTGACCATCGATACATATAGAATTCTTCCTAGAAAAACCAATTTGCTGTTCGATCTTCTTTAAGCCACCTCGGTATCCATAATGTGCCGCTTCATCCATTAAATCAATTTGGGCGGGAATGGATGTCAAACCAAACGCCCTGCATACAATCGGCGTGTCGAACCGTTTTCCATTGAAACTTACAAGTATTTTCGCTTTTGCCCATTCGCCAAGGAAATCCGTCAGATTGTGACCTCGCCAGAACGAGCAAGCCTCACCGTTATGTATTGTCGATATGCAGGTGATGCATGATGTCGAGTTTGTGCCGTCGGTCTCAATGTCGTAGAATAGGGCATCCGCCCAGTAATCGAATAACGCACGTACCCGATGCCCAGATGGAAGATGGCTGATCTCCCAGTCCACTAGCCCACACGAACGCGCTAGGGTCCATTCGTTGAACGATTCCCTGATTCGATTGGCATGATTGGGCGAGAAATACAAGTCGGCATTTTCGGACAGTTGCCGACAAGAGGTAATTCCTACATGCCGAAGTCTAATTTCAGCTTCGGGGGAAATGCCTTTCAATAGACATAAAGATTGTTCCAAAAGCGTCAACTTACCTAATCCTTTCTAGAACATCTTTTGGATTCTCAAGGATTAATGCCAATCCGCTTTTCCTGACAATACTTCGGTCTGTATCCCCATACGAAAGAATCGTAAAACCTTGCGAATTCTTCTCGTCAAAGATGACCAACATTGCGAGCCCTGGCGCATTTCGCCGTATGTAATCGAGTGTCTTTTCTCGTGTGCGTGAATTGACGCTCCCAACAAACACGTTTGGCTTAGGTTCGATGAACCATCGCCGAAGGAGTCCGCGTGCGGATGGGGGAATATCGTTTGCGAAAATGACAGTCATGGTTTAGACACCAGTTTTTCTATGTCAATCGGCATTTGGAAAAGGATCTTTTCACGCTCAACATAAAACTTGAGTCGTGCGATTACATCGTCCTCATTTGCATTAGCGTTAATGCTGAGTGTTTCGAATGCGGCAGGCAACGTTGTGATGGGTTTGTAGATGTCCGCGATGTCATAAACAAATGACAACATTCCTGCTGTATGGATAAATCCCAGTTGCGGCAAATATCCCATTGAGGTCACAACGGCCGTCGTTAAGGCGTAAAGGGCGGCATTGGCAGCTGAAACCGCTCGGTTGATTCCGTCGGCAAGATCCCAATTCGATGTGTCGTAATTTCGGCCTTTCCATGAGACACCATATTTGAGCCCCATCTCATGATAGAGCCGCTTGACGCGCCGACCTTCGAATCCCCGTAACTCTTTGACGGAATACTTTGAAACATCGACATCCGTGAAGCGCATAGCGAACATCTTCCGCGCCACCGCGTCCCGCGTCCGTGATATGCTCGCAAGTTCCGCTTGTATGCGCGCCCGCTCGTTGTCATGGGACGTGGCGGCACCTGTTGCAAAAAAGTGCATCCCGTCTGCACCGATCCAGCAGACTGGCGTATCGCAGACGGCGCATGCTTTCATGGCGGCATGGGTGACGGTCGTGCCGGGTCCGAGCATCAACGCCGAAAGCGTTGCGACGGGAATCCGCATGACCGTCCTGTCCGCCCCGATCCATTTCACGGAAGAATCATCCACCTCGATTCTTCCGTGCTCTAGATAGAGCGGTGTCCACCGCTCGCGTACGGGCGGAATGGTTTCCAACGGAGGCTTCTCGAAAATCGGCAATTACTTCTCCTTTTCAGTTTCGTTGATTTCTCGCCGAATCCGCCGCGCGTTAAACTCCCGCTTCCCGAAGGAAACGGGAACATCAAGCAATATTTCCTCTTCTTCGCCCACAGACGCCTCCAAAACGGAAATTTTCACATCTGTGGAGTCATCGTCCGCAACTTTCCCGCCACTGCGTTCCAGCGAGGCACGAAGACGCATCGCAAGGGCTTCCCGTGCGTTGTCTTCTGAATCGAATACGCCCGCGAGAATCGGTTCCGTCGGGATACAACTTTTTCTGCCGAGCCAGACACCCCAGACGGGATCGGTGAGACCCGCTGCCATCTCATCGACTAGCGTATCATCACCCGAAAGGATCGCACCAAAAACGGAATCCGTCAAGTAGTCTCGGTGCGTCAGATCCGTTCCCCTCGGCTTTCCATCGGCAGTTGTCGGAATCATCCTCCGCTGCCATGGATCGTCCTTGTCATAGCGGGCACCGACCGTATGGTAATCGGTCATGCGGTCGCCGCGCTGGAAGACGAGGGCTATCATTGAAAGCTTCGTTGCGCGGGAAAGCCATTCGCGGTCACGCTCCTCGTCGTTCTTATCGACGCCGCAGGCGGCCGCGAGCAGACCAAGCAAACCGCTTCGCGTGGGTGCGTCGAGTGTTCCGCGGTCGCCAAACTTGCTTGATGCGCCCCAGCTTTGTAATGGTGCTCGCAAGTAGAGTGCCAGATGCTTCATCGGCATCCCTCCTAGACGATGTCCGCGAGAAGTTCATTGATAAGGTCAATTAGCGATTTCGTTCCCTCCTTGCCTTTCTCAATTTCACACTTGACCCCACTGTCGATGCCGAACGCGGCCTTGAGATCCTCCCATTCCTTTTTAAGCGCGGCAATCGAGGGTGCGACATATCCTTCGCCCCGTTTTGCGGCGACCGGCTTCTCGAAGGCGTTGGCGAGCGAAAGCGGTTGTCCCTCGCGCTTCACTGCGAGGACGTAGGACGGTAACCCCTGCCCGAACATTGAGTTCTTGCGCGCGGCGGGAACCGCGAGGATTGTGGCCTTGATGAAGTTCTCCAAGACGGCCTTGATCTGCGCCTGGTCGAAGAGGTTACTTTTCTTGAGCAGATCAAGATTGATCCCAATATAGCGGTAATAGCAAGCAGAGTTGTATTCGATGTCACCGAGTTGGCCCGCTCCTGCATCATCGGAATTGTCGGCGTTCTTCTTCTCGTCATCCACAGCGCTAAAGAAGTCTAATTCACTACGGACTGCATGTGTGGAAAGGGCGTGGCTGAAGAGTGCCGCCCCTTCGACGGTTTGAGAGGCGTCATCGGCAACCATGCGTCCGAAGAACGCGATATCGGCGGCATCAGACACTTTTTCGCTAAATGCTTTGAGAAGGTCTTTGGTGGCCTTTTCTGCATCTTTTAAGCCCTTCTTCTTTTTCTTATCATCGTCAGAAAGAATACTATCAACAATTACCGAAGATAATTTTCGATCTCCGTCCGTAACAAGTGGACGGATGACATTCTTGAGTGATTCAGGAGAGAAAAAGAATAAGGTTTTGATTGTGTCTTGCTTTTTTTCGTCCCGATTCATGGCGGTCAAAATGATTTCTTTGACAGCGGCAGTCATCTTTTCATCCGCACCGAGTTCCGTTGCCGCTTTCTCAATTGCAGGGCCGAGAATCTTGCTCCGGCTCGCACCGAAAAGTTCGGGTTTCATTTCGTGTGCAAGTTCTCGTACGGCTCGCTTCCAGCACTGGCTGGAGATGCGGGCACGTTCGACACCTCCAAACCGAGCCGATTTCGGGGCACCGAGGTCATCGCGGTTGAGACAGGTTACGGGGAAGGACTGCAGGATATGCAATTCAATGAGGTTCATGATGATTTCCTTGTTGGTTAGGGTTAGAGTTGAATGGGTTGAAGAAGAAGAAGTCCAAAACCAAAACCTTTGGCTGGACCGATTCCGGTATCGAATGCGGCACGAAAGGCGGCTTCATCGTTGACGATAAGTACGCCAGACGCATCGACAGAATAAATAGTTCCCAGATGCTGCTCGTTCCCCTTGCGGAATTGGAGCCTTCGAGGAGCAGTTGTCTCAAGACTTAGTACCTCGCATCCGGCATCAGAGAACTTGCGCATAAACCATTCGCGAATCTTTTCTTCGTCAAAGATCGCTAGACGTCTATGGTCTGCCGCACGGCGAAACGTCGGGTTCGCACGAAGTTGAAAGCGATAGGTGCCATGTCCGAGAAACGAGGACGAGACTTCTGTTGTTTTCCAAGTTACCTCGTTACCATTGTCAGGAATGCGTTCAGAGAGTAAAAGAATGCGGAGGGTATGGTCCAAAACATCAAAACGAAAGAGAAAGTCTCGTTTCGTATCGGGGGCGTCTGGTAAAGTGTCCCAAATCCACTGGTGTAATTTGTAGGGGTCACCTAGACCCTGTTTTAGTGCCCACAACCACCGGAGTTCGGTCTGGCTAAGAAAAGTTTTCATGTAAGTATCTCCCCTTCAGAAGATGACATTTCTTTCGGTTCGAATACTCGATAATACTGTTTTGCCCATTTGAGCCGCGTTTCTTCGCGCTTGTTTGGCTCGTTCCATGTCCAAAGGTCCCAGAAGAGTGTAGACAGATTGACGGGAATACTCTTCGCCTTTGCGGCTCGTCCGATACCGGCAACCATTTCGCAGAGTGAATCGGTGTCGGTACAGGAAAGGAATCTCCGGAATTTCGGTTCGAAAGATTTGAGCGCTTTCGATTCATCGCCTTCGCCGGAACCCTTGGCTAAAGAACGCATCGTAGTTCCGAGATTACTCCACGGCTCGGTTGTGGATAGCCCTTCAGGAAGCAACATTGCCGCAAGGCCGCCGATTGTACACCAGATGATGCGATGCGCAGCGTCCGTATCGAAGTCGGCACAATATGGAATCAGATGTTCCCATGCTTGGTCTTGTGTCGTTTGACTGAGTCCGCGGCGGAGCTCTGCGAGGTAACCGCGGTCATCTTTCGCGACCGCCTGTATAACCTTCCCAAGGAATCGGTTGATCGGGTAGTCATTTTTTTCGTTCATGGATTCTCCTTTGCAGTCATTCGCTAAATGAAGATGGATTAGCCGGGGCGAAAGTTCCCTGACAGCCCGGTCGAAATCACTTTCATACTGGAGCATTTCACGGCGACGGTATTCGCGGAATTCGGCAACTGCCTTGCGACAGGCCTCTTCGTGTGAAATGGAACCACTACCGGTCAGTAATTGACTTCCGGACAATGTTAACATGGCATCAAGTTTTTCTACCCAATCGCGCATCCGCATTGGCCGCTGTTCGAGGGCCTGAAATTCTGCGAAATCGAGGAATTGGGAGACGAGGAGTCGCAAATACTCAAGCTCTCGTTCTGTCAGATAATTCTTGGCGATCTTCACATCGTCTTCGGTGATGTACGTGCCATCATAATTCGTCATGCCGACCATCGGCTTATTCGCATCGACCCGTTCATGGATCAATTCCGCCGCCGTATGGCGGTGTGCGGCGTAGTGGAGTTTGTTCTGGACGGTCGCGAAGAACGTGCGGGTGATATCGTTAGACCGATCATAGTCGATGCTTGTCGCGAAGATGTCCGTCACCTTCTGATAAAAGTTCCTCTCGCTCATCCGAATGTCGCGGATTCGCTGGAGAAGCTCGCGAAAATACCGATTACGGTCCCCTTTGAGCCGATTATCATCGATCGTGAAACCTTTGACTGCGAACTCATGAAGATGCCGGATGGCCCATTGGCGGAAGCGGACGGCGACTTCACTCCGGATCCGCATTCCGATTGCGAGGATCATGTCGAGGTTGTAGTGATGAATCTGCCGTTTTACTGATCTGTTGCCTTCGTTTCGAACTAACAAAAATTTTTTGTTAGTTGTCTCCCGTTGAAGTTCACTGTCCGCATATATCTGCTGGATATGGTGATTGACATCTTGCTGGCTCGCTTGAAACAATGTCTGTAATTGTTCCGCTGTCAGCCAGACATCCTCTCCCTCAAACCGAACCGTGACATTCGAAACGCCGTTGTCGTCCTGGTAAATCAGAAACGAGTTGGTGTTGTCGTTCTTTTCGTTGCTCATGGCATCCATCAATCGTTTTTCTCGTTTTTGTCCGAAATAGTAAGTTTGGAGAAACCCTGCGCAAAGGCCTCCATCTGCCGCGCCGTCATCGCGGGGCAGGCGCGACGGTAGGAATCCTCGGCAGCCTTATGCGTTGCCTCCTTCCAGTCGTCCTTGTAGGTCGGCGAGCCAATGTCTAGGATTAGCTTCTGGTTTTTCGGCTGTGCGAGAATGTCCCAATAGAAGCGTTCCGCTGGAACAGAGAACCGAGAAACGTCGTCAATGAAAACATCCTTGGCGTATTCCTCCACGGCGAAATACAGACCACTCCGCTGACGGTCTGCCCATGCAATTGACTCTTCGTAGCGTCGCATGGAAGGTTCTTCCAGGAGATCTACCGAAAGCCGAACCTTCCATTCCACTGTGTCAACTTCCTTCGCCTTCTCCGAATACAATCCTCCCGTCCAAAGCGTGAATACCATCTCGGGCATTGATTCGAGGTGCCGGAGCACAAGCGCCGATTTCCGGCCTCCCGTTTCGCGGACTGCAAGAATGCTGGAAAGTTCGCGCCAAGGCATCCGTGCCGGATTGGATGAGACATAGGTTTCCGTGAATTCGCCTTTCTTCGTTCCCCTCTGAAGCTTGACGCTGGCCATCGGTTCACGCCAAGCCGGAATCTGCGGATACGACAAGGCTTCGCCAAGAATGCACATCGGGGACCCTCGCGTCAACTTGATGGCCCTGGAAAGAGGTGCGAGATGGCCAAGGTAGGTATTCTCGTTGCCAGAAACCGTTTCTCTTGTAAGCTTCTCGAACTCCCAGAATGGATGTCCCCAATCGGTCTTCAACGAGTCGTGAATCCACGGATCTGTGACGAGATTCAGCCAGACGAAATCGACCAAGGTGTCGCCGGCGACAATCGTGAAGAGCATAGACCTCTCACGACAGGGAGCACCTTGTATGCTTTTCTCGGTGAGTATTCCGTCCCAAACACATTGACCGGACAATCCGCCTGATGAAAAGTTCTGATACACAAGAAGCCCAAGTGCAAGTTCCGCGTCAAAAAGCATGCGAGCCCCGTTGGTGGCTTCATGGTCGAAGAGGGTTGAATTGTTTCCAGACGCGAGCCGAAAAACAAGCTTGTCGCATGGTGTCACCCCATCGGGTTTAGCTAACGAGATGCTGTCCGGTTGCAGGAAGGCATGCGGACCATAGAGGAAGAATCGGTCGTGCCATTTCTTTAGGTAGTCCGAGGCGACAGGGCCAACCATGTCCTTCGCGGCGAGCCAGCCGGACTCATCCTTGAGCCGTTCGGGGCCGAGGGCGGCCTGCGCGATGCAGAGAAGGAGACGGAACACGGCAATGCGCTCGTAGGGGTTGAGCGCGAGGTCGGCAATCGTTCCGTCACCGTCGGCGAAAATTGCGCCGATCGAGACCGATCGGTTCGTCCCGTCCCGCATCAGCACGGGAATCCAGGGCTCGTCGATGAGGTTGTAGGTGTTTTCGTCGTTCATGGGTTACCAGTCGTTTCCATTGTCGAAGAAGAAGTCGGGATCGTCGGCATTGCCCGCGTTGTGCGAGGATGACGCCTCTTCGTTTCGCATCCGTACCGCGCCCAGTTCGGTCGTATAGCGGTAGCCGGTGTCCGCCCCGGAGCCTTGAAGCCGAAGGGCACCGGATTCTAGATCCCAAAGGCAGACGAGGGGCGTTTCGGACGCGAAAAAGTGTTGTGAAAGTATCTCTGTTCTGTGATTTAACTTTTCCTCGCGGAGCGTGTCGTTTGGAGCTACTTGGACGAGATTTACGTAAAGCGCGCGCGTAACCTTAAAGTTGCGCTGGAACAGGGAGATCGAGACGGACTGTCCATCGAGGAGTGTGGCGGAAGCGGCCGAGCGGCTTGCGGCGGCATCGAGATCGCGGACGAGCAGCAACGAAACGGTCGGGCGGCTGTTGTAGCGCGTTTCCGCCGATTCTTCGTTGTCATCGCGCGTCGGCAACGAGTCGGCCTCTCCCATCCGGGCGAGCTGCCGGAGCTTGGCGGCCTTCGCCTTCATATCGGCGTAGAGAGACTTGTGCAGCTCGGAATCAGGTATTGTTTCGGAATAGACGATCTCAAGTAGCGGACGAATGTCGTCTGGGACGCAGACGACCTTGCGATCACGCAGCGTCTCGAATGTGCGGAGCAGAATGTAGGGTGCATAGACCCAGACACCGCGACCAAAGAAGGATTCAAGCTCCTTGGTGTCGGACGGAAGGTCCGACAGGTCGTCCGCAGGCATCCGCGCGCAGACGACCGCCAGTTCCGGTTCGGAAACGGGACGAGCCTCTCGGTCGTGGCGCCAGAGACGCCCGAGACGTTGCAGGAGCATGTCTGCCGGGGCGAGTTCGGAGAGCATCCAGTCCGCGTCGATGTCCACGCTCTGCTCGACGATCTGGGTGGCGACGAGAATCGACCCGCACGGCCGCGGATCAGAGCCGGTCTTGGGCGGCTTTCCAAGCTTTGACATCCAGTCTTTCTCGATTCGTTCGCGGTCCGTCCCGGTGAACTTCGAATGGAGGAGACCGACGGGGAACTCGTTTTCCGCCATCGTTGCCTTCAGCGAGCGGAACCATTCCTGAGCCGTCGCGACGGTGTTGGCGATGCAGAGGACATTGCACCCGGTGCGGGCCTTCGCTACCGCCTCCTCAAGCGGGGACATCGCGGAGGCGTCAATCCAGCGGAGCCGGACGGAACGGGATGGCGGCGGCTCCAGCGAGCGGACAATCCGCTCTTCGGTTCCGGCGCGAACGCCGGCAAGAAGCGGATAGCCGTCGCCGGCAGGTGCGTCGGAGCCGAACAACGCGGCGCGGCGCGCGGCGGTCAGCGTTGCCGAAAGGATGATTACCGTGCAGCCCAGTTCTCGGAGACGCTTGACCAGCTCGTCAAGGAGCGTCCCTGTGTAGGCGTCGTAGCTGTGGACTTCGTCGAGGACGACGACCTTCCCCGCAAGCCCGAACGAACGGACGAACGAGTGCTTCACATTGAGCACGGCAAGCAACGCCTGGTCGATCGTCCCCACGGCGAACGGGAAGAGCAAGCCGCGTTTTGAGGGGTTGAACCACGGCGGCGGGCGGGTGCCCGCCTCCCGGTCCGAGCCTTCGGCTCCAGACTCGAATTCCTTCAGCCACGCCTGTCCGTGTGCGAGCTTCACCGCCGAGCCTCCGATCGAAACAGCTTGCAGGAACGCTCGGACACGATCGTGGATGCGGTCGCTCGTGAGGCGCGTCGGAAGGGCGAAGTAGAGACCGGAATGGCATCCGGCCTCAACGAGCTTATAAGCGGCGTAGAGCGCGGCTTCCGTCTTGCCCATCCCCATCGGGGCTTCGAGGACATAGACTCCTGGCGAAGAGATTTCCTCCAGAAATGCGGACTGCGCCGGACGAGGATTGAAACCAAAAACGTCCCAGAAGGATAAGCCACGCCGAAATGACGGCCGCACAAATCCGCATTGGACAAGCGCGTTTGCTGCCCGCTTGCGACCATCGTCGGAAGAAAGTGGTGGTTCGTTTGGCGGGAAGAATTCTTCATCGGATGCAATCCAGTCCGCAACGCAGGTGATGCCCGTGAGAAGATCAACGGGGGCAGACGCCTTCGCGGCCGATTCTGGCGCAATGCCGAATTCTTCGGCGAGCGCTCGGATGAGCTCGACGCGCTCGTTCTGCCACGGGCCATCGTTCGTGGCGAGAATGGATGATGGCCTGAACCCGTGATGTGCTGCAACGGCGGAGATCAAAGGATGATCGCCCAGCAATCCAAAGCGGCGTTGCAAAGATCGTGCCCCGATGGTTGCATGATCCGTTGTCACATCACCGTTAATGAACAAGCTTTCCCATGAGGGGGCATATTTGCGCAGAAGTTTGATGAAGTACTTACCCTCAAACCCTGGCGACACCTTCCCGACATCGTGAAGCGAGACAAGAAAGGGGGTTTCTGGCGGCAGAAGATTGCGGACCGGCACTGGAAGCAGGGCAAGCAAACCTTCTGCGACATATCCCGAATAACGGCAATGGTCGAAGACGAATGTCCCCGGAGAGCCGTCGGAACATGTTTTCGCCCGGCATTCCCCAAATGGTATACAACCCATTATAAAATTGTTTGATTTACAGTGCTTTGAAAACATGGCTTTATTATAAAATATGCACATCAATAAAGTCAAAGGAATTTTATAATAATTTATTTTATAAAAGTCAATTTTTCGCTTTAATTTCTTAACTAATAATGGTATAATTCGCGCATGATTAAAAACCATTATAGTGAAAACACGCCGTCATGCACACTGTCTGTCGGTGAACGCATTCGCGAATTGCGGAAAACAAAAGGCTTAAAACAAAGTTGGGTGGCTTTGTGTTCGCAAATGTCATCTGCCCAATTATGCCATATAGAAAAAGCAAAAGGTCAGCCATCATTACGTACATTACAAAGAATTGCAAATACACTAGGTATAAGCGTAACCGCACTACTAGGGGAAACGAAAAGTGATAACTACGTAGATGAACATCACCAAATCAATACGACAAAAGGTGATTTGCTATCATCCGACAAATTAGACAGTATTGATGTTGATACTAACTCTGAACCATTATTCACTGTACAAGACACAGTCGGCTCGCATCATTATAGCGCAGATTTATCTAATATAGATGCCATTGATCCAATAACACAAATGAGATATGTCCACGATCCAATGGAATCTAACTTCGACAGGAAAACAAAAAAAATAATGAAACAGGAAATTGACAAGATACTCGCCGCGGAAAAAGAAATGGGACACATTTTTGGTTTTTCCCCGATAATTCCATTATCATATCCGGCTGCTGTAAATTCAGGAACGTTATTGGCACGAGAAGTGCGTATGTCCGGGGGTATCGGTCCAGCAGGAATAATTAATCCTATAACTTTTTTTGAAGGCAAGGGAATTCCTGTTATAGAAATGAAATTACCAGCAGGACAAGACAGCTGGTCATTATGGGATGGAGAAAAGAGAAAAGCATTCATTTTTATACAAAAACATACCACTGTGGAAAGAAAACGATTTCGCGCAGCTTACGAAATGGGTTACATCATTCGATATGTTTCCGGTAACTGCTGTCATCCGATATCGGACATTAAAGGGTCAAAAACAATTTCTAGAGCATTCGCCGCATCATTTCTACTTCCTGAAGAGGCGGTTAGAGAATTAACATACCGATTGGCAATAGGCATTCAAGACTGGAATTGGGAATTGATATTATACGCAAAAGAAAAATTCGGTGTTTCTACTGAAACTTTTTTGCATCGAATCGAAGAGTTGCGGTTGATAACCGATTCTTCAAAACAAATATTTCTCAAACAACTGACCGAACATTATGAAAAATGTCGCCGTACAGGACATACTGATATTGAACCTAGACTCGAAAAAACTATTTGCGGTTACCTAGGAGAATTACAGTTACGTAACATTACGTCCTCACGAAATAACAATAACAGAGTATGAGGAGAATGTATTACTATGAAAAACGCTGGCGCGCTATTGCCAGCGATTGACCTTTGGACGCGATTATGGTATTCTAATGGTTGTCGG
This sequence comes from Verrucomicrobia bacterium UBA1200, assembly GCA_002309765.1. GTDB lineage: Bacteria > Verrucomicrobiota > Kiritimatiellia > RFP12 > UBA1067 > UBA1200. The sequence continues at coordinate 30,797 of DBXY01000063.1, forward strand.
CGGGTTAATCGGCTTTATTAAAACAAGCGAGTCCGCCGATGCTATTGAGGAGACTTTTGGCATGGAACACGCTGATATGGCCCGGTACGTAAAGGATCACCGGGTTGAAATGACTGTTGACGGGCTTAAGGGCGATTTCGCCTTTCACATCCGGTACTCGCAATGCAAGGAGTACCAGAACGCCACCACGCACGACCTTTATCTGGCGTTCGCCAACTGCGTGCGCGACCGGTTGATCGAGCGCTGGCTAGAAACGCAGTCTTACTACCGCAACAACAATGTCAAGCGCGTCTATTACATGTCGCTGGAGTTCCTGATCGGGCGGTTGCTCGGCAATAACGTGATCAACCTGAAGATGGAGGACATCTGCGACAAGGCCCTAAAGGATTTCGGCGTCGACTGGAACGAGTTGCGCGACATGGAGTCCGACGCCGGTTTGGGCAACGGCGGCCTCGGGCGTCTGGCGGCCTGTTTCCTCGACTCGCTTTCCACGCTCAACATCCCGGCGATGGGATACGGCCTGCGCTACGATTACGGCATTTTCAAACAGACCATCCGCAACGGACAGCAGATCGAAGAGCCGGACAACTGGCTTAAAAACGGATACCCCTGGGAAATCGCCCGCCCGGAATACGCCCAAACCGTGCAATTCGGCGGACGCGTCGAATACCAGATTGTCAACGGGCGCAACGTGTGGCGCTGGGTCGATACCGAAAAGGTGATCGGGTTGCCTTACGACCTGCCGATCGTGGGCTACAACGAGGTGGTCAACAACCTGCGTCTCTGGTCTGCCAAGGCGGATGACGAGTTCCGTCTGGAAGAGTTCAACAAGGGGTCTTACGTTGAGGCGGTGGAAGCCAAGGTGCTGGCGGAAAACCTGACCAAGGTCCTCTACCCCAACGACAACATCGACACCGGAAAGGAACTGCGGCTGCGCCAGCAGTATTTCTTCGTGTCGTGCTCAATACAGGACATTCTGCGCCGGTTCCTTCAGGAGAACAGCGACTGGGATCTGCTGCCGGAAAAGGCGGCGATCCAGCTGAACGACACCCACCCCACGCTGGTGATACCGGAACTGATGCGGCTGCTGGTGGACAAGTACGAGTTGGATTGGGACCGCGCATGGGGATTGACCTGCCGCTGCACCGCCTACACCAACCACACCGTGCTGCCGGAAGCGCTGGAAAAATGGAGCATCTCGCTGCTGGAGAAACTCTTGCCGCGCCACATGCAGATCATTTACGAAATCAACCGGCGTTTCCTGCAGCAGGTCGCCGCCCTGTGGCCGGGCGACAACGACCGGCTGGCCCGGATGAGCATCATCAACGAAAAGTACGAGCGTTCGGTCCGCATGGCCAACCTTGCGATAGTCGGGTCCAGCGCGGTTAACGGCGTGGCGAAACTCCACACCGAAATTCTGAAGAAATCGCTGTTCAAAGATTTTTACGAGCTGTACCCCAGCCATTTCTCCAACAAGACCAACGGGATTACCCAGCGCCGCTGGCTGCTCAAGGCCAACCCGGAGCTTTCGCGGCTAATCACCGAAAGCATCGGCGACAAGTGGATCACCAACCTCGACGAGCTGGCGAAACTTGAACCGCTCGGCAATGACGCGGATTTCCTGCGCCGTTTCGGCGAGGTCAAAAACCGCAACAAATCCGTGCTGGCCGGGATTATCCGGGACACCGTCGGCATCACGGTCGACCCGGCCTCGATATTCGACGTGCAGGTCAAGCGCCTGCACGAGTACAAGCGGCAGTTGCTGCTGGCGCTGTACATAATCGTGATTTACAACCGGCTGCTGGACGACCCGAGCTACAGCATCCCGCCGCGCACTTTCATCTTCGCGGCAAAGGCGGCGCCGGGATACGCCATGGCAAAACTGATCATCAGGTTCATCCACGGCATCGCCGACGTCGTAAACAACGATCCCCGCACGCTGGGACGGATCAAGGTGGTGTTCCTGCCCGACTACCGGGTGTCGCTGGCGGAGAAAATCATTCCCGCCGCCAATCTCAGCGAGCAGATTTCTCTGGCGGGGACCGAAGCTTCCGGTACCGGCAACATGAAGCTCATGATGAACGGCGCGTTGACCATCGGCACGCTTGACGGCGCGAACATCGAGATCAACGAGGCGGTCGGCAACGACAACATGTTTATCTTCGGTATGAAAGCCGAAGAGGTGGACACGCTGCGCGCGGCCTACTCCTCGCGGGAAATCTACCAGAACGACCCCGAAATCCGCGAGGCCATCGACTCCATCAGCAAAAACGTCTTCAGCCCGAAATCCTGCGGCTGCTTTGACCAGATTGTCCGGACGCTGTTGGATTACAACGACTACTATATGCTGCTGGCGGACCTGCGCAGTTTCATCGAAACGCAGGACCGGGTGAACGCGCTGTACGCCAAACCCCAGGAGTGGAACCGGAAGGCGCTGATTAACGTGGCGCGTTCCGGGCGATTCTCGTCCGACCGCACCATTTCCGAATACGTGCGCGACATCTGGCACGTCTCGCCGGTGTCCATAAAAATCTGAACCCCCAGCGACAGACCATGGAAAAGCCCGATGACCGCAACAGCACTCTGAACGGCAGCTTGGCGGCGCTCCAATCACTCGCGGAGCGCCGCCGCTTCGGCATGAAGCCGGGCCTCGACACCATCAAGGCCCTGTTGGCGGCATTGGGCAACCCGCATCAGCAGCTGGCGGCAATACACATCGCCGGGACCAACGGCAAAGGCGCGACTGCCGCCATTTGCGAATCCGTCCTGCGCCACGCGGGTTACAAGGTGGCGCGCTACACCTCGCCGCATCTGCTGAAGATCAACGAGCGTTTCATGGTCAACGGCAGCGCGGTTGACGACGCCGCGCTCGAACGGTCCGCCGCGGAGGTGCTGCCGGTGGTTCGTGATTACGAAACCGCCACCGGCGACCCCGTGACCTACTTTGAAAGCCTTACCGCGCTGGCGTTCCATCTCTTCAGCCAATTGGGCATCAAGCTGGCGGTGCTGGAGACCGGGTTGGGCGGACGCATGGACGCCACCAACGTGGTCACCCCGCTGGTATCGGTTATCACCCGCATCGGCCTGGACCATTGCGACTGGTTGGGCGACACCGTGGCCAAAATCGCCGCTGAAAAGGCCGGCATCATTAAAGCCGGACGACCCGTGGTATGCGGGCTGATGCCGGACGAAGCGAGGGCGGTGGTGGCTGCCACCGCAAACCGGCTCGGTTCGCGGCTGATTCTGGCCGAAGAGGCGGCATCAATCTCGTCGTCTGCCCGTTCGCTGGAAGGACAAACCCTGAAAATCGCCACGGCGAACCGCTCGCTGCCGCCGGTTAAATTTCCGCTGGCGGGGGCGTTTCAGGCGGAAAACGCGCTGACCGCCGCCGCCGCGTTGGAGTGCGCGGCGGATGCCGGGCTGGAAATATCCGACGCCGCGTTTGCCAACGGATTTGCCAACGTGGTGTGGCCGGGACGTTTCCAGCTGGCGCAAAAGCAGCCGCCGGTGGTTATTGACGGAGCACACAATCCCGAAGGCGCGCGGGCGCTGCTGGAAGCGCTTAAATCCTGCCGGATAAAAAAAACCGTCGCGCTCGTCGCCGGTTTTTGCGGCGACAAGGACGCGGTGTCGCATCTGCGGACCCTCGCGCCCCATGTAGGAGCGGCATGGGCGGTAGAAATTCCCAACCCGCGTTCGTTGACCGCTGGCCAAACAGCGGGGTTAATGCATATCGCCGGAATTGAAAACGCGGAGAGTTGCGAATCGCTGAAGGCGGCGGTGGCGGCAGCCGCCGAATGGGCGGAAAACCACCACAGCGTTGCGGTGGTTTGCGGCTCACTGTTTCTGGCGGGAGCCGCGTTGGAACTGTTCGGCGCCGCTAGCGGACGCCGCGACCCGAACGAACTTCTCGCCGCGAGCGCCAAAACCAATTCTTAATACGGAGCAACCATGAAAAGCGCTAAAAACGTCACTAAACTTCTGGCAACCCTGATTTGCGCCGCGCTGCCGCTGGCGTTGAACTCCGCGCCTACCGCCAACCGAGGGGAAAACAAAAAAGCCAACAAAGGTTTCGAGCAACCCGACGAATTCCGCAACAAGCCCACCGGCAAGATAACCAACAAGAACTTCGGGCCGCACCGCACCACCCCGGTATTCAAGGGAGCCTTTCAGGTGGATCTGGTGGTAATCGCCTTCCCCGATTGCGAAATGCCCGAACCCGAGGAAGTGAGGGAAGCGCTCAACCGCATCCGGGGTTCGACCATTGTCGATTATTATAAGGAATACTCCCAAGGCATCACTTGGCCGGAATTGGCGGTTTATCCCAAAGTTTATGTCGCCCCGCACCCGCTCGGCTACTATTGCAAACACGACTCGTTCATTAACCTGATCGGCTGGGGCAGCATTGACGACGGCGGACAGCGCGCCGGCCAGTTGCGGCGCGACGCGCTGGCGTTCGTGCAAAAAAACGGTCGGCTGTCCAAAACCGGACAAGTCACCTGCTACGTTTACTGCCGCAAAATCGACCGGCGTCCCGGCGGCGGCGTGGAACGCGCCATTAAGCCGCTCTACCTGCAAATCGCGGGCGACAAGATGAAGCGCGAAGAGAAAAACATGCTGCGCGATTACAACCCGCCGATCCGGTGGAGCGACCCGTTGTGGCCGAACAGCATTCCCCAGGTCCACTACCCGTCCGACGGCGGAACCATCGTGCACGAGCTGGGCCACGTGCTGGGCGCGCCGGACTTCTACCACGCCACGGAAAATTACGACGGGATGCCTGGCGATCCCAGTTTGCCGTGGGCTTGGGGCCCGACCGGACCGGCCTACTGCCGCGCCATTTACCAGGCGTTTGTGCCGATTTCATCCTACCCCACCTACACCAAAAGCGGCACATACACCCTGAACCCGCGTTCCTCCAAAGCGGAAGACGGGGTTGTTTTGGGCTGTTTCCTGCCCGCCGCGCACCCCAACTACATGTTCCATCTGGAGTACGTGCACAACGAAACCAACCCGATCGGGGCACCGTCGCACGACGGTCTGCTCATCCACTTAATCAACGTCACCATGTCCTCGCCGATGATGGGGCCGCCGGACATGTGCTACACCTACCGACCCGGCGACCCCTATTTCCGCGCCCGCGGCAAATCCGACCCCTATTTCCACGACGGCGACTCCTTCACCGCCGAGACCGACCCCAAAGCGGTGCTTCCCAACTTCCTGCCGGCCGGGTTGGAGATTCCGGAAATCCATATTGCGGACGGGAAGGCCACCTTTACCGTGGAGTTCAAAGAATCCAACCTTTCCCAAAAACAGCTCGCCGACTCGCTGGTGCCGCAAATCAAGTTGGAAAAAGTGGATGAAATCATGCCCACCAGTCTCCGCGCCCACGCCGACGTGACTTACCGCGGCGAACCGTTGCTGACCGAATACGGGTTCTGCTACGGATTCTCGCTGCACCCGGTGCTGGGCAAGGACGCCAACTTCCCGCTTTTCCACCGCGACCGGTATGACGCCCGGATTATCGACCTCAAGCCCGGCGGCACTTACTTCATCCGGGCCTACGCGAAGAGCGAAAGGGGCGTATTCTACAGCAAATCGGAAAAAAAGGTCACCCTGCCCAAACCCGAGGATATCACCGAATGCCCGCCGCTTATTACCGATAACTTCATTGGGAATTTCTTTATTACCCGTTGGCACTTTCAGGTATTCAACGGCGTGCAAGACACCGCCAACGCGCTTATCACCATGATGTCCATCGGCAATTACTACCGCACCCTGCCCGGCGGGTCCGGAAACAAGGGCGGACGCAACCGCGACGGAATCAACATGGACCGGGTACACACCCACCCGACCCTTTCCCGGCCGGATTTCCGGATGGCCGAGGAAGAAGCGTTGCGCGGTCGGATGGGTCGGCTGGTTCACGAGTGCCGGATGAAATCCGCCACGTTCGGCGACAAATCTGCGGAATGGGTCAAGAACTGCGCCAGGGTGTTGAAAATCCAGCCCAAGGCGTTTGTTAAGGTGGACAAGTACGACATCGAGAGCCACGCCGGCGAAATCAAAGAGTGGCTATTGAAATCGCAGCCCGTGCTGCTGTTGCGCGAGAGCACAGTCATCAAAGAGAACACCGACGTAAAATACCCGCTGGATTTCGCGATTATCGACGGGTTCAGCGCCGACGGCGAATTCCACTCCGTTTTTCCCCTGGGGCACGACCGGCAGTTATCAACCCGCAGCGGATACCACTCCCTTGAGTCGCTTTGCGAGTACGTTTCCGAGGCTTATCTGATTTTCTACCGACCGTAACCCGTAAAAGCCGTTTTTTACGCCCAAACGCACCTATTTTTGGTTGCCGGGCAATAACGGACGCTGGACTTCGTTTATTTTTTTGCTGTCATTTCATTTTGGAGGTAGTATGGATAACAAAGGTAAAGTGATTATCGGAGCAAGCCTGGTGGCGTGCCTTTTGCTTGGCGCCGGCATTGAATGGGTGTACCACACAATGACCGAGGAAGTACCAGAACCGGAAACGGTAACGACCAAGGTGGTCGCGGCAAAACCCACCCGGGAAATTGTTACGGTTAAGGATAGCGCGGCCGAGAAAGAGGTCGAGGTGTTGCGCAAACGCATTGCCGAACTCGAAGGCATGGTGGCAAACCGCAGGTCCAATGGCCAGCAGGAAAACGAATCGGAAGAGGACAGTGAAGAGGCTCGGCGCCAGCGCGGCCAACGGCGGCGTGAAGAGTGGCAGCGGCGCATGGAGCAGATGAAGCAGGACGATCCGGAGGGTTACGCCGAGATGGTGCGTCGCCGCGAAGAGGGGCGCCAGCGTTTTGAGCAGCGCGAGCGCCAGCGCAACGAGTTGCTGGCGGCGGTTGACACCACGAACTTCACCGCCCAGCAGAAGCAGAACCACGAAAAGCTGCTAAACACCTTGAACTTCCTCAGCGAGATCCGCCAAAACGGCGAAAACGGCGGTGAAGTTGACGAGCAGACCCGCCAGCAGATCGGCGAGGCGTTCCGTTCTTTGGGCGAGCTGTACAACAGCGAGCGCGACGCGCTGTTGGCCTCCACCGCCAAAGCGGCGGGCTACTCCGGCAACGAAGTCAATGATTTCGTCGAACAGGTCAAAGCCATTTACGACAACACCTCAATGGGCTTTGGCGGACCGGGATTCGGCGGGCCTGGCGGCCCCGGCGGACGCGGCGGACGCGGTGGACCCGGATTCGGAGGACCCGGCGGTGGCAACCGCGGCGGTAATCGTGGCGGCAGACGCCAATAATCTGTTTTTCCACAGACTGCCTGTCCGTTCTGCGGACAGGCAGTTTTTTTTTGCTCGATTTGACTTTCATTACGGGCCGTGCTATAATGTCGGGAATTTACCTTTTAAGGAGGCATTGCCATGTTACTTACCACCCGCTCTTACGCACGGGCCGGATTGATGGGTAACCCGTCAGACGGTTATTTTGGGAAGACCGTATCATTCACTTTCAGCAATTTCTGGGCGGAAGTCACAATGTACGAAACCCCGGAGCTGGGTTTCGTGCCCGCGCCGGAGGATGATGACACTTTTGACTCCCCGGCAGAGCTGCTTCACGACATCCAGCTCTTCGGGTATTACGGCGGGATTCGGCTGCTAAAAGCCACCTGCAAGCGGTTCTTCGAATATTGCCAAGAGCGCGGGCTGACGCTTCCTGACCGAAACTTTACCGTTCGCTACACCTCCAACATTCCCCGGCTGGTCGGGCTGTCCGGATCATCGGCCATTTGCACCGCCATGCTCAAGGCGCTTCAGCAATTCTACGGGGTGCAGGTGCCGTTGGAGGTGGCCCCCACGTTGTGCCTGATGGCGGAACGAGAGGAACTGGACATTCAGTGCGGGCTTCAAGACCGGGTGATCCAGATGTACGAGGGTCTGGTGTTCATGGATTTCAACGAGGAACAGGTCAAAGCCACCGGCCACGGGCGGTACGAACGGCTCGACACCAACAGCCTGCCGTCGCTCTACATCGCGTTCGACCCCCAGCGGGCGGAGGTGTCCGGCCACTACCACCGGAAACTGCGGGTGCTGTTTGAGGAGAAAAAGCCCGACATTCTGGCCGCGATGGGCGAGTTCGCCGACATGGCGCAACAGGCTCGCGACGCGCTGGTGGCCAACCACCCCGAAAAACTGCCTGCACTGATTAACGCCAATTTCGACCTTCGCGACCGAATCTTCCACGTTTCCGACGCCAACCGCAACATGGTGCTTGCCGCCCGCAGCGTGGGGTGTTCCTCCAAGTTCGCGGGATCGGGCGGCGCGATTGTCGGAACCTACGAGGATGACGAGCAATACCTGCGGCTGACCGCCAAGATGGCGGAAATCGGCTGTACCACCGTCATCCCGGTTGTGATTTAACGGAGATGTTCCCAGCATGGAAAGAACCGATACCAAACTTAAAGAAGGAAGCGTGGGCGTGGTGCAAGTGCAAACGCTCAAGCTAAAGTTGCCGCCAGAGGGTTTTAAACTCGAAAAGGGCGGCGTGTTGCCGGAAATCGAGGTCGCCTACGAGCGTTGCGGCAACATCACCCCGGACAACCGGAACGTGATTTTCGTCTGCCACGCCCTAACCGGCGATTCACACGTCGTCGGACGGTACGAGAACGACCCCATCCCAACCGGCTGGTGGGAGGGAATGATCGGTCCCGGCAAAGGGATTGACACCTCGCGATTCCAGGTAATCTGCGCCAATATTCTCGGCGGCTGCAAAGGCACCACCGGGCCATCCTCCATCAATCCCGCCACCGGGAAACCGTACGGTTCGCAGTTCCCTAAATTCACCATCGGCGACATCGTAACCGTGCACCGCATGCTTTTGAAGCAGCTCGGCATCGAGCGGGTGGCGATACTGGTGGGCGGCAGCTTCGGCGGAATGCAAGTCATCGAATGGACCATCCGCTACCCGGATGAGATCGACAAAGCCATTATCATCGCTTCAGCCGCCAGCCTCAACTCGCAAGCGCTGGCATTCGACGTAATCGGGCGGCAGGCGATCGTGGACGATCCGAACTGGCACGGCGGGGATTATTACGATTGCGACCACCAGCCGACATCGGGTCTTGCCAACGCCCGAAAACTCGCGCACATCACCTACCTTTCCCAACGGCTGCTGGAGGACAAGTTCGGGCGCGAAAAACAGCAAAGCTGGATTGAGGCCGACCCCGCTTTCAAGAAAGCCATCGACCGCAACTTCGGCACGTTTTTCCAGATCGAGAGTTATCTCAAGCACCAGGGCGACAAATTCACCAACCGGTTTGACGCCAATTCATACCTGCACATCACGCTCGCGATGGACGAGTACGATCTGGCCGAACGCTACGGCGGATTGGACAAAGCGTTCGCCGGCATCAAAGCCCAAGTGCTGATAGTGTCGCTCAGCGGCGACTGGCTGTTCACCCCGGAACAGTCCGAAGAACTGGTGACCGCGATGCTCGGACAGAAAAAGGCGGTGTCGTACTGCCATTTGGAAGCGGCGGCGGGACACGACGCGTTCCTTACCCACATCCATGACCTGAAGCGCGTGATCAGGGCGTTTACCCGCGACAACGCCGATCCCGAGAATTCGTACAAACCGAAAAATTGGGAGTTGCGCCACTACCAGAAAGTCGTCGAACTGGTTCCCGACGGCAGCCGAATACTCGACCTCGGTTGCGGAGACGGAGCCCTTTTGAACATTCTCCGGCAAAACCACAACTGCACCGGAAACGGCATCGAAATTGACGTCGAACACATCATTGACGCCATAAGAAACGGCTGCGACGTGCTGATGGAAGATTTGGACGACGGGCTGTCGATGATTCCGGACAACTCATACGACATGGTTATCCTGAGCGAAACCCTCCAGACCATCCGCAAGCCCCGCAAACTGCTGCAGCAGATTTTGCGGGTCGCCAAAGAGGCGGTAGTGTCCTTCCCGAATTTCGCCTGCTGGGAAGTTCGCAAGCATCTGATGCTCTCCGGGAGAATGCCCAAAGGCAAACAAATCCCGTTCGAATGGTACAACACGCCCAACATCCACCTTTTCACCCTCAAGGACTTCCTGTACCTTTGCAGCGAAGACCACATCAAGATACTGGACTTAATTCCGCTGGGGCGGGGTTTTGTCGAGAAAACGCTGTTGGGATTGGGGTTGAAAAACCTTGGCGCATCGAGGGTGATTGTGCGCATCGCCCGCGATTCTTGACGCAACGGACGGGTGGCCGCCGACGGACGCGCTTCGCGTTATCGCCGCGAGATCCGGAAGTTTGATGAAAAAACCGGATTACGCCATTTTAACCTTGTTTTAACCGCCGGTTTTTAGTACAGTTTCAATCTGCTTGTTAATTGCGCATTGGATTTTGGAGCAAACCATGGATAATGCCACAATTGAACAAAAACTTAAGGAAATGATTGTCGAGCGGCTGTTTCTGCAAGTCGCTCCGGCCGACATGGATACCGATGCCTCGCTGGTCGATACCTACGGGGTTGATTCGGTTTGCCTGCTGGAGCTGGTGGTTGGCTTGGAAGACGCCTTCGGCATTGTGATTGAGGATTCCGATTTTGACGTCCGGAATTTCATATCGGTCGCGGCTTTACGCGATTTCGTGAAATCCCGGCTTTAATACCGCCACATTTCAACCGCTTAATGGAGAATTTGCTATGAGCGACTTGTGTCCCTGCGGAAGCGGCATTAAGTTTGATTCTTGCTGCGGGCAGTACCTTTCCGGAGAAAAAAAACCTTTGACCGCCGCCGCGCTGATGCGGGCACGCTACAGCGCCTACGCGACCGGCGCGGTAGATTACCTTTTCCGCTCTTCCGGCTCAAAAGTCCAAAAGGAGTTTGACGCCGAAAGCAGCCGCAAATGGGCGGAATCCGCCCAGTGGACCGGTATCGAGATCCTGAAAACCGTGGGCGGCGGCGAAAACGACGAAACCGGTACGGTGGAGTTTATCGCCCACTACACGGTCAACAACACCTCTTTCGACCACCACGAGATTTCCGATTTCTCGAAAATCAACGGCGAATGGCGCTTTATTGACGGCAAGATTTTCGGGCCGGACCCAATCCGCCGCGAGCACCCGAAAGTCGGACGCAACGACCCCTGCCCCTGCGGCAGCGGCAAGAAATACAAAAAGTGCTGCGGCGCTAACGCGTAAATCCATGATCCCCAAAGCGTTCATATTCGACCTTGACGGAACGTTGGTCGATACCGAGGAGCTTTGGGCGGAAGCGATTAGCCAATACCTAGCCGATGGCGGCGCGACCGCCACCGCCGGCGAGGTTGTACAGGTGGTTTTCGGGCATTCCTGGCTGGATATCCACGCCGATCTGCGTCGGCTCTACCCCAAAGCCGTTCCGGCATCCGCCGCGCAGACCGCGCTGGAGTTGCGACCTTACTACCTGCGGCTTCAGGACGACCCGCACCGCATAATCATCGAATCTTCGGTGGTGGTGCTCAAACGCCTCGCAAAACTTGCCCCGGCAATCATCGTTTCCGGCTCGCCGCACCGCGATGTCGAAGCGGCGGTGGACTTAATCGACGCCAGAGCGGAAATCCGATTTGTGCTCGGAGCGGAGGATTACCGCCGCGGGAAACCGGCACCGGACGGATTCCTTTCCGGCGCGCAACGTTTGGGAGTGCCGCCAGCGGATTGCGTAGTGTTTGAAGACTCCCCGTCCGGCGTGGCTTCGGCGAAAGCCGCCGGAATGCGTTGCGTGGCGCTCGACCGTAACGGTTTCTGTACCGAACAGCTTCAGGCGGCGGACTTGGTGGTGCCGTCACTGGAAGACTACCGCCCCACCGAATCACCACAGGTGTTCCCATGACCATAAAAGACATCCCTGCCGTAAACCGGCTTCTGAAGCGTGAATTTGAAAACGCCGGGGCCCCGATTATCGAGCTGATCGCCGCGCAAACCAACGACCCGTTTCAGGTTTTGGTCGGAACCATATTAAGCGCCAGAACCAAAGACGCCTGCACCGCCGGGGCGTGCCGCCGGCTTTTCGCGGTGGCTACCACCCCGGAAGATTTGGACCAAATACCGCAAGAAACGCTGGAGAAACTGATTTTCCCCGTCGGTTTTTTCCGTGACAAAGCCCGCCACCTAAAAGCGTTACCGGCGGCACTACGCGAAAAATTCGGCGGAGTCCTGCCGCACACCGTTGAAGAGCTTTGCGAACTGCCGGGAGTGGGCCGCAAAACCGCCAACCTGGTGGTGGCGGTCGGTTTCGACCTGCCCGCCATTTGCGTTGACGTGCACGTGCACCGCATCACCAACCGGTTGGGATTAATCAAAACCAAAACCCCGTACGACACCGAAATGGCGCTCCGCGCGACCTTACCCAAACGCTATTGGAAAACCTGGAATTCCTATCTGGTCTCCTTTGGGCAAACCCGTTGCGCCCCGCGTAACCCGCGCTGCGACGGATGCCCGATCCGGCAATTCTGCGAAAACCGGTAAAACGATTTTTCACAAAATAGATTTTCTCATTGCCCTTGCGGTTTTTTTTGTTGTATAATACAGGGCAATGGGCATTGTTTTGCGGGAGTATGTTGCCAAGAACTTGCTTGTCCCGTTGATTCAGGAGACAAACGTGTTGGCAAGCGCTCCGCCTGCGATGTGCGCGGGAATGTAAATGAGGATAACCACCTAACCACCCAACTTATAGGCCGGAAAGGACTATCATCCATGAAGAAATTCATCATAACGGTATTCGCGGCCCTGCTGGCCGCCATCCCCGCCCGCGCCACGACGTTCATTAAGGACGTGATGCTCATCGGCGGCACACGGGCCGAGACAAGCACGCTGAGGAGCTCGCTCGCCGCGCAGGGCTGGACGTTCATCAACTATGACCTTAACAAGGGCTGCGGCAGTTCAAGCGACTACGTCTATCTACTCTATAAGGCCGAGGAGAACACCGACGGCGTGAACTGGGGCTACATAACCGACTTCATCATCCACGAGGAGAAGAATCCGCCATCCACCCTCACCCACAACGGGCGACTGTATTACAAGGCCCCCTATGACGGCGGCGACTGGTTCGTGTCCCACTACGGCGACCTCAATTCCAACAGCAGCGGCGCCTACATCTACCTCTACTACACCAAAGCCCACTTCCCCGACAACCGCGCCGTCACCTCCATCACCATCAACGCCACGTCCTCCGGCGCCGTGGGGTGGGACGGAAACAGCAGCAGCCCCGCCGACCTCAACAAAGGCTGCGGCTCCGACACCCCCTACATTTACATGCACTTCACCACCGCCACCGCCACCAGCAACCAGCCGCAGGCCAACCTCGAAGCCTGCACCGCCGGCAAGTACCAGCTTTCCGTCAGCGGATGGGCCTACGACCCCGACATCACCGCGCACTCCATCGGCGTGCAGGTCAAAATCTACCAGAACGACGGCACCACCCTCTACCGGACTGAGAACCTGACCGCCAACCAGGCCAACGCCAACGCCGGAGTGAGCGGCAACCACGGCTTCGCGGCCACCTTCACCGACATACCCGCTGCCACTTACAAAGTGAAGCTCTATGCCATCGACTACAACGGCGACGGCGACACGCAGATTGGCGCGACGCAGACCGTCACCGTCACAGGCTCCCAGCCCAGCGGGCGCATCGATGCCTGCGCGGGCGGCGAGGGCCAAATCACCATCAGCGGATGGGCCTATGACCCCGATGCCACCACCGAGTCCATCGGCGTACAGGTCAAGGTCTATCAGAGTAACGGCACCACGCTCTACAAGCAGGAAAGCCTCAACGCCGACCGCCCCCGCGACGACGTGAACAACACGTACCACATCACTGGCCAGCACGGCTACTCCGCCACCATCGACATTGCCGCCGCTGGCACCTACAAGGTGAAGGTCTATGCCATCGACTACAACGGCGACGGCAATCCGCAGATAGGCTCCACGCAGACCGTCACCGTGACGCCCAAGCCGATAACGGTGACAATAGGCGACGAAGCTTTTACATCTTATAGATTTCCCTTCGTCATGAATGAGAATTATTCCATCACGGAGCAAATCTACACCGCCGAGGAGATAGGGATGGCGGGCACCATCACCTCCATCGCCTTCCAATATGCCAGTTCAGGGGCTTTCTCCATGAGCGGTGTGCAGGTCTATTTGAAGCACACTGACAAGAACAACTTCGATGACTATAGCATGGTGTCACTCAGCGAAGACGACAAGGTGTTCGAGGGAACATTCTCTGCCACGGGTACAGGCTGGGCGACCATCACATTAGACACGCCCTTTGAGTATGACGGCAACAGCAATCTTCTAATCGCCTGTGAAGATCCCACAGAGGGCCGTTTTGGAACAGACTACGGGTTCTTTGTGCATAATACAAGGAACACGATGAGCATCGACATTTATGGATTTTTGAATGAGATCTGGGGAAAGGTTAAATGGGATTTCCGCAATACCTTACGCCTTACCATCACGCCGAGTGCTTTCCTCAATCCTGAAAACCTCGCTGTGAGCAGTTGTACTGAGCAGACAGCCACGCTGACATGGACGCGACCAGTGACAGCCAACAACGTCACGGGCTATGCCTACCAGTACAAGAGGGCGGGCGATGTGTCCTGGTCTGCCGAAATGACGACGACCGCCACTTCTGTTACCCTAAGCGGACTAACAGTCGGCACCAACTACGACTTCCGCATGCGGACGCTCTACGGCAGCAATAAGAGCAGTTATCAGATTCTCCACTTCGCCACCGTCACACCATTACCCTATGAGTGCGGCTTCGAGAACGGCTTGGAGTGCTGGAGTATGGTGGATGTCTATAACTATACGGGAATCGACGCTAACGCCAAACACGACGGTGAATATGGTTTCAAATTTAATGATTTTACTGACAATCTTAAGCCCCAATACCTCATCTCCCCGCGCTTTGCCAGCGATAATGCTGTCGTGTTGTCGTTCTACTACCGTAATTATGCATGGCAACAGCAAGAAACATTCCAAGTAGGCTACTCCACCACATCCAACGACATCAGTGCCTTCACCTGGGGCGAGGAGATTACGGCTACCGGCGAGAACTGGGCGAAGTACGAAAAGAACTTCCCTGTGGGTGCCAGATTTTTTGCCATCAAGTATATCTCAAATAATTTTTTTCTTTTCTTGGACGACTTCAGCATTGAGGAGAATTCCACCTATGCCAAGCCCACCAGCGTGGCCGTAAGCAACCTGACCGACACGAGCGCCACGCTGACGTGGACGGCTCCCGACGGCTCGCCCACGGGCTATGCCTACCAGTACAGAAGGCAGGGCGATGCGTCGTGGTCGGCAGAGACCAACGTGAGCGGCACGTCCGTCACCCTGAGTAACCTGCCCGCCAACACCTCCTACGACTTCCGCGTGAAAGCCCGTTACTCCGGAGGCAATACCAGCAACTACGTAACCGTCAGGTTCATGACCGAGGCTGCGATGGTGAGCCTGCCCTTTACCGAAGGCTTCGAGAACGGCATGGGCGGCTGGCGCATCGTGGACGGCCTAACACAGACAGGCATTAGCGCGAACAACGTGCGCAATGGCAGCAACAGCTTCATGTTCATTTATGACGCAGCCGAGAAACCTCAATACCTGATGTCGCCGTGGCTCAACGGCAGCGCGGACATGAACGTGTCATTCTGGTATGCCAATGGAACGGTAGATAATACCAGCTATCGTGCCAGTTTCCAGGTGGGCTACTCCACCACGAGCAGAGACCCGTCTGCCTTCACTTGGAGCGAACAAATCAAGAGTAGCAATGTGTGGCGGCAATACTCCGCCAGCTTCCCCGCAGGTACCAGGTTCGTCGCTGTGAAATGGACGGGCGGCTACTGGCTCTATCTCGACGACTTCGGTTTCAACGGGCCTCCCACAACGCTGAGCAGTGCCGACGACTGGAACCTGCTGGCCCATTGCGTGGAAGGAGGATGGACGGCAGAAGGCGTGACCATCAAGATGACGGACGACTTCACGGCAACGAAGATGATAGGCAACGCCGAGCACCCCTTCCGCGGCACGTTCGACGGGCAGGGACACACGCTGACGCTCGACATCAGCAGCTCGGGACGTGTGGCACCGTTCCTCGAAATAAACGGGGCGACCATCAAGAACCTGAAGGTCACGGGCAGAATGATAGCCGGTGGTGTGGCATACAGCGGTGGACTGGTAGGCTGGGTTGCCGGGGGTGCCAACCTGATACAGAACTGCGTGGTGGATACGCTCATCGGCATGTCACACACAGACGGCGGCGGCATCGTGGGCTATGACAACAGTGCCGCGATAACCATTGAAGGCTGCGTGTTCACGGGCAACCTCTACAGCAACAGCTCAAGTATGGGCGGAGCAATGTACGCAACCAGCCTTCTTGGCGGAACTGTCGGTAACACCTCCACGGTTATACTAAAGAACTGTTTAGACGCCAGCAACATGACAGGACCTTTGGTACGTGGCTTGGCTGATGCAATAAATTGCTATTATACCCGATACGACAAATCGTCTCAGGGTATTTCGGGGGGGTGGATTTCTCCTGCACGCTACGCCTACAGCTTCGCCACACCGCCCATCAACATCGGCGAGGCAAGCACGGACTACGGCTTTGTTCAGGCCTACACCAATGGTCTGAAGTACGACGGGAAATACTATATGTCACCCGATGACATCAACCTGGCCGATGCCTCGGACAACACCACTGCCCTCAGCAACAAAGACGGTTACTTCGCCACCGTGGTGCTGTTAGGAAGGATACTCTACAAAGACGGCGATTGGAACACCATCGTGCTGCCGTTCGACTTGGCACTCAGCGGTAGCCCACTCGACGGCGACGGCGTGGACGTGCGGACACTTGACAACTCCGACTTCGACAGCACCAACGGCACACTGACGCTGAACTTCACCGCCAAGGGAGCTGTCACCGAGATTGAGGCAGGGAAGCCCTACATCATCCGTTGGAACAAGGCCGACGGCTATGACGAGGCCCCCGATTATACCCGCGACATCGTTCGCCCCGTGTTCAAGGGCGTCACCGTCAGCACCGCCACCGCCAACGTCGAGACAGCCAGCGCGGACTTCATCGGCAACTTCTCGCCCGTCGCCCTCGCGGCCGGCGACAAAACAGCGCTCTATCTCGGCGGCACCAACACCTTCAGCCAGCCCGGCGCCGCCACTACCGTCAATTCCTGTCGCGCGTATTTCCGCCTGAAAGGCGGACTCCGTGCGGGGCGCGAGGTGAAACGTTGCGTGTTGAACCTGGGCGGTGAAACGATCACGGGCGAATTCCCGTCCCCTTACGAACTTTGGTCTGCCGCGAGCGGACTCGGCGCGTGGAACGCGACGGACGCCAGCGGCATCCACAACGTCTTCCGCTACGCCTTCGGCAAGCCGACGGGCGCGTTCACCGACCCGCCGCTCATCTCGATCTCGTTTGAGAACGGGCAAGTGGTGATCACCACCCCACCGCTGGTGAACACGGAGGGCTTCACCTTCAGCATCCTCGCCACCGACACGCCCGACGGTACAGACGCCTCCGCCACCTATTCTCTCAACGCATCGGGAAAGACGGTGATTGACGAAACCGGTAAGACGAAACGCTTCTTCAGGCTAAAAGCAAAGGAGAAATGAGGAATGTCCCACGCGAAGTGCGCGAAGTCCACGAAGGAGAAGAGAGTATGCAAATCGAAGAAATAGGAAAAGACCTGCGGATTCGTTTTCAACAGTATCCAGCGTGGAGCAAACAGCCTATGAAAACAACTTCGTGTAAAGAAAACCATCGACACCACCTCCAAAGGAGAACGCCAACTATGAAAACTGCAATGAAGACTCTCCTGCTTGCCGCCGTCGCGACAAGCGCGTTCCTTTCCTCCAGCGCCGCGATTGTGCCCTATGTGGACGAGCACGGCGCGAGCATGGACCCCGCGTCCTGCACCGTGGTGACGGACGCCACCACCACGATGTCGAACGGCTGGTACGCCGTCACGACGGATGCGACGGTTGCGGGGCGCATCGAGGTCTCCGGCGACGTGCATGTCATCCTCTGCGACGGCCAGGTCCTCACGGCAAACGCCGGCATCACCGTCCCGGCCGGCAGTTCGCTGACGATCTGGGGCCAGGGCGGAATCCATGCCGTTCCCGGCACGGCGGAAACGACCCTGGGCACCGGCGCGCTTGTCGCCCGTACTCCCGCGAGCGGCGACCACCATCAGGCCGCGGCCATCGGCGGCGAGAAGACCGGGACGACGGGGCAGATCGCCATCAACGGCGGCGTCGTCACCGCCCACGGCATCTGGGGCGCGGGCATCGGCGGCGGCGACGTGGGCGAAGGCGGCACCATCACGATCCACGGCGGCACCGTCACCACCTGGAGCCGGGACGGCGCGGGCATCGGCGGCGGTGACGACGGCGACGGCGGCGAAATCACCATATCCGGCGGCACAATCACGTGCAACGACAAAGGCGAGGCCCAGGGCGCCCGCATCGGCGGCGGCTGCGACGGCGACGGCGGCAAAATCACCATCACCGGCGGCACCATTCACGTATACTCCCGCGACGGAGCGGGCATCGGCGGCGGCGAGGGCGGCGACGGCGGCGAAATCACCATATCCGGCGGCACGATTTATGCCTCTTACGCCAGCGGCAGCGTGGGCAACGGCGCGGCCATCGGAGGCGGAAATCACAGCGGCGACGGCGGCAAAATCACCATCACCGGCGGCGAGGTTCACGCCACCTCCAGGCACGGCGCTGGCATCGGGGGCGGCCGGCAGCCGGACGGCTCGTTCTCGTTAAGTCCCGATCCTAAATCCGGCGACGGCGGCGAAATCACCATATCCGGCGGCACGGTGTACGCGACCTCGTACCGCGGCTTCGGAATCGGCGCGGGCGGTGCGAACGACGACGGATTCGACGAAGACGGCGCTCCGGGTGAAACCGGCAGCGCGGGTACAATCGTTATCAGGGGTAATGCAAGCGTCACGGCCGAAGGCTGTCCCGCCGGCATCGGCGGCACGGACGGAAGCGTCACCGTCGGCGGAAACAGCGTCGTCACCGCGAAGGGCAGTTCCGAACAGGACTACGGCGCCGGCGTTATGATCATGTACAGCTCGGGCAGCTTTACGGTCAGCGGCGGCAGTCTGACCGCCATCGGTGTGGACGGCGCCGGCGGCGTAAAAATGGGCTCAAGCGGGACCACGACGGGCAAGGTCAACTTCACGGGCGGCACGCTGACCGCCAAATCCTCGGACGAGGCGATCGTCTCCAAAGGAATCAATTTCACCGATAACGCCAAATTTATCTGCGGCTCCGGCGAAAGCAGCGCGGAGGTTCTGCGGGCCGAAGACCGCGCGGACGCCTGGGACGACGACTACAAATATATGCGCATCACCGACTGCGACCACGCGGACCGGGACGTGAACGGACTGTGCCTGGCCTGCTGGGATCAGCTGTTCCCCGTGACCTATGTGGAGCGCGCCTGGAACGGAACGGCCGTCACGGAAACCGTAAAGGATTCTCCCTCGGAGACGGTGATCTTCCCGCTTAAGAGCAACACCGACCTTCCCGCGGGCTGGTATTTCCTGAACCACGACGTCAAGGTGGACGGCCGCGTGTCCCTGCAGGGCGACACGCACCTGATCCTCGGCGAAGGCCGCACCCTGAACGTGAAGGGCCTTTATATCCCCGACGGCTGCACGCTTACCGTCTACGGCCGGACGGAGGGCACCGGCAGGATTTATTCCCATCCCTCCGGAGGCGCGGCCATCGGCGGATACAGCGGGCACGACAACGGCAGTATCGTCATCCACGGCGGTAAGATCGACGCCGAAGGCTACGACAACTGCGCCGGCATCGGCAGAAACGACGGCCGGACGGGCGGCGCGATCACGATCTACGGCGGCACGGTCACAGCCACGGCCATGGAATACAGCCGTGGCGCAGGGATCGGTGGCGGCGCTGAAGGCGCTGGTACGGTCACGATCCACGG
>DBXY01000063.1:50937-51085 GCA_002309765.1 Verrucomicrobia bacterium UBA1200
GTTGGAAGGACGCGGACGACTATGTAAACGTAGCAGGTTTTTCCTCGAAGGACGGCAAGGTCACGCTGAATTCCTCTTTCCTGGTTTACGGTTCCAACCCGGAAGAGATCCTGAAAGCCGGGAGCTATGATACCGGAAACCTCGCTGG
>DBXY01000043.1:0-49682 GCA_002309765.1 Verrucomicrobia bacterium UBA1200
CGATTCCCTTCACCCGCTCCATTTATTTGGAAACTATATACTTGATTTGGGTTAAGGCTTCTCTTTCGACTTTTTGTAAATACTTTTTGCGTAACGTTAGCGAGCCATTTTGACAGCCCCCGGAGTTTGATTCTCCACCACTCTGTTCAGCGAGGAAGGCAGGGAATAGCACATTTCGATTGGGGTAAAATCAAATCTGACCGAATGAAAATCCGAAATCTGACCGAATGGGATTGATTTCCAACCCAAAAATTGCTATCCTTGCGTGACAAACAGACCCCGCAATCGATTTCAATAATATATTACCGAAAATTTTCACATTGCGTTTTTATCGGATATTGTGGTAAAATACGCACCAATGTTAGGCAAAGTGTTTAAACTGAAATCGGGCGGGAGTCGGCACTGTTCCGGGCAAGCCATGGTGGAATACGTGATTGTGTTCGTGGTTTTGTTCGGCGTGGTGACGGCAATGGCCCTGTGTCTGTTTACGGTTCGCCAGCAGTCCGACCGGGCGTTGGACTTGGTGGCATCGGAATATCCGTGAGCGGACGGTTTAACCGAGAGGACGACGAGATGAAATTGAGCGCAAGAAAGAGCCGTCACGGTCAGACTATGGTTGAATACATCATCATTGTAGTGCTGATCGCCATCACGTTGCTGGTTCTGTTCTCCAAACTCAGCAAGGCAACCGGCAAGAAGATCGCCGGCGCGACCTCGGCGCTGGACTCCGAAGTCGGGTCCGAAGCCCAGTCGCTGGCCGAAGAGATTGACGAGAACAAAGTCCGGGACTTGCAGTCGGACGGTTCGTTCAAGTAAGGCGTTATGCCAATACACCGCAGTAAACGGGACTCGCGCCAAGGACAGGCGATGGTCGAGTCGATCATCGTCATGTTGTTGGCGTGTCTTGTTTTTTTCGCGGTGTTTCAGTACGCGCATCTGTTCGCCTGCAAAACCGTGCTTTCCCATGCCGCCGCCCGCGGGGCGCGGGCGCGGACCGTCGGGTTCAACGAATGGATGGTGCGGAAAAGCGCCCTGGTGGCGGCTATCCCGGCATCCGGCAAACGGCTGGCCCCGCAGTACTCCGAGCTTAACGGCGCGTTTGTGGCGGCGGTCGGCAAAACCGACGTTGGCAAATTGATCGACTTCGCGCTGCACTCCAATCTCCGGGCCAACGGCTACGCCATCGAGGCGGGACGCATTCCCGAATTCATGGAGAGCATCAACGAGCCGTCCTCGCAGACGGTGCTGGATTACGCATATTGGGACCGCACCGACGTTGACATCAACGAGACCACCATATTCAACGGCGAAGACGGATCGTTGCTGGCGGTACGGGTTCGCCAGCGCCACCCGTTACTGATTGACCGCTACGCAATGGAAGAGGGCGAATTGCAGTCGGTCAACGAAGAGCTGTACCGCGACGGAAGCGACGGCACCGAATTTGACGACGGCATCTTAATCTCCGGGCAGTACTCCATCGAAAACCATTACCCACTTTATCTGGAGGACGCCAAATGGTGAACCGCCCCCCGCATCGCCGGCAATCCGGACAAGCGGTTCTGTTCATCCTTCTGGGGCTGGTGGCGCTGGTGTTCTTCATGATTTTCATTGCCGACCTGCACCGCATCATCCAGCGTAAAGACCAGGCGCAAAACGCCGGAGACGCCGCCGCGCTTGCCGCCGCCCGCTGGCAGGGTTCGACATTGAACCTGGTGGGCGAAATGAATCTGATGCACATTCTGGCCCTCTCCGTTCCCGACGACTACGCCATCGGGGCAATCACCGGAATGCAGGCTAGGCTTTGCTTCACCGGGCCGCTGGCGGGACTGCTGGCCGCGCAGGTCGCGGCCAAAAACAACCACATCTACGTAAACGACGGCATGACCTCGCTGCTCACCGACCACGTGGCTGACATCCGAAACAACTACAGAGTCGATTTCGGCAACGGCATGGTCTTTCCCGAACCTTGGCCCGGCGCATGGGTGGAGTATGCGGACATGATCACCCAAATCGCGGCGGACGGCATTGCCGCCGGGCCGGACAACATGCGGACTTTCGATTTGGATTCCGACCACATTTTGCTCGACAAAGCGTTTTACGAAGCGGTGAACGGCTACAGCTGGTGCTGGTTTTTCCGCCACGCCTACGGTCTGCTCCGCACCTACAACTCGTTCCACGATTGGCCACCGTTGCCGGAAAACGAGTCGCAAAACTATTCCAACAGCGAAATATTCGGTTTAGGCCTGCAACCCTACACCATGCGGCTCAAACAGATATTCTCCCCCGCCGAAGCCGCGGCGGCGGTAAACAATTACGGTTTTCCCAACGGACAAATCTCCCCGGCCGCGTTTGAAACCAACGGTATCTCCGACCGAATCGAAACCTGGTATTACTACCGGCCCGATGAATGGGGCTCGTGGAGCCGTATTAAGTCCGAGGGTGACGACGACTTCCCGATCACCGGCCCGGTACGCCCGCAGTACGACGTGGCGGGCGCGGATGCCGTGGTGCGCGTCGGGGCTACGGTGCAACGGATGTCCACCAACGCCGGGCGCACGGATTCGGTGGTATGGAGCGCGGCGGCCAAGCCGTTCGGTTACATTGACACCGATCTTGGACAGGAATCGGTAACCGCGGGCAGCTATCTGGTGCTGCCCGCCTTCCGCAACGTGCGCCTCATTCCGGTGGATGCCGCCACCGGCTCGGAAAACTCCTCGGCCGACGCTGATTGGGTACGGCACATTCGCGGGCACCTGAAGAATTATTTGGAACACGGCACCTGCGTGTCTGGGTGCAAATACTGCCAGACGCTGGCTTTCTGGGACAAAAACCCCTCCATATCGGTGGTGGAAACCACCACCGACGCCCAAGGCAACCGCAAACAAACCACGGTCTCCAAGCCGTTCCGGCAGATTGGCATCGACTGGTTGAACGAATTCAGCGCCAGCTGCCGCCAGTCCTCCGGCGGTAGCGGCCACNNCCACGGCGGCGGCACCCGCCGTGGGCATTAATCCGGATTTAAAGCATACGGACCCCCAAAACCGTAACGATTCCGATTTTTTTACAGTTTCCATTAATTCCATCTTGCGCTACGGGGAGTGATTGTGGTAATTTATATGTGTTTCTATTGACAGAAACACGCCTTGTTGCGGATTTGCCACTAAAAGGAGAGCGCGATGGACAAGATTCCATACAAAACTTATTTGAGCGAGAACGAAATTCCCAGTTCCTGGTACAACATGCGGGCGGACATGAAGCGCAAGCCTGCGCCGATGCTGAACCCCGGCACCCTTCAACCGATGACCGCAAAAGAACTGGACAAGGTGTTCTGCGAAGAGCTGATACGGCAGGAGCTGGACGAGACCACGCCTTACATTCCCATCCCCGAAGAAATCCGGAGTTTCTACCAGATGTTCCGCCCGTCGCCGCTGATCCGGGCTTATTTTCTGGAACAGGCGCTTGGAACTCCCGCGGAGATCTACTACAAGTTTGAGGGCAACAACACCTCCGGATCGCATAAACTAAACAGCGCGGTGGCGCAAGCGTATTACGCTAAAAAGCAGGGGCTTAAAGGCGTTACCACCGAAACCGGCGCCGGACAATGGGGTACCGCGTTGTCAATGGCGTGCGCCTTTTTCCACTTGGACTGCAAGGTGTTCATGGTAAAATGCTCTTACGAGCAGAAACCCTTCCGGCGCGAGGTGATGCGCACTTACGGGGCCGATGTCACGCCGTCGCCGTCGATGACCACCGAGGTCGGCCGCAGCATAAACGCCGCCCACCCCGGCACCACCGGTTCGCTCGGCTGCGCGATTTCCGAGGCGGTGGAGGCGGCGGTAACCCGCGAAGGGTACCGCTATGTATTGGGCAGCGTGTTGAACCAAGTGTTGCTCCACCAGTCCATCATCGGTCTGGAAACGCACCTCGCGCTGAAGAAACTCGGCGTGAAACCGGACGTGATTGTCGGTTGCGCGGGCGGCGGCTCGAACTTGGGCGGACTGATCGCTCCCTTCATGGGCGAAAAACTGCGCGGCGAGGCGGATTACCGTATCATCGCGGTGGAACCGGCGAGCTGCCCTTCGTTCACCCGTGGCAAATACGCCTATGACTTCTGCGACACCGGGCGGGTTTGCCCGTTGCAAAAGATGTACACGCTCGGCCACGACTTCATCCCGTCGCCCAACCACGCCGGCGGATTGCGTTACCACGGCATGAGCAGCACCCTTTCCGAACTTTACGCCCAAGGGTTGATGGAAGCTGCGGCAGTGGAGCAGACGCGGGTTTTCGAGGCGGCGCGCGAATTCGCCCGCACCGAGGGCATCCTCCCCGCCCCTGAATCCGCCCACGCTATCCGGGTGGCGGTGGACGAAGCGTTGCGTTGCAAGGAGCAAAACCGCAAGGAGCGGATTGTGTTCGGTCTGACCGGCACGGGATATTTCGACATGGTTGCCTATCAGAAATTCAACGATGGGCAAATGTCCGACTACATCCCGACGGATGAAGATCTGGCCGCAAGCTTTGCCAAACTTCCCAAAATCGACTAAACCCAATAGTGAGAAAAGCTCGCCCTGCCGTTACGGGCGAGCTTTTCGTTTGCTTATATGGACGC
The DNA here is from genome assembly GCA_002309765.1 of Verrucomicrobia bacterium UBA1200. Classification (GTDB taxonomy): domain Bacteria; phylum Verrucomicrobiota; class Kiritimatiellia; order RFP12; family UBA1067; genus UBA1200. The sequence goes on from DBXY01000043.1 coordinate 4,610, forward strand.
AGTTTGTAATTAACTCTAAAGCCAACACAAAACGGCGATTTCCCGCATCAAAAAAGTATCAGTACTTCTTTTGGTGGACTTCATTTTGTAGCTGACAATAAGCTAATATTGTCAAGTCACGGTTAGAAGTTAGCACTTCGTTCTTTGGTTGTGTTGTTTGACGGCAGGGCGGGACTTCCGCCCTTGCTGCGCAGTGCCGCACGGGGAAGCGGGCGTCCCCGAAGGGGCGCCGCGAAGCGGCGAGCCCGCGACCCGTGCGGCACTGCGTGAAATCATTTCCGGAGGGCATCACGCCACCTCCTTCCACTCTGCGCGGAACGCGAACAGGACCTTCTTGCAGCCGGCCATGGGGTTGACCATGCGCTCCCGCCTCGCAAGCAGGAGGATGAAGTCCTCCTTGTTCGCGAGCCGGGCACGGGCCTTCCTGTTCTTGTAGTAGGCCACGGTCGACTTGCCGAACCTGTCGCAGATCTTCGTCACGGGCACGTCCTCGTTCCCCTCGCTCACGTCGTGGGCAATCCCCCACCATTCTTTTTTTTTACTTCCTCAGGCGTCGTCCCCGCGCGCCTGCACACGAGGCGCAGCGCGGCCTCGTCGATCTTGTGGTCGAGCACCTCGTCGGCAAGCGCCAGCCTGAGCCTCTTGACCTCGGCCTCGAGCTCCTTGATCCTGTCTGCCTCCGTTCTGGTCTTCACGTAGATTAGCCTTCCTTTCAGATGTTCGAAGCCGAGCTTGTGCATCCAGTTGTAGGCCGACATCTCGGCAATCCCGTATGCCGTCGCGGCCTCCTTGACTGACTTCCACTTTGCATCTCTCAGCTCCTCCATCACCTTGAGTTTGAATGCTTCACTATACCTGATTTTGTCCTTCATGTCTACTCGCTTTCTTCTTTGACTTCAAGAAGAAAGTACTAACCTATCATAAAACGTAAACTGGCAATACATACAATAAAAGGCCATAATACTTGCCGGCTGCAATATACTAAACAAAAATAAGCAACTTCTGCCTTGCCTTTGTGGCGGAAGGCGGGTAGAATAACAGTTATGAAAAGATTAAAACTTGCTTTCGTTTTCGCGTTTTCCGCCATTGCTGCGTTCGCGCAAATGCTCCCAAACCCGGGCTTTGAGGAAGAATCCGTCGGATGGAGTTTCGACAAAAACCGGATGTCCACCGTTTGCAAGGAGGCGGCCCGCACGGGAAAGTTCGGGTTGCGGGTAATCGACGCCAGCGACAGAGACGGCAGCAGTTGCCGTTCGGACGCCGTCAAGATCAAACCCAACGCCTACTACCGGCTTCGTTTCCACGTCCGCAATTTCGGCGACAAATCCGAATCCATCGGGGTGTATTTCAAGTTCCAAGACGCCAATGGGCAGGAGTTGGAGTCGAATAAAGCGCGGAACGAGTTAATCCATTACGTCAACACGAAAACCGTAAACGAATGGGCGGAAATGACGGCATGTTTCCAATCCCCTAAGACTGCTGCCACGCTCGCCGTTTGGATCCACTCGTTCAGCACCGGAATGGCAAAGATGGATTTTGACGATTTTATCTTGGACGAGGTGCCGGAAGCGGAAGGCAAAAAAATCGCCTCGCGTCCGCCGACCAGATTCGACCCGCCCGACCCGGACCGGGTAAAAGAAATCGCGGGGTGGCTGCCGCCACATCCCGCCGCACCGGGTGACCCGATTGCAGTGCGCACGCATTGGGACGCGCTGGCGCGCACCCCGGACGGGATTAACAAGATCCGTCAAGCCGAACGGGTACAAAAGGAAAAATTCCCCGATGTGCCGGACGAGTGGTATCTGGAGTTCACCAAAACCGGCAACCGTAACCACTTTGAACGTCCCTACGGCCAACGCATGCGCCAAATCTCCGCCCTGTTTATTGGCGAATGTCTGGAGAACAAGGGCCGCTTTATCGAAGCTTTGGAAACACGCATTCTCGCCGTGTGCGAAGAGCGTTCTTGGGTGATGCCCGCGCACGACGGGGCGTTGGGAAATTTCAACCGCACCAAACTCCACGTTGATCTGGGTTCGTCGGCGCGGGGCTGGATGTTGTCCATCGTATACTCCACGCTCGGGGAAAAACTGTCGCCCGCCGTCCGAGAACGCATCAAATCTGAGGTTTACCGCCGCATTCTGACCCCGTACCTTAACGCGCTGCGGAGCGGCGACCCCAACGGCAACTGGTGGATGATCGGCGACAACAACTGGAACGCGGTTTGCCACGCCGGTGTCACGGGATGCTCGTTGGCGCTGATGGACAAACCGGAAGACCGGGCGGAAATCCTCGCCGCCGTTGAAAAGTTCAACCCGATTTTTATAAGCGGCTTCACCAATGACGGATACTGCAGCGAAGGTATGGGTTACTGGAACTACGGCTTCGGCCACGAAGTCATGATGGGGTTGGAGATCCGCGCCGCAACCCAAGGCAAACTGGACATCCTATCCGGCGACAAAACGCGGAGAATCGCGGGCTACGCATTCCGGTACCAGATTGAACCCGGCCACTGCCCGTACTTCGCCGATGGTGGCGGCGCCCCCAGCCAGGAGGTGTGGGCAACGATGCGCCAAGTGTGGCCGGAGTGCGTGCCTGACAAAATCGCGGATTACCCGATTCTAGGAGGCTCCGTGCAACAACTCCTTTTGAGGGGTTTTGGACAGGAACCGCCCCGCCCCGCCAACCCGCAACCGGAACGGATGGAAATACGCGACTGGTTTCCCGATGCCGAAGTGCTGATTTGCCGGCAATCCGGCGATTGTCCGGTCAAGTTCGGACTTGGCGTCAAAGGCGGACACAACAACGAACAGCACAACCACAACGACGTCGGCTCCTACACCATAGTGCTGGACGGCTTGGAGATGCTGGGCGACCCCGGCGGAGAGGTTTACACCCGCCGCACGTTCAGCGGACATCGCTATGAAAGCAAGGTTCTTAATTCCTACGGGCATCCGGTGCCAGTGGTTAACGGGCAACTCCAGCCCCCCGGACGCAAGTATGCCGCGAAAATGTTGAAGGCAGATTTTTCCGACCAACTGGATGTTTTGGAAATTGACCTCACCGGCGCTTACAAGTGCCCGGAACTAAAACGGCTGGTCCGTTCCGTCAGCTATGACCGGGAGAACCGCACCGTAACCATTTCCGACCGTGTGGAATTCTCAAAACCCTGCTCTTTCAGCAGTCCGATCATCACTTACCGTGATATCGTGCCCGGCGACGGACCAAACCGTTTCACGCTGACCGACGGCAAGAACCACAGGGTAAAACTGGAGTTTAAAACCGACCGTCCGCACTTCCGTTTTGAGGACGAGACCATCGAGAATCCCGGCAAACCGTCCCCCAAACGCAAAGCGGCAACTTTTGACGGCAACGACTCGGTCACCGTTGCCACTGCAACTTGGGTAATTTCCGTAGACAAATAAAATGGCGGTAATCCTTCCGGTAGAACGGCGAACCTTTAAGGCACGGATATTTTTAGCCGTGATTTACGCCTTGCTTACATTGGGCGGAATCACGATGGTTTGGCCGTTCCTGATGATGGTGTCGGCATCGCTATCCGGCCCCTACGATTACTACCGGTTCTCGCCCGTCGTGCGTTCGTTTTGGGACCGTTCCGACCGTTTCCTGCGTTCGGTCGCCACCTACTACCCCCGCTTCCCGGCACAAGTCTTTCCGGACGCGCCAGCGCACTGGAGCAGTTGGGTGGTGGTATCCCGCGACCAAACCGCGAGCGCGGAATTTGCCGAACGCCAACTCGCTCCATTGGACGATCCCGACACCGCATGGCGCTGGAACCGGATGTCGGACGATTACGCCGAATTCAACCGCAATTACGACATCCTGAACACCACCTGTGCTTTCGACGCCCGCGATGTCGCCGGTTTTGCGCGGCAGCACTTTGAGGACAAGCTGGCCGCCGAATCCCCCGACACCTTTCCAAAGCTTCCCTTCGCGAAACGGCGCGAACTCGCGCTTCAACAGCTTAACCGGGAATGGAAGATCAACCATCCCTCTTTCTACAGCATCCGGATGCTCGCCCAGCAACGCGCCCCGATGCACCACGCCACTTGGGATTACCCGCTGGACGATCCCAAAACCGACCTTTTCCAAAAATTCAAACAGATGTACCGTGACCGCGCCGACACCCCGATGTCGCGAACCATGCCCTACGAATCGAGGCAATTGTGGCTGAATTACCTGCGGCGGCCCGACGTGCTGCGGCGGCTTAACTTGGATGCCGCTACTCTGCCAACCCCCGCCCAGCTTGGGGTCGCGCTGGGAACTAAGCTGGAGCGGTTCGAGAACCTCCATTTTCCTCCCGACCTCGCATCCGCGACACCGGAGGCGGGAAAGGTTTGGGAGAGTTTTATCAAACAAAGTTACCCGCGTCGTCTATTGCGCGTTCGGGTAACCCCGCAACTGCAAACCGCTTACCGCCGCTACGTGGCAGAACGCTGCAAAACGCCGGAATCGTACCGCAAGCTGACCGGACGAGACATCCGTAATTTCGATGAAATCAATCTGCCCGAATACGAAAACACCACCCTGTGGCGAAACTTCATACCGGAAGTGCCGCTGGAAAATCTTACGGTATTAAGCGCGGAACAGGAGTGGCAGAAATTCTTGCTTAAAAAATATGGTACGCTGGAAAATGTCAACGCCGCATACGGATGGGATCTGGACAAAATCGAAGCCGCACGGTTCCCGTTCCGGGAAGCTTTGGCGGTAACCTTCCACCGCCACGGATGGCGGGATTTTCTACGCAGCGCGTTTCTTAACTATCGCACCGTGGGCGAGTTCCTGTTCTTGCGCGGAAGGGCTTTCGGTAACACCGCGCTGCTGGTAATCCTCTCCATTCTGGCCGCTTTAACCGTCAATCCCCTGGCCGCCTACGCCCTTTCGCGCTTCCGGCTGCGCTGCACCGAAAAAATCCTCTTGTTCCTTTTGGCGACCACGGCATTTCCGGCGGCGGTAACCGCCATTCCCGGTTTTCTGCTGATCCGAGATCTCGGGTTGCTCAACACCTTTGCGGCGCTGGTGCTTCCGACACTGGCCAGCGGAATGTCGATTTTCGTGCTGAAGGGATTCTTCGACGCCCTGCCCCGCGAACTTTACGAAGCCGCCGCCATTGACGGGGCCAAAGAGTGGCAGATTTTTCTCCGCATCACACTGCCGATGACCACCCCCATTCTGGCGGTAAGCGCGCTGAACGCCTTCATCCACGCCTACAACAGCTGGGAGTGGGCGTTGCTGGTATGCCAGAAACAGAGCCATTGGACGCTAGCCGTATGGATGTACCAGATGAGCCAGCAGTGGAGCGACCAGCCGTGGGCGGTTATGGCCGGATTCGTGCTGGTGTCCATTCCCACCGCGATTATCTTCATCGCCTGCCAAAAAATCATTCTGCGCGGCATCGTGCTGCCCAGCATGAAATAACGGCATCAGCCGATTCAGTTGTTTGGGAAAATCTCGTAAACCGGACCGGAGGGACGGAAACGGAAATCGCCGTCAAGGATAAACGGCACCAGCTCATAATTCCGCACGGGGGAAACAATGTATTTGCGCTTTGCCGCGGCCAACTGGCGGCGGACGGTGTCCTCTGACCGGTCGGAAAGATAGTTTACCAATTCCCAGCCGTCGGAAAGCTTTCCAATAACCCGGGCGGCAAGCAAAGGCGCGGCTGATGTGTTGTCGGCGATCAGCAAATCACCCGGCTGAAGTTTGGCGTTTATCTGTCCGACAAAATCGGCGGCGGAATGCTCGTTGTTTTTCCAAGGAACCAGCCAATACGCCATCTCATTCCGTCCGGGCAGCTCGCGGGGTCGGGTAACCGGAATCAGCCGGGGATTGTTCTCCAGCAGTTTTCCGCAAAGGGCCGGTACCGCGACCGATACCGTAATGCCGCAAAGCAGAGCGGGCATAACCACGCGGCGGCGGTCAACAACGGGAAGCGCCGCCGCGCCCAACCCGACCCATACCGCAAGCAACCCCAGCGTGGGCATGACAAATGTGGCCTGGTCGCCGACAAAATACCGCGCCCAAAACAGGAGATGGATTACGGAGAGCGCTACCAAGGCGCGGCGCATGACGATATGGTCGGGATTTCCGCGTCGCTTCAGATTTACGGCGGCGAAAAACCAACAGGGATTTATCAGGCTGAACGCCGCCAAAGCATAGTTGAATGCCACCATTTTCCAACGTACCCCGGTCCGGTTGCTGAGCACATACCCCTCAAACTCCAATCCGAAAAGCGCGCTTTTAACGGTTGCGACCAGTGACATTCCGCCAAGCAAATCCTGTCCGGCAAGCCAAAGAATCGGCGCCGCGCCCAACGCCCAAAACATCCCCGCCAACGGCAAGAGCGCAAACGAACGCCGTTTCCTGGCCTCCAGCAACAGCACCAGCCCGTGTACCGGCAGATTCAACAACGCAAAATTATGCACCGACAAATGCAACCCGTTTAAAAAAAACAGCGCCAACAGTGGCAGGGTACGTCCGGACTTGACGGCGGAATGCAACGCCAGCAGTTCGCCCATGAACAGCGCAAGCGACCAAGTGTAAACCTCCGCCATGCACGACATCCACCAGCACATGTGGGAGAGCCCCAATGTCACCGCCGCGACCAATGCGGCGGCAGTGTCACGGGTCAACCGCAGGACTAACGCAAAAATGGCGGCAACCGCCAACGCCATTCCCAATCCGCTGAAACTGTTGACCGCCCAAACTTGAAGCGAACTAGGGAACAACGCCATCCATGCGCGGGCGCCGGCGATGTAGAGCGGATGGGCGCGGGCGATACCCGAACACCAACGATAGTCGCCGGAAAAAATCCGGTATTGGAATTCGCCGCTGTCCTGCCAGCTTATCCCACGTTGCGCGGTCAAAACGTAAAGCATAAAAAACAAAACCGCCAAGGCTACCATAACGGCGGATGAACCCCATTTCCGCAAAAAACCGGACAGCGGGGAAACGGAATCAGGCGTTGGACGGAGATTTGCGGTCATTTGCGGGCAACCATAATTAGGGTGGAGGGAATGTGGTCAAGCTGTCCGCCGTGGTCGGCCCAGTCGTCGCTAGTGTACGGCGCGTCAACCACAGCCGGCGGCTCCGCAATGGCAGTGACTTCTAGTCCGGCGGCGCGAAGCCAACGGAACCAATCGGAAACCGGATAGGCGCGGGAAACAACCCGGCCGTAAATATCGTCCCGGACATCATCGGGCGGATTGAAATAATCCGTAAGGAACTGCCCGTCGAACACCGTACCAGAGTCGTCTTCCACCATGCCCTCGACCCAAGAGCCGTTGTAAAGCGGGTGGACGGTTGAAACCATCAGGGTTCCGCCGGGGTTCAGGAATTCCGCCATTTTCCGAACGACCCGATCCGGGCGCCGGGCAAACTCAAGCGCGTGGGAACTGTGGACCAAATCGAAAGTCCGGCCCCGAAGCTTAAGGTGGAATTTCTCCAACGACGCCTCAAGCAGTTCAACCTTCACCTTTTCGCGCTCGGCCAAAGCCGCGGCGCGGGCAAGTTGTTGCGGCGAAATGTCGGCCGCCACGCAAACCGCGCCGCGTTTGGACAGCCAAATGCTGTTCTGCGCGGCACCGCATCCCAATTCCAGCGCGGTCATTCCTGGCCTGATTCGCGGCAAGAGCCGCAATTTACGCTCGCCGGGAATCTGCGGGCCGTAATGGAAATCGCCCACACTGATGCGGGTAATCTCATGGTAATAGCAGGAAAGGCTGTCCCAGTAAGACTGTTGGTTTTCGGGGATGATTTCAGCGGGTTTGGACATGGTTTCACATTGAAATTACAGGCGCGGGCCTTCTGGTCTGAAAAGCGAAAGCGCCGCAGGGTCAAGAGCTAGCCGAACCGACTGTCCAGGGATAAGTTCCGGCCCCGGCGCCAGACGGGCGATAAAACGGAAGCCGTTTTCCAGCTGCACATGAAGGTCGGTCTCGGCCCCCATAGGCTCCACAACATCCACCGTGCCCGACAATTCTGCGGGTTCGGCATCACCGGCCAGACGCACTGATTCCGGGCGAAAACCCAATACCACCGGGCACGGCAGCGTCGGAAGTGCGGCGGCGGACGAATCCGGCACCGTAACGGAAACCGGATCGACGGAGAATCGCAGCCGGCCATCGACTTTGGACAAGACTCCCTCCAGCATGTTCATCGGCGGGGTTCCGATGAATCCCGCGACAAAGCGGTTGGCGGGACAACCGTACACCTCCAAGGGTGGCGCGACCTGCTGTATCCGGCCGCCGTCCATCACCACAATACGGTCGCCCATGGTCATCGCTTCAACTTGGTCGTGGGTAACGTAAATCATGGTGGACTGGAGCTGGCGATGGATACGGCGGATTTCCGCGCGCATCTCGACCCGCATTTTTGCGTCAAGGTTAGACAGCGGCTCATCGAAAAGGAACACTTTTGGCCGGCGCACGATCGCCCGGCCCAGCGCCACCCGCTGACGCTGGCCGCCCGAAAGTTGTTTAGGCAGCCGACGCAAATAATCGGTCAACCCCAAGGCGGCTGCCGCCTCGCGGACCCGAAGGTCGATCTCCCGGCGCGGGAAGTGGCGAAGTTTCAGACCGAACGCCATGTTGTCGAAGACATTCATGTGCGGGTAAAGCGCGTAATTTTGAAACACCATCGCGATGTCGCGGTCTTTTGGGGGAATGTTGTTCACCACCCGCCCGTCAATCGCCACCGTACCGGATGTGATTTCCTCCAATCCGGCGACCATGCGCAGCGTGGTGGATTTGCCGCAACCGGACGGCCCCACCAACACCAAAAACTCGCCGTCGCGTATCGTCAGCGAAAAACCGTCCACCGCCAACCCGCCTTTGGCGTAACGTTTGCAAACCTCGGTTAAAACCACTTCCGCCATATCAAACCTTTGTCCCGCGTTTTGCGCGCCGTTCCATCCGGAGCCGGATTCGGGGTGCCATGCGTTCCTGGTAACGGACCACCGTCCACTTCACCAGATAGTAGGTAACCGGGGTCAACAGCAGCGCAAACAGCAACCCGCCGCAGAAGAAACTGCGGACAATCTCGCCGCTGACCACGCGAATCGCCTCCCAGCTGCGTTCGTGCAAAGCGTAGGCAATGGTCTTGCGGATCATCGCGAGTGATAAGTCACCGCCCAAAATGCGGTTGCCGACCCAACATTGCAAAGGGTAGATGAAGAAGATAGTGAAATGGTTGGTGATGAAGGTTCCGAGCGTGGCGCCCACCTTGCTGGCGCGGCAAACGAAAGACAACGGGATGGAGATGGCAAGCTGACCGCCAAAGGGCAGGGCGCATCCGCAGAAAATCCCCAAGGCCCACCCTCTGGCGATGTATTCCGGGGTGGCTTTTTCGCCCACAATCTTGTGGTACACCGCCACCCAAAGCCGCTTAAAACTCCAATTCGACATATCCCCCATCCCAGCGCCGGAACCGACTACAGCAACATCCGCACCCCGCGCACCGCCTTAACCTCTGCATCGATCCCGGCCAGCTCCCCAAAACTGGCCACCTCCACGGAAACCCCGAACGCCTGATAGCGTCCGCCGGAAGACGCCTGCGACTTCTCCCAAGGCGAAACCACCTTGTAACGCTCCAGCACGGCGGCCATCGCTTCGGAATCGAAAATCTCCACCTCCACAATCACCCGCATCGGGAAAACCGCCGGATATTCCACCTCCTGCCGTGAGGTTTGCGGTTCGCGCTCGTTCCGAAAAGAATCCTTTGCCAGAAAAGCCATTCACTTGCTCCTTTGCGCCGAAGCCAAAGTGTTGTAAAGCAGCATGGTGATGGTCATGGGGCCGACCCCGCCCGGAACCGGAGTGATTACCGAGGCGATCTTGCTCACCGCGTCGAAATCCACATCCCCCGACAAACGGTAGCCGCGGGAACGGGTAGGATCCGGAATACGGTTAACCCCGACATCAATAACCGCCACCCCCGGCTTGACCATATCGGCGGTCACGGTGTTCGGATGTCCGGCGGCAACCACCAAAATGTCCGCCTGCCGGGTGAACACCGACAAATCCGGCGTGCCGGTGTGGCAAACCGTGACCGTGGCGTTGCAACCCGGGGTTTTGCGCATCAGCAACTGCGCGACCGGCTTACCGACGATGTTGCTGCGTCCGACCACCACCACATGGCGTCCGGAAGTCTCCACGCCCGCCCGCTCCAACAGTTTAATCACCCCGTGCGGGGTACAGGGCAGAAAACTTTGCTCCCCGATCACCATGCGGCCCACGTTTTCCGGAGTGAACCCGTCAACATCCTTCTCCGGGCTGATGGCGCCGATCACCGCGCTCTCGTCGATTCCTTTAGGCAGCGGCAACTGCACCAGAATACCGTGGATTTTGGGATCAAGATTCATCCGCCGCACAATGGCGACAACGTCATCCTGCGAAGCCTCCTCCGGCAACCGTATGTCTTCCGAATACATCCCGGCCTCGGTGCAGGCTTTCTCCTTTGCGGTGACATACGAGATTGAAGCCGGATTCGCCCCGACCAATATCACGCCCAAACCGGGGGTTATGCCGAAATCGCGTTTCAGCTCCGCCACTTTCGCCGCAATGTCGGCCCGCATTTCAGCCGCCAGTTTTTTGCCGTCCAGAATAACTGCGCCCATCAAAAACTCCTTACGCTCGTAAAATTAAAAGTATATCATCTTTTGGGCTGGGTTCAAGCAGGAAATCAAAGCCGACGGCGTAAAAACGGCGGCGGGGCGTACCAGCCCTGCCGCCATTGCCCAGAACCAAGTTTTTTCGCCATCCGTAACGGACGCGATTATCGCCACGAACGGGTTAGCCGATAAGGTCCCAACCGGCACGGAAACGCGGCCTCAACAGCGCGTTCGCCGCATCGCTGTTGGTGAACCGCCCCGCCTGTTGATCCCATTTGAGTTCTCCATCAATCCGCTGGGAGATGCAGCCTAAAAGAACCATCTCGGTCAACGGCACCGAATGGTCGAAATGCGACAACGGTTTCGCGCCGCCCCGGACGGCTTCCGCGAATTCCCAATGGTGGTTTTTGACGCGGGGCAAAGTCTGGGGCAAATCTTTGGTCGCGGGATGGATGCCGTTACCGACGAACTTGTCCTCGCCGTTTAGTGAAATGGAACCGTTGTACCAAGTACCCTTGTCACCTACGATCAACGTACCGCCCATGGTGTCGCCACGCCCCTTAAGAAGCCGTTTGCAAGTTTCGGGATCGGGGCTGGTCTTGCCGTCATACCAGTAGATAGTGACCGGCGTTTTCTGGGCGGCGGAAGTGACAACCGTTTTGACGGTGGTTGCGGCAGGATAGGTCTCGGCAAATTTTGGCGTGGTCTTGACCGTCTCGACCGTCAGTACATGCTGCAACTGAAGACCGCGGAAGAAGAAACTCATCGAATGGCAGGCGATGTCCCCCAACGCACCGGTCCCGAAATCGAACCAACCGCGCCACTTGAATGAATGGTAAACCCCGGCCTTGAAGGGACGCTCGGGGGCGACACCGAGCCAAAGGTCCCAATCCAGACTGTCCGGGACGGGGTCGCTACCGTCGGGACGGTTCAATCCCTGCGGCCAAATCGGCCGGTCGGTAGTAACGTGGATTTCGGAGACGGTTCCCAACACGCCAGACTGCAGCACTTCGATGTTTCGGCGCTGGTTGTCCGTACCGTTTCCGTTGTTACCCATCTGGGTCATAACGCCGCATGCCGATGCGACCTCCTTAAATCGCTCGGCCTCCCAAAAGGTTCGAACCAAAGGTTTCTCGACATACACGTGACATCCGCGGCGCATTGCAGCGATCGCAGCGGTAGCGTGCATATGGTCGGGAGTTGAAACCACCACCGCGTCCAAATCCTTCTCCTTGTCCAGCATCTTCCGAAAGTCCTGGTACTGGCGAACATTCGGGCAACGTTCCTTGACCTTATTCGACGCCGACCGGAGCGCGTTTTTGTCGACATCGCACAACGCGACAATCTCCTCGCCCAAGGCATAGAACTCACTCAGGTTGGCTCCGCCGCGGCCGCCCGAACCGATAAACGCCATCCGCAGTTTTTCGCCCTTTTGGCGGAATCCGGCCTTTCGAAGGATCGGTTGTTCAGCGCCCAACGCTGGCAAAGTCAAACTTGCGGCAGACAATCCTCCGACTTGAAGAAAATCACGACGGGAAAAATTCATCTTCTTTCTCCATTCATCTGTTTGCGCAACCGACGGAAACCTTTGGCGCAACATCCGCTGCACACCCCAACCCGACGGCACTTTTTCAAAAGTTGAGTAAAGTTTAACAATTTTCGAACGGGAGCGCAACCGTAAAATACAGCGAATTACGTACTAAAATCCCGTGGAGTTTGCAGAAGTAATCGCACCGGTTTTACTTGTCCCTGCAACTATTGAAGACTTCTTCCGCTGTCATGGCGGCAGGGTAACGTTCATCTTTTATTATCCATTTCTCGTAAAACTCAATATCGATAGTCCTAAACGGCTCGTCCCCGCAAAAGACGCGGACTTTACCGTCGGAGAAATCCAGCCGTCCGCCATGTCGCCACGGCCACACTTCGTGATCAACATAGTAGAACAGCCACCCGCCATAGGCGTTTCGGATGTACAAATTGACGCTGTAAGGCTCGCCCGTGCAGACTTGGAACAGAACGTATTCACGCCCGTCCGGTGTCGTACCATGATCCAGTATCCGTTCGTGCCGTGCGCTGAACATATCTGCACCAAGTATGGCAAGTCCACACGACAAAACAAGCCATATCATCCCTACGGCCATACGCAATCGCCTTTTCCGTTTCACGCCTGTAAAAAGAAGCCAAATCGGAAACAGAAAAAGCAAAGTCAGGACAACACACCAGATAAGTATAAACAGGAATATTTCTAACCATAGGGTATTCATTTCAGATGTGGCTCGTTTGTATGGGGTAGTGTCTGGTGGTCAAGCCAACAGTCGATTAGATCACATCGACTTCCGCAACGGCGAGGCGGTCGTTCACGGGCAGAGCGTGCGTCGCGACAAAGCGGAAGTAGCGTGCCTTGACGGGCTTCGCAAACTCCACCTTGCGCGTCTTGCGCGATTCCATCACGTCGGGAAAATTCCCCTCGCCCGCCTTCGTCCAGTTCGTGCCGTCAAGCGACACCCAGAACTCGCATGTGTCAACCACGCCGACGCTGCACGACGCCGGACGCGGCGTGTAGGAGAATCCGCGCAACTCGCGCACAGCCCCGCAGTCCACCGTGAAGCTCTGCGGCGGGGGAAGCGGATCATGATCCTTCATTGGCTCGGGATGCGAATGCCACAACGAATTCAAGTTGCCGTCGATCGCCGCCGATGCATTGCCGGGATTCTTGCACGTCTCCCCAACGATCTTCCACATCTGCCGCGTCCCCGGTTCCACGTACTGCGCCAGCTCCTTGCCGCCGAGCGGGAATCGCACAACAATGTCGGAGACATCGCCTTCGGGACGTACACCCATCCCCAACGTTATCTTCTTACCATCGAGCAGGAACGAGAACTCCTTCACCGCCGGATCGAGGAAGTGGATGTAGAGCATATCGCCCTTGCGCGTGGAGACCACCTTCTGGCCCATTGACACGCCGCCAGCCTTCGTGCCGTATATCGAGTCGCCGTTCATCTCGAACCACTTGCCAATTCCTTCGAACACCTCGACGGCCTTGGCGGGAATCTGCCCGGAACCATCCGGACCGATGTTGAGGAGGAGGTTGGATCCTTTCGCGGCGGCGCGGACGATCAGCGCGACGGACTCCTCCGCCGTAAGGAACCGTTTTTCGCCGATCTTATAGCCCCACACGCCAGCTTGGATCACGTCGCACTGCTCCACAGGACGATCATCGAGGAGCGGCTGGTGCTTCGAGAACATTGTCCCCTCGCCCGGCAGGTCGCGTTCGAAGAGCTGGATGTCCTCCTTTGGACGCGGCGCACGGTGGTTGTTGTTCGCTACGAGGACCTTGCGCGAGTGGATAAGGTCGAAGATGTCGTCGAACTCCCAGTCGAACGTGCCGCCGCGATCCTTGTCGAGGTGGTCCCACTCGCCGTCGAACCAGATGTTGATGGGATGGTAGTTGTCGAGCAACTCCGTGATCTGGCCCATCATGTAACGCTTGTACGAGGCGTAGTCCGGATGCTGCCCCTTGATAGGCACCTTGAGCCAGGCGCCGCCCGGCGTATAGTCGCTGCGGTGCCAGTCGAGGAGCGAGTAGTAGAGGGAGAGCTGGATGCCCTCGGCCTTGCACGCCTCGGCGAGCTCGCCGATGATGTCGCGCTTGAACGGCGTGGAGCCTATGTTGTAGTCATCCATCTTCGAGGGCCAGAGCGCAAAGCCGTCGTGGTGGCGCGCGGTGATTGTGATGTACTTCGCGCCAGACCGTCTGACGATCCGCGCCCATTCGCGCGCGTCATACTTCGACGGATAGAAGCCGTATACCATGCGTTCGTAGGCGTCGCGGTCGAGTTTGCCGCTGTGCAGGTACCACTCGCCCTGCGCATAGTTGGCGTATATTCCCCACACGATGAACACGCCGTAACGCTGTTCGGCGAATTTCTCCCTCGCCTCAAGGTTCCACTTCTCGGGCTTGTACTCCGCCGCATTCGCCGCGACGGACAGCGCGGCGAACGCCGCAATGATGCCAGATTTCATCTTCATCTCCTGTTTCATCTCGGATCCCCTTTCTAGTTTGGTTTTAGACAGGATTGACATGATTTACAAGATTAAAATTCCCATCCGTTTCCCATAATCCTAACAATCCTATTAATCCTATCCAAAACTTTCCGACTCCTTTTTTGTGTCATCATAGGAAACAACATACAAATGGGCAAGGTTAACATCGTAGAGAAAGCGCCGCACATCGTCCTCGGTTACACCCTTCTTCGCCATCAATGTAATGCGTTCGTATGGTAGCCCCTTCTTATCCCTAGCCTTAACAACGAAGTAACGCCGTCCGTCGCGCGTTTCGAACGAGAGGGATATAATGTTATTTACATCTATTCTATCGATCCATTTTTCGGTGATGATAACCTGGCCAGGCAATGCATCAAGCATGGGTGCCAACCCGTAAAAAAAGAAAATGACCATAGGAGTTGAGATTACCCGTCCCCATGTCAGCGTCTCCTGAGTTTCAGGGTAAATTATCCTAGCTGCGACAAGAACGGCAAGCACGATTAGACAATATACCCCCAACCTCCACATCGGCGGCATAAGCTTGTAGCCTTGGCGAACTCTCTCCTTGCCGACTTCCCAATCCCAAGGCTCGTTCCATGAAATGCTCTTAGGAAAAATGCCCATCACTCTTTACCTCTTTTCGTCACACTGGGCGTTTTTATATACTTCCTCAAGGTATGCTGGCCCAAAGTGCCGCTGCACGGCCATTGCCGCCCCAATGACCTTATAGCATATTTCATCAACATTCATAATTCTTAATCCTGTCAATCTCTCTGTTCGCGTTTTTTCCATTTATTCCCCAACCAAGAAGCTCTAAATGCCTGCAAGCATCACACCCCGTTGCCACTGCCAATGCCCCTGGAGTCATCTTAAAGCCCCTTAACGCCCCATTCCTAAACTTAAGCTCTACATCGGCGTGGGCACATTCAACTCCCCGAAGCTTCTCGAGCAGTTTTTCATAATCTTCCAAAGAAGCTTCTCCACCGGGATACGAATATGTTGCGTAAAAGAACCTGCACAATCCATCCGGATTCCCGACCGCCTCAAAATCGACCGTCATGCTCTCCGCCGCAGACGGGTCGTCCAAGAACGACAATGGCATTTTAACTGTCTTCCACTCAATCTTACCAAATGGCCACATACTTGACTCCTTTAGACATTTTCCATGTCACCAACCTATTTCTCCTGCCTTGAAGTTTTTCGAGGTTTGCGCATTGATTTGCCTTCGCAAGAATGGACAACACTTTTGCATAGAAGCTTACCACATCTATTCGCCAAATTCAACCCTTATTTGGTTAATACATTATCTAAATTCAACTCTAAAATGATATTCTGTCAGCTTTTTATCAAAGAGCATCACCTTGTGTATGGCTCTTTTCTCCCTCCCGCAAAGCAACGTATCGCCATTCTAGCGGCAGCATATCATACACACCCATATTTGGCAAGTGCGGCCTGCCAATATCGTATTCTTCTGGTAAGTTCTTTCACCCAAACAACATCTCATCCCGGCCCGCGTAAATATCTTTCGCGTAGTCATGAGTCCGTTCCTTTCGAATTCCTAAACCGTTGCCATCCGTGCATATTTTGCACATATACCGCATGCCGTCATTTCAATTTATCCTTGATAAGTGACTAATGCAAATTTTGCGACACTCACTCTTGCGGTCCTTCGCCTCGAAAAGTATTATCTCGTTCTTCTTCATTTCACTGCTCCATTTTTAATCCTGTCAATCTTGTTAATCTTGTCTGAAAGCCTTCCCGCGATGGCCAGCGCAAATATCATTCGCATATTCATTTCGCTTTCCTCATTTCCAACGGTTATCCCCAACTGTCTATTTGACAAACTGAGCTAAGGGGCCATCAGCCTTGTACGCTCCAGATCACGCACAACACCGGTGTCATTTACATAACATGCCTTGCCGCGAATCACGCCCGTGCCGCTAGTCGGCTTCAACTCGGCAAACACCTGCCGAAATATCGCCTTGTATATCTTCTCGTACGCATCAATAGGCAACCTGCGCAGACGATCAGGCGCAGTTTTTATTCGTAACGACGCAAATAGGCGGCCGTCCTCGTCATGAAAATTAAATGTCCTTTGCGCTGCCATTTTCAAGCGACATGGAAGCGGCGCACGACCATGCATTACTATAAATTCGTCCTCAAGTGGACGTTCCTCGTCAATCCTCGGCGTTCGCATATTTGGGAACGCCGCCTTGATTGCGCAAGCCGTTATCGACTCCTTCGCCTCCTTTGTCACCATGTCCCTGGTCATGCCATAATAATTGTTCCCCAGAGGTCCGGACAGCCACATACCTATTCCAGACCAGCAACAAATCCTGTCCATAACATTAAAGCTTTCAGGTGCATCCCTATACGGCCAGCGGCATTGCAAAACGGCATTGGTCTCTATCGCCATTAGTGCATTTAAACATGGCGCAGTGCCTTGGATTGCTTCAACCACATTTGAATGGCCGGGGAACTCCAGCTTAGGCAATTCGCCAAAGAAGCCTGAATCCCCGTCCCAAGGCCCGATTCCATCAGGGCTGACACGTCCGCCACCGAAGAAGGAAATAACATGGGAAGCCATTCTATCTGTCAAAAAAAAGGAACCAATGCCATTTTCTCGCATGGCGTCATAATACAATGCATACCCATAGGGCACGGGGTCATAACAATCTCTGACTTTCCCCTCGATTATGGCATATCGATCAAGATCGGGGACTCGGCCAGATATCTTAAGTTCAAACTTGTAATTTATGGGACGACAACAGAACCATGTGATGCATACCAATATGCACATTGACAGGCAACCGCAACCGACCTTGTTTTTTTGCCTCATTAGAAGTATTCCTTCACCGCGAACTCGACCTGTTCAAGGAACATCTTCTTGAACGCCGAGAGTTTGTTCTGTTCGTAGAACAGGAGCAGCGCCGCCCAGTAGTCGTTCGCCTAGCGCCTCCTTGTGGTTCAAGAGCATTATCGTCTTTCCTCCAAATCGGTCAGTTTGGCGCATATTATACCATAAAATCGGTCGCACCATCAACCGATTCCGACCAAAATCAGCCCCTTCTGCGACCGATTCTCCCGCGACAGCCCGCGCAAACATCATCCGCGTATCCATTTTACAATGCTCCGATAGGTATCAAGGCTGTGTTTGCGTCAAGTGCGCCAAGAGACGAGGAAAAGAGCACCACGGCACCCATGGCGTTAATGCCGGGTGTCGCCTTGCGGAACACATTCATGTTGCGATTTATGTCCTTGGCCTTGACTGATGACGCACGTTTAATTTCGACAGGATAGAGCTTTCCGCCATCTTCTATTAAAAGGTCGATCTCATGCTCCTCGGCATCCCTGAAGAACCAGAACTTCGCATCGCTACCGCTGTACCAGTGGCTCTTCATTACCTCCATTACGACATAAGTTTCCAGCAACGTACCGCTCAAAGGCGAGTCGATGGCGGCCTGCCCAGTCGTAATGCCGAGAAGGTGCGAACATAGCCCCGTGTCCGTAAAATAGAGCTTGGGGGTTTTGACGGCGCGTTTTATGAGATTGCCGTAATAGGGATGCAGTATGTACACGACCCCGGAAGTTTCAAGCATTGAAAGCCATGTGCGGGCAGTCGGGACGCTAATCGCGGCGTCACGCGCAAGGTCAGCATAATTGAGCATCTGCCCGGTCCTCGCGGCGCACACCCGCATGAACGTCTGGAACTGTGCGATGTTGGCCACATCGACCATTTCGCGAATGTCACGCTCAATGTATGTTTCTATGTACGATGAGAAATAGCGCCGGACATTTATCTTCGATACGGCGTGACATTCGGGATACCCGCCTTTGACAACAGCCTCGTACACCTTGCGAATGTCCCAGCCACCCGCATTGCCAAACCGCTTGACGTCAAGCGAAGGCAAAAAAGGAGCAGAAAGCGACCGCCCCTCTATCTCGGCCTTGGAAAGTCCCGCGAGCCGCAGAATCCCAACTCGCCCGGCAAGGCTCTCTTTCGCCCCCTTCATCATCTTGAACTGCTGCGATCCGGTCATAAGATACTGCCCACGAGCATCTGATGCATCCAACCGCATCTTCAAGACGCTGAAAAGTTCCGGAGCAGACTGGATTTCGTCGATGAACAGTGGCGCCGGATGCAGATCCAGAAACAGTTTCGGATCGTTTCTTGCCTGTTCACGAAGCGATTCGTCATCTAGCGACACTGCTTCGTATCCACCCAGTTTCGCCGCCAAGCGCTTCAACAGCCATGTCTTGCCAACCTGGCGAGGCCCGCATACAGCCATTGCGCGGAATGTCGTAGCGACTTCTTCCGCCGTCTTTATGATATGCCTTTCAAATTCCATGACGTTTGCCCTTTGTCTTGAAGATGGCGCATATTATATCAGATAATCGTAAAACCGTCAATCCGATAATCGTAAAATCGCAATCCTGCAATTCATAAAATCACCACTCCTGCGACGGCCTCATTCTCCGCTCCTATCCTAATCCTGTCAATCTCGTTAATCCTGTCCAAAAACTCCTCTGCGCCTCGGTGCCAAGCTTAATGCTTCAGATGGATGTAAACGGTGTCGGCAGCGACTTCAAAGGTGCAATCGTCCCTGACCTGCGGAAGTGGACCGAGGAGAAGCTCGCGCCTTTATTGAGCGAATGGGTAGTGAAATTGACCGACATCATGGCGTCCGACGGCTGGGAGCCGCCCAAGGAAATCCTTTTTCAGTTCGTCGACAAGCCGCTGAACAACTACGGGGTGGCGTATGCTATGGGGAAGCGGATCGCTCTCTGGGACCACTGGTACCGGGAGAACCTGAACGGCGCGGCGCTTGGCACGACCATTCACGAACTCACCCACGCCTTCCAGAACTATTGGACGATGGGAGAGTCAATGGACTACTGCCCGAGTTGGGTGTCCGAGGGCTATGCGGACTACATCGGAAGTATACTTTTCGAGCCAGAGGCCGATGGTTGCGGCATAGTGCGCAAGAATATCGAGAATTTACATTACAACAGCTCCTACCGCGTCACCGCGCATTTCTTCGGCTTCGTCGAGAGCCGCTATCCAGGGACGATGAAGAAGCTCAATGCCGCGATGCGCAACCACACGTTCTACGACAGCAAGTTCTGGAAGGAAGCGACCGGCAAGACGGCCAAGGAGCTAGAGGCCGACTGGAAGTCCGATGTCGCGAAGGAGGAGACCGTGAAGAAGGCCGCGAAGACCAACGGCACGTCGACGCCGAAGTGGTAGTGGTTCACGGACAACCTCGACGAGGCGCTTGCAAAGGCCAAGAAAGAGGTTTCAAGGCTTAACCTCCTGGTCGATGCGCCGATGCGCTTTTTCCCGTTGCGCGAGAGGGAAAACTATGGTACACTATTAGCAGTTATGTTAGTTCGGTGTGTGTCTTCGACGCAGAAAAGGAGTTTGCATGAAATCAAAGTTGTTCGGCATGTTTCGCGGAAACGACAGGCGTCCGTCGTTCATTCGCTCGTATTTCCTCGTCATTGCCGCCGTCGCGATAGGCGCGACAACGGCCGTGCGCGCGGCAAACTGCTATTGGGCGGGCGGCACAAGTTCGGCGTGGAAGACGTCTGATAACTGGACCGAGACGAAAAGAAAGCCTACCAACGACGGGGGCTACTTCCGAAAAGACAAGTTCACCGACCGTTTCAAGAACGACAAATACGTCGTCACGTTCGACGCGGCGGAAGTGAACACCTGGCGCACATACTTCAACAACTGCGGCTCCGCCAGCGCGCCCGTCATATTGCGTGCGAACAATGCCACGGGCGGTCTTACGGGCGGCAGCACAACCTCTTCGGAGCTGAAAAACGCGGAAGGCATCTACATCGGCACGGCGTACTATGGGGGCAACACCGGCACTAAAGACAGCAATGCAAGTGAGGGAGATGCATACGTGCGCTTCGAGACGGGGACGTATGCGGCAGGCGCGAGTTACAGCTACTGGTTTCTGGGCAACGGGTCGTACAGCGGCCACATGACGGTTGCAGGGGCGACGATCAACAGCCCCAACGCCTTCTACCTGAACCGAGGGTCGCTTACCATCGATTCGGGAACGGTGAATGCGTCCGGCGACTTCAAGATGGGCACTAACGGCGATGCCACGCTGACCATCAACGGAGGAAAGCTGACGGTGGGATTGTGGCCACGGTTCGAATCTTCCTCGTACGCGAAGACCATCAATCTCAGCGGCGGCACGATGGAGGTGTACATCATCCGCAATGTGGGCGGGACGGGCGCGCAGACGATCAAGTTCGATGGCGGTACGCTATATGCGACCTCTACGCATGCCTCTTACGGACTCATCGATTCCGGCATCACGGTGAAGGTGGGGTCGAGGGGCGGCACGATCAACGCCAACGGAAAGGATGTGAAGATCAACTCGGCCATAAACGAGGACGAGCTATCCATCGGCGGCGGAATGAGGTTCATCGGCGGCGGTTCGGTGACACTCAACGGCGACGTCGGCTGGACGGGCGGTACCACGATCGAGGCCGGTACCACGGTGAAGGTCGATTCGATGGCGAAGAAGAACGCGATTCTGGGGCGCAGCCTCAACACCTTGAAGGTGATTCCCGCAAACGGTACGCATACGCTCGTCACGATAACAGGCGACGGATTCTTCTCGGACGGCGACGAGCTCAAGGCGTCCATCGCGCCGGGCGCGGCGGGCAAAGCGGTGTTCAGCCTGTCGAACGACCGTAAATCGCTGATGGTAACGTTCGCATACGCCGGCGAAGCGGTAAACGCGACCACGCCAATGCTCGTATTCCCGGGCGCGACGCTTGCCGACCTCGCAACCCACACGCTCTGCGCCAGGATGGGCGGCGCCAACTTCGACGCCGACGGTGTGGAGGCGACATTCTTCGACAGGCAGGAAACGCTTGAAGAAGAAGTTCTCACGAAGGTGACATACCAGCTGCAGGCGCTGGACGACAACTCGAGCGGAGGGCACTACACAAAGGCCGCGAAGGTGGAGTTCACCGAAGACGAGTATGGCGTGTACGCCAAGCTGGCCGACGGCAACTACTCGAACTACGGCAGCCAGACCGATTTCGGCACGGATCCGCTCGACACGAACCCGGGAGCGAGCGGTTACATCCCGTACGGCTTCAGGCTTGTCGCGCCGGTTGCGAACTCCATTAACATCAACATCAATCCCGTCGGACGTTCCAACGCCACCAACGCGCTCGACACGGCATCCTCCGTGCGCTACGGCGCCGGCGAGTACGCCGTGCCCTACTCGGCCTGGACGAACTTCGAGCTGCCAAATACCCAGAACGCCCCCATCACCGCCACTGTCGGCGGTGTCACGGTCACCGTAAGCGGGCAGAAAGGCAACTACTACTGCAGCCACATGAGCGACACGAAGGACGTTCGCCGCGGCTACATTGACGACAGCGGCAGCAATTTGAACCCAACGATCACCGTGACGGACATTCCCTACGAGTTCTACCGCATCGTGGTCTATATGTCAAGCGACACCGCCAACTGCCAGTTCGGCTACCTCACGATGAACGGGAGAAACTACACGGCCTCCGGCGACGCGGTGTCGTGCGACACGGTGACGGCCGTGGAGGGAACCGCGGCCTGGGGCAGTGCCAACGCGGGATCCGGTTCCTACCTGTACGGACTCAAGGAGGGGCTGAACTACCTCGCCTCGCCTGTCACATCCGGCTCTACGGCCACGATCGTCGGTCATCGCCTGAGCGCCACCGTGCGTACGGGAATCGGCGCCATCCAGATCGTCGAGCACGTTTCCGAGACATACACCGCGACAATCGGCTCCAGCGGGATGAATACGTTCTCAACGCTTTCGTGGGACAAGCCGCTTCCCGCGTCCTTCTCCACGGGCGACAGGCTCGTCATCAACGTGGAGGAGGATGCGATGCTGAACGTAAACGTGCCGATCGACGTCTTTGAGATCGCGTTCAACGTGGCGGAAGGGAAGACGCTCACGCTCGCTGGCGGCGATGTCGTGGCGGCATGGATAACCGCGGACGGCGAGGGCGAGATCGTGGTGGGCGGCAGCGCCTCGCAGCTCGCCGGAACGCTGAAGGGCGGCGGAACGATCGTGTATGGCGGCTTCAAGCCGTCCGGCGCGAAATTCAATGACGTGGCATGGACGGGAATGCTTTGGGTGAAGAACATCTCGACTGCCAGCGAGGCTAGAAGGGACTGGACACTGCGGAACTACGGCAACGCCGGCTCGACGCTTCGCTTCACCGGCGTCAACCTGTACTTTGAGAATAGCACTGCGATTTCCTTCCCCGGCACAATCGACATCAATGGCGCGGGGCTGAACATCTGCGACGGCTACAGCGGCTCTATCGCCAAGATCGCGAGACTCACAGGAAACGGCACGCTCTCCACGAGCGGCGGCTCGGCGAGCGGCAACGGCCTCGTCGTAAACGACATTTCCGGATTCACTGGATTACTTTCGCTAACGAAGTACAAAGTGACCGTGGGCGCGTCCGTCGGCGTGTCCGCAGACGGCGTTCTACAGATCGACGCCGGCTATGCGGCGGCTATCGCGGCGGGACGGTCGTGGATTGCCGCAGGGGGCATGGTGGTGAACGGCACGCTGACCATAGGCGACGGGGCGGCGTCTCCAACGCTCGTGGGCGGTACCGGCACGATAGCGGTAACGTCAGGAACCGGGAGGCTGACAGGTTATGGCGATGACGCGACGGCGCTGGCGACGGCGACGGAATCGACGCTTGCCATAGTGGATTTCGCGCGGACGGCTATGACGATCGGCGCACTCGACAACCAGGGTGTCATCGACCTCAGGGCGACCTCGCTTTCAGAGGCGACATTGCTTCTCGCTGATAATGTGACGGTTCCCGTCATCGGCACAATTCTCTATCCGAATACTTTCGAGAGGTTTATCGCGACGCCGGTTGACCAGTCCATTCGCTCGCTTGAGGGCTTCGCGCCGCCAGCCGCATTGCCTGCCGGCGTGAAGTACTGCGTATCCGTCGCCGAGACGCGCGAGGAATTCGGCAAGGGCATGCTCGAGGTGACGGACATTGCGGAAGGAGTGAATGTGCTCGTAGTGCGCCCGAACGGCACGACGACAATGCTGACGCCCGTGGACGGCACGGCAACGCTGGCGGAGGCTCCGCAGATTGCGCAGGAGGCGACGGCGTTCGACTTTACGTATACCAACACGGTAGAATGCGCGTACTACGCGCCGGGACTCAGTATCGGCACGAGCGCCGACACCAAACCCGTCACGTTCAACAACGAGAACGCGGACGAGACGACGGGTGCGTATATAAAGCACCATCCGTGGGTAACGGGCGCCGGCAATCTGGTGCACGATCTCAACAACTTCACCATCGTCCTCGTGGGAACGATGTCGCCGTCGCACATGACCCAGTTCTTCCACATGGGCACAACCACATACGAAAACACAGGTCTGCTGATAGCGACCACGGAGAATGACGACGAGGTGCTCATCGCGAAGAACACCGGTGCCGAAGTCGACGCGGCAAACGGCGTAAAGGCGTCCGTGCCGAACGCGGCCTCGGCGCGCCATGCGTACGTGATCTACAAGAGAGGCACCGTGTTCGAGGTGTGGGTGGACGGCGTGAAGCGCGGTCAGTTCGACGCGGGCGAGGGATTCGCGCTCGCGGCGGGCGGAATGCAGGTAGGCTCCGACCACGGCGGTATCATCAAGAACGCTGGCAAGTATAAGGCCGTTCCCGTTGAAGACAGCGAGACGGGCGTGGTGAACGTGCTGAGAATGTACGACTACGCGATCAGCGAGGCGCAGGCGGAGGCGGTGTTCAACGCCTATCCATACGTTTCCGAAGGCGGCTTATACACGCGCACGGTCGCGGAAGACGGCGCCTTCGCACAGACAGGTGCGTGGAACAAGGATGGCGAAATCGGCACGTTTACCATTCCGGAAGGCGCAACGGTCGATGGCGTGTTTTACAATCCGTCGGCCACAATCACGGTCGAGGCTCAGGCCTCGCTTGCGGTAAACGCGACCGTTGCGGTAGAAACGTTCACGGTGGGCGGCGCGGCAGCGCTGAATTTCACGTCGGACGGAACGCACACTGTGACGGTACGCGGCGCGGCAATCATCAACTCGCCCGTCACAAACGAGTATGGTGCTCTGTATCTCGCGGGCGCGCCGGTACAGCTCGGATCGTCTGGCTCGCTGACCTTCGATATGTCGGGTTATGACATCTCGAACATCTATGTGCCTACGCGCTTGCAGCTCACGGGCCTTACCGACCAGAACGACGCGAAGTTCTCGTTCATTCCTCCGCCTGCCGATCCAGACAGGGAGACCTCGATTGTCTATAACACGGTCGGATCATGCTACGACTTCGCCGTGACACCGCTGCACAACTACATTGTCGTCGACAATTTGTACACTTCCTCGATTGTGGGGACCGATGACAACATCGTCATTGGCACGGGCGGCATTGATGTGGAGAAGCTCTCGATCGCCGAGAACGGAACATTCTTCTACGATCCGGTAAAAAACCCGATCTACGTGTGGGGCGAAGAGGAAGGCAGCCTAATCTTCGGCGATGGCGCGAAGTTCGTTCTCACGCCCAACTACTCCGGCATGACACTCGGCCGGGTGGTGCTGCTGACGTACAAGGACGGTTCAGCTCTGCCAGAAAACCTGAACGACCTCGTCGATCCTTCGAGCATCGCTTCTGGAGCGGCCTACACCGTCACGAGCGAAGACGCGCCCGATCCCGAAGGCGGACGCAAGCAGCTTGTGCTGACAGTGGGCAATTATGCTGACGACGCGAAAGATATCCGCATCACATGCATCGGCGACTCGATCACGCAGGGAACGGGCGGGACGCTTGGCGGCTCGAGCGTGAGCTATACCGTGCAGTACCGCACGACCATCGCGGCACTTCTCGCGGCGAACGGGTACAGACCGAAGATGCTCGGTATCTGGAAATACGGCGACAAGGACTCTTCGCTCGTCCAACAGCCCGAGGACTGGGTGTGGCACAGCGGTATAAGCGGTGACAAGATTATGACAGCGGGAACGCGCGGAGGCGTACGTGACAACCTTCACGTCTATCTCGACATCGCGGGCAATGTCGATGCGATCACTCTCCTCATAGGAACGAACGACCTGAGCGGCGGAAAGACGGTCGAAGAGACGTATGCGGCATACGCAGATCTGGTCGCGGAGATCGCGCGGCTACGTCCCGACACAAAAATCATCGGCTCGACGATCCTCGACCGCGGCGATGGCGAAGGAACGGCAAACCACGATGCGGTAGTCGCGTTCAACGAGCTTCTGAAGGCCGACTACGCGGCGAACCGGCTGCCGGTGAACTACGTAATGATTGACCTATTCGCGGACGTTCCGCTCACCACGACGGCAGGGGGCAACTTCTTCGATGATCTGCTGCATCCGAATTGGATCGGTGACTATGCGATAGCCGAGAGCTTTTCGGCGGGTATCATGTCCGCCCTGCCGCTCGCGGCGTACGCCGGCCCGATCGAAAGCGAAGCCACGGACGAACCCCAGACGGCGCTCGGCGTGGCTGGTGTCGTGGCGACAGCCGAAGGCGCAGGCCTTGCCGCCTACACTAATGGCATGGTGCACGTATTCTCGATAGACGCGCCGACCGCCAACAACGTATTCACGACGGCCTCGCCATACACGGTGTTCACGCGCACCGGACTCTCAAGGTCCGTGTGGAAGGCCGGTTACTTCATGGAGCTCGTGAGGAAAGGAACTAGCCATCACCGCTACGTGTGGGTGGATTTCGACACGTATGGAAAGACGCTCGGCGAGATAGACTTCCCGTGGTCGGGCAACAACATCAGTTTCATAGCCGAAAAGCTGCATGTGTTCTCGAATGACGACAGCGTGCACAACATCGCTCCGGACGCGGACAGTGTTCGCGGCACAGTTGAAGGCACGCACTTCAACTACAGCGGCGCCGATCTTGAGAACGGGGCGCCGGCGGATGTCACCGCCAACTACTACGGATGGAACGACACGATGAATTCGAGCGGCAACTACGCCTGCTTCCAGGCGCATCGGATATTCTCTCAGTTAGATGGCGACGAGCATTGGCACGACGGCGAGGTTCTGTTCGCTTGGAATAGGTGGGGAAGGACTGACAACGATGAGGTGGGCATAGGCTCGTTCTTCTTCAGCGCCGCTCTCAAAGACTCGTCGAGTTATTCAATGGACTATACGTTCACGTCCGAGTCGCGTAACGGTGCACCGAGCACCCTCACGGCGGCCGGATATCAGGTCATCCACCTCGAAATATGGGCCGCGCTAGAAGGCGAGCCGCGTCACGGCGTGTGGTGCGGCATGGGTCCGGCCTGCGACTTCGACGATGAGGCAAACTGGGAGGACGGGCGCGTTCCTTCCGCCGGAGAGTCCATCGACTTCAGCGCAGCCCCGGCGCACGTCACAATCGCCGTGACGGGAGAGTCGGCGGGCAAAACGTTCAGCACGGCGACAATGGGCTCGAATGTTGTCACCTTCTCGGGCGACATTACCTTTGAGGCTATCACCGACACGTCGAAGATCGCGGTGGGCGAAAACTCCACCGTCACGCTGAACAGCGGCCTCGAGTTCTCGGGCGAAGGCAACTGGTACATCGTGTACTCAGTCGCTGCCGGCGGCAGATTTGTGGTGATGGGCGACATCGTGGCGTGTGAAGACCTCACGGGCTACGTGTTCCACAGCATGGTTGTCGGCGAAGGCGCGGTGCAGGCGAGGGGGCTTGTCAACAACGCCACCAGCAACAGCGACTTGTGGGCGTTTCGCCTTGGGTCGTCCGACGTTGGGAAAGTGTACTGGATAATTGGTGACCACGGCATCGGCGGAAGCAGAAACTATTGGATTCTCGGAAGCACGCATCCTGAGATCCGGCCGCTCGACACCGACTTCACCATCTCGACAAAGATCGGCAACGGCAATGGCGAACTCACATTCAACACGACGGGCGCGGACGGAAAGCCGCACACGATAACGATCGGCGACGGCACGGCGGGCCTTGTCGAGAGAACCGGCCCGTTGAACATTGTCGGCACTGGGAAGGTGCTCGCCAACTTCAACGGACCGGCGGTCGCCACAAGTTGTTCGTATCCCGTCAATATCTCGGCCCCTGCGACACTCGCCATCAACGCCGGCATGCAGCTTACGACCGGCGCGACGCTTGAGGTCGCGCAGTCCAGCGACGAGAGCGTGGTCGCGCTCGGCGGTGCGCTGGCGCTTGCGGACGGTGCAGCGCTCGGCTTCAACTTCACCAGCAAGGCGCCACCGGTTCTTGACCTGACGGGCAAGGATGTCATATTAGGCGAGCAGAAGAATGTAGTCGTCAAGATCTCATCCTCGGGAGACGAGCGGTCTTATGACAAAACATGCACACTTACAGCAGGCGGGTGTTTCTCAAACGCAAACATCACGCTTGGCGATGTGCCGAGCTGGGTAAGAGGAGTCTATGTTGAAGATGGCAATATCGTACTCGACCTAAAGTCTGTAGGTTCAATGCTCTTCTTAAGGTAGGCTCGGGAATGGACGGCAAGGAATGGATGGAACAATAAGGAAGATTGCGAGATTTACGTTAAAGACTGCGTTCGGGCCGTTTGTCGCATGGTGCTGCACTTCGCTTTTGCTGTTCGCGGCGTATGCATTGTCACCGCCGCTCGGCAAGTTCGGGACTGTATTGGTCTATATGATGTTCGTCGTGCAGGTGGTTGCGGCGCTCGTCGGTGTTGCCGCGTTCATCATGTCGCTGGCCGAGCGTCAGTATGGCCGGGCTATCTGGCAGTTCTTCCTTGGCCTTGCGGGGCTGTTCCTGGTCTTCTGGGGGTTGGTATTCGCATTTGTGGCGCGGGGTGTCGTAGCACATGCGACTTCAAGTGGCTACGGGGAGGTGCGGAACGCAAGCGTGACAAACGAGACCTCCAAGCTTGAGTTCGCGGTCGAGTACCAACCGACGCATCCGTTCCTTGCCGAGTATAACAAGTGCATCGTCTTTCCCTCCGGCAAGCGCATCAGCGTTTGTATGGACACTGGCGGTGCCGGGGCGTTTGCCGTCTATCGTCTGCCGACAGGGGAATACTATCTTGTTGACGGACTGGAACACGACTTCATTCGCAACGACTATCGCGTCAACGCGACGAACGAAACGGTAGAGATGATGTGTGATGAAGTATGGGTTAAGATACCCGACGGCTCTCTTGAAGTGACAGGTGGCGGGGTTTCCACTTGCAATGGTGAAAAGCACGTCGGCATCACGGTGAAGACGGCGAACGGCGAAGAGAGCGTGGACGGCGGGACGCCTGTCGGCGATTCGCTCAAGGGGCGTGTATATGTCGGGCTTCTTTACCCGAGTGGAAGTTTCGAACCCGGCGAGGGTGATCCGTTCGCAAACATCATTCAAAGGCGGCTGCGGGGAGGAAACTAAGAACCTGCCAAATACATTACCGCACTAGGTATTGTGGACATAGGCGGTGAAGGCGGCAAAATCCGCCGGAGGTGGGGCTTCAAACTGCAGCGGCCGCCCGGTAACGGGGTGGGCGAAAGCCAACAGCGCGGCATGAAGAAGCTGGCGATCCGGGACAACGGCAAGCTGGCGGTCGGCGGCGGGTTTTCCGTAAACCGGATCTCCGACAATCGGGCAACCAATATGGCGCATGTGTACCCGGATCTGATGGGTCCGGCCGGTTTCGATGCGGCAACGCACCAGGGCAAAGGGGGCACACCGTTCTTCCACCCGGTATTCGGTCACCGCAGGCTTACCGTTAACCTGCACCACCGCCATCCGCTGACGGTGGCGAGGGTCGCGGCCAATCAAAGTGTTTACCGTACCCCGTTCCGGCGAAGGCACCCCGCGCGTCCAAGCCAGATATTCCTTGCGGATACCGCCGGATTGAAAAAGCCGGACCAATCCCGCCATGGCAGCATCGTTCTTGGCAACCACCATCAAACCGGTAGTGTCTTTGTCGAGCCGATGCACAATCCCGGGACGCTCTACCCCGCCCACCCCTTTGAGGTCGCGGCAATGCGCAAGCAACGCGTTCACCAACGTGCCGCCGGAGTGCCCCGGCGCGGGATGCACCACCAAGCCGGCGGGCTTGTTCAGCACCAAACAGTCGGAATCTTCGTAAACCACGGACAGGGGGATCTCCTCCGGGGCAGGCTCGGCCGGAACCGGCGGAGGCACGGAAACAACAATTCGGCTACCGAGCCGAGCCTTGGTGTTGGCCTTGACCGGAGCGCCGTCCACAGTTACGTCCCCCGACTTAATCAAAGCCTGAATGCGGGCGCGGGACAACTCCGGGGCATGGGAGGCCAGCCAAGCATCCAACCGCAGACCGGCACCGTCGGCCACCACAAACTCAACGGCAGAGTCAGGCATCAGCGGTCGTCCCGTTGGATGTCAACGCGGGTTTTGCCACCCCAGCGGTCGTATGGCGGCGGAGAGATAACCGCCTTACCGTCATCCGGCGGCGGTTCGTCATGGTGATGGAAAACGCGACCCAGCGGCGAACATCCGGACGGCGCGGTGTCGCCGTAATACCCGGCCTCGCGAAGCGCCAACCGATATTCGCGGTCCGCGTCCTGATAGATCACCCACGCGATCAGCAGCCGGGTGAAATACCACGACGTCCAGGTTTTGGTAAAGATCGATAACAACACCGAGAGCGCCATCAGCATAGCGATGAACCGACCGATGCGGGACGCCACCCAAGTGGCCTTGACGCGGCCCATGAAAAACTGCTGTAGAAAAGAACGCAGCACCCGGCCGCCGTCCATCGGGAAGGCGGGCAGCAGGTTGAACAGGCAAAGCGTGAGGTTGGTGTAACCCAGAAATTGGAAACAGAAAACCGCGACGTTATCCAACGCAGGAGAACGGGACAATAAGCAAAGCCACGGGAAAACGAACATCCCCAACACGGCCAACAACGCGCTCACCAGCGGTCCGGACAGAGCGACCAGGCACTCCTGCCACGCCTTGCGAGGCATCGAGAGCATGGTTGCCCTACCGCCGATAATCATCAGCGTGATGTCCTGCACTTGGCAACCAAAGGCCATCGCAGTCAAACTGTGTCCCAGCTCGTGCGCGGCTATCGAAAGCAGCAGCACGATTCCAAACGCGATCCCGGCCACGGGATCGCTGAAACTCCCGACCAGCATAACGAAGAGCAGAATCAGCGAGATGTCCAGCCGAATCGGGATCCCAAACAGGGTACAGATTTGATACGAGGTCTTAAGCATTAATACTATTTCTCCAAGTGGAAAGCGTCGATAATATCATCTATCACCGCTTTGTCCATCGGAACGTGGCCGCCCAGCGGAGCACTGTCGATAATCGCCTCAGCAGAACATTCCAACACCTCCAACCGGTCGAACGCGCTGAGCATGTCCTGCCCCACCACCATAACGCCGTTGTTGCAGAGCACGGCGGCGGGATGCCGCAGGGTCAGGTTTTCCACCAACGCGGGATAGTCGTTGAATGTCCGCTCAAACGGGAACAACCCCACCTCGCGCAGGAAAATGTAGCATTCCGGCAGGGTTCGGGTGTCGATGGTCTGGTGGCAACAGCTGAACGCCAGCGAATTCGGCGGATAGGCGTTGATGATGGCGTTGATACCGGGATTTGCTTGATAGAGCGCATGGTGGGAGAGCACCGCGTGGCTGGGGGTTTTGCCGAACTCGCACTTGCCGTTGGAGACCAGCACAATTTCTTCCGGGCGCACTTCAAAGCGGTCCAGCGGACGCGGGGTAATCAGGAAGGAGTCCTCGCTGACGCGCGCGGAGAAGGTACCGGTGGAACCACTAAGCAGCCCTTGGCGGTAGCCACGCTCCACGAAACGGCAAATCTGATTGCGCAAGTCCTTCTCTTTCACCGTCATCTGGCTGATTTCGCGCTCGAACACCGGCAACATAACCGCGCTGCGGCTCTCAAGCTGGAGCTGTTCCTCGGTGAGAAACTGCGGGGTACCCAGGGTACGGGCTTTGATTTCGGTCTTGCAGCAAAGCTCAAGGGTCTCAAACCGCTGGAAAGCATCCTGGAGATTGCACCCGCCGCAACATACGCCATGGCTTTCGAGCAGGACGCTGTCGTAACCGGCGGCGAATTTCGCGGCGATTTTGTCGCCCAGATCCTTGCTGCCGGGAATACCGTAGGGAGCGAAGCCGACGCTGCCGTTCCAACGGTAAGTCTGGGGGATCAACTTGGCATCGGGAATTTTTTTGGAGACCGAGAACGCCACCAGCGAAACCGGATGCGCGTGCACCACGGCGCGGATGTCGGGGCGGGCGTTGTAAATCGCCCGGTGGAACGGGTATTCCGAAGATGGCGGATACTGTCCGACCACCGTACCGTCGGACTTCACGCACACGATATCGGAAGGCTTCAAGGTTCCCTTGTCAACGCGGGCGGGGGTGATCCAAATGTCGCCGTTCTCGTCGAGAATCGAGAGGTTCCCCCCCGACGTGGTGGTCATTTTGTACTGATAGATACGATGCAGGGTGAGCGCCAACTCCTCCCTTGGATGCAGATACGAATAGTTCATCTACGTTTGTTCTCTTTTCTTTCGTCGGACGAACCCGCGAAAAAGCATTCCGGCGTCCGGACACCCAAAAGAATGCCGGACGCCGGCGATTATGCGGCGGCTTTGCCGGTTAAACCTTCCAGCCGTTGCGGTATTCGGGGCGGACCAGCCATTTGGCGTCGCCGGTACCGTTAGCGAAGGTGTTGCTCTCCGGATTCCAGTCGAACGACACGTCGCGCACATAGGAAAGATTGCAAAGGTGGCACAAGACTGCGGCGCGCCCGCCAACGATCTCGTTGGAGCAGGGTTTCTCGCGGGTCTTGAAACACTTCACCAAATCGGCGGGATGCCCACCCTTGGTCTGGTAGAGTTGAATCTTGGCTTCCTTAAGGAACTCACGGCGGGCCGCGGTGGCCGCGCCCTCGCAGGAGCCGCCATCTTCCTTACGGGTATAGAACGCCACCTTGCGGGCTCCGTCAAAGGTACCTTTTTGAATGGCCTCGCGAACGGTATCGTCCGGGGTGCAAGCCTTGTCATGCCACATGGCGAACTTGCCTCGGTTGACCGCCACGATTCCCTCAGTACCGTAGAACACCGTACCCCAAGTGGAGAAGGGGTTGTGACGAAGGATGGCACCGTCAGCGAAAACCAGTTGGACGCCCTCTTGGCGACGGCCGCCCAGAATCGGATCGGACGGGATTTCGGAAGTGGACTTTATTACTTTCACCGGTCCGCTGTCGTCCATGCCCAGCCCCCACTGGGCTATATCAAGGTGGTGGGCACCCCAGTCGCCGCAGTAACCGGAACCGAAGAGGTCGTCCATCCGCCAGAACATCGGGAAGAAATTGTTGACGCCGCGCGGGGCAAGCCGGTCACTGTATTTAACCAGCGGGGCGCCGCCACACCACATATCGAAATCAACATCCGGATTAGGCAAGCCTTCTGCCGGATTATTGGGATTTTCGTAATCACGGTGCGGACGCGAAGGACCGCCAAAATTGCAGTCCACATGGGTGACCTTGCCGATGCAGCCATTGCGCACCAGCTCGGCTGCGGTACGGAATTCGAAACCGGAACGCTGCATGGCGCCTGTCTGCAAAATGCCGCCGCGGCTGTCCGCCACCGCCTTCATTACCGCCTTGGCCTCGGCAATGTTGTAGGTAAGCGGCTTCTCGCAATACACATCCTTGCCGGATTTAATGGCGGCGATGGTGATGTAGGAGTGCCAATGGTCAGGCGTCGCAATGCAGACCATGTCGATATCGTCGCGGGCGATCACTTCGCGGAAGTCGCGGTACATCCGGCAGTTTCCGGGAGTGCCCTTGCCCGGATTGCGGGAATAGTAGTCATCGACCCGTTTTCTGGCATCGGCGCAACGGACCTTATCGACATCACACACCGCCACCACATGCACATCCTGGTTGAGGAAGTTGTTCAGCAACCCGCGGCCTTGGATGCCGATGCCGATGAACGCCATGTTGGGAATTTCGTTGCGGGTACGGGACACGACCGGCGCGTCTTTGCCGGAACTGACCGGCCCGGAGGAATAGCAACCGGCGAATGGAAGAATCATCGGCGCACTGAAAAGCGCGGATTTTTTAATGAACGAACGGCGATTAATCATTTTTTATCTCCGGTTGAAGGTTAATCCAGTCCTTGAAGGACAGTTACGCAAATTGTGCCGACGATATCGTCAGCCGAACAGCCGCGGGAAAGATCGTTGACCGGTTTGGCCAAGCCCTGGAGGTTCGGTCCGAACGCGGTGGCGCCCGCCAGACGCTGCACCAGCTTGTAGCAAATATTTCCGGCCTGAAGATCCGGGAAAATCAGCACGTTGGCATCGCCCTTGATAACGCCGTCCTTGTTCTTCTGAGCGCCGACGGAAGGCACCAGCGCGGCATCGGCCTGGACCTCGCCGTCCACCGGAATATCCAGCCCCAGTTCTGCGAAACGCTGCTTGGTGAGTTCCGCCGCCATGCGGACTTTGTCCACCAGCTCGTGTTTGGCGCTGCCCTTGGTGGAGAAGCTAAGGAAAGCCACCTTCGGAGCCTTGCCAATCAGTTTCCGATAGGAAAGCGCGGTGGCGTGCGCGATGTCAACCAATTCCTCGGCGGTCGGGCACGGCATAACGGCGCAATCGGCGAACATCAGCGTGGTGTCGCCCGACAGGGTCGGGGTTTTGAGATCCATAATGAAGTTGGACGAAGCTGACTTAATACCTTTGGCAGTGCCGACGCAATGAAACGCTCCGCGCAGCATATCGCCGGTGGAGGCGATCGACCCGGCGACGAGGCCGTCCGCCTTGCCCAGCGCGACCATCATGTTGCCGAAGTAGATGCGCTTGGTGGTAAGGGTCTTCAGCGCCTCTTCCTCGGTCATACCCTTGGCCTTGCGCTTCTCGTAGAACGCCGCCGCCAACTCGCCCAACATCGGGTCGGTGGTGTAATCAACGGCACGAATGTTCTTAGAGGCAAGCGTAACACCTGCCTCGGCCTCCGCCGCCGCGATCTCAGCGGGAGTGCCCAGCACGATGGGAGTGCAAAGCCCCAAGTCGGCGGCCTTGACGGCAGCCAGAATCACGCGCTTGTCCTGGCCTTCGGGGAGAACGATGGTTTTCTTCGCCGCTATAACCCGCGGCATCATCTCATCAAGAATTGACATGGTTTCAGTCCTTTCGGTGTTTAAACGGTTTTACTTGCCTTGAAAAATCCGGTAGGTGTCGCGGGCGATCATCAGCTCTTCGTTGGTCGGCATCACAATGCACTTGACCTTGCTGGAGTCGGAGCTGATCACACACGCTTTGCCACGCTGCTGGTTGCGTTCCTCGTCTAATTCCACGCCCAAAGCCTTCAGGCGCTCACAGATAATCTTGCGGGAGTTGACGCTGTTCTCGCCGATGCCGCCGGTGAAGACAATCGCGTCCGGGCCACCGACCAGCGTGAAGTATCCGCCAATGTAAAAGGCGATGCGGTGGGCGAACATATCCAGCGCGTTCTGGGCGTCAGGGTTGCCGGCCTTGGCTGCAGCCTCGGTGTCGCGCATATCGGAAGAATTAACCCCGTTAATCGCCAACAGCCCGCTCTGCTTGTTCATGATCTTGTCAATCTCGTCGATGCTGTATCCTTTGCGGGCCATGGTCAGCACCACCGCCGGGTCGAGGTCGCCGCAACGGGTACCCATGACCAATCCGGCGAGCGGGGTCAAGCCCATCGAGGTATCCAGCACCTTGCCGTTCTTGATCGCGGAAATTGAAGAGCCGTTGCCAAGGTGGCAAATCACCGCGTTCAACTCATCCTTCGGCTTGCCGAGGTATTCTGCGGTGGCGTAGGTGACGAACTTGTGCGAGGTACCGTGGAAACCGTACTTACGGATCTTGTACTCGTCGTAGAACTTCTTCGGAAGCGCGTACAGGTAAGCGTATTTCGGCATGGTCTGATGGAATGCGGTATCGATTACCGCCACGTTCATTACGCCAGGGAGCGCTTTTTCGCAGGCCAAAATGCCCTGCAGGTTGGCCGGGTTGTGCAACGGCCCCAACTCGAAGCAGTCGCGGATTACCTTTTTCACGTTCTCGTCCACCGCCACGGAATCGGAATAATACTCTCCGCAATGCAGTACCCGGTGTCCGACCGCGTCAACCTCGGAAAGCGATTTCAAAACCCCAACTCCGGGGTCGCAAAGGGTCGCGCACACTTTGTCCAACGCCTGACCGTGGTCATCCGCCTGAATGGGCTGTTCCAATTT
This sequence comes from Verrucomicrobia bacterium UBA1200, assembly GCA_002309765.1. GTDB lineage: Bacteria > Verrucomicrobiota > Kiritimatiellia > RFP12 > UBA1067 > UBA1200. The sequence goes on from DBXY01000043.1 coordinate 40,570, forward strand.
GTCAAAACCCGGACGCTGGTAAACCAAATTCGCCTGCGGGGTGCCGATACGCTCCACCAACCCCTTGACCACCATGGTTTCGGTGGACATTTTGAACAACATGAACTTGAGGGACGAGCTGCCCGAATTGATGACTAGAATCGTGTCTTTTTGATCGCTCATAAACAAACCTTCCTGCGTTGACGCAAATACCCGAAAAAACGGTCTAATATTTTGCCGTTTTCGCGTCAAAACCGCAAGCTTAAAATGGATTAATCAAAAAACTGGTGCGGGCCATCCGGGAAAAACGAGGTTATTGGACGACCGCGCTTGCGGAGTTGAATCACGCGATTTTCCAGCATAGCCAAGCGGATAGCGTCTTGGAGTCGAATATCGTACCGCTGCGGATGCCGTCCTCAACCTCCGACTCGGAGAGAATAACGGGATAGACGTTCTCGTCGGGATCCTGGTCCTGGGCGTGGGCTACATCCGATAACTCCGCGTAATAAAGGTGGATGCGTTCTTCGCAGTAGCCGGGTGTGCAAATGATCGTCGTGAGGAATCTTATGCTGGTCACCTCGTAACCCGTCTCCTCGGCGGTCTCGCGCTTTGCACCCTCTATCGGGTCTTCGCCCGGTTCGAGTCCGCCCGCGATGACCTCGATAAGAGCCTCTTCCGCTGCTTTACGGTATTGCTTCACGAAAACGAACTTGCCGTCGGGGCGGCGGGCGAGAATGGCAACGGCGTTGCCGTGGCGTATTACCTCGCGCTTCGCCCGGCGTCCGTCGGGAAGCTCGATGTCGAGAAGATCGACGCTGATGATCTTCCCCGTGTACTTGCGCTCGCTCGCGAGCGTCTTTTCTGTCAGGTCTGTCATAATTGCACACTCCTTATGCTTAAGGGACGCGTTTATCAGTAATGCGTCTAGGAACTGGTTTGGGTACGGTAAGCGCGAAGGCGCTGTTTGCCAAAGCCATGAACGCCGCCGTGGCGAAGAGGGCACCGGGTCCGAAGCGGTCCCATATCCAGCCGCCGAGCAGCGCGTAGAACACGGTCACGAGGTGGTTCACGGAAATGCCGGACGAGAGTGTCGCGGTAAGTTCCTCCTGGGAGTCGGAAAGTGTGCGGGCATAGAGGTTCGTCGCCATTGAAGCGTTGCTCAGCACCGCATCGAGAACATAGTTAACGCACACTACCGCCACCGCCAGACGCGACGGGAACCAGTCCTTCGCAAAGCCGTAGAGCAGGCACACGAAGAAAAGCACGATGGTGTCCCAGATCATCACGTTACGGTACCCCCAGCGATCAACAATCCGCCCGATGAGGCGGCCACCCCAAAGCGCGGTAAAGAGCGCCGCAATGGCGAAGAGAGTCGCAACGCGCTGCGTGTCCATGCCATAGACGCGAATCAATACGAACGGGCCGAAGGTAAAGAAAACCTGTTTGCGCGCTCCGTAAAAAAGTTCCAAAATGTAAAATGTCGCATATTTGCGTCGAAAATAGAACGATGGCCGCGGCCGTTTCGCGAGTCCCGGTTCTTTCACGGATCCCGCAACGGCAAGGCTTACAGTAAGGAGCAACGCCACAAGCACCCAAGTAGCGTCATAGAGTACCCGGCGCGGCGCGTCCGGCCAAAAGCGCACACCAAGGAAAAATAATGCCGCCACCAGTACGCTCCCCGCGACAGTACCCGCACTGATCGCGCCGGTGACGATACCGAGCGATTCGCCACTCCGACCTTCCTTGGCAATAGACAGCGCAAGAGACTGTCGAACGGGCATGACGAGATGTTCGCCAAGCGCCCAGATGACGATAAACGCGACCGCCCAGGCCCATCGAACCGGCACCAACAGCAACACCGCCGCGACCAGAGAGCAAGCCGTGCCAATCCGAAGGACTTTCCAGTCGGAAAAACGGTGTAGCGCGGCAAATATCGCCACCAGCAACACGCCGGGTGTTTCGCGTAAAAATTCCAGAACACCCCGATCAAAACCGTTGATGTCGTAGGTTTCCACGAGGAAGTTGTTGAACGCCGCGCCAAAACATCCGATACCTATCCCCCATACAAGGATACTCACGAAGAAAGCCCCCGCCCCGGTTCCCGGGCGGCACACGGTTTGATACGAAGAAAGCGGATTTCTCATTCTATTTTCTCTTTACCGTTCAACGGTCAGGATCGGTTAGACCGGGAATCGCGCCGCCCGAGACCTTCCAAAAGTAGAGACTTGCAACACTGCCGCAAGGCGAGAGCCGACGGCGGTACTTATCGAAAAGTGTCTTGGTAATCTTGCGATGGCGGTAGACCATCCGCATCCCGCGAAGGATTCCAAGGTCTCCGTAACTCAAGACATCGGGACGCTGCAAGGTGAAGAGCAAAAGCATTTCCGCCGTCCAAACGCCGATGCCGCGCAGCGAAGAAAGCGCGGCGATTACCTCTTCGTCCGGCATCTTGGCGACAGCGGCCAAGTCAAACTCGCCCGACACGACTTTGGCGGCGAAGTCCTTGATGTATTCCGCCTTGCGCTGCGAAACGCCGCAATTGCGGAAGGCCTGTATGTCGGTTTTCGCGACGGACGTCGGCGTAATTTCTCCAAGCAGTTCCCCGACCCTTGCGAGAATCGACTCCGCCGCCTTGCCGGAAATCTGCTGCGCGACGATGTTCTGGACGACTGCCGAAAAGAGGTCTGGCTCGACCGTCCAGCGGATATGTCCGATCTGGTCAATGACCTCCCCCAGCCGCCGATCCCGCGACTTGAGATAATCGATTTCTTTTTTACCGTACTTGAAGTTCATAAATTTGTATCATTCGCCTTTCACTGGCTACGGGGATGATGGCAATTCAAGACACTCCTCGAATGTCCGCTGAAGCACATCCTTGGGAATAAGCAGTCGCTTGTACTGCGCTACCATAACCGAGTTCCCGTCCTTGCGCGGCGAGGACGATATTATCAATACACTATACCTTTCTCTTGGCAGTCGGCTAAGACATCACAGACATAATCCACTCCATTGTGGCGAATCACGCGCACAATTGTACCGTTGACATTCAGTTCATTGTTGTTTTTCCTCTTCATGGATACGTCCCCGTCATTTGAACTTTATGGGAAAATCACACCCAAAGTATAGCATATCCCATGATCAAACGCAAGTGCCATGGCAAATTTTAGCACTTCTCACGGGGGAGTTTGACGCTTTATACCATTCCCCCGCCCATAAATAAAACGTTCCATTTCCGGCATAATCGTTCCACATCGGTCTAAATCGTGTCTTGCAAGGCTAATTTAGACCGATTTCCGCGGTTCAAGGTAAAATTCTAAACTCACGAAGGCTATCTGATGATAAACGTGGTGCCGGGCATGAACGCGAGAATCAAATCGCCGTTTTCATCCTCGATCAGCCTATAGCTCTTTGCCGAGACAGGATCAAGTTCGAAGGCGGTGTATTCCGTACGCGCTCCGCCGAATGTCAGCAGGTATCCGTTGTTCTCTCCGGTTGCGGCATCCCGCGACTTGGCAAGATTCTTGAACTTCTCGGAACCCATGTCCACCTTTAGCGTCACCGTCGTCGGCGATTCCTCCATGCCCGCGGCAGCCGTAACGCCGGAGAGAGGCCATTCGCCGTCCCATTCGATCAGGTCAAGCGTTGCGCCATCAGATAGCGAGGCGGTGAAGGCCCCCGTCGAGACGGGCGTGTGGAACGAGGTGAAGATGAACGCACCACTCGAAATCGCCGCGCCGCCGTTCAGCGCCTTTGCGCCGTCGGCAAAATCATACACGTACTTCTGCATGCCGGCGTTGCCGCTGAAGTCGATTACGCCATCCGCAGCCGCGAAGATCGTTGTTCCCTCCATTCCGCAGGGCAACGCAAGGCCGCTTGTGTCGGGTTTCATGGTTCCGGCGGCAATCTCCGTGCCGCCGAAGTACATCTGCGAGGCCTTCGCCATCTCGAGCGTTCCTGCGCCATCCTTCACCACCTTGATGTCGCCTACGAGCAGGACATTGCACGTCGCCGTTTCGCCTTCTGGCACTTCAAAGCGAAGCGAACCGCTCTCGCCCGCGCCTTCGGGAACTGACACTGGACCGGGCGTGAATTCGCCAGTGCCGTTGTTCACGTAGAACACGCCGTTGGCCTTGTCGAACATTCCCGGCTTGCCGTCGGGAATCCGCTTCACGGGAACGAAGTCGCGCATGACCGTCTCGACCTCCCTGACCGTGCAATAGTAGATGTCCGCCTTGGCCTTCCAGCCGACGGTGCTGCTGCCCTGCTTCATTGCGAAGAGAAGGTCGTTCTGTCCGGAATCCGTACCCGTGTAGGGGTGCGTGAACGTATGGCCGTCAAGGCTGCAGACGGCATCGACGGGCGCGGCGAGATGGACGAGGAACGGAACGTTCTGTGTGAACGTCCAGCTCGTATCGCCCTTGGCGCCTGCAACGCCCTTCCAGTGCACGTTTCTGTGAATCCATCCGCCAAGCTCGTTGGCGTTGCCTTCGCTTGTGCGCGAACCGTAATAGGCGTACCAGTCAGTCGTGGAGCCCGTGATCGCCACCTTCATGTCGACGATCGTGCTGGCGTTGTGGCGGTAACCGGTGTCGATGTACTGCGTGGCGCTGGACTGGAGATACTCCAGAACTGCGTAGTTCGTGCCGTCGGAACCGCGAAGCACGCTCTGCTGTGCGCCGGAGTCGATGACGGTGCCGTCGCCCGCAATGCCCGCGACCGTCAGGCTGTGTCCGTTCAGATCCAGCGTCACGTCGCCCGCGAGCGTCAATGTTCCCACGGCAGTCCAGTCGGCGTCCGCCGCAAGGGCGAAGGTCGCCGTATGCTCGTCCGGAATCGCGCCGGACAGTGCGCCGCCGACTATGTTCGTGCAGCTCCAGTTGCCCGGGTCGTTGAAGTCGTTGTTGTTCGCCGCGCCCGTCCACACCGCCGTCACAGGCGCCGTCACCACCGTGACGCGGATCCCATTCGCGCCCTGCGCCTCGGCAATCGTCTCCGTGGGTGCGGAGAGTTCAACGCACGAAACCGCGCTTTCCATGCCATTGCCAAGCAAGAAGCCGTCCGTGGAAAGGACGAACTGCGTGGACTGGAACGCCGAAGTGTCGAAGCGTATCTTCGCGCCGTCATTAAGCGTAATCGAATTTGTGACATACGTCGTGACCGGCGTAGCCGTGCCGGCGCAGACAAGCTCGAGCGTGCCGCCGTTGATTGCGAACGCCTCGCCGTACTTGACGCCGTCGGCTCCAGAAAGCGCCACCTTCGCGCCGGAGGCGACCGCCACGTTGCCGAGGTTTGCGCCTTCAAGGGACGTCACCGGACCGGCGAGGGCGAGCGTGCCTTCCTGCACATCGATTCCGCCCGTGAAGTACACGCCGGTCGTCGGCACGGCGAGAGTCCCCTCGCCCGCCTTCACCACCTTGACGTTACCGCAGATCGGCGCGAGGTCCGCAAGCGAAGTCGTAGTTTCGGCGGCCACCTTGATCGTCAACGATCCGGCCGCGGGGCTGGAGGACTTCTTCACGGGGAGGACCATAAAGTCGCCGTCCGCGCGCAGATTGACGTAGAACACGCCGTTTTCGATGTCCAGCATGCCCGGCTTACCATCCAAGACACGCATCGCCGGACGGAAGTTACGCTTGACGACGAGAGCGTCCCCGTCTTTCTCACGGATCACGCAATAGTACATCTTCGCCTTGGCCATGTATGACGAGCCAATTCCCAATCCTGCATGATTGACTGCAAACAGCCAGTCGGTGGTGCCCGAGCTGTCGCCGTTTGCGACGTTATACAGAACGCCGTCTATCGTGCAGGGTCCCACGCACTCGAGATGCGTAAGGAACGGGACGTCCACGGTGTACTGCAGTTTCTCCTTGCCGTTCTGGCCGTTCAGATCCTGCTCGCTGCCGGTAGAGGAAAGATAGCTGTAGTGCCATCTGCTGGTTGTGTGTATCCAGCCGCCAATCTGCGTCGCCCCCCAGTCCTTGCGGGAACCGTAGTAGCAATACCAGTTGGACGTAGTGGAGGTAATCGCGACCTTCAGATCTACTACGGTGTTCCTGTTGTGGCTATAGCCCGTGTCAATGTACTGATTGCCCCAGTTGTAGCTGTTCCCCGAATACGTGCCCGTGGTCTGGAGATATTCCATCTCCAAGTACATTACGCCATTGGCGTCGGAGCGGATGGTGTGGTCCAAGTCATTGGCGACATCTACGACCACCCCGCTGCCTGTGATGTCCGCGACCGTAAGGCTGTTTCCGTTCAGATCGAGCGTGACACCATTTGCGAGCGTGACCGCCGCGGCGCTCCAGTCGGCATCAGCGCCGAGAATGTATTTCATTGTATGCTCGTCGGGCACCGCACCAGACAGCGCCCCGCCGAGGATGTTGGTGCAGCTCCAGTTGAGGGGATCGGAAAGACTGTTGTTGTTCGCGCCGCCCGTCCACACCGCCGTAACCGGCGCCGTCACGACCTTGACGAGGATTCCGTTTTCGCCGACCGCCTCGGCCGTCGTTTCCGTAGGAGCGGAGAGTTCCGCGCACGAGACCGCACTTTCCACGCCCGTGCCCAGCGTAAAGCCGTCCGCGGAAAGCAGGAACTGCGTGGATGCGAGCGCAGACGTGTCGAAACGGATCTTCGCGCCGGAATTGAGCGCGATCGAGTTGGTGACGAATGTCGTTACGGGAACTTCCGCGCCGGAACAGGCGAACTCAAGCGTTCCACCGTTGAGCGTGAACGACTCGCCGTACCTGACGCCGTCCGCGGCGGCCAGCGTCACCTTCGCGCCGGAGGCTACGGCGACGCTTCCAAGACTTCTGCCTTCAAGGGTCGTCACCGGGCCGGCGATGGCAAGCGTGCCCGCCTGGACGTCGATTCCGCCGGTGAAGCACACGGCCGTAGGCACGGCGAGGGTGCCCGCGCCCGCCTTCACGATCTTGACGTTGCCGTGTATGGGCGCGACGTCCACAAGCGACGTCGGCGACTCTCCTGCGGTCGTGATGGTCAGCGAGCCGCTGTTCCCCGCACCTTCGGGAACGAGCGCAGGCCCAGCGGTTAACGTTCCGTAGCCGCTGTTGCCATAGAAGCGCTCCGTGACCGTGCACCAGAATCCGGCCTTGCCCGCGTTCGCTCCCGAAGCGCAGATCACGGGGACAAAATCGCGCTTGAGCTCATCGCCCTCGTACACCTTGCAGGAATAGACCTGGCACCGGCAGGGCCAGAACTTGCCGCCGTTCGACACCTGGTTGTTGGCGAAGATGTAGTCGGTTCCCCACGTGTTGGGGCCATTCCCGTTACCGGTGCCGAGATTTGCCGCCCGGGTGCCGTCCTCATAGTTGGCGTAGCTTGCACCGCCCTTGTCCAGACGCACGTCGTACATCGTGTTGACCTTCACTGCCGAGCCATCGTGCTCGGCCGTGTCGTAGTAGAAGAATTTGCCGCTGTGAATCCAGCCGCCCAGCTGACACGCTCTTCGGGTGTTGTCGGTGAGATCACGACAGCCGTAGAATACGGCATATCCGTAGTTCCCGGAGTAGCTTACATCCTGAAACACCACCCGGATGTCAACCTTCGTCGTGCCGGTGTGGTTGTAGCCGGTATCTACATACTGGATCTTCGAAAGACCGCCGCCGTTGTTCGCGCCTTCCTGCGTGGCCTGGGTGTACAGGATTTTCTGATAGGCAATGCCGTCCGGCGCAAGAATGACGTTCTGGTCTGTCGTATCTACGACAATGCCGCCGCCCGTGATGTCCGAAACCGTCAGGTTGTGGCCGTTCAGGTCGATGGTCGCGCCCTCGGCCACGGTCACCGTGCCGAACTCCGTCCAGTCGGTGTCCTCCGTCAGCGTGACGCTCTCGGTGACATTCGTCGCGGCAAAGGACGGAAGCGTCGCCCCCGCAGCAAACACAAGCGCAGCTACGGCTAAATTGCGTATGTTTTTCATTGTCGTTTTCCTTTCTTCGTCTTCACGTCCACGGTGGACATAGTAAATTGTACCCCCACCAGCAAATTTCCAGTACAACATTCGTTGCATAGTCAATGCTGACAGTGCTTTCTTGTGAACTGGACGTATTATAGCACATCCAAATTTGGGGATACAAGGGGAATTAATTATTCTGCGCACGGCCACTTGAAACCGAAGTCGCTGCGCTTGATTTTGCACATCGGTTCACCGTCTAGCCAGAAAACAATCCCCTCAATGATATGCGATTCCAGATAGGCTCGCAACCCGTCGAAAGTGCGAGGGCAATCGTATATGACTTCCGCACCATGGCGGACGAGGATGTCATGCGTAAGACCATAAGGGTTATTCTGGAAGTGAGGTCCGATCGCTTCGTATGTCCCCGACTTCAGGTTGAAGCCGCCAGCATTGTAGAATGCGGCAAGATGCCAGTTGTCGGCGGTGTTCCTGAAGTCACATTCCAACCAGTGCGGCCAATGCCCCGTGATGGGGTCGGGATCACAGCACGGGATAGTGCCAGACGGAGGCGTTTTGCCTTTCTTCGCGTCATATCGACGGTAGAACCTGCCGTCGATAATAGCGCAGCATGTGCCGTCGATTTTGACCGTGGCAACGCCACGCCCATCAATCACCCATTCGAGACCCGGAGTAACCTCGTTTACGATACCTTTGCGATGCTGGGCATCGAATGTGCGTTTAAAAAGCGTCGGTATCTTCTTCATAATTTTCCTTTCGGCATCAGTACGCCTTTGGAGGCGTTTTCACATCATATCCAATTGTTTATCCTCTTTATGGTAAAGAAGGAAAAGCTTACTTCGATAGCCTCCAGCCGAAATCAAGATCTCCCACAAACCACGGTCCCTGCTGGATGTCGATAACGTGAACCGTTGCGCCTTCGCGAGCAAAGCATTCCGCGCAGCACTTACCAATGCCCTGCGCCCCGCCCGTCACAACCACAATCTTGTCTTTAAACATCATTTCGCCTCCTCGTTTTATGGCCGACTCAAGTAATATACGCCACTTACTGCGACTTTGTAGCCTGTACTGCCGTGGCGGCTATGGTGTTCACGATGTCGTCGACAGAACAGCCGCGAGAAAGGTCGTTGCAGGGGCCGGCAAGTCCCTGAAGAACGGCGAAGCACGATGCGCCGCACAAACGCTGGGCGATCTTGTAGCCGAT
>DBXY01000043.1:49766-60855 GCA_002309765.1 Verrucomicrobia bacterium UBA1200
AGGGCGGCGTCCAGCTGCAGCTCTCCATCCAGAAGAAGGGCCGGCGCGAGAGTATGGGCCAGCTCGGTCGCCTGGCGCACCTTCTCGACGAGCTCATGCTCCGCGCTGCCCTTCGACGAGAACGACAGCATGGCGACGCGCGGCTCCTCGAAGTCGCAGAGTGCGCGGGCGGTGTTTGCCGTCGCCACCGCGATGTTCGCAAGCTCCTCAGCGTTCGGACACGGGTTCACCACGCAGTCCGCGAAAACAAGAAGCCCATTCTCCCCAAACTCCGCAAACGGCCACTCCAGAAGGAAAGCGGAAGAGACGAGTTTCATCCCCGGCGCGGTCCTGATGATCTGCATCGCCGGACGAAGCATGTCTCCTGTCGAATGGACGGCGCCAGACACGAGACCGTCCGCATCGCCCTGCTTGACCATCATCATTCCGTAGTACATCGGATCCGACACCAAACGGACAGCGGCCTCCTCGGTGAGGCCCTTCGCTTTGCGGAGTTCGTACAGTGCGGCGGCGTATGTGTCGAAACGGGACTTGTTCTCCTCGCGCGCGATAACCTCGGGCGTGAGCAAAACCGGTTCCGCCACGCCATCCTCCGCGACGATCCTTGCCGCCTCGACCGTGCGAGGTTCGTCGCCCTCGGGTAGCACGATGCGTTTCACGGAGGCACGCGCCTTCGCCTTGATTTTCTTCACCACTTCCATGCCAAATTCCTCCCGGATCAAAGATCCATCCCTTCAAAACCCTGCCACACATCGCGACCGGAATACGTGAGCGCGGCGCATTCCCCGCGCATCACCTTGAGCGCGGACAGCCCAAGCGCCCCCTGCTCCATCTCGCCCGGGTACGTACTAACTGGCGCAATGAATCCGCAGTGCTTCTCGATGCCTTCGACGATGTCGGCGAAGCGGACGAGTCCGCCGGTGAGGAGGATGCCGTCCACCTTTCCGCAAAGAACCACCGCCATCTCGCCAATGAGCTTGCTGATCTGGTAAATCATCGTGTTCCAGACGAGCGTCGCTTTCCTGTCGCCCTTATCCACAAGCGCGTGGATCGTGTCGGAGTTGGACGTGCCGAAGAAATCTACGAATCCGCCGGAGCGCGTACAGCGGCGGCGCAGTTCGTCGGCGGAATGCGCCTCAAGGTAGTTGAGCACCGTCAAGANNGCAGCGACCCGATGCGGGTGGGGGAGAACGCACCGTCCCCGTCCGCGCCCATGTTACTGTCCACCGTTCGGCCGTACTCGTGGGCGGCCACGGTGATACCTCCGTCTATGTGCGCGACGATGAAGTTGCAGTCCTCGTATCTGCGGCCAATCTTCTCGGCGTGAAACTGGGCCACGGCCTTCTGGTTCAGACAGTGCGTGTGCGCAAAGCGGTATACCCCCTTGATGCCCGTGAGCCGTGCGTAGTCGTTGAGTTCGTCTACGGTCGTGGAATTGAGCGTGAAGGCGGACTTCCCGAACTCCTCCGCGAACTTCCACGCTAGCATCACCCCGAGCTTGGCGGGATGCTCCGAACCGTCAATACCCTTGACGGCATCGTCGTAGAGGTTCTGGTCAACGCGTATGACACCGCTGGGCTGGGAGTGCGTTCCGCCGCAACGGCCGACGAACGCGTCAATCGAGTCGGGATCCACGCCCTCCGACTTGAGCATATCAAGTATCACTTCGCGCCGGAAGGGCATCTGGTCGTTAACGTGCGAAAACTTCAGAAGCACGGACGCCTCGTGAAACAGCTTCCGCTCAAAGACCGACGTTTCGTCCTCGAAAAGGCTGACTTTCGTTGAAGTCGAGCCGGGGTTTATAACAAGTATCCTGAATTTACCGTCTTTCATTCTTTTTCCTCAAGGTTAATATCCCCGCGTCAAGTTCTCCACATCCCGATAGTCTTCGGGTTGTTCATGTCTGATGCTCTTGGTTGTTTATTTTCCTTTCCAGAAATCGGCTTCGCGCATTATGCGAGTAAAATCCGGTCAAAACTCGACCATGATTGACGATAGTTCGTATCCGTGCGGTTTGTCAAGCGTGTCACCGTAAAGCCAGCGGCCATAACCGGTCGAAATGCCCTGAACCTGGCTCATGTCCGGCGCAGTACCGTCTCCGCGCCGCGTCCGCCAATACGGACGGAACTTCTCAACTGGCACGCGGATCGTCTGCCACTCCGGCGTCAGCGACAAGTCAACGCCCCAGTTACCGCCATCCCGATGTATGAATACAACCTCGACCTGCTTGGTGAACTCGTCCGTAGCTCTCGCGCGGAAGATGACCGTTTTTCCAGGACCTGTCTCGCCGAAAATTTTCTTGAATCCCTCGTAATCACAATCGAACCGCAATCCCGAATAGGCGCGATTGACAAACGCGCCAGCCTCGGCAGTAAGACGTAAGGCTGGTCTTCCCTGCGGATCGCTTGACCTCAGCTTCTTCACCTCGGGCCAACCCTCGGTCCATGCCTGCAACGCTTTCGTCATGTCGAAGAACTCCCAGTCATCGGGCTTCGCGCATAGACGGATGGGAAACACGCGTGTCTCGCTGCCGTTAGCCGACTGTACAGTCACCACGATGTTGGTGGCGCCAATCTCCGAGAGGTTTAACGACAGCGGCTTGCGATCGCCCCATTGGTTCGGAACGTTGTCCAACCGCCAGCCGCAGACGCGCTCGGGGGCCATCCGCGTATGGAATGGCGGGATCGGCGACGCGGCGACGGCCGCGCGGACGGCCGCGTTGAATTCGGAAACATTCTCAAGCACATAGTCGCCCGGCGCGAGTGTCACGCACCCTTCGCACGCCTGCGCCGCCACTGTACCGTCACCCGCCGCACGGACGCGAAACGATGTTCCAAGATCTGGCAGGTTCACCGTTAGTATCGACGATTCAGGCAACACCGTTACCTTCTGTTGTGTGCCGCCCGAATATTCGTCACGCACAGTGAACACACTCGGATAGAGTTGAAGGCGCCACACACCATCCGCCGCCTTGTCGAGGAAATAGATGCCATTTCCCGTAGATGCCGCCACGGGCGACTTCCCCACACCCCACACACGCCGCAACTTCGCTGGCGCGGGCGGCGGGTCAATCGGGTCGGCCGTGTAAAGGTAGTCCGTCTCGGTGGACATCTGCGAGAGGTTTCGTTCAGCGTTGATTCGGAAGGGCGGGAACACGATTTCGTTAACGGCGTTCGTGTAGTCGCAGCCGCGGGGCAGACGGCGGAACGCCTCGGCGGCAATTGCGAATGCGAGCGCCTTGGCAGGCGTATAGATAAGATTTAGGTGATGCGTTTGCCAGTTGGAGTTCACGTCAGCCAGACACATCGGGTCGTACTGAAACTGTGCAGCCACCTGCACGCCTTCGTGACGAAACACCTTCGCAAAGGCGGGATACATATAGGCCCCCGGCGTATCTGCGCAATCGAACTCGTAGATCATGCGCGCCTTCCGGGCAATATACTCGTCAGGGTAGAGTGACGTTCCTCTAACTTTGGAGAGCTGGACTCCGCTTAGTGCGTGACCGGCCACCAGTCCCGTCGGATACGTGCTGCCTGTCACGCCGTCGATGCGCGCGCGACCGGCGGCGGCGTTATGGTCCTGCCAAGAATTGTAGAAAATGGGTTTAGTTGTACCGCTAGCGCGCAGTCCGTCAGCGAGCGCATTTATGTAGGCGGTGACCTCTTCGTCCGGGTGATTGGGCGGGTAAAGCGGTTCGTTAATCAACTCAAAGCAGAGGATGGCGGGATCGTCCGCGTACCGGCGACCAGTGACCGCGTTCACATGCTGACCGAACTCCTTAAGGAAGCGCGCCTGAATGGGCCAAGCCGCATGGTTTGAAGTCATCTCTTGCATCGTCCAGTCGTTAGAGAAACCCTCCTTGTCCTCGGCGTAAACACCGCCCCACCAGGCAATGGGAGTAAGAACGGTGTAGATGCCATTCTTTGCGCAAAGGTCAATCAGCTCATCGAGAAGTTCCACATGGTGGTTAGACAAAAAGGCCCCATCATGGGTGGAGAATTGGCGATCAAAGCAGTGGATACGGATGCAGGTAAGGCCGAGGCGACGGAAATGCGCGACATCCTCGCGCATCACCTGTGAGAAGTCGAGTCCGTTTTCCTTGATCAGCTTGTAGTCCACAGTGAAGGGCGGATAGTAGTTGACCCCGAATAACGCCACCTCGCTCCCGTCATCAGTCCAACGCATCACGCCCTCGGCGTCAACCTTGGCGAACCGATCCGCGTGCGGCACTGCCAATACCGCCGCCGCGAGCATCATACACACACCACACGTAATCATTTCAGTACTCAACTGTCCCTCCGCCATATAAGAGAGTTTATCCGCCAGAAAAACAACAGCAATCCAGCTTTCACACGTAACTTTTATGTCAGAAAGTATAACATAACCCATGTGTTATTGCAAGTACTGCGGGAGAATTTGGCACTTTTGGCTTGTCCAACTGCACAAGCCATATTTTTTGAGTTTTTTTGCTTTTCCCCGCTTGCGCGAGGCACATGGTTTTGGTATATTATAACTGCGTTTAAAACAAGGTTTTAAAATGGATGCAACTAAAGAGAGTATCATAGCCGCAGCGATGCGGCTATTTGCCGAAAAGGGTCTCAAGCTTGTGACCGTGCGTGAAATCTGCCAGGCGGCGAAGGTAAACGGTGCCCTGGTTAACTACCATTTCCGCAACAAGAACGGGCTGTATCAAGAGTGCGTGGAACGTCTGTTCCACGAGAACACGGGCGATGAGCTGTGTACGCTCGACAGGGCCGTCTCCGACGCACGATCATGGCGTGCGGCGGTTCGAAGCTGGATCTTCGGCGTTTCGCGCGCGCTCAGAACCACTCAGGCCGGCACGGCATTGGCGGCGGGTTTCTTCCGACAGGAGATGGTCAATCCTTCTCCGATGTGCGATCTTGTGCGCGAACGGTATGTCATCCCGGTGCAGGACAGCCTGTTGCGGCTAATTGCGATGGCAGTTGATGATGTTCACGAGCAGCGTCATTGGGTAGATTCGATCTGGTCGCAGCTTTGCGCATACGTGCTGAGGGATTCTTCGTGGAATCCGCTCTTTCGTCCCGTGGACGTTGAGGCGGAGGCTTGGAACGATTCGGTTGCCGATTTCGTCTATCGACAGGTCCTGGCCGGCATGAAGTACCGGGTGAAACGGCGTGGTCGCTGAACGGAGGCGGATGGTTATGTACGGACGACTGGTCCTGATCGCGCTGGTCACGGGGATTTTGGCAGGATGTACGAATCCCGGAGTTGCATACCGGGAGGAATCGGCACATACATTCCGGACGAATTTAGTCGCCGAGACGGAGTGCGTACTTGCAGAGGCGGGTGGCGTGTTGACATTGTCGAACGCGCTGGAACTTGCGCATGTGCGTTCGCTCAAGCTGGCACAGCGAGACTTTGAGGCCAAACTCGCGCACATTAACCGAGCATCGTCGTTCTCGGCGTTTCTGCCGACGATCGGGCTTTCGGGCATGGGCATGATTGCCGGTGGCAATGCCGATGATCTGCCGTACCTCGGTGATCTTGAGACCAGTCGCCTACGAGCAAGGTCCGCATCGCTTATCGTTGCCCAGCCGGTATTCACACCGGTGGCGTGGGTGATGTTCGCCGAATCGCAGTACGGCGTACGGATCAAAGACATCGTGCGCGAACGCGCGAGACAACTCCTTGATGTACAAGTCGCCTCACTCTTCTACCAGTCGGCCGTTGCCGAACGTCGGGTTGAGACCGCTGTGCGTCAGCTAGAGAGTGCTCGCGCGCTGACGAACCGGGTGACACGGCTCGCAGCCGAAGGATACGCGACACCAGCCGACATGGCGCGAGCGAATGCGCGTTGCATACTAGCCGAAACGTCGCTAAATGCGGCGCGGGACGATGCCATAGCGTCACGGGAAGAGCTGGCTGGCTTGTTGTACCTCTGGCCATTGGCAACATTTAAGGTATCCGGCGAATCGCTGCTCGCGCTTCCGCCCCTGCCGGAAAAACGCGTTGAGGAATGGGTATGGGATGGACTTGTCTCGCGTAAGGATTTAGCGGCCGGCGATCAGACGCTGGAATTGCGCAAGGCCCAAGTAATCGAAGCATTGGCGGGTTTCCTGCCAAATGTCATGCTGGGCGGCGGCGGAATGTCCGCTTCGATCGAGGATGTGTCGATTCGCGGATGGGCCGGGTCGTTGATCGGCACATGGGCCATCTTCGAGGGTTTTCGGACGGTCCAGCAATACCGTGCCGCGAAAGCCGCTCGCGAGACGGAGTTCAAGTTACAAGAGGAACGCATGACTGCCGTCGTAATTTCGGTGGCGGACAGTTGGCGTCAGCGGCGCCTCGTGCGGCAGAGGGTGGCGGCGGCCCGTGCCTGGGCCGAGGCCGCGCGACTAGACTATGAAGCGGCGGAACGGCGGCAAGAGGACGGACAGGAGACGCTGTCGTCCGTTCTGGACAAGTTGGCGGTCAGCGAGGAGGCTGAGACAAAGCTTGCAGAATCCGCCTACGGCGAGGCGATGGCAGACATCCTTCTGCGCCAAGCCGTCGGAATCGAGGTGATTGATATGGAGGAAAAATGAAAAGGCGATGGATGAAATGGGGGTGTGCGCTTGCACTGGCGGTAGCCGGATGTTCCGAGCAAGTCGCAGAACGCCCGGAGATGCGTCCCCTAGTGCGCGTCGGTGTGGCGCGACAGGATGTGACGTTCGTAGATGCGTTGCGCGTGCAGGGTACAGTGCGGGCGAAGGACGCGGCAGGCGTCTCCGCGCGCATTCCCGGTACTATTGATGCCGTCTTCGTGGACGAGGGAGCACACGTAAAGAAGGGGGATGCGCTCTTCCAGGTCGACCGCCAGAATCTCGAAAACGCCGTGCGGGCGGCGAAGGATGACCTCGCAATGGCCAAGGCGAAGCTCGCGCAGACGGAAGCGACAATCGGCAAGGCTAAGCTGGATGCCGACCGTATGGAGCGACTCTTCGCGGGCGCGGCCGTGACGAAAGACGCATTGGAGAAAGCGCAGGTCGCGGTGAAGTCGGCCAAGGCCGCGTTAGAGACGGCGCAGGCAACGGTCACAAAGGCCGAGACGGGTCTTGCCGTCTCCGAAAAGAATCTGTCCGATTCATGCGTTCGCGCACCGTACGATGCCGTCGTGACGCGCAAGTATCGGAATGTCGGAGATTACGTAGGTCCTGGCGTATGCGTATTCGATGTGGAGAATCCGTCTGTCTACGAGATATCCTTCTCGCTCAATGCCGCGTATTTCGCGCGCGTAAAGACGGGTGAAACAACCGTGCGTCTGGCCCAACCGTTGGCGGGAAAACGCGACCTCGTCCTCACCTATCGGGCACCAACGGTAAACGCCGTAACGCGGACGTTCGAGGTGCGTGCGCAACTACCGCGGACGGAGGACATTGCCGCTGGTATGCTACTGGACGGCGAAATCGTATTCGCGTCGCATACGGGGCAGGGATTGCCGTCGTCTGCCGTCGCAGACCGCGGCGGGTCCGATGCCGTCTTTGCAGTCGTCGATGGCAAGGCCGTGCGTATTGCGGTCGAAGCCGGGCTCGAGACTGACGGCTGGCGCGAGATCGTGCGCCCAGTCCTAGGTCCCGAAAAGAAGATTATTCTGGAAGGTATGCTACTCGTGAACGAGGGCGACGAAGTGAGGACGCAAGATGTTTCTCTCTGATACCGCCATCCATCGTCCGGTCCTGACGCTCGTTGTCCTAATCGTGCTGATGCTCTTCGGAACGCTCGCGTCGCGTAACATGGGTATCGACATCGTGCCGAACGTTGTCGTGCCCTACGTGTCGGTCATCGTCGTCTATCCCGGAGCGTCGCCCGAGGAGATCGAGACATCCGTCGCGCGTCCGATAGAGGACGCTGCGGTGCAGGTGGACGGCCTAAAGCACATGACGACTACATGCGCGAACAACTTCTGCCAGGTCATGCTCGAGTTCAACCTCGATGTGGACCAGAACGTCGCGGCGGACGACATCCGCGCGAAAATCGCGGTGATCGAAGGCGACCTACCAAGCGGCGCCGAGAAACCGCAGGTCCAGAAGTTCGACGTGAACGCGATCCCCGTCGTCACGCTCGCGCTGACAGGCGAGCAGTCTGTCGATGAACTATACGATTTTGCGGATGACCGGCTCTCGGGACGGCTCTCAACCGTCGCGGGCGTCGCCTCGGTTGAACTTATCGGCGGCGAGGAACGCGAAGTCGTCGTGACCGTCGACCGCGCGAAACTTTCGGCCTCTGGGCTCACACTCGCTCAGGTTGTCGAGGCAGTCGGCAAGGGCAATCTCAAGATTCCGTCGGGACAGGTCTCGGACCATGCGCGCGAGTTCTCCGTCATGTTCGACGCCGAGGCGAGCGGCATTGAGGATCTCGGGCGGATCGAAATCGGAACCGTGCGCGGCACACGCCTCTATCTGCGCGATGTCGCGACTTTTTCGTTCGGCACAAAACGTAAGGAATCGGTTGCCTCCTTCGACGGCCGCCCCGCCGTCCTGATGCGGGTGACGAAGCGCGGCGAGGCGAACGCGGCAAAGACTGTGAACGGCCTGCGCGCGATCTACAAGACGCTCGTCGGGGAACTGCCAGGCGGTATGCGGCTCGATTGGGTGCGCGACGACGGAGCGTATGTCGCCGCGACGGTGAGGGGCGGCGTGGACGCCATCTGGCAAGGTGTGCTTCTCACGGGTTTCGTGCTGCTCCTGTTCCTGGCGGACTGGCGGATGGCGATGACGGCGTTCGTATCGATTCCCGTCACGATTGTCATTTCGCTTGTTGCTTTCTCGCTCTTTGGCTATACGGCGAACATCATCACCATGAACGCCGTCGGCATTTCGGTCGGCATTCTCGTCGCGAACTCGATCGTCGTCCTTGAGAACATTGCCCGCCGGAACGGAGATGCCGCTCGCGGGGCCGGCGAAGTCGCGCTTGCGGTCGCCGCCTCGGCGCTCACGAACATCGTCGTGTTCCTGCCGATCGCGACAATGCGGACGATGGCGGGACGGTTCTTCGTGCCGTTCGCCATCGTGGTCACGGCCTCGACGTTCGCCTCATTGCTTGTTTCGTTCACGCTGACGCCGATGATGGCGGCGAAACTTGGCACCTCCGGTGCGGGCGTCAACCGCCTACTGGCGAAGGTTCTATGGCCTTGGACCTGGCTGTATGGATGGATCGAGCGCATTTATGCCGCGTCGCTGGGGGTGGTTTTGCGGTTCCCGAAGACATCGATCGTCATCTTTTCGGCGTTGACGGTCGCCGGGTTCATGTTCTTCGGACCAAGAGTCAAGTCCGACTTCGTCCCCGTCTTCGACAAGGGTGAACTGTCCGTCAAGCTTGAGTATCCGGCCGACATCACGCTTGAGCGTGCCGCAGCGCGCACGCATGCGATTGCCGCGAAGCTGGCGGACGTGCGGGACGTGGCGGGCGAGCGGCTTGTCCTGCGCTATACAGTTTCCGTCGGTAAGACGCAGGGCATACTCGGCCAGGTCGGTCGCGGCAACCACCTCGCGCAGATCGATTTCGTGCTCCGTCCGATGACCGAACGCCGCGAAACGATCTCCGACGTCTCCGCCCTGATGCGCACGCAGCTGAGCGAGGAGCCGGACATGCTCACGTCCGTACTCGTGCCGACGCTCGTTGGCGGCGCGGCCCAGTCGATTCAGGTGAAGCTCATGGGTGAGGACCTCTCCGTGTTGGACAAGGCGTGTCTGGCCGTTTCGCAGGACCTCAAGACGTCCGACATCGCAACAGACGTGGAGAATAACGTACGGGCGGGGCGTCCCGAACTGCGCATCCGTCCAAACCGGGCGGTACTCAACGATTTCGGCATGACACCTTATCTTTTGGGTCTCAATCTGCGCGCCTCGCTCGCGGGCTTAACGCCGGCGACCTTTTCAGCGGGCGAGCGGAGTTTCGACATTCGTGTGCGATACAACGAGACCGATGGCGTGCGTCAACTCGCCGAGCAGAATCTTCCCGGTCCCGAGGGGCGTCCGTTTACATTGGGAGCCGTTGCCTCGGTGACACGGTCCGTACAGCAGGTGCAGATCGTTCGCAGCGAAAAGCGCCGCTCGACGATTGTGTACGCGAACAACGCGCCGGGACACGGTATGGGCGAAGTGACGGAACGCGCGCTAGCGCGGGCTAAGGACGAACTTCCCCACGGCTACTCGGCATCGCTCGGCGGCCAAGCCGAGTACATGGACGAGGCATTCGCGGAATTTGGACTCGTCACCGTTATCGCGATTGCGCTCACCTACCTGCTATTGGCGGCAATCCTCGAGTCGTGGGCGATGCCGTTCGTTATCCTCTTCACGATTCCGTTCAGCTATCTCGGTATCTTCGCGGCCGTTGTCGTTGCGCATCAGACGCTTTCGATCTTCGGACTCTTGGCCGGCATCATGCTCGTCGGCGTTGTTGTCAACGCCGCGATCCTGATTATTGACGCCTGGCGTCAGACCGGAAATGTCAAGGAGGCGGCAACAGCGAAGTTCCGTCCCGTCCTGATGAGCTGCGCGGCGGCACTTGTCGGCATGTTGCCGATGGCACTCGGCGGCGGACTAGGTTGCGAACTCAGGCAGTCGATGGGAATCGGCTCTGTCGGCGGCATCTTCGTGTCGACGCTAGTTTCGCTCTACTTCATACCGGCACTCTGCGCCTGCCTTCGTAGACGCGTTAGCAGTATCTGAAGTTCATGCGCGGTTGAACTTTTCCTTCGGCTGCTTGCAGCGCGGGCAACGCCAGTCGGCCGGAACGTTCAAGGGGTTGGGTGTCAGCCCTCGGTGGGGCGAGCGGAATAGTCGATCGTAACGCCGATGCCGAAGTGGACGTAGTAATCCGGATGTCCGGCGACTGGGATCCAGAAGGTTGTCATGCGCGGAGTGCTCTCCGTCTTTTCCGTATAGAGCCACGTCGTGGTGCCCGCCTTGCGCATCTGCGCCTGACGGCACAAACCGGCTTTCAACCCGGGACACCCCTGCGCGCATACCTGGCCCGGCGAGCGTCCGAACGCCGCACACGCCGGATTGACCGCGACAACGCGATACGTCTTGTGGCAAAGCTGCACGGGCTCGGGGAGTCCGTCGTA
>DBXY01000055.1:0-68315 GCA_002309765.1 Verrucomicrobia bacterium UBA1200
GTTACCGTGCCCTTTACGATCGGGGTGCCGGAGCCGGTAATGGTGCCGCTATCGACCAGATTGCCCATCGTCATATCAATGTTCAACTGGAGCGTGCCGTTCTCGCCGATCTCCACCGTGGCCTCCTCCGCGAGAGATTTGGTCTTGTCCACCCACAAAGTCCCGTTCTCCACCAGAATGGTGCCGGTGCCGGTGACCGTGGCGTTATGCAGCCAGAAATTCCCCGTCTTGTTGATGGTGAGCTTATAGGTGCCAAGCTCCAAGAGCGTGTCCCGATGTCCCGGCGCCAAGAGACCGAAATCGTACGCGCCGCCGACCAACGCGTCGTCCGCCAGCGTCAGCTGCACCGTCTGGAGATTGTTCGCGCTAACGTGCGATTTGTTGTTCACGAACGCGCCTTTACCGCCGACGCCCGTGCCGGCGAGTGTCACCGAGCAGGAGGTATCCGCCACGCCGTTTAAATCAAACGTCGCGCCGTCGGCGACCACCACGCTCATGTTGGCGTTAGGATTTTCCGGCGTGTTGAAGGCATAGGGATTACCCGACACGCTAACGCGGTTGTATACCCCCAACGTCCCCTGGTCAACGTAATAAACGCTCTTCGCGCCGTTGTAGAACGAAATCAACCCAAGGTTATTACCAGTTTTGCGGACCACACCCGTACCGGAATATGTGCCGCTGATGGTGTTAGTGGCGGAATTCGGGTTGAAATTGATTACCCCGTCGTTCTCAATAGCAGAGAACGTGAGATTGTTCAACGCCTCCACCGTTCCGGTCGCATCGATCTTGAGCGTAGCGTTATTGCCCGTCAAGCCACCCTTGTTGACGCTAATTACGCCTTCTTCGACCTCCAGCGTCCCCGATCCGGAAACGGTTGTCCCGCCGGTCCAAATGCAGAAGGTACCTTCGCCCTTCTTTGTCAGCGTGTACTCGCCCAGCTCAATCACGCCCGCCAACGAGTATCCGGGCGAGATCAAATGGAATCCGTTATCCTTCTGGCTGATTGACGCATCGCCGGAAAGCGTGATTCCCCGCATCTGGGATTTTCCGGTGTCAACCTCGGCGCCGGTGTTAATAATCGGGTCATCGCCGATAATATCGTAATAGTAGTTAACGTCTTTTACGCCCGCGAGGTCATACTTGGCACCCGCCTCGATTTTAATCTTGTTGGTCTGGAGCGCCGACCCGAACGGGCCGTAGCGCAGATAGGAACCGATAACCGTGCATGAATTGCCGGGTTGAACCGAGGCGCCGCTCTTGACCAACGTGCCGCCGGAATAGGAGCTTTGCTGATTGGACACGGTGATGTTGCCTGCCGCGATCACCAACCCGCCGCCGCCGGTTATCGTCGGAACCAGCGTCCCGTCGCCGGAATAACTTACCGCACTGCCAAGATCGACCGCGATTTCCGCAGGTTGGATATCAATCGGCAGACTCAGCGTAAACCCCTCGCCAAGGGTCAACTGGTCGAGCGTAAAACTGTACGATGTCCCCTCCGGGAACGCCACCGCCGCCGTGCCGGCAACGGATTCGTTCACGAACTCGATCAAGCTGCGGTCAATCCCGCAATCCAAAGTCAAGGTCGGGTTCTCGCCGGTCACGCGAATGCGAATCTTCTTCGACCGGTCTCCCAAGTCCACCCCGCTTGTCAGCTGCTGGAAAGTTTTAGATTCGTCAAGCTCCAGTTCTATGAAATCGTCCGGATAAGCATACAACTCGAACACCCCGTAATTGGCGACACCGAAACTGGTGGCAACCGACCCGCCATTGCGATAAGCGTACGATCCGTCGTCATTCACAAACTTGGATCCTAATCCACCGTTGTCATACTCTAGGCTAAGATAGCGGGCGGCCAGCGCCTGGGCGTACACGCCGTCGGCGCCGTTAGTGAACCGCACCACCACGCACTTTACGTACCGGTCGTCGGCGAGCTGGAATTCGGCGCGAATGCCGGTGATGGAACCACTGCCGTCGGTTTCCACGGTTTTGTTGTAAGCTTTGACGGGATATCCCTTTTTGTCAACCGCCGCCCCGGAAAAATACCCGGCAAACTCATAATCCTTGATGTCGTTCAAAGTCAGCGTGGACTGATCGCCCTCGCTCTTCCAAACCAGAATCGGCTCCGTGGCGGGAATGAACCGACTGGTGGTCAGGCCGCAAATACCGGGTTTACCGCTGCTGTACCCGGTGGCGGTACCATTGTAATTGTTGATACCATTCGCATAGGTAATCGTATCATAACCGGTCAAGGTGGCGAACTTCAGAAAAAGATTCTCTTGCTGGATATACCGGGTGGTCCACCAGCGCGCATACACGCCGTCATCGCCGTCGTAAAGCATGAACATTACGCTCTTGGTGTAGGGCGACTCGATGATGTTCGCCATGCAGAACACCTCGGATACCATTCCGGCGTCATTTGTGTACGACTGGATATTGTAAACCCCGATCGGCTGGCCGCGGAAATTGGAGCCAACCGAAGCGCCGCAGAAAATCCCGTACATGGCGTATTTGTCGTCAATTATCTGCTGCAAGGTCAACCCCGCGAACGCTAATACCGGAGTGGAGCTGGAAGTTCCGTAAAGGATCGTGGAGTTGGACGGGTTTTCCCGGTCGATACCCATAGAGTAAAGCCCCTGCTGGTAATAGACCGTGACCGCCGACAACCGCACCGCCAACATGGCAACCGCCAACGCCATCCAAACCTGCCATTTACGCATTTCTAAACTCCTTAATGCCGGACGTTTCCGCCACGGCATACCATTTTCTACACCACCAATAACTAAAACGCCAATAATGTTAACATTTTACCCACCAAAGGTCAATTGAATAGTATAGAAAATGAGAAACGAAAATCCGTCTTGTTTTGCCTTGATTCCGCCTCGCCTTTGGGGTAAAATGCATGGGTATGAAATCGAATAAACTTTTGTTGTTTTTGGCGATGGGGATGGCTTTAAACGCAGCCGCCCAAGGGGAAGTCATCTATATTGATCCGGACGCAAAGCCCACCGACCTGTTTGAGGCGTTCAAACAGGAGGAGACCTGGCAACTGGATCAGACCGCCTTCACTAACCGTATGAAGAACTGCGGGTTCCGTTTTCTTGACGCCAAGAAATCCGCCGCCACCACCACCCTGCGGCAACTGATCAATTTCATGGGCAACCCGGTTTACGAGGCACGGGTATTCTTCGCCGACGGCAAGCTCCGCCGGGCGGAAATGTCGCTTTTCAACAAAGGCGACGCCGACCGCCAGCTGACCGAAGAGGCGCTGGCCAAGCTGATTAAGCAACTGCGCGAAGGGTTGGATACGGCGCTGGAGCAGAAAGGCATGGACGGGAAAACGGTCAAGCCCCGGCCGAACTACGCGCAAAGCCGCGTCCAATGGACCCGGGCCAACCCAGGCGTGCAGCTGGAGTGGGCGTACGTCGAGGCCCACCGCTCAAACGGCCGCAACGTGCCTTACAGCGCCGAATTTGTAAAGGTACTGATGGTACCGCTCACCGGATCGTCCGTTCAGAACAAAGCGATACTCACCGGCGAAGGGATCATGGCCAAGGCCAAAACGCTCGCGCAACTGCGCAAGTCGGTGCAAAAGGACGAAAACGGCGATGTGTGGATTGACGGGATCCCGATGGTTGACCAAGGGCAAAAGGGATACTGCGCGGCGGCATCATCGGAACGGTTACTCCGGTACTACGGAATCGAGGTGGACGAGCACCAGATCGCGCAGCTGGCCAACACCAGCGCCGAGGGCGGCACCAGTCTGTCCGGCATGGCTCTGGCCATCTCCAAAGTCGGACGCCACTACCAGTTGGACGTGAAATCGCTGATCAGCGTGGACGACGGCAAGGACTTCCTGAAGTCCGACACCATGAAGCAGATCGAACAGTACAACATGCTCGCCAAGAAATCCGGCAAGCCGACCGTGGACTGGCGGCAGGGATACGGCAGCGTAATGGAAATCTACGAGGCGATGGACAAAGAGGTGCTGCTGCAAAGCCGGATGCGCCAGAAACAACAGTTTGCCACCTTCCAGCGAAACATCAAACAGTACGTTGACGCCGGCATCCCGATACTTTGGGCCTGTTTCGTGGGAATGTATCCGGAGGATCCGGAACTGGGCCAGCAAGGGGCCTTCGGCCATATGCGGATGATCATCGGGTACAACGCCAAAGAGCAGGAAATCATTTACAGCGACACTTGGGGTGCCAAACACGAAAAGAAGCGGATGCCGGAAAACCAGGCTTGGGCAATGACCAAGGGTCTGATGGTCATGAGGCCGAGGATGTAGGGGCTAAGTTAAGGAGAAGACGACATGAACAGTAAAAACATCATTTCTGCGGCGGCAGTCGCCATTGCCGGGGCCGCATTTGGCGGATCCACCCCGGATTTGCTAAACTGGCGCAAAGACACCTATGAGGCCAAACCGCCCATGCTCTACCAGACACTGGCCGGAGCGAAGGCCACCGCCACCGGACAGTTCGGAGGCTGCCGTCCCGAATTAGCGATCGACGGCAACACCAACACCGCCCACCACTGGGGGTGCGAGCAGCTGCCGTCCGCGCTGACCATCGAACTGCCGCAACCGCAAAACCTCACCCAAGGCCATATTTGGATGTACTACGGCGACGACCGCGTTTACAAATTTTATGTCGAACGCTCAATGGACGGCAAGAACTGGGTTAAGGTGGCGGACTGGACCAATAACCAAACCCCATGCACGGCAAAGGGGTTCGCGTTGAAATTCGACCCGGCCGGCGACGGGAAGTTCATCCGCATCACGGTTACCGACAGCACCAGGCGCCGCAACGGCGCGCACATCGTGGAGTTTTCGCTGAGCAGCCCGGAAACCTATGACGCCATGGGCATCTCCGGACTGCACGGCCGCGTGGCCTGCACCGAGCGCATCAACGCCAAGAACGCCGTCGGATGCGAGCAGGACCGCTGCTGGCGTGCCAGCGGCTGGCGCAACGAACGGGTAAACGGCCAATTTGTGCTGTGGTCGGGTTCCAAACTGCCGCAATTGCGGCTGGAGGCCAGCGATTTGACAACAGACTCCGGCAAGACCATCCCCGCCGCCGCGGTGAACGCCCGCTTTGTGCGCTACACCCTGGCCGACGGCAAGAGCGTGGGCGACATCTTGGATACCGCAAAGACGGTTGACCTGCCGGATGGCGGTTTCCGCCCCATCTGGATTACCGTCACCGTGCCCAAAAAGGCCGCCGCCGGCGTGTACCGTGGAGCGCTGAAAGTTACCTCCGCCGGAAACGCCCGGTTGGAATTCCCGTTGGAATTGACGGTGCAAAACGCCACCCTGCCCGATCCTCGGGATTGGCGGTTCAATCTCGATTTGTGGCAGCACCCCTTCGCCGTGGCGCGTTACCACGGGGTGGAGCCGTTCTCCGATATTCACTATCAGTTGATGGAGCCGCTCTGGCGCGAACTGGCCAACGCCGGGCAAAAGGCGGTAACCACCACCCTCACCGACCTGCCGTGGAACCACCAGAACTTCGACCCCTACCTGACCATGGTCGAACACGTGAAGCAGCCCGACGGCACTTGGAAGAACGACTACACCATCTTCGACGAATACGTGAAGTTCTGCAAGAAGTGTGGGCTCGGACCGGAAATCCACTGCTACACGATGGCCACCTGGGGCAACATGGTCAGTTACACCGACGGTCTCACCGGCGACAAGGTGCGGGTGCGAATGGTGCCCGGAACCCCGGAGCATGAGGCTTTCTGGGGACCGTTTCTGGAGGATTTCGCAAAGCACCTGAAAAAGCGCGGCTGGCTGAAGGACACCTACATTGCGATGGACGAGCGCGGCCGCGCCGAGACCAAAGCAACCGTGGAGTGCGTGCGCAAGTACGCGCCGGGGTTGAAGGTCACGTTGGCCGGCAACATCAAGCCGAGCAGCTTCTCCGACATCGCGCTGGACAGCTACGCGCAATCCATCGGCCACGTGGACGACGCTTTTGTCCGCGAGATTCAAACCCGCCGCGACGAAGGCAAGATCACCATGTTCTACATCTGCTGCGGTCCGGCGCGTCCCAACACCTTTACCCAGAGCCCCACCGCCGAGCAGGTCTGGCTGGGCTATTTCGCCGCCGCCAAGGATTTCGACGGCATGCTCCGCTGGGCGTTCGCCAATTGGCCGCGCGACCCGATTTACGATACCGGTTTCGGAGGCTGGCCGGCCGGCGACACCTTCCTGTTTTATCCCGGCGGACGCTCTTCGGTACGTTGGGAAATGCTGCGGGACGGCATCGAGGAGTACGAAAAAATCAACCAGTTGCGCAAGAGCGGCGCGGATATGGCCGCGATTGACGCCGTGCTGGAAAAATTCGACTTCCGGACGAATGTCCAGCTTGACGATGCCGGACTGGCGGCGCTGGTCAACGAGGCTCGGACCGCGGTACGGGATGCCGTGAAGTAAACCGGGGGAACGCCATGCGGATTTCCGAAATTCTGCGCGGACGTCGAATGCTGGCGTCTTTTGAGATTTTCCCGCCCAAGCGCGACGCTTCGTGCGACTCGGCGATCGCCACGGCGGGAAGACTCGCCGCGTTGCGTCCGGATTTTATCAGCGTCACCTACGGCGCGGGCGGAAGTTCGCAGTCCAACACCATCCGGATAGCGAACGCGGTGCAGCGCGAGGCGCAAGTGCCCGCGCTCGCGCACCTCACCTGCATCGGTGCGAACGAGGACCGGATCCGTGAGGTTACGGAAGAGTTCAAACGGCTGGGCATCGAAAACGTCCTGGCGCTGCGCGGGGATTTGCCGCCCGGCATGGGCACCAGCGCGTTGAATGACCATTTCCGCCACGCCTCGGATCTGGTAACGGTGCTGAAACGCCAGGGGTTCTGCGTCGGCGGTGCCTGCTATCCGGAGGGCCACCCCGAAAGCGGCAACCGCTCGCGCGACCTGGACAATCTCTGCCGCAAGGTCGAGGCGGGTTGCGACTTCCTGACCACCCAAATGGTGTTCGACAACGATATGCTCTACAGTTTCCTCTACCAGATGCAGTCGCGCGGGATGCACGTGCCGGTTTTCGCCGGCATCATGCCGGTTACGAACGCCAACCAGATTGCGCGGATGCTGGAGTTATCCAACTCCTATATGCCGCGCAAACTGCTGATGATCATCGACCGGTTCCGGGACCAGCCGGAGGCGTTGCGCCAAGCCGGCATCGAGTACGCGGTGGCGCAGATTATCGACCTTGCCTGTAACGGAATCCGGGGAATTCACCTTTACACAATGAACAAAGCGGACATCGCCGAAGCGATTTTCGGCAATGTCAATCAAGTGCTTGCCGCTTGCCGGTAAGCCAAACAAGAAACGGGGAAAAACCATGCTAAAAATCACCTTGCTCGACGGCGGAATCATTCTCGGCTTCCTGCTGTCCGTAATCATAATCGGGGCGGCTGCCGCCAAGCGTTCCAGCAAAAGCGCGGCCGACTTCTTCCTATCCGGGCGTTCCATGCCGTGGTGGTTGCTCGGGGTTTCTATGGTCGCCTGCACCTTCTCCTGCGACACCCCGAACCTGGTCACCGACATCGTGAGAACCCAGGGCGTTTCCGGCAACTGGTGCTGGTGGGCGTTCCTGCTGACCGGTATGCTGACCGTGTTTGTGTACGCCAAACTGTGGCGGCGGTCGGCGCTGGACACCGACCTCGGCTTTTACGAAATCCGCTACAGCGGCAAACCCGCCTCGGTGCTGCGCGGATTCCGCGCCCTGTATCTTGGCGTGTTCTTCAACATCATGATTATGGCGACGGTTTCGCTGGCCGCCATCAAGATCGGCCAGGTGATGTTCGGACTTAGCGCGGTGACGACGCTTTGCGTGGCGTTGGCAGCAGTGGCCATTTATGCCACGCTGGGCGGTCTGACCGGTTCAATCTGGGCCGATTTCTACCAATACCTCGTGGCAATGGTCGGCGCGATCTTCGCCGCCGTGTACGCAGTTAAGACCGCTGACGTCGGCGGCGGCTCAACGCTGGCCGAGCTGTTCTCCAATGTGGACGTCCGCGCCAAGATGGCGATGTTCCCCTCCGCCGGCGGCGAGGCCGGCATCTCCGCGCTGATGACCATCTTCATTCTGCCGGTTGCCGTGCAGTGGTGGAACGTCTGGTATCCGGGCGCCGAACCGGGCGGCGGCGGCTATATCGCGCAGCGGATGCTCTCGGCCAAGGACGAGAAGAACGCGGTCGGCGCGACCCTGCTGTTCAATTTCCTGCACTACGCGGTGCGCCCGTGGCCGTGGGTTTTGGTGGCGCTGGTCTCGTTGGCCACCTTCCCGATCACCCCGAAGGCCGACCAGGATGCGGCATCTGAATGGCTGAAGCAGAATCAGTCCGCCGTAGTGCAGTATGAGAAGAACGCCGCCGTGCTTCCCGCCGAACAGGCCGCGCAGATCCGCCAGAAACGCGCGGAGTCGAACGGTTTGGGCGCGCTCGCCAAAGAGTTCCCCAACGTGGACGAGCAGTACCTCAAGAACGACCTCGCCTACCCGGCGATGATTTCCAAGATGCCCAAAGGCTGGCTGGGGTTGATTGTCGCCTCGCTGATCGCGGCCTACATGTCCACCATCGCCACCCATTTGAACTGGGGCTCCTCCTACGTGGTTCAGGATTTCTACCTGCGGTTCATCAACCCCAACGCCACCCCGAAACAGGCGGTGCTGATGGGGCGCGTCTGCATGGCGGCGCTGGCGGTGCTGGCCGGATTGATGGCGTTGGTACTCTCCAGCGCCAAGGGCGCGTTCGACATTCTGCTCCAGATCGGCGCCGGCACCGGTCTACTGTACATTCTGCGCTGGTTCTGGTGGCGCATCAACGCCTGGTCGGAGATTTCCGCAATGGTGGTCTCCTTCCTGGTGGCCTGCTTCTTCCAGTGGTGTGCGCCGAAACTGGGAATTGAGGCGGCGCTGGCCAATTCGGGAATGCTTAAAATCATGGACTACAGCTCCTGGCAACTGGTGTTGGGCATCATCGTTACCACCATCGCTTGGGTGCTGGTGACTTTCGCCACGCAACCGGAAAAGCGCGAAGTGCTGGAGGCGTTCTGCTCCAAAATCCGCGCCGGCGGCCCGGGCTGGAAGGCGATTACTTCCAAGATGGCGGCCAGCGGCTCGGCCGAGCTTTCCGGGAAATGGGACGTCCCCACCGGAATCCTCTGCATGGTGGTTGGTTGCTTGGCGGTATGGTCGGCGCTGTTCGGCCTGGGTTACGTGCTTTACGGACAGCTGACACTGGGCATTGTACTGTTGGTGTTGGCGGTGGCCGCCACCTGCACGCTGATGCGGCTGGTGGGTACAATCAAGTTGAGTTAACGTATGGGTCAAGAGTCGGAAACCTGCCACCCCGCGCTTGAAAAGTGGCTGCGGGAAAGTTTGGAACCTTTGGCCGGACGGTTGTCGCCGTGCTCCAGTTGCCCGATCGCCAACACCGAGCGGGACATCAACCTGCCCGGCACCGAGGCCATCACCAAAGTGCTTTTGGAGTTGCTCGGACTGCTGTTCCCCGGCTGCCACGGGCACTCGCCGATACGCCACGACAACTGCTTCGGGCAGACCCGCAACACGCTCCGCAATCTGGCGGCGGAACTTTACGACCAGATCCGGCGTACGCTGGAATTCGTCTGCCGCAACGAACCGTGCAAAGATTGCGGCGACTGCCGCGAAAAAGCCGCCGCAGCAGCCACCGCCCTGCTGGAAGGTCTGCCGGAAATCCAAGCGACCTTGCAAGAGGACATCGTGGCAGCCTACGAGGGCGACCCCGCCGCCACCTCCACGATGGAAGTGGTGATGAGCTATCCCGGACTGATGGCAATCGCGACGCACCGCATCGCGCATAAGCTGTATCAGCTGAAGGTGCCGCTGATTCCCCGCGTGATGAGCGAGTTCGCCCATTCCCGCACCGGAATCGACATCCATCCCGGCGCCAGCATCGGGCCGGGGTTCTTTATCGACCACGGCACCGGCGTGGTGATTGGCGAGACTTGCAACATCGGACGGCGGGTCAAACTTTACCAAGGCGTCACGCTCGGCGCGTTGAGTTTCCCGAAAGACGCCGACGGCCATTTGGTCAAGGGCATCAAGCGGCATCCCGACGTGGGCGACAATGTGGTGATCTACGCCGGGGCGACAATCCTGGGCGGCAAAACCGTGATCGGTTCCGGTTCGGTTATCGGCGGCAACGTGTGGCTTACCGAGTCGGTGCCGCCGGGTTCTAAAATCTACAACCGTATTGAGGGCCGGTAACGGCTGTTGCCGTAAAAAAAAGGGGGGAGTTACGAATGACGGGTGACGAATTTTGAAATGAAAAATGAAGAGAGAAGAATGAAGAATTGATGCAAAAATTTTTCACTCTTAATTCTTAGTTTTTCATTTTCTCGGCCGTCCAACCGTCAAACGTGTCTATCTCCGACCGCAATCTCTTAATCTTGTAAATAATGTTAATCCTGTCTGAAGGAAAAAGGCGGTGTGGGGCTCACGCTCATCGCCTCAACCATCTTTTTCAGCTCTGTGCTTCTTTCTTTAGGTCAACAAGAAAGTGTCAACCTATCGTAAAACTGGACTGTTGACTTAAGAGAACAAAAACTGTACACTTCATAGCGTTGTTGGGATTATATTCCCCACGCAATAGGAGGATTTTGCAGATGACCAGAAAAACTTTTATGCGTAACATGGCTTTCGGGGCCGCCGCCGCGGCTTTCCCCGGATTTGCCGCCCCCCAACCGGCCAAAACCGACGAAATTCGCGCGGTTTTGCTCCACCTCGGCTCAAACATGTGGAGCAAGTATTCCACGAAACTGCGAACCGACGAAGCCATTTGGCGCAAGGCAACGGACCACCTCCGGGCCAAGGGTATGAATATGGTGTTAATCGACGTGGGCGAAGGCGTCGTATACCCCAGCCACCCGGAGATCGCCGCAGAGGACGCCTGGTCGCCGGAGAAGCTTAAAGCCGAACTGGCGCGGCTTCGCGGCATGGGACTGGAACCGATCCCGAAACTTAATTTCTCCGCGACCCACGATGCCTGGCTTAAAGACTACCAGCGCATGGTTTCGACCAAGAAATACTACCAGGTATGTCAGGATGTCATTGTCGACCTTGCCGAGATTTTCGGGCATCCCCGATTTTTCCATTTGGGATACGACGAAGAAACCGCCAACCACCAATCCGGGCAGGAGTATGTAGTCGTGCGCCGCGGCGAATTGTGGTGGCACGATTTCCTTTGGTTCATCAAGACGACGGAAAATGCGGGCATGCGGCCCTGGATCTGGAGCGACTACGGCTGGCACCATCCGGAATTCATCTCGCGCTGCCCCAAGAGCGTGCTTCAATCCAACTGGTATTACGACGAAGACGGCGAGGGTTTCGACCTTGCGACGGTCAAAAAGCCCTATCTGAAACTCTATCTGGAACTCGACAAGGCCGGGTTCGACCAAATCCCCGGCGGTTCCAATTGGGCCAGTTCGTATTGGCGCAACAAAGGGCACGCGACAAACAAAACGTCAATCGGCGGTCTGGTGAAATTCTGCCGGGAGCATATCCGCCCCGAATTCCGCAAGGGATTCCTGATGGGTTCCTGGGTGCAGTGCGAAACCGAGAAAGACTATTCGGTAATCGAAGAGGGCATCGACCTCTTCGCCGCCGCATTGAACCAGTAAACGCGATGTCCGCGACCGCCGAAACTTACCCTAGAACCACCTCTAGACCGTCATAAGCGGCGCGAAGCGTTTCGGGTATATCAGCGTTAATCTTCTCCGCCGGCCAATTCCGGTACTTCAGCGCGAGGTGCGTAATTAAAGCATGCTGGCCGGGCGGCGGCACAAACCGACCGTTCTTGGACAGCATAGCCACGGTGCGGGCCACAGTCTGCACGCTGGAGTGGACAAAAAGCCGGAAATCGTCGTCGGTATCGCCGTTGGTCGCCTCCATGATCAGCGCCGTTATCGCCTGCGGTTTAACCACAAACTGATTGTCGCCATAACGCTTTTGATTGTTTAGTGTGACATGCGGGTCAATGCCGATCATCCGCGAGGCGTCTCCCGGAATCCCGCCGGTGTCCGTTGCGTATAGCAGACGCGCCGGGCCTTTCTCAACCAAATAGAGCGAAGTGCGCTCCAATACGCCGTTGGTGACTCTTGAAGTGCTGTGGTTCGCGGGTACGCTAGTGAAACGCAGCCCGCATACCTCCACCGCCTTCCCGAACTGTAGGGCGACCACTTCCGGAGCGGGCAGGGAAAGCCGTTCCGCCGCAGCTCCGATTTCCTGCTTCGCGGCCTCCGCCCAGGTCTCCTGAACATACACCCGTTTCACTCCCACTTTGACCGCCGCTTCGGGATTGTAATGGTCGCCATGCGAATGGGTCTGGAAAAGCGCCTCGGGCTTAACCCCTTCCGGAAGCATGTCAAACGAACACTTGGTGAAGTCGATAAGAACTTTGTTCTCAAGCAGCACGCTGGACTGGCGCCGCGTGTGCGGATGATCCTTTAACATTTCAGGCTTCCAGCCCGCCGCCCCGCTTCCCAGAAAGCGAACCCGGATACCACGTTCCTCCGTTTCGTCCGCATAAGCGCCGCCGGTCGCCGCGGCAAACGCCGCCGAGGTCATCAAAAACTGTCTGCGAGTCATCATAATCCCATCCTTTCCAATCACACCACCAAACCACACTGGAATGAAATGAAGAATGAAGAGAGAAAAATGAAGAATTGGGGCAACAATTTTTCACTCTTAATTCTTAGCTTTTCATTTTCCAAACCACCGCACCACCAAACCACCTTACCACCGCACCACCAAACCATCACTCAAATGCGGGCGGAACGATTTTGCCGTCACGCTGCGCATCCGGATTGTTGTCATGGGCGATATACTGCCCGTTGGAATCCATCCACAGTATCAGCCGTTCCCGTTCCTCCGGCGTGAGTTTCACGCCATGGTGCCCTTTGTCCAACATCTCCCGCAGCGGGGCGGCGATCGCGAGATACTTGCCCGGCGCGGTGTACGCGGGCTCGAAGAACTCCCAATCAACGTGTTTACCGCTCGAAATGATTTCCCACACGAAATAGTTGGTTTTCTTGACAAGGTTATTCCAACTGGTTGAGAAATGCCACTTATCCTTCCGCCAATCGCCGGCGCGAAGATCCGGCGCTTTCGGGTCGCGTTTCTCGCCGTGGCAAGACACGCACTTAACGTCAAGCACCGATTGCACCAGACGCGGGTAGTTGAACGGCGCCGATCCGTCAGGCCCGGGTTTTATCACGCTCGGCGCGCGGCGCATGGCGAGCGGCGGCGCTGGCGGGCGTGACGTTGGCGCAGGGAACCGCGCGTTTTCTTTCGGCTCATGGCAACCGCTACACATCAACCGTTCGCCTGGATGCACATAAGTGTCGCTGCGCATATTCTGAACCGCGCAACCGTCCGCCCGCAACACCTGGAAAAACAGCGGGACATTGACCGGTGCCAAAAAATACGCGCTGCCGTCCTTTTCCACCGGAACCGTGCCGAGGCACTGACGCCCCAGCTGGCGCATATCGGCTCCCAACCACGGTTTCTGTTGCAACGGGGTCGATTTGGGGAAGAGCTGCCACACCCGCAACGCCGTGATCGGTTCGTTTTCAGGGAAAGGAATGCGCGTGTCATAAACGTTAATGATCCCTATCTCCGCGGTTTTCGGCATTTCAGCGGCGGGAATCGGATTGGGGCGGCGACCGTCCGCGTCGGCCGGACGTCCCTCCAGCGTCTGGTGCGGGATAATCGGCGGACGCTTTCGTTTCAAAAGCGGCATCGGGTCCAAACAGGAAATCGTGGGATGCGACCAAAGGCGGGTCTTGTTGCCGAAAACGTCCACCAGCGAGATCGCATACCGGCGGCGGCGCATTGGGACGTTGTAAAGGCCGTTGGCGTTGCCGTCGTAAACGCAGATAAAGTATTTCTCGCTGAGGGGCCAGGCTGTGGCATACGAACCGCTGCACCGGTTGTTCCACGTAATCTGCTCGCTTTCCGGGAACGCCTGCTCGGGAGTGACGCGGCGCACGGCGCTCATCTCGCCGTCGTCGGAAACCGCCGGGTCGATTATAATCAGCGAACCCGCCGCCCAACCGTGATGCGGCGTGGCCGTGGCAACGTATTTGCGGCTGCCGGGGATCTGCCGCACGTTCATCTCCATCTTTGGCGAGGTGTTAGCGTGGAGACGGGTGTTACCGTTAATCTCGCGCGGATCGCGTCCGTCGGGGAAAGTGGTCCAGGCGTGGTGAGCCTGCCCCGCGCCGCGATCGACGTAATCCCACCGGGTGTAAACGATCATGCCGTCGTTGTTGACGCTAGGATGCCACTCGTTCGTCTCGTGATGCGAAAGGCGCACGAGGTCGGTTCCGTCGTCAAACATCGAGTAAAGCGTGTATGACGGAACCGGACGATTGCCAGAACAACGCACATAACCGCCGCGACGTTCAGAAGTGAAAACGATGCGCCCGTTCGGCAACCAGCACGGATCAAATTCGTTCCACGATCCGGAGGTGAGTTGACGCAGATTCGTACCGTCGGTCGAGCAGGTGAAGATGTGGTAACAGGTATCGTCGTTCCAATCGTCAAGCTGGTTCTTGCCCCGGGTCGCCGCAAAGGCGATGCGCGTACCATCCCAATCCAAATCGGGCGAGATTATGGCGCAACCGTCAAGCGTGGATCCCTTCCATGCGCCATCCTCAATCACCTTTCCCGCAATAATGTTTTTGGCAACCGGATGATCGGAAAATGGCTGTTCTAGCACGTACAGTCCGTCACCACGCGAAATACCGTTCTGCGTGCCGTGGAAACCGTAGTATTGGTCACACATGTGCGAACCGTCGCGCCATTCGTTGTATCCGGGCGGCTCGTGGGTGACAAACAGCAACCGGTCAATCCCCTTCAAGAGAGGATTTTTTAAGGAAACGCGCCGAATCAGAGCCTGTACGCATGCAAAGAGCGGCATCCGCGCATCGTCTCCCTCAGCGGTCGCAGCTTCCGCGGTAAGACCGGAAAGCTCCTGACGTTCAGCAGAAAGATCGACCTCGCCAGCGAGATCGTCAACCAACGCGCGGGCGCGACGCAGAATTACCGTAAGCGGGTCAGTATCGTCAGGATAAATGCATGCGGCGGGGTGCGCCGCCTGTTCGTTCGTTTTCTTCGGCAAACGGTGCCAATTGGCGATGTCGCGCCGGATTAATTTCCAATCCAAAAGTTCTTCCCGCCGCTTCGGATTCGGTTCCGCCACATTCCATTTTTTCTGAAGATAATGCGTAACCTCAAGGCGTTCGGCATCAGACAAGATCCGGTTAAAAATAATCAGCTCGCAGAGCCGCCGACCGCCGTTACGGTCGGGAAAGTCCCGGTCTTTCGTGAGTCGGTCGGCAACGCACGGTTCGCGCATCTCCGCACAAACCAGCTGGAAATCGTCATCCGGCAGCACGTCCCCAAAAGGATCATCTACCGACACCGTTCCATTCCAAACCCGCCCGAATTTCGACCACTGCTCCGAACCATAGGCGCCATCATCCCCGCGGTGGAAATCATACCGCTTGCTGTCGCAAAGCAGATGGCAAAGCCGTGAAGCGTCAAACTGCCCCACAATAAAGACGGTACGGATATCCGTGATGCCGGGAAAGGACAAATCGCGCCCGCTGTTCATCTTACCGAAATCGACAAATGGGCGCAACTGATCGGAGGCGTTGAGAAAAGGTTTCACTCCGTATGGGCGGGCGGTTACCGGCGACACCCCCGCTAGCGATCTCCACCCTTGCACCGCCCCGTCATCGTCCAGCGACAACGAATCGCGTTCCGACGCATCAAGATGCAGTTTGGCCGTTTTAAGCAGCTCCGGCACAGCGGACCATACGGCATAAGCCAGTGCGGCCATCACTAAGAAAATTATTTTTCTCATCGCTTCCCCTGCTTTACCCCCAGATCACTTTGGCCTTAACGCGACACTCGTGCGGCGATTACAAAGCCCGGTCACGACAAACGCGCCCCATACGCGGCTCAACCTCGCCAATTACAAAGGGGTCCGCTTGTCTCATCCGCGACGGAAAGGACGAATCAACGGAAACGGATGGAGGCGGCGTTGCCGTGGGCATCCAAGCCTTCGACTTGAGCGAAGGTTTCAATCGCATATCGGGTGGCTGCCAAATCCTCTTTGGAAAACTCCACGAAACTGTGGCGGCGGCGGAAGTCGTCGGCGGTCAGACCGCTGAACATCCGGGCGGCGCCGCCGGTCGGCAAAACATGGCTGGGTCCGGCGACGAAATCACCGGCGGACTCCGGAGTCCACTCGCCTACGAAGATCGCTCCGGTGGCGTGGACATTCTCTACCTGCGCGCGCGGATTGGCGGTCATGATTTCGAAATGCTCCGGAGCAAAACGGTTGATCAGATCCATCCCGCGCTTCAAATTGGAAACCACCGCGATTAAAACGCCCTTGCGGTCAAGCACCCGCTCAACCAGCGCCTTGCGCGACAATTTCTCCAGCTGCAACTGAATTTCGGCGGCAACCCGCTCGGCGAATTTAACCGAGGTGCAGACCAGCAGCGACTTTTCAAGGCCGCTGCCATGCTCCGCTTGGGAAAGCAAATCGGCCGCCGCCCAAGCCGGATTGGCGGAGTCGTCCGCCAGCACCGCAATCTCGCTTGGCCCCGCCACCTGGTCGATCGCGACATACCCATAAACCTGGCGCTTAGCAGCGGTGACGTAGGCATTGCCCGGCCCGGCGATCTTCTGTACCGGACGCACCGTCTTGGTGCCAAAAGCCATCATACCGATGGACTGAATGCCGCCAATGCGGTAAACCTCGGTAGCTCCAGCCAACTTAAGCGCATACAACAGCACCGGATTGACCCGTTTGTCGGCTCGGCAAGGAGTGCAGGCGACAATCTCCTTAACCCCGGCGGCTTTCGCCAAAGTGACGGTCATGATTGCCGTTGACGCCAGCGGAGCGGTGCCGCCGGGAATGTAAACCCCTACCCGATCCATAGGGGAGAAAAATTCGCCGGTGAACCCGCCGCCGGGGGTACGCATGAACCACGGCTCCCGCAAACCGGCCTCGGCAAACCGCTTGACCCGCTCGTGCGCCTCGCGGACTGCGGTTTTGATCTTGGCAGGGACTTGCTTGGCGGCAGCGGAAAGCTCTTCCTTAGAAACCGCCATCTCGGCGACGGAAAGCTTGGCCCCGTCAAATTTTTTGGCAGCGGCCAAAACGGCGGCATCGCCGCGACGGCGGATGTCCGCCAGCACCTCGGCGGCTGCCGCCTCCGCCTCAGCCGGGAACGCCATGCGGGAAAGAAACGCTTCCACCGCCAGATTGGGCAGATCGGGAGACCACTTGACAATGACGGGCGCACTCATTATTT
Organism: Verrucomicrobia bacterium UBA1200; assembly: GCA_002309765.1. Classification (GTDB taxonomy): domain Bacteria; phylum Verrucomicrobiota; class Kiritimatiellia; order RFP12; family UBA1067; genus UBA1200. Next base: position 17,386 of record DBXY01000055.1, read on the forward strand.
CTTGGCTTCCTTCTTGTCGGCTTTTTCAGCTTCCTTCTTGCCGGCTTCCTTCTTTTCAGCGTCCTTCTTTTCGGCCTTTTTGGCATCCACTTTGGCGCCCAAATCGTCCGTAGTGGCGGCAAAACCCAAAGTGGGGACCGGACGCCCCAGCTTCTCGCCCATCTTTTTGGAAACTAACCGGATCGCGAAATCCAGCTGGTTCTTGCGGTCTTTCTCTTTTTCCAGAAAAGCGTCGCGCTTGGCCTCGTCCTTGTATTTCTTCAACTCCTTCTCGTTCTTTTCCGTCTCTTTGGCAATGCGATCCATCTCGCGTTCCTCCAGCTTTTCCTTCCGAAGCTGGGCCTTGGCACGGTCATTGAATTCCGGCTGGAGTTTCTTGGCGGTACGCGGCTTGATACGGGCACCGGGAAAGGCGGTTTTGGCATCCTTCAAAGAAGCCCACTCCTGTTTGGACGCGGCGATCATCGCGGGTAAAATGGCGGTTTCTTCCTTGATTTCTTTTTGAATGGCGGCGAATTCCTCCGCATTCATAATCTCAAATTCGGTGGTACCGAACATATCGGTGATTTCCACAATGCTCAAACGCTCGGCAAAAACCGAACCGGCCAAACAAATGATCGCTGCGACACACACTGATACTTTGTTCATTTTATTCTCCTTTCCTTGCTTTTCAACCAAAAACTATCGGTTTTGTCCGGGGGTCCACTCCTCGCTGAACTTACCGTGCAGCTTGGCAACCGGACCGTGGTGGTGCGGCGGCGGCGCCACAAAACGCTGGCGTCCGGACTGCGGCTCCGACTTGCCGTCACCGTCACACTCGCCGGGAATGAATGGCTTGCCGTGGACCGGAACAAAAAGCTCGTTCCTGGGACGGATAAAAGGCGTCCGGCGGCGGGGAGGCGTCGGCTCGGCAACCGGTTTCGCCGTTTCGGCCGCGGGAGGCGACTCGACAACCGGGGGTTCCTCGCTCTGAACCGGCTCAGCCGTTGTTTCAGGAACAACTGCCGCGTCTTCGGCAACGGCAACCGGTTGATCGGCCTCGGCAACCGGAACCGGGACCTCCGCTTCCGCCGGTTCCGAGTCTTCAGAGATTGCGTTATCCGACACTACCGGCTCCGAATCCTCCGCGTTAACGGTTGTCTCCGCCGGGGCTTCCGCTTCCGGGGACGCCGCATCCTGATGCCCGCGGTTGGAACGCCCGGAACGCGAACGTCCACCACGTGGCGGCGGGGGCGGCAATGGGGTCAGCAACGGATCGTCGCCCTGCAAAATGGTGCATTTCAGTTCCTCGCCGATGTACTTCTCGATATCGGGAATGATGAACGATTCATCCTCGTCGGCGAACGAAATGGCGGTTCCGCTGGCACCGGCCCGTCCGGTACGGCCGATACGGTGGACATAATCCTCCGGCTCGTAGGGGAAATCAAAATTGATCACAAATCCGATATCTTCCACATGCAAACCGCGACCGGCGACATCGGTTGCCACCACAATCCGCACTTTGCCGGAGCGGAAATCCTCCAAAACCCGCAGACGGCGGTTCTGGTTGACGTCACCGCTCAACATCTCGCAACGGATACCACGCCGACAGAGCGAATTGTTCACCTCCTCGGTGGTGTGCTTGCGGTTACAGAAGATCAGGATGCGGGAATCCGGGAACTGCTGGATGTGGTTGTACAGCACGGTAAACTTTTCCCGTGCGGTGACCACGTAAACGATCTGTTTTACGGTTTTGGTCGTAAGCTGCTCGCACTCCACCTCGGCGCGCACCGGCTCCTCCATCCACTGGGAGGCAAGCCGCATCACATCCTCGGACAGGGTGGCGCTGTACAGCATGGTGCAGCGCTTATCCTTCGGCGGCAAACGGTTGACGATTGAACGGACATCGGGGATGAATCCCATGTCCAACATCCGGTCGGCCTCGTCGATCACCAGCGTATCAACGTGAGAAAGGTCCACCACACGTGAACGCACGAAATCCAGCAAACGGCCGGGCGTTGCCACCAGAAGGTCAACCGGGCTGCCGCTGACCTCTTGGCGCTGCCGCTCGTGGTCCATCCCGCCGTAGATGGCGAGCGTGCGCAGGTTGCAGTATTTTCCAAGTGCCTCGGCATCCTTGCAAATCTGAATCACCAGCTCCCGCGTGGGGGCCAACACCAAGGTGCGCGGGGTGCCGCCACAATTCGGGCGCTGCTCCGGAGTCCGAAGATAACGGGTGAGAATCGCCACCAGAAAAGCGGCGGTCTTGCCGGTGCCGGTCTGGGCGCGACCGGCCACGTTCTTTCCAGCCAGGGCGTGTTCCAGACTCAACGCCTGGATCGGGGTGCAGTAACTGAACCCCAAATCGGCGATGGCGTGCATCAGTTCCGAAGGAAGGTCAAAATCGTGGAAACGTTTTTTCCCCTCGACCGGTTCCACCTTAAACTGTTCGACGCTCCAATTGGCATGCTGCTCGCGGAGTTTTGCCTGTTCCTCGTCCGACACCGCACCGCCGGGACGCTGGGCATTGGGCGCGGTATTCTCGACCTTGGCGCCGCGACGGCGGCCTTCATGCGACTGCGGCCGCGAAATGGGGCGTCCGGAGGAGGCAACCATCACATTCGGGTACGATTTTTCCGGGGCCGCGCGGCGGGAAGCCCCTTTGCGGTTTTCGCCATGGCGCGGTGCCGACTGCTTTACCGTGACGGCACCGGTCGACACGACCCGCTGCGCCTTCTTGTCGCGACTGTCACCGTTCTCACGGTTGGGCCGGGCGGTTTTGCCGACCGAACTCTTCTTGTCCCGTTTGCTTTCGTTGGGTTTTGCCGTGGCGCGGCCACCGGCCCGGCGCTGCTTTTTGGGCTGCGCCTGAGTCTTTTTTGCACCGGCCGCGGGCTTCTTGGCGGAAGTTTTTCCGAGCAGTTTCTCGGCGAGCTTAACAATAAAACCAAAGGGCATGGCAACTTGACCGATTGAAAAAATAAAAAAACAGGTGCGTTAACGTCTGGTATGGACGCCGCACCTGGTTTCTTAAGATGTGGTAAAAACGGATGATTAACGCTTCGAGAACTGGAAACGTTTGCGGGCGCCCGGCTGACCTGGCTTTTTACGTTCTTTCATCCTGGAGTCACGGGTGAGGCATCCGGCCTTCTTGAGCGCATCACGCAGATTAGCGTCCGAAGCGACCAAGGCACGGGCCAAACCATGGCGGATCGCGCCGGACTGGCCGCTGATACCGCCGCCTTTGGCGGTAATCTGGATGTCATACTTGCCCATAAGGCCCGTAATCACCAGCGGCTGGCTCAGATACTGGCGCAGCGCCTCGCTCGGGATGTACTCCTCAAGCGCGGAACCGTTCACCGTCCACTTGCCCTCGCCAGGAATCAAACGCACTCGCGCAACCGCCGTCTTCCGCCGACCGGTTCCTGCTGCAATTTCCTTTTCCTTCGCCATCTTTAGTCTCTCTCCTTTGTTCAGCCAGCGTTAGAAAGACGCCTCAATCGGCTTCTGCGCGGCGTGGGGATGCTCAGCTCCGCGGTAAACCCGCACGCGGGTCATCAGTTTGCGGCTGAGGTTGTTCTTCGGCAACATGCCCCAAACCGCCTCCAAAATCACGCGGTCAGGGTGCTGCTCAATCATCGTGGCAGCGGTGAAGCGCTTCAAACCGCCACGATATCCGGAATACCGCTGGTACTCCTTCTGCTCGAGCTTACGGCCGGTCAACTTTACCTTCTCGGCGTTGACGACAATCACGAAGTCGCCCTGGTCGATGCTCGGATCGAACGTCGGACGGTTTTTGCCGCGCAAAACATTGGCGATATTCACGGCTAACCGGCCAAGCGGCTTGTCGGTGGCGTCAACCAGCTGCCAACTGCGGGCGTCGCCCGGATTCTTAGGAATAAACGTTTTCTGCATGATAAACCTGCTGTTTGCTTCTACCTCTTCACAAAAGTGGAGATATAGATTACCCTTTTAAGACCGGAAAGTCAACAAGGAATGTGGCAAAAAGGGAAAAAATTTTTGTGGGGAAAATGACGCTTGCGGCACACTCTCTTAAATGCTACAATTGCTTCTTCAGTTGGATTCGTTTTTCCTTTGTGGATTTATTGGGGTTTCAGATGATTACACGAGAAGCGCCGGTGTTGCGCGATGCCTCGGGGCGGACTGATCCGCTGGCGGTCCCGTATCTGGTGTTCGGCGGCGTCGGACGGGCGGGGGTGATGGCCGTCCAGTCGCTGCTTTACGCGGTCTTGCTGCCTTTCCGTTCCCGGCAGCGCGCCGAATGGATTAAGCAAATGTATACGGCAGGCATCCGGAGTCTGCCGCTGATTTCCATTGTGGCGATGTTCACCGGGATGATCCTCGCCCTCCAAGTGGGACTGGAAATGCGGCGCTACAACCAAGAGGTTTACATCGGATCGGCGGTGATGGTGACGCTGCTGCGCGAGATGGGGCCGTTTATGACCGGTATCGTGCTGACGGCCTGCGTCGGTTCGTCAATGGCGGCGCAGATCGGCGCAATGACGGTAAACGAGGAGATCGCCGCGCTGGAGATTATGTCGATCAACCCCATCCGTTTCCTGATGGCTCCGCGCATGGGGGCGATGGTGTTGATGACCCCGGTGCTGTCGTTCTACACCTGCGTGGTGGGAGTGATCGGCGGCGGAGTGGTCGGTAAAACCCAGTTGAATGTGGACTGGGGGCAGTACATCAAGCTGGCAATGGATTTCGCCGATTTGCGCGATTTGTACGTGGGGCTGTTCAAGGCCCTGATATTCGGTATCATCGTTACTGCGGTTTCGTGCTACGAGGGTTTCACCACCAAACAGGGCGCGGTCGGCGTCGGCAAGGCGACCCGGCACTCGGTGATTACCTCGATGCTGTTGATTCTCATTATCGGGTATATTATCACCCGACTGTTCTATTGAGGTCCGCTGAGATGATCAAGTTTGAGAATGTGACAAAGAACCTGGGCGGACGAGCAGTGCTGGATGACCTCTCCTTCGAGATTGAAAAGGGCGAGGTATTCGTCATCGTCGGACCGTCGGGAATGGGCAAAAGCGTGACCCTCAAGCATATCGTCCGGCTGATGGTTCCGGACAGCGGACGGATTTGGATCGGGGATGACGAAATTTCCGAATTGGAGGGTTCCGCGCTGGAACGGGCTCGCGAACGGTTCGGAATGCTTTTCCAAAGCGGTGCGCTGTTGGGCTGGATGCCGGTTTGGGAAAACGTTGCCCTCCCGCTGCGCGAAAAGACGAAAATGGGCGAGGACGAGATCGCCGACCGCGTCCAGCGGGTGCTGGAACTGGTGGGGCTGGAAAACGACGGCGACAAGTTCCCCAGCGAAATCTCCGGCGGAATGCAGAAACGCGCCGGACTGGCCCGCGCCATCGTACGCCAACCGGAGATTGTGCTTTATGACGAGCCGACTTCCGGACTCGACCCCATGACTTCCCGAAACATCGACCGGCTGATTCGCAAGCTTAGCGACCAGCTGGGTGTAACCAGCGTGGTGGTTTCTCACGATCTTCAAGGTTCACTACTGATTGCCGACCGTATCGCGATGCTCAAAAACGGAAAATTCATCGAAATCAGTCCGCCCAAACAGTTCGTCGCCTCAGAGCAACCCGATGTCCGGGGATTTCTGGATGCCCAGTTTATACCCCGAAGCGGCGTAATCGGGATGAGATAATCTGCTTCGGAATCACCCAGGCAGATTCCCCACCAGCGCGTTGGCTTCGGGATTGCGCAAGAACCGGGTGCGTTCGGAATTCCATTCCAAAGCTTCCGCCCCGGTGCGCATCGCGATGCATCCCGTCAAAACCGTCTCCAGCAGCGAACTGCTCAGATTGGTTGACATCTTCGCGTTCTTGCCGCGACGGATCATCTCCAAAAAGGTCTGCCGCAACGGCATGGCGACGTTTTTAGGCATAAAATCGGCGGCGGCGGGCGCTTGGTCCAACGGAACGAAACCGTTCCCGGCCGACGCGAAATAGTGGCGGCGACCGGTCCGGTCGGCCATCAGCCAAAATCCGCGGGTTCCGGCCAGCAAGCACCCCTCGGCGGGAATCCGGTTTAACCCCTGCCCCAACGTTTCCATAATATCCGGGCGAACCCCGGCGTCCGACCATTCCATTGTCAGCTCATCGGCCGCCTTGGACTTCTTTTGGCCCTTGAAGGTGAAACGCAGCCGGCTGGCGGCGGGATAGGATTCGGGATGCGGCGAGCGTTCGCCGAGGCATTCGACCTTGACCGGCGGAGGAAGCTCCAGCGCCTGAAACGGGAGATTCATCAACGCGGGTCCTTCGCTGCCCAGCGAACCGGTGCCGAAGTCGCACCAGCCCCGCCAAACCGCCGGAAGATAGGCGCCTTCACGATAACGCCGACCGGTATGCGGCAGTTGCCACAACTCCCAATCCAACTCCGGCGGCGGAGGTTCTCCGTCCGTCGGCATTGCCATGCCCTGCGGCCAAAGCGGCGCGGAGGTCCACACGTAAACCCGGTTTACGGTGCCGATTATTCCACCCTCAATCGCCGCCACCGCCTGCCGAAAGGCGGTTTCCGTGCGGTTGCAGATGCCCTGCCATAACGGGGTCTTGCATTCCTTCGCCGAGTTTTGCAGCAGGCGCAACTCTCCCAACGTGCGTACCGCCGGGGCTTCCACGAAAACCGGCACCCGGTAACGCAATGCCTCACGCACCTGTATGGCGTGGCCATGATCGGGCGTGGCCACAAACACCGCGTCCAACCGTTTTCCTGCGGTGGTCTGCTGCTCCAGCAACACCCGGAAGTCTTTGAAAACCGCAATGTCCCGCTGCTGGTAACGGCGTCCCAACATGGCGGTTGAGGCCTCCAGCTGATTACGGTCCACATCGCAAAGCGCGGCCACGCGGTCGCCGGCTTCGGCAACGGATTTCAAGACTTCCAGCCCTTGCCCTCCGGCACCGATTACCGCCACATTCAATCGCCTGGCGGGAGGTTTACGAACGGCCGCGGGAGCGGGGGAAGCTTTTTTCCCGCGGGACAACGGAGGCAGCGTCTTGCAACCGTTGGCAATCAGGGCGGCGGCGCACAATCCGCCGGTTTTAAGCAGTTCGCGTCGGTTCATGTTATATCCACATGGTTCGGTCGAGCGAGCGATATTGGATCGCCTCGCCGATGTGTTCAGAGTTGATGCTCTCGCTGCCGTCCATGTCGGCAATGGTACGGGAGACTTTAAGTATGCGGTCGTAAGCGCGGGCGCTAAAGTTAAGTTCGCTAATCGCCATTTGCAGCATATCCGCCGCGGCGCTGTCCAGTTTGCACACGGTCTGCACCATGCGCGCCGGCATATCGGCGTTGCAGTAAACGCCCGGGCAGTCGCGGAAACGGTGCAACTGCCGCTGCCGGCTTTCGCAAACCCGCGCCCGAATGGTTTCGGAGGTCTCCCCTCGCTTCAACCCGGAGAGTTCCTTGTAATCCACCGGAAGCACTTCAAGATGGATGTCAATACGGTCCAGCAGCGGACCGGATATGCGGTTGCGGTAATCCTGAATCTTCCGGGAGCTGCACCGGCATTCGCGTTTCGGGTCGCCGGAATAGCCGCAAGGACAGGGGTTCATCGCCGCCACCAGCATGAACTTGGAGGGAAAATCCAACGTGGCGGCGGCCCGCGAAATGGTTACATGCCCATCCTCCAACGGCTGGCGCAACACTTCCAGTACGTTGCGGTGGAACTCCGGCAGCTCGTCCAAGAACAGCACCCCGTTGTGGGCCAGACTAACCTCGCCCGGCAACGGATGGGTACCCCCGCCCAGTAGCCCGGCATCGGATATAGTGTGGTGCGGGGCACGGAAAGGACGCTGCAATACCATCGCCTGATGGCGACCCAGCGTTCCGGAAATGCTATGGATGCGCGTTGCCTCCAAAGCTTCTTCCAACGTCATTTCCGGAAGAATGGAGGGAATCCGCCGCGCCAGCATGGTCTTGCCGGAACCGGGAGACCCGATCATGAGGATATTGTGTCCGCCGCTGACCGCGACCTCGATAGCGCGTTTGGCGGTTTCCTGCCCCTTGACGTCGGAAAAATCCTCATGGGTTTGCCGCCCTTTGGCCAACAGCTCAGTCAAGTTGACCCGGAACGGCTCAATCTGCAACTGGCCGGTGAGGAAATCCACCGCCTCGCGCAGATGGCGGACCGGGAAAACATCGATTCCGTCCACCACCGCCGCTTCCTCGACGTTGTCCGCCGGCACGATAATGCCGCGCTTGCCACGCGCCCGCATTTCCAACGCCACCGGCAACACGCCGCGCACCCGGCGGACTTCACCGCTCAAAGCCAACTCACCAATCAACGCGTAATCGCCCAAATTCGGTATGGCGATTTTATCCGTCGCCGCCAAAATGCCGACGGCGATGGGCAGGTCATACACCGGTCCTTCTTTCTTGACATCCGCCGGTGCGAGATTAATGGTAACGCGACCAAGGTTCGGACGAAAACCGGAGTTGACCACCGCGGTCCAAACCCGGTCTTTGCTCTCGCGGACCGCCGCGTCCGGCAAACCCACAATCACAAAACCCGGATCGCCCCGCCCGTTGTTTACCTCGATTTGCACCGGATAGGCATTTACTCCGTAAACCGCTCCAGAATTGACCCGCGCTAACATAATGCCGCCTCCGTTCTAAATCGATTCCTTGACAATCCCGCTTATCCGGTCAACCTGGTCTTCGGTCAACCCGCATCCGGACGGCAGACAGATTCCATCGGCGAACAACCGTTCGGTAACCGGCGTTCCGCCCGCGCCGACCAGACGGCAATCGCGAAAAACCGGCTGCAGATGCATTGGTTTCCAAACCGGGCGAGCCTCGATATTGGACCGGTCCAATGCGTCAAGCACCTTGCGCACCATAGGCGAAGGAACGTCTCCGGAATCCGTCACGGCGGATTCCAACAGCGCCACGGTCAGCCATCGGGTGCATTCGCCATAACCTGCCTCCGGCATAAAGCTGATACCGCCGCAACCTTCCAACCGCTCCCGGTACCACCCAAAAATCCGGCGTTTGCGAGCAATGATCTCATCAAGCCGCCCCAACTGTCCCAACCCAATGGCGGCAACAATGTTGCTCATTCGGTAGTTGTAGCCCACCCGCGCGTGTTCGTACCACGGAAACGGTTCGCGGGACTGTTGGGAGAGCCGACGCGCGGTGTTCACAATCTCGGAATTACCGGAAAAGAGCATTCCGCCGCCGGAAGAGGTTATGATTTTGTTGCCGTTGAAAGAGCTGACTGCGGCAATGCCGACCGAGCCGGAAGGACGGCCGCGGTAACGGGCGCCCAACGATTCGGCGGCATCAATGATCAGCGGCACCCGGTACTTTGAACAACAGGTTTCTAGCGCGTCATAATCCGCGCACTGCCCGTACAGATCCACCGCCACCAATGCTTTTGGCAACGGCTCGCCGCGCCGCGACATACCGGCAAAGGTTTCTTCCACCAGCGCCGGATCGAGATTCCATGTGGCGGGGTCGCTGTCGATAAACACCAATCTCGCCCCCCGATGGGAAAACGGACCGGCCGACGCGATAAAAGTGAGGTCGGAACAGACCACGGTGTCCCCCGCCCCGATGCCCAAAATATCGGCCAGCAGGTCTATCCCGGCGGTGGCGCTGGAAAGCGCACAGGCGGCGGCAGCCCCCGTCAATTCGGCGAAAGCGGATTCAAACCGGTCCACCATCGGCCCGCACGGGGCGATGTAGTTGGAGGCAAACGCCTCCCGAACCAGTTTCATTTCCTCGCCGGTCATCCACGGCGGCGAAAGAAAAATCCGCTCTTCAGCCATAATCCCTCCGTCCGGTTAAAACACATTCGCCGATTTATTCAGGAACGTGAACATCCCGGAATCGTCAACCTCCAGAACCCCCATGTCGCGGCGCAACTCAAGGTCGCTCATAAACCACGACACCAAAGCGTTGCACAACGAGTTGCGGGCGGAAAGCAGCGAACTCTCCGCCTCCAGAATATCACGCATCGAAGAACGGCCGGACTGTTGGAAAAGGTTGTTGCTCTCAACCCGCAACTCCGCCACCTTCATCTTTTCTATCGCGTTTTCATAAGTGGCGCGCGCCGCGATCAACGACAAAATATCGTTGCGCACGGTCTTCTTAACATTGTCTTCCTTTTCCTCCAACGTACGCTTCGACTGTTCCAGAGCGATCAACTGATTTTTAAAGGCGTTCCGTTCCGCACGGCGTTCCCACGGCAGATCCATGTTCAGCGAGGCATCCCACAGCTCTTCCCCGTTGAACCCGCCGCTGCCGGTCGAACGTTTACGGTTGAATGACGGCCCGCCGGTCAGGGTAAGATCCGCCTGCAAGGCGTCGGCTTTGATCTTGACGTTGCGCGCGACATCCTCCAGCTCGCAACGCGCCACATAGATATCGTGGCGCTCTGTCAACGCGATTCTGCACATTTCAGATTCGCTCGGATACCCCTCCAACGGATCATCCGACCCGGTACGGATCTGTTCCATGAACTTCTCAAGCCGAGTCAAATCGTTCATGTCCAACTCGACCTTGCCTTCCGGCGGCAACCCGACGATTACTTTGAAATTGTCCAAAAACGCCTGGTAATCCTTACGGGTTGAAATCTCGCTCTCTTTTGCGGTCAGCAGATCGTTCAACGCCTGGTCTTTCTCAATCCGGTTCATGCGCCCGGCCTTGAACATCATCTCCGCGCGCTGGCTGTTCAACCGCAAACGCTGCTGGTTGTCAAGGGAGTTCTTGGCCACCTGATAAGCCTTCAATACGCGGAAATAGGCATCCGCGACACTCACCGCGTAAGTCTGGCGGTAGTGTTCGAAATTCCGAATGGCGTAAACCAGATTGCGCTCCGCCTGCGTGAGCGACTCCATCACCACATCCTTACCCGCGCCCCGCATCAATGGTATGGCCACCGAAAAATCCCCGTTGAACGCCACTGATCGCCAATCGTCACGCAACAGGCTAACCAGATCCAACGCCAGCGCCCCGGCTACTTTAGCGCCGTTGGAGAACACCTTTGACGCGCCGGCCTTGCCGCCTCCGCTGGCGGTTTTTGCGTCCAAATCGCCATCTAAAGCCGACAGTATCAACCCGGAAAAAGTGGTCTCAAACTGGTGCTGCTCATAGTCGAGACTTAACGCCGTTTTGAAAATAGTCTCTTTGTGGTTTTGGTACGGACGGTCGTTCCGCGCCGCAATCGCCAGCGCGGTCCGCAAGTTAAGATACAGCACTCCGTTGGTGACCGTCAGGTCACCAGTTTCTGGAATACGCGGAAACACCACCCGCTGGTCGCCGCGGGCTGCGGCCAGCATCGCTACCCGGAGCGTCAACGCATCCGCCGGACGCGCCACATCGAACTCGTTGGTCCGTCCCGTCTGCCGCTGCCAAAACTCAGTGGCCAGCCGAATGCCGGCCTCGTCCGCCTCGGTTACCGCCCGCTCGGGCGTCATGCAGGCCACTGGCAAAAGCGCCAATAGCGCGCAAAAAACACCACAAGACAGTTTTTTCCACTGCGTTCTAGAAAAAATTCCGAAAAAAAACCGATTCAACACTAATCCCCCATAAATAAACGCGGATATTATACAAAAAACCGGAGGCTTAAACAAGCACGTTTTACACTTGGCTTTTAAGAGAAAACCGTTTTCCAAATTATATCTGGGTATCTGGGCTTTGATTCACGGATACCGCACCTAAGGGCCATCGGTTTTCCCGGCAAGCTTGAAAACAAGTCCTTTAGGCGGCACCAGGTTCTCATAACATCCCGACAAAGAATGCACATTCCCCCGCACCCCGATGCCATGGATACTCTCGCCCCCAGCGATTTCCATCCAATCCGAAACCGCGTTATCTACCTTATATTGTACCCACACCCCGGTCTCATCGGACGCGAACTCGATCTCCACCGGCACCGGCGTTCCCACTTTTGCCAGCGAAGCCGGCAAACGCCGCCAGACATTGCCTCTTTCATCATCTTTAGCCAGCACCCAGTAATTGGTTGCCGTCCCCTCCTGCACCGCGGTCACTGCCGCCGCCGTGCCTTCAGGCGCCAGAGGCGGCTCGGTGAGCGGCAGAAACTCCATCATCGCCGAGATGGTCACATTGGTCTCGGCAGTCTTCACCGCTTTGTCCGCGTTGAAGTCCAACATCGACAGAGGCTCTTTAACCGCCAAAGAACCCGACGCGAACACCCCGTCCTGCGGATTGCGCCAAACGCCGCCGAATCTCGTCTCCGCCTGCGGCCAGCCTTCGGCGACCCCGCCGTTGAACCAATCCCGCACCACTCCGCTACGGCGGGGTTTCCACGGAACTGCCGTCTTGCGCGGCAATCCCATTGCCGCCAGAATCGTATCCCGGTAGATGCGGGCGGAAAAATCGTTGCAATGGTTGATGTTGTTGCCGGTCATGTCGCGGAAACGTTTTTTATCCAACACGGCCGAATGCATGGTGTTTACATTCGCGCAGCCGATACGCTTAAACCCGGCTGCCCGGAATTTATCCGCCAGCGCGAACAACGCCTGCTCGTATTCCGCAAAGAGCTGCCTGCGGGATGAGAAACCCGACGCTTCGGGATTGGGCACCATCGGCGGCACCAACATCACCGTGGTGCGCGGCAGTGCCGTGTGAATCGCATTCACCGTCGCCTCGATCCGGGCGAAATAGTCGGCGGCGGCCATCGAATCGTTCATCCCGAACGCGATCAGCACAAAATCCGGCGCATGGGAAATCACCCGCTCCTGTACATTATCGAGCCCCCACTGCGTGGAGGTGCCGCCCACCGCCGTGTTGGTGTACGTCAGGCCCGGATTGCCGGTCGCCGCGGCGATCTCATCGTGCACCTGTCTCGGCCACCCCGGAATGTACGGCTCAAAACCGATCATTCCCGAAGAGTTGGCGGCCGTTGTGATCGAGTCCCCGTAGAACAGCGTCTTGCCGCCAATACCCGAAGTGAGTTCCGAAAGCATCGGCTCGAACGCCTTGGCATCGTCCCTGGGTTTCGGACCGTCCCAAGCGTCTGAATGGCGGTAGGTCACGCACACCTGATGCAGTGAAATCACACTCCCCTCGGAAAAGAACACATAAGCTTTGCCAGGAAGATTGCAGGCGAATCTGCCGGTTTCGGGGTACCACTCCGCCTCGGTGTAGTACGGCATACGGGTGTTGGCGGTGGGCCGGATCGTGCGGGTCTCGCGGTCGAATGTCCAATCCACCCCCTCCTGGTATTCGGTCTTGAGATCGAAACTCTTGACGGAAAGTATCTCGTCCGCCTTGTACATCAGGGGTGCGGCATCGTCCGTGCCCATGAACAGCACGGTCTCGTTGGTCATCACGTTACCCGAAAACAACGGTGGAACTCTGGGGTCGATAGCTAACGCGGTAACCGCCCCCATAACTGCCGCCGAAACCATCATCAATCTTTTCATCGGTTATTATCCCCGTCACCGAACGATTATCATTGTACCGCCCACGGCGTAAAGTCCGTCATCAAGCACGCAGAGCGCGCGCCCCATGGCCTTGGACTCTTCGTCCAGCTTAAACAGCACGTCGGTTGGTCTGTTGCCGACGCCCCAGTCAACAATCTTGCCCGCCCAAACGGGCCGCGCATGGACATCCACCGTAACGGCCGCGCCTTCGGCGAATGTCACCCGGTTGAGCCCGTTGGTGAAGGCGGATGTGGTTGACCACACCCCTTCGCGCCCGTTAAGATCAAGCGTAGACCCGTCCTGCATCGTGCAGCCGTAGAAGTAGTCCGTCGCCGGTGTGAAACGCCCGTAAACGCTCATCCCGCCCTTACCGGTGTTGGTGTTGGCGGTGTAAGCGGCATAGTAGTCGCCCGCGTCCAAATGTCCGTCAAGCCAGAGCGCCGTTTCAACCCGTAGCGTGGCACCGCGCGCCTGAACATTATTGTTAATACGCCAGCAACCCGCTCCCTCCAGCGAGAAAACACCGTTGGTAATCACGCCGGCATTGATGAAATGCAGATTGTTGCCTGCCGTAGCAACGGTGAGGCGGTACCCACCCATATCGATATGGATCGGCTTGACATCATAGAAGGTGGTGTTGAAGACCGCGTCCAGCGTCGAATCGGCGGTGAGGGTCAAGGTGCCGAGGCTGCCAAGCCCGGTCTGGTGGTAGCCGCTGTTGCGGAGCGTGCCGCCGTTAAGAACGGTATCGTATAGCCGGTAGTCGCAATTACCCTCGAAATCAAACACGGCGTCCGGATCGATCACAATACCGGCCCCCGCAGTCATGCCCAGATAACCGTTACTCGCGATGTAAACATACGTTGCGCCGGGACCGCCGTTCATTGTATCCAACACACCGGCCGCGACGCGCGTCCCGCCAGCGTAAGTCTGTCCGGGGCGGTTCACCGTCAGTGTGCCGGCGCCTTCCTTGACGAGGCTCAAACTGCCGGTCAACGCGAGTGATTCGGCGATAGTCTTATTTCCGTCAGCCACCGCAAGGTGCAGCGTACCGGGTTGGCCGGCCGGTGTGACCACCGGCCCGGCGATCAAATCGGTGCCAGTCGAGCTGAAGAACAAACTTCCGCTTACCCGGTCAAGCAACCCCACCCGGCCCGCATGCCGAACCGGAATGAAATCCCGTTTCAACTCGCCGCCCTTCGTCATCTTGAACGAATGGAGATAATAGAGACCCGCCCGCGCCTGTGTGCCGTCATCGGTATGGTCGAAAAGCGCGAGTTCCGTGTTGTCGCTGTTGGTAAGATTGACCGTAGCATTGCCGAGCGAGGCACCATTCGCGACGTTCACGGCCGACGATGTCCCGTTCGGCGCGGTTCCGGGTGTAATAGTGATATGATATCGGGTTCCCGCCGACTGATTGCACAGTCTGGTGTTGCCGCCGAAGAACAGGAACTGATTGTTCGCGAGGATCAAAAGGTAGCGCGAGGAAGTCCAGCTCTTACAACCGAATACCGTCCGATCCTGCTGTCCCGCTGCAGGCAGAGTCATATCAATCTCCACACCCGTGTCGGTGGAGGGCACAATACCCGTCTTGACCATCTGTTTACCGGTGGCCTCCACATATTCGAGCCGGTCATAATCATCCGTCGTGTCGGTGACGGCACCCTTACCGTAGAGGTTTGATAGCGTAAGGTCATGCCCCGCGAGATCGACGGTACCGTCTATCGCGAGCGTACCGAAGCGGCGCCAGTCGGTATCCGCCTCCAGTGTGCATGTGCCATCGAGGGAAAAACGCACATCTGCCGCGACCGTCCCGGTGAAACCGTCGAGCGCGGCGCCGGAGGTAGCTTCCACGCGCAGGGCTCCCATACCGGAAAAGCCAGCCGCCGCGCCGGCAAGGAACGCGCTCTCGTCGCTAACATGCAGGGTACCGTCGAGACGGTTCAGAAGACCCACCGCACCCGTCTCGGGGTTACGCGCCGGCACGAGGTCGAAACGCATGGCGTTTTGGTGCCACACCTTGAAAGAATAAATCTTGTACTTGCCGCGCTGCGTGCCACCGGTGATACCGCAAATCGACAGTGCCGCATTGTCGGTATTGGTGAAGTTCACGCCCTTGCATCCAAGCTGAGTGCCGGTTTCGTCATTGAAGAGTATGGCGGCTCCATGCGAGAGGACGAACCGGTAGCGGGTGTTCGCGGTGTAGGTGGAGATAATCTCACCCGCGCTGAAGAAATACCATTTGTTATTCTCGCACATGCAGAGGAAACGGTGCAGATTCCAGGTATGGGTGCCGAAAAGCGTGTAGGAGGAATTGGCCGTCGGAGTGGCGACAACTTCAACGATTGTATCAGAATTGGGGATCAAGTCGGTGACGATGCGCTGGGTGCCGTTGGCCTCCACATAATCCAGGATTTCATAGCGTTTAGAATCGACGAAGCTTCCCGCTCCGGCAATCGCGGCGACACTCAGCGTATGGCCGTTGAGGTCTAGCGACACCCCATCCCCGACTGTGACCGTCCCTTGCCCGCGCCAGTCGGTATCCGCATCCAAGACAACGTTTTCCGTCAATGTAATGTCGCCCATTACCGCTCCCGCAGCCAACAACGCCACCGGAAGAAGAATGCGGCCAATTGCCTTTGTCAATTTCATTACTATGCTCCTTATTACTCGATTCCCAACTGTATGGGACTATGCTCCTTCACACTTATCGTCATGTCTCGGCGGAAATTCACAATAGCCACCCGCACGACACCCTTTCCATCGTTAAAACGTTATAATAATACCATTTTATGATTCCCAAAACAAGGAGAAAAACTTAATCGAGATCTTCTCCGCCACATAGTCTCATAAACTCTCCCGTCACATCCCGTATCTGACGGTATTCCTTTCCCTCAAAATCCCCAAACAAGATTTTCCGCTACATAATCTAATTTTCGTATTGACCTTTTTCGTAAAAACAACTATTCTTTCCGCCATGAACTCAAAAGCACCCGTTTACAACCTTGAAGTCACCCCGCTAACCCGTTGGCTCGCCGTCGGCTTCGAAACCGCGTTGGGCCTTGCCGACAGCCCCGGAATCCCCCACACCCGCTGCAGCGAGTTGCTCTCTCTGGCGTGCCTGATCGCCCTCCCGGTGGCGGTGTCGGCCTGCGTCGGCGGTAGCGCGGCGCTATGGCTGATCTGTAAGATCCTCTCCGCCGCGATTAACCGGATGCGGCGCCCAAAGTATTACGAGCGGGAACGTCTGCGCCGTCGTGAACTGCGCGCCCAACGGCGAAAAATCGCACCGCGCAGCACGCTGAATCCCTGCCCCACCCCGGAAATCCTGACAGAACTTTGGAAAAACCGTAAGCGTTCAGCGTCAGACATGGTGCGTTTGGGATCGGCACTGTTGGACCTGGATGCCTACGTGGACAACCGTCTGCAATTCGACACCGAAGGAAAGATCTGCGGGCGCAATCCAGGTGTGAAAGGCTGGCTGTTCGAACATTGCCCGGACATCTGGGCGCATTACAAGACCGCAATGCGTTACAAACAGCTGGCGGTGAAGCTGCGACAGGCGGCGGGCTTGGCGGATCCATACCCTGCAGAGGTGGCGCTTGGCGCAGAAGGGACTACAGAGCCGGAGGCGAATGAGACTATGTGGCGGAACGAAATAACGAATCCCGGAGACACATCTCAAGAAAACGATATTATAAAAACATGTGACGGAATGAATAGGGAGAGTGGGCGAGATGCGGGAACGGACAAGATAAAGACAAAAAGTATGTTGAGACTATGTAGCGGAAATAATTTTGGCCATATGGACAAAGGAAAAGAATCCTTATCAGGGAAAGAACAAGTATCTTGGAAGAGTCTTGCGCCGGGATGGGAATTTGTACACGGGGCTGGACCGGCTAACAATTTGCCGTTGGCCCGGGCTGTAGCAAAGACGGTCATGGATGGCGGTGGCGGGATGTCCGGTCTAATGGCGCGGCTTGACCTGCGACTGGACGAGAATTTCGGACTGAAAAAAATCGGACCCGCAGGGTAATTATTAAGTTCAACTTTCGCGAACAACACTTTTTTTAATTTTATGATTGCCTTTGCACACCTTAATGTGATAAATTACGCGGTGTTCGAAGGAACAATAGGCTTATGAAAAACGCTTTTAATCAGTTTTATTGGTGGCGCAACTTCGGCTTTTCAGTCGGAGCGGGGTTGTTTTCACCCATAAGCCGGTAACGGAGAATCACAGTTGCAAATCCCTTTAACGGCCCCGCTCAAACGAGCGGGGCCGTTTTTTTGTTGGTTACAGAGAAAGCGAGCGTGACAATGCTAAAGGAATTGAAAGAAGAGGAATTCAACCGCCGGGCAAGCGGAGGTGGGGTGGTGCCAGTCTATCGCGAATATCTCGCGGACATGGATACCCCGGTGTCGGTTTTGGCGCGGGTCGGAAGCCGCGATGCGTTTCTACTGGAAAGCGTAGTCGGCGGAAGCGCGGGCGCGCGTTACTCGTTCCTTGGCATCGACCCGGTGGAAACCGTTTTCGAGAAGGACGGCGCGGTATTTTCCCAAAAGCCGCACCGAGGTATCGAATTCTTGCCGGAATCCGATATTCTGTCCGCGTTGCGACGCATTCTCAGCAGCCGAGACTTCCGAGCCGACCCTTCGCTGCCGCCACTCCAAGGCGGAGCAATCGGATACCTAGCTTACGATGCCATCGCGAGATTTGAACCGCGGGTCAAGCTGACTCCGGAAACCGGGACCCCAACCGCCGTTTTCATGCTCACCGATACGGTGTTGGTGTTCGACAATATGCGGCGCACAGTGATGATTATCGTCTGCGCCGACAGCCGCGATCCCGATGCCTACTGGAAAGCCCGCGACCGGATCGACGAACTGTACGCCCGGTTTTTCCTGCGCGAACGCGTCATTGAGCGGCGCCACTCCTACCACGACAGCGCACCGTTCGTCCCAGAAATGACAGCAACCGAATACGCGGAAATCGTTGAAAAATGCAAAACTGACATTTTGAACGGGGAGTGCATTCAAATCGTTCCCTCCCAGAAATTCACCAAAGAGTCCGACACCGACCCGGTTTCGCTATACCGAGCGTTGCGAATGGTCAACCCGTCACCCTACAATATCTTCATGAACATAGGCGGGCGGGCGCTAATCGGATCCTCCCCCGAAGAATTGGTGAAGCTGGAAGGACGCAAATGCTCCACCTGCCCGATCGCCGGTACCCGCCCCCGCGGGGCTACGGCGGAGGAGGATGCCACCGTTGAGCTGGAACTGGTTAACGACGCCAAAGAAAACGCCGAGCACGTGATGCTGGTTGACCTTGGGCGCAACGATCTCGGGCGGGTGTGCGAAGTCGGCAGCATCAACGTCGGATCATTCGCCCATGTCGAGCGGTATTCCCACGTTATGCATCTGGTATCCGATGTCACCGGAACTTTGGCCGAAGGCAAAGACGGTTTCGACCTGTTAAAGGCGGCTTTCCCTGCCGGAACCCTCACCGGTGCCCCAAAAATCCGGGCAATGGAGCTAATCGCAAAATACGAAAAATCGCCTCGCGGCATCTACGGCGGTGCCGCCGGATATTTCAGCAATACCGGCGACATGGATTTCGCCATCGTTATCCGCACTCTTGTCAAAAACGGCAACACGCTAACCTTGCGGGCAGGAGCCGGAGTGGTGGCGGACTCCGACCCCGCAAAAGAATACGCCGAAACCATCAACAAGGCCAAAGCCGTCTTTGAGGCGGTAGAATTTGCGGAGACGTTATGATTCTGATGATTGACAATTACGATTCGTTCACGTACAACCTGGTTCAGGCTTTTATGGGACTGGGCGCGGATATGCGGGTGGTTCGCAATGACGCCATCGACATCGAAGGAATTCGTCAGTTGGCTCCGGCGGCAATTGTTTTCTCGCCCGGGCCGGGCAACCCCGACTCCGCAGGCATCACGCTGGCGGCGGTCAAGGAATTCGCCGGAAAGCTGCCGTTGATGGGGGTGTGCCTCGGGCACCAATCCATTGCGCAGGCTTTTGGCGCCAAGATTGTACACGCGAAAAAACTCATGCACGGCAAGACCAGCCCAATCCGCCACGACGGGATGGGGCTGTTCGCCGGTCTCCCCCAGAATTTCGCGGCCATGCGTTACCACTCGCTGGCGGTTGAGCGTAACTCGCTGCCGGAATGTTTCACCATCAGTGCCGAATCGGATGACGGCGAAATCATGGGATTGCGGCACAAGACGCTAGCCATCGAATCACTCCAGTACCACCCCGAATCCATCGGCACCCCCGAAGGAGTAAAACAACTGCAGAACTTTTTGGAGGCGGTAAAATGAACACCAAGGAAACCTTCGCCAGGATTATGAGCGGCAAAATGTCGCGCGAAGAGATAAAAGCGGTTCTAACCGCCTACCACGAAAAAGGCATTTCGCCCGATGACTTGATGTCCGCCGCCGCCGCCATGCGCGAGGCCGGCATCAAAGTCCGCTGCGACAATCCGGACGCAGTGGATATCGTGGGCACCGGCGGCGATTTCGCCGGGACTTTCAACGTCTCCACCACCGCCGCCTTCATAGCGGCCGGAGCTGGCGTGACCATCGCCAAACACGGCAACCGCGCCGCAACCTCAAAATGCGGCACCGCCGATGTGCTCGAAGCTTTGGGGTATGACCTTGATACGCCACCGGAAACAATCGCTGAAAATATCCGCGAAAATGGCATCGGATTTCTATTCGCCAAGAACCTCCATCCGGCGATGCGTTTTGTGGCCGCCGCCCGCCGCGAACTGAAATTCAAGACCATATTCAACTACCTTGGGCCGCTGACCAACCCCGCCGGCGTGTCGCAGCACGTGATCGGGGTGGCAGACGCTTCCATGCCCCGCGTTTTCGCGGAAACGCTTAACCTGTTAGGTTCACGCAGCGCTCTTATCGTTTGCGGAAACAACGGGCTGGACGAAATCTCCACCGACGGCAAAACCCATTTCGCGATGCTTCGCGACGGGATTGTCAGCGAAGGTGAGATCGACATCGAGAAAATCTACGGCGAAAGTTACCCCGTGGAGGCGATCGCCGGCGGCCGCCCGGAAGAAAACGCGATGATCCTGCGCGGCGTACTCAACGGCGGGCTTCGCGGCGCGTATCGTATGGCGGCAGTGATTAACGCCGCCGCCGCGATCTGGGTGGCCGACAAGGCCCGCAGTTTCAAGGAGGGCATTAAGGTCGCCCAAGAATCGTTGGATTCCGGCGCGGCGCTGCGGAAACTGGAAATCTTTCTGGGAACCGATGCCAAACGGGGGAAAACCAATATTCTGGAAACACTGACCGACCGGCGGCGGCAGGATTCGGAAAACGCCGCCAAACCGCGTGATTTCGCGGCGGCATTCCTAAAACCGGGTCTCAACGTAATCGCGGAGCTAAAAAAGGCAAGCCCGTCGAAAGGACTGATCCGCCCGTATTTCCGCCCGGCGGAACTGGCAAAAGAACTCACCGAAGCGGGAGCGGCGGCGCTGTCGGTACTGGCGGAACCGCATCAGTTCCTCGGAAGCGAAGAGAATGTACGCATCGCAAGGGAGAACACCGACCTGCCGATTCTCTTCAAAGACTTCGTCTCCACCAAATATCAAATCCTGCGCGCCCGCGCTTGCGGGGCGGACGCGGTGTTGTTGATTGCAGCGGTATTGGACGACTCGCAGCTCACTGAACTGCTGGCTGTCGCCCGCCATCTCGGAATGGAGGCGCTCGTCGAAACGCACTCCGAAGCGGAAATTGAGCGGGCCGTAAAGGCCAACGCTAAAGTCATCGGAGTCAACTGCCGCAACTTGAAAACTTTCAGGACCGATCCTTCAATCACGGCGGGGCTGCTCGCTAAAATCCCGGACGGCATTATAAAAATCGCCGAAAGCGGCATTCGTTCGGCGGAGGACTTGCGTACGCTGCAGGCGGCAGGGGCCAACGGGTTCCTGATTGGCGAAACTTTGATGCGGGAGGAACATCCCGGTGAAAAACTCAAGGAGTTAATGAAATGAACAACGGACACTACGGAATCTACGGCGGCCAGTATGTCGCCGAGACCTTGATGGGGCCGCTGGCCGAGATGGAACGAGCTTATCTTGAGGCCCGCGAAGACCCGTCTTTCCAAAATGAATTCAACGCTATTCTCCACGACTACGTGGGCCGCGAATCACCCCTAACCTATTGCAAACGGCTGAGCGAACATCTGGGCGGCGCAAGAATCGTACTAAAGCGCGAAGACCTCAACCACACCGGAGCGCACAAGGTCAACAACACCATCGGTCAGGCCATGCTCGCGCGCCGAATGGGTAAAAAGCGGCTGATCGCCGAGACCGGAGCGGGAATGCACGGAGTTGCAACCGCGACCGTCGCGGCGTTGTTCGGAATGCCGTGCGAGGTGTACATGGGAGAGATTGACGTGGCCCGCCAGGCTCCCAACGTGCAACGGATGAAAATGCTGGGCGCGACCGTACACGCCGTAAGCGAGGGAAGTGCGACACTGAAAGACGCGATGAACGAGGCGATCCGCGATTGGGTGTCGCATCCAGAAGATACCTTCTACGTAATCGGCACGGTGGCGGGTCCGCACCCCTACCCTGAAATGGTCCGCGACTTCCAAAGCGTGATCGGCCGCGAAGCGCGGGCGCAAATGCTGGCAAAATTCGGCAAACTGCCGGAACAGGCAATAGCCTGCGTCGGCGGCGGGTCGAACGCCATGGGACTTTTCGCCGGATTCATCAACGACCCCGGAGTGAAACTCGTGGGAGTTGAAGCGGGTGGCAAAGGCATCGCCTCCGGCGAACATGCCGCATCCATCAACGGCGGACGGGTGGGTGTGCTTCACGGCGCAAAAACTTACCTGCTGCAAACCGCGGACGGACAAATCATCGACACCTACTCCGTATCGGCCGGACTGGACTATCCCGGCGTCGGACCGGAACACGCATATTTGGCCGACAGCGGACGCGCCGAATATGCGGTAATCAATGACGCGGAGGCGGTTGCCGCCTTTGACGCCCTGTGCCGTTTTGAGGGCATCATCCCCGCGCTGGAATCCAGCCACGCGCTGGCCGAGGCCATCAAACGGGCACCGACGCTGCCCAAGGATCACATCCTGCTCGTCAACCTTTCCGGGCGCGGCGACAAGGACATGGAAAACATTCTCAACTACAAAAAGGCGCAAAAGCAATGAACCGAATCCAACAGTGTTTTGAACACGCCCGCGGCGAGGACCGTCCCGCGTTTGTCGCATACCTGACTATTGGCTACCCGTCGCTCGCCAAAAGCGAACGCGAAATTGACCGACTGATCGCCAACGGGGCCGACGTGATTGAACTCGGCGTTCCCTTCTCCGACCCGTTTGCCGACGGCGCGGTAATCCGCAGCGCCGCCTATGAAGCGTTGAAGCACGGTGTTTCCTTGGACAAAGTGCTGGCATTGGCCGCCAGAGTGCGCCAACGCCATCCGACGACACCGCTGGTGCTTTTCAGTTACTACAACATTATTTTCTCCAAAGGGCTGGAAACCTTCGCCGACGAGGCGGAACGCGCCGGAATCGACGCCGTGCTGGCGGTTGATCTGCCTTTGGAAGAGCGCGACGAACTGCTGTCGGTTCTCAAACCGCACGGAATGACGGTCATTCCGCTCATCGCCCCCAACACCCCGATTGACCGGGTGGTCCGCAGCGCGGAAGGCGTTGACGGTTTTCTTTACGTGATCACCGTGAACGGCACCACGGGTGTCCGCCAGGAATTGCCGCCGGAGCTGTCCGCGCATTTGGACGAGATCCGTGCAGCAGTGAAAATCCCGATTGTGGCAGGTTTCGGCATCTCTTCGCGGGAACAGGGAACCGCCATTACCCAGGGCCACGCGGACGGCTTTGTGATCGGTTCCGCCATTGTTCGGGCACTCGGTGAAAAACGCACCCGGGTCAAAGTATGCGGCATCACCGAAGCGGATTTTGCCCGAGCGGCGGAGTCTTCCGGTGCAGATTATCTGGGGTTCATTTTTGCGCCAGAATCGCCCCGCTACATCGCTCCCGAACAAGCCGCCGTAATTTGCGGACGGCTCTCCGGAACTG
The DNA here is from genome assembly GCA_002309765.1 of Verrucomicrobia bacterium UBA1200. Classification (GTDB taxonomy): domain Bacteria; phylum Verrucomicrobiota; class Kiritimatiellia; order RFP12; family UBA1067; genus UBA1200. Next base: position 40,908 of record DBXY01000055.1, read on the forward strand.
CGGAACGGGTCGGGGTATTTGTCGATACCCCGGTCGAAGAGATTCTTGGCATTGCGGAACAAGTCGGGCTTCAGGTTATCCAATTACACGGGGAATACCCGGAAACCGTGGTACACCGAATCCGGGAAGCGGGTTACCGGACATGGGTTCTGGACAACGGAACCGATACCGCAACTGAAGCGGACGGAATCATTGTGGACGGAACCGACGGCAACCGCAGCGGCGGCACCGGCCGTATCGCGGATTGGGAACGGGCAAAAACCTTGATTAAACGCGGGGTTTTCACCATTCTGGCCGGGGGGATTTCCGCCGACAACATCCGTTCCGCAGACGAAACGGAGTGTGCGGTCATCGATCTTAACAGCTCGTTGGAAACCGCCCCGGGCGTGAAATCAATCGACAAACTGCGCGAAGCGTTGGCCAAGTTGTACGAATAAGGTAACGGATCGAAAAGCGTCCAACTTTAACGGGATGGCGGCAACCGTCACGCCATCCCGCCGTATCGGCTACGCTTCTTCGGAAGTGAACGAAAAAAGCTGTTGCGTCCACTCTTCGCCGTAATAGCTGTGGCCGGAGTTGGGTACAATGTTCAAGGTAAACGGAATGCCGTTCTTGCGGCAAAAACGGGAATACGCCTCGCTGGAACCCTTGGTGTCCGGGTCTGACCCGCCGAACACAAAACACACCGGATTACGGAATTTCCTGAACTCGGCCAAGGTGGCATCCTCCCGTCTGGCCTCTTCAGGGCTTCGGGTTTCGTGCTTCACCAGCGCTTTGGTAACCAGCCCGGTGTTCACTTTACCCTTAAGCAACTTTCGCCAGGTTTCCGGACGCAACGCCTTGCCGGCGTAGGTTTTAAGCGCCTGCAACGTTTTACGCAATCCGGTGGCGGCATGACGCAACGATCCCATCGATTCCGCAGACCACAGCCAAAGCCGCGCCACTTCTGGATGGCTCACGGCCAAAGAAATCGCCACCTTGCAGCCGGAGCAAATCGCCAGCACCTCCAGCGGCGTCCCTTCCGGCAACTGGGTTTTCATCCATTCCAGCACCGCTCTGGAATCCTCGGCCATGTCGGCTATCGCGGCATCCGATGCCTCGCCGTCGCTCAACCCGCGCCCGATGAAATCCGGCCGCACGCAAAGGGTGCCTTCCGCCGCCCGCAAGCGCGCGAAACGGACGAACATCCGGTGCGGCCCGGTACGGTCCCCCGACCAGCCATGCAGCAATAACAGCCCGCGTTTGGGCGGACCGGATGGACGGTCAACCGCCATCCGCAAGGTTTTCCCACGCACCGGCAAACTATGGCAGCCATCCGACACCCCAAACTCGGGCAACTCGTAAATTCCGGTCCCGGAAAAACCCTCCAACCACTCGCCGGTCGCCGCCACCAAAGCCCCAAGCTCGACATGACCGACCGTATTCCAGAACGGCGGAAACCGCAATTCCAATTGTGAAGCGTCATTGGCCTTGCGCGGCGGGGTGTACGCCTCGGAACTGCCGCGCGCCACCAGCACTGAAACGCCGTTGGGACTTTCAATCGTCTGCTTGGTAAGCCAACCGTAAACCGCCGGCGACAGCATATAGCCGTCCAGATCCACCGCCGCGCCGCCGGCGGTCAAACGTTCGGTCAAATCCTTTCGGCTTTCCCTGGCCTTGCCGTAGGCTACCATGTCGTTGACCATTCGGCGCTGGAACAACTGGCGCAACAACAAATCCCCGCCGACCGGCGCCCAAAACACCGCCGCCGCGACCGCGCCGGGCTGGCGCGCCGCCAAAGGCGCGGCCAGGCAACACCCGACCCGCACGCCGACCAACGCAACCGGCACCGGGGCTTTGCCGCGCAACCAGCGCAACGCGGCATCGGCATCATCCAGAAACTGTCCAGGATCAATATCAGCGAAATCCCCTTCGCTGTCGCCGCAACCGGCATAATCGAAAATAAGCGAAGCGATGCCCAGTTCCGCCCACGAGCGGGCGGACTGCACCAGCAAAGGAAGGGTGCCCTTGCGCTCCTCAAACAAAGGCGGCAGGAACAACACCGCAAGGCGGATCGGGCCTTGGGGACGGATCAACGTCGCCGACAAAGAATATCCGCCGGAAACGATGGTTCCGGCGGATTGCAAATATCCGGACTCCGCCATACGGGCTAGCTCTTTTGGATAACTCCCGAAACTGCCTTAACCATGCCCGCGACATTGGCCAGGTCGCTGGGGATGATCATCGTGTTGTTGGTCTGGGCCAACTTGCCGAATTCGGTAAGGTACTGCTGGGCCAGCTGCATGTTCACCGAATCGGTGCCGCCCGGTCCGCTGATCGCCTCAGCGACCTTGCGGATGCCGACCGCCTGAGCCTCGGCCACCAGCAAAATCTCCTTAGCGCGGCCTTCGGCCTCGTTGATGCGGCGCTGTTTTTCACCTTCGGACAGCGCGATCGACTGGGCGCGTTCACCCTCGGCGCGGTTAATCTTGGCCTGGCGTTCGCCCTCGGACTCCGCGATCATCGCGCGTTTCTCGCGCTCGGCGCGCATCTGCTTCTCCATCGCGTCGCGAATCGTTTGTGGCGGGGTGATGTTCTTGATCTCGTAACGGGTCACCTTCACGCCCCAGGGGTCGGACGCCTTGTCCACCGCCTCGACGATCGCGGAGTTGATGTTGGTGCGCTCCTCAAACGACTTGTCCAAATCCAGCTTGCCCATCTCAGAACGCATCGTGGTCTGGGCCAGCTGTACGGTGGCGAACATATAGTTGCCGATGCCGTAGGAAGCCTTAACCGGATCGATCACCTGCAAGTACAGGATGCCGTCCACATCCACGGCGATGTTGTCCTTGGTGATGCACTGCTGCGGCGGCACGTCCACCGCCTGCTCTTTGAGCGAATGCCGATAATTCACCCGGTCAATAAACGGCACCAGCAAATGGAAGCCCGCGCCAAGCGTGCAACGGTATTTGCCCAGTCGTTCAACGATAAACGCCTGCTTCTGCGGCACAATCAGAGCGGTTTTCAAAACCGCGACAATCACTAAAATCACCAACGCCAGCATAACATACTGCATATCCAGTTCCTTTCTTTTATTCGGCTTTCATTAACCTTTCAAAATCACAACGGTTCGACCGTCAACACCAAATTGTTTTGGGCGGCAACGCGGACCCGCGTACCGACAGCGAGCGGCGTTGCCGCCACCGCCCGCCAATTGGTTCCGAACACCTCCACTTTACCCTCGCCGTTGGCGGGGATGGCCTCAACAACCGTGGTTTGCTGTCCGACCACTTCCGAATCGGGGTCGCCGCCTTCGTTGCTGGTCTTACCAACCAGCATATTCTTGAGCCAACTCCGCAAAAAGACGATATAGCCGATGGTCAGAATCATGAAAATCCCAAGCTGCCAGGTGAAACTCAGCGCCGGGCAAAGCCAAACCACCAGCGACACGGTAATCGCCGCCAAACCGAAAAACAGAATCACAAACCCTGGAGTCGCCAATTCCAAAAAGGCCAACCCCACACCAACCAGAAACCAAAGCACCGGAATGTTTTTCATCATAGCCAACCCTCCTCTCTGGAGTTTTAACATCCCAAAAACTATCCAACCAATAACAAGGCGCGATTTTACCCAATGGATAAACCAAAGTCAAGCCGACAAAGAGCGAAAACGATTTTAAAACGCGCCGGCAAACCGCGAATCTACGTCCGGCATTAATCTAGCTTGCCTTTGCGAAAAGATGTTTGATATTATATCGGTACAGATGGAGGTGTCCTAGTGGACGAAAAGGTTAAAGTAGTATTGTCCGGTGATCTGGAACGGCGTTTACGGCGGATGATGGCACGGGTGCGGGCGGTGGTTTTCACCCGCGGACTGTTGGCCACCGTCGCCGTGGCGGTGGCGGGAATCCTGACACTGATGGCGGTGGACGCCGCCGTGGTGTTGTCCAGCCCGGCCGCGCGATGGTGCGGCTCGGCCACCGTACTGGCGTTCACCGCGCTCACCGCTTGGAATGCGCTTTTTCGTCCGCTTTCCCAACCGCTTTCCCTGCTCAAATTGGCGCGGGTACTGGAAACCCGCCATCCGGAGATGCAGGAACGCATCAGTTCCGCGATCGAACTTTGCGAGCACGGGTCGGGCTCCGCCGCCGCCCGCGCCTCGGAAGATTTGCTGAACCTGCTGGCCGAGGCGGCTCAAACCGACATTTCCGGCGTGGAAGTGCGAAGCGAGTTCACCTGGCGCACCGCCCGGCCCTACCTTTTGGCGGCGACGGTTTGCTTCCTAGTGTTTGGTTTGGCTTTCGCCCTGTGGCCGGGACAAAGCTGGCTGCTGTTCCGCCGCGCGATCGAGCCTTACCGCGAACTGGACACATTGGACGCCCGGTTGTTGACGGTATCCCCGGGCGATGCCGTGGTGTTAACCGGCAGTCCGGTAACGATATCGGTCCGTTCCCCAAAACGCCTGCGCCACCGTGCGGAAGTCCGGTTCATTTTCGACGACGGTTCGCGCCAAGTGGAACGCATGGCAATGACGGACGACTCTTCCGCCGAATTGGCACTACCGGCACTTAACCGTTCATTCACCTACCGTATCGCCTGCGGCCACGCGCTGACCGCACCGCATCGGCTTGAAGCGGTAGATCCGCCGAGCGTGACCGCCGTAGCGGTGAAATGCGACTTCCCCGCCTACACCGGGCTGGACGCGACCCAACTGGTCTCCCGCGCCTCGATGGGGCTGGAAATCCCCGCCGGAACACGGCTGACCGTTAACGCCGGCTTTAACCGTTCCTGCGAAAAATCACTGCTCATCAACCGGCTGCGGATTCCTCCAGTCCAAGGCGGCACGCCCGACACCAACGCCGTATGGCGGTTCACCGCCTCCACCAACCGAAACGGGCGATGGGATTTCGCCTTGCGCGATTCCCACGGTTTCACCAACATTGTCCAATGGTCTGATTTCACCGTGCTGCCGGACGCTCCGCCCATGATCACCCTGCTCCAGCCGAAAGCGGAACGACTCTCGTTGCAACCGGAAGAAACGCTGGCGTTTTCCGTCCGCGCCTCCGACGATTGGGGCATCGCCAATCTGGAATGCGTGGCGGTAGCGGACAGCGGCGAGCGCGTATTTCCGGTGGAGGTAACCAATCGGTTGGCGCTGGAGTTCGACTTCTCGCCGGATTTCGCCGAACTGTTTGAACGCGATTTTAAGAAATTCGATCTGTTTTTCCGGGTTTCCGACAACCGTCCGCCGGAATTAGGCGGGACACAAACCGCGGAAACCCGCCGAATAAAAATCGAACTGTCGCCATACACGCGGCCGCTGCAAGCCAAGCTGCGGGAACAAACAAAGAATAAGCTCGAACACGAGTTGCGCCAAGCGCTCCACGAACTGAACGAAGCGAAAAACCGTTTGGCTTCGGAACGCCAAGCACTTGAGAGAGAGGAACTGCCAGAACATACCCTGCAAAAACTTGAGCAAGCCAGACAAGCCACTTTAAAAGCCAGAGAACGGCTGGAAAACGCGGCGAAAGAAACCGAGCAAACCCCGTTTGCCAAGTTGGCGGAAAAGATTTTGGACGTGCGCGACCAGCAGGTTGATCCAGCATTGGAAAAACAGGAGCAGATTCCGCTGGCAACGCCCCGCGAACGCCGTCAGGCCGGGGAAAACGCCGAACGCGCGCTTAACGAAGCCGCAGATCAGGTCCGTCAATTGGTTGACCGGCAACTTCAGGAGCTAAACCGTCAAGCCGAGCGGCTGGACCGCTTGTCGGAACTGGCCCGACGGGAAGAGCAGTTGGCGAAGCAGGCGGAATCCCCCATGGCAAAATGGCAGCAGGAAGAGTGGGGAAAACGCCAAAATGAAGCGCAACAGCGTTTGAACGAAATGCGCGATGCGTTGGATCGGCAAGACGCCGAAAAACTCTCCGACCAGCTGAATCAAGCGCGGGACCGGATGCGTCAAGCCCAGCAAGAACAGGACGACCGCCGAAACGGGGAAATCTGGGCCGAAAAAACCGGACGCGATGAGGTCGCCAAAGCCGCGAAATTAGCCGAACAGGCCGCAGAAACCGCCTTGGAAGCCAACGTCAAAGCCGAACAATTTGCCCGGGAAAGTCAGGCGCAACAGCAGATTCAGCAAGCGGCGGAACAAACCGAGCGGGCGGCGTCGGCGGCAGCCGAGGCCGCAAATCTGGCCGAACAGGCCGCAGAAGCAGCCAAAAATGCCGAACGGGAACAGCAGAACGAAAATTCGGCAAACGATTCCCAGAAGAGCGCCGAGTCCGCCAAACAAAAAATGAAGGAGGCATCCGCCAAGGCCGCAGAGGCCGCTAACGCGGCAAAGGAATTGGCAAATCAAGCCAAAGATGCGCTTCGGGAGGCAGCCGAGACCGCCCCGGAAAATTGGCCAAACAATCCCCTGCCCGCTTTGGACGCGGCAGACGAGTTGGCTGAACTTGCCGACCGGATGTCGGAGCGCGCTGCCGAAAGGTTGAACGGAAACGCCCCAGAAGAAAACGATGCCGATGGTACGGACAACATTGATTGGCAACCCGCAATGCAAGACGCCCAAGCGGCAAAAGCGTTGGCGTCCGAAGCGGTCGCCCAAGTGAAAAACGCGCTACGGCAAATGGAGGCTGGAAAAACCGCGCTCCGCGAACAGGCACAAAATGCCACGGAACTGGCGAAAAACCGCGCCCGTCCCGCTGCCGAACAAGCCCAACGGGCATTGGATAAGATTAAGAAACTCAATAATGACGCGGTGCAAAACGCTGCCGAGCAAACCGCAAAAGCGGCGCAGTTAAGCCAGCAGGCGGCGGAATTGGCCGGGCAAGCGATGTCCGACGAACGGGAAGAACCGGCGCGACAGGGCGAACAAGCCGCCCGCGAGGCGTTGGAACTGGCGCAACAGGCCAAAAAGACGGCAGAGGAGCGTTCTCCTGCGGCCGAAGCGCAATTGGCCGCCGCCGAACAATCCCGACAGATGGCAGAACGTTTGGGACAGCTTCAAGCGGAACGCGACCGTCAAACGGCGGAGGCATGGCGAGCGGTCGAAGGACGGCTAAGCGGCAAGACGCGGGAAAGCATGCCATTGACCGGCGGCGCCAAATCGGACTCTGCACGGCTGAACGAGTTGCGGCAAAATGCCGACTGGATGCGGTTAAAAGGCGAATTGCGGTCTGAGGCTTTCGAAGAAATGCTCAAGAAAACCCCGCCCGAATACCGGCCTCTTGTCCGCCAATATTTCCATGCGATGGAAAAATAACCCCCGTTTTTCCGCAAAAACAGCGTTGGAAATATTACAACCGTGAAATACAAGAATTTTACCATTGCATTTTGGCGATTTTATGGTAACATACTGCTGTTATGTCGAAGGGGAGAAAGCGATATCGGAATTTCTACCGCAAGTTGCGAGAACCGGCCGAATGGTTCTTAATTTGGCTGGGTTCTTTAATCATACCCCCGCTTTCCATGCGCGGAGTTTTGCGGTTGGCGCGGTTTATCGCCGACACCGTCTATTTGGTTGACCGTCAGGGTAAAAAAATCTCGCGGGCCAACCTTGAAACCATGTTCCCCGGTATTTCAGAGCGGCGTAAACGGATTCTGGTAAAAGGCGCGTACCGTAACATGGCGCGGGTGCTGGTGATGATATTCTGGATGATCCGCGATACCAAAGCTCGAATTTTAAAATGGGTTACCGCCGATGAGCGGATACGCACCCTTCTCGAATCCAACCGGCCCTGCGTGACCGTCAGCGCCCACATCGGCAACTGGGAATTGCTCTCGCAAACCTGCGTGGCCAACGGATTCCCGATGACCTCGGTGGCCAAGCAGATCGGGACCGACGGTATATCCGCCCGGCTGACCAAAGTGCGCTCCCGCATCGGACAGGAAATCGTGCCGGCGGACGGCGCGCTGCGCGGACTGATGCGGGCGTTAAAAAAGGGCAACTATATCGGTTTGCTGGTGGACCAGCACACGCACAGCTGGAACGGCGGGACATGGGTAGACTTTTTCGGCATTCCGGCGGGGGTGTCCATGACCCCGGCATCGCTGGCCAGAAAATTCAATGTGCCGATTCTTTTCGCCTGGTCGCGCCCGTTGCGCGACGGCGGCTATCGCATCGAGTTGGGCGAGTTCTTTGAAGTAAGTCCCGAATCGGACCCACAGGAGCTTACCCAGCAAGTGGTGAGCGCGTTTGAGCGGGTCATCCGCAACCACCCGTCGCTGTGGTGCCTGAATTACCGACGCTGGCGCTACATCAAACGGGACGCGGCAAATCCGGAGCGCTATCCTTATTACGCCCGTCCCGAACGCCACGTGCCGCAGCAGCAGGCGTAACGGCGGTTAGCGGTTCATTTGCCGAGTAGGTCTAAATCCATTTCCAGTCCGAACCCGGCGGGCACATGTTCCGGACGATGGGCGATGCAAATGGCCGTTACGTTTGGCCGAACTTTCAGCCAACCGGCCACTTTGCGGCAAAGCCGCTTGGCGGCTGCCATTCCCAAATTCATGCACGGCTCGTCCAAAATCAGCAACTCCGGTTCTTTCGCCAACGCCTCGTCCAGCAACTCTTCCGGCCCACGGCCAAGGTAAGCCTGCATTTCCGGACTGACCATCGCGATTTTTCGGCGGATTTTACCCAACTCCTTGCCGACTTCGCGCTTCTGTCCCAATACCGTAACGTCTATGCTGTACGCCAACGGACTGTCACCGGTGATAAGCGCCATCAACAGGGTCTTTCCGCTGCCGTTGCGCCCGCGTAAGACCCAACGCTCGCCGCGACCAATGCGCCAGCTGAAGTTCTTAAACAGCACCCGACGCCCGAACTTTACGGTAATGCGGTCAAACCGCACCGCGTCCATCCAGGCGGCATCGGCCGCGGTCGGCGGCGCGGCGGTAACCCAGCTTGCGGCGGAAAGCGAACCAGGACGGTCGCCGTTGACCACCACCCGGATCCCGCGCTTTTCCAGCGCCAGGATGATATCTTTAAGCCGTTCGCTCTGTATCGGGTCCAACCCGTTAAAGGGATTGTCCAGCACCAGTATTTGCGGATTCCTCAAAAGCTCGCGGGCCAGCAAAACCCGCCTCAATTCCCCGTTGGAAAGCGATATAAACGCCTTGGGCAACAAATCCCGGAGCTGCAACAGCCGCAGTACCCTTTGGTAGCGCGATCGGAATTCTCGCCGTTCCTGAGTGCGCGGAACGCCAACCTCAAACGGGTTGACATCAAACACGTGGTCGAACTTTAGAAACTCCCTAACGCTGTCGGACGCATCGTCGGAATAATACCGCGCCTGTATCCAGCCGCACCGCTGCACCGCCATCTGGTGGTTCGAGAACCCCAGAAAGCCCACCCGAAGGCCAGTCTCCTCGGAAAAGCGTTCCGCCGCCAAAGCCGAAGAAATCCGTATTTTTTGCGTGTCCATACTCTTTTCGCGTATCCAATGGAAAACCTCCCGGCGCATTGCGGCAAACCGGGCACCACATTGCGGAAGTATAGCAATTTGCCACCGCATCCCGCAAGGGTAAATGTAATATTGGGGTAATTGCAAAACCCTAGTATTTCGCAGAATTATCTGTTACGAGTTGACAAAAATGGTCTTAAATTGGTATACATTGGTGGAGCGAGGGTGTTTATTCACTGAAAGGGCAACAGTTTGGTCATCAAGCGAGGAGGATTTTTATGCGTATGAAGGGAGATCGGGTTGGTTGTGCGGTCGCGGGATGTATCTTTGGCGCAACCGGCTTATTTGCGGAGCCGGTCAGATTCCTTGTTCAGCCAGACGTGTCAAACGGTCTTTACCGGATGGGAAACAAGGCCACGGTGGAGGTGCGTGCCACAGCCGGGAAAGATGCCGTTAAGGGGCGAGCGGAAGTATGGGTGGATGACGGATGGACGAATGTGGTATGGCGGAGAACGGTCGATCTCGCCAGCGAACCCTCTTTCAAAATCGAAGGGCTGTCCCGTTCCACGCCCGGCTCGCTGCGCATCCATCTGCGGGGGGACGGGATGCGGGAACGGATGGACCGCATCCTCTTTGACTGGGAGAAGATCCAGCCCTTCACCCCGTATCCCGCAGATTTCGAGGAATACTGGCGCGGCGAACGCAAGCGGCTCGACCGGGAGGTGCCGATAGCCGTGGAGAAAACGCGGGCATCCGACCTCGACACGCCCGACCACGAAATGTACCGCGTCAGCTTTGCGACATTCAAAGGTGGGCGCGTATACGGACTCCTCGCGGTGCCGAAGGGTGCGGGGCGTTTTCCGTTCATCGTCAATGTGCCGGGGGCGGGCATAGGAGACTTCCGCATCCGCAAGCAAGTGCTGCGCAACGGCTGGGGGACGCTGGTGATGAACGTCCACGGATTCCCGCTTGGGACCACGGAAGCGGAGCAGAAGGCCAATTACAACGCCTGGTTCGCCGAATACGCGACAAAGAAAGGCGAGCCGCGCTACCAGTATGTCGGTTATTCCGAAAGTCGGGAGGCCCCGTTTTACCATGCCGTTATGCTTGGCATGGCGCGCGCCCTCGACTGGCTTGCCGCCGAACCGTATGCGGACGCCTCGCGCTTCGTCTATTACGGTTGCAGCCAGGGGGGAGGATTCGGACTCTATTTGACCGCACTCTACGGCCAGTTCGCCAAGTCGCTGATTCTCTGCCCCAACAAATGCGATATGTTGGCCTACCGCCAGGGACGGGAACCCGGCTCATCCCACATTATGAACCAGAAGCCGGAAAACCGGGCCAAGGCGGAGGTCAATGCCCCCTATCACGACAACTGCAATTTCGCGCGNNTGATCCAAACCCCGATCCGCATGGTCTATGGAATGGCGGATGACAATTGCCAGACCGTCGGCGGCATTGCGGCATACAATAGCATTGCCTCGAAGGACAAAGAGCTGCGTCTGCTACCCGGTGTCGGACACGGTTGGCATACCGCGGGATTCGATGCTTGGCTTTTCTCACCCCCCGATCCGGCTGGACAAAAACGCTGAAGCAAGCACATCTTTATTAATTTTGAGTAATTGATGGTAATGTTGGCAATTGGGGCATTTTTATTTTTACTTTCCGGCGGTTTTGGTGTATCTTCTATAGTGTAATCGACAAAGGCTTTTTTCAATCGTAATCAGCGTAACCCCCAATCAAGGAGAGATTATGAGAAGACGTGAATTTATCGGTGGCGCGGCGGCTGCCGCCGGGCTGTTTGCCGGGAACAAGGCATTCCCGGCGATTTTGTCCAACCGCAGCCCCAATTCTTTGCTTTCGCACGCCTGTATCGGCACCGCCAATATGGCTCCCCCTNNGCCCCGCCAATATGGCTCGCGGCGATTTGAACGACCTGCGATCCCACAAGCGCATCCACATCACCGCGCTTTGCGACGTCGACTCCGCCTACCTCGCGGACGCGCATAAGCTTTGCCCCGACGCCCGCATTTACCGCGATTGGCGCGAAATGCTGGAAAAAGAGGGCGACAAGATTGATTCCGTGAACGTCTCCACCCCAGACCACATGCACTACCCGGCCATCATGGCGGCGCTGGAACGCGGGCATAACGTTTACGCCCAAAAACCGCTGTGCCATTCCCTGGCTGAATTGCGGGACATCGACGCGTTGGCCGAACGCAAAAAAGCGGTTACCCAACTCGGCACCCAAATCGCAGCCTGGGAATGCGACCGCCAAACGGTAAAAATGCTTGAAATGGGCGTGATCGGCGAAATCAAACACGTTTGGCTCTTCACCACCTCCGGCGGCCACGCCCGCAACCAACGCCAATGGCCAATGAAGGAAGATCCCGTACCGGAAACGCTGGATTGGAAACTGTGGCTCGGCGACACCCCGTACCGCCCCTACGCCAAAGGGGCGTACCATCCCCGCACCTGGCGTAAATGGCTGGCATTCGGCTCGTCTTGGCTGGGCGACATGGGCAGCCACATCTTCTCGCCGATCTGGATCGGGATGAAGCTGGGCCGCACCACCGCCACTTCGGTGGTCGCCGAAACGTCCGATGACCAATGGAGCGCGGCGTTCAAGGAACAGTTCTGGCCGCGGATGTGCCACATCACCTGGACCTTCCCCGGCGTGCCGGCCTCCGGCGGAAAACCCTTTGAGATGGAGTGGCTGGACGGGGATTCCGACCCGAAATCCGGCACCGACCCGAAGTTCCTTCCCCCCGCGAGGTTTAACGAGCTGGCGGCCAAGACGCCGTTCAAGACACTCCCGGTGCAGGGACGCGTGGTTGAGGGGACCGATGGCTGGATTATCTCGCACCACTACGGAAAATCACCGGAGGTGGTAATGAAAAACGGCGGCGCTGCGCCGGAAATCGAAAAGGTGCCGAAGGCGCCGTCGCATTACCACGAATACATCGACTGCTGTTTCGACGGCAAACAGCCCCGCTCCTCTTTCGCGTGGTCGGCAAAACTCACCGAGGCGGTACTGATTGGCAATGTCGCCCAGCTCACGCCGGGGAAGAAATTCACTTACGATGCCAAGGGCAATTTGGTTTAAGGCGAAACGCCCTGCTCCACTAAAGGGGGAAAAGATGAGCGGACGAATCGGATTGTGCGGGGGGATGTTGGTTCTGGCCGCAATGGCCGCGTGGGCGCAACAGTTGCCGAAACTGCCTAACGGCGATTTTGAACAAGGCGATGAGAACGCCCCAGCGGCATGGAAGCTGGATCAACCGGAACGCGGCACATGGTTGAAAGGTGCTGGCGTGGACGGCGGCGCCGCTATCTCGATTTCGGGGAACGGCCACGATGACGCGGCTTGGGCATCCGATGGGCTTGCGTTTCCGCCCCACCGTTGTTTCCGTTTCACTTTTCTGGCGCGGAGCCTCGACGCCAACGGCGGGACCGTGGTTTGCGGACCGGCATCGGTGAACGTCGATATCGGCATACCGCGAAAAGAGTGGACCGCTTATGCCAACATCTTCTGTACCGGCGGAGGGAAAGACCGTCCGCCGGAACCGATCCGTCTGGGCCAGTGGCATGTGAACGGACAAGTGTTGTTCGACCGCGCAAACTTGCTTCCGGTCACGCCGGTTTACCGGCAAAAGAACGGTCTGACGCTTGGCGACGGCGAGTCAATCGAAGGCAACTCTTACGTTTTCCATGCGCCACTGTCAAGCCCCTGCCGTAACCACAGCCGCCCGCTGCTGCGGTTCCATAACATCAACTTCAACACCGACCGCTGGTGTTTTTTCGACGGTTCGGTCCTCGTTTACCGGCAGGAACTGGCTGGCCGCGATTTTACGAAAGCGACGGTAACCGCAGCTTGCAATTACTACGTAAAAGGGAAGATTTTCGTCGAAGTGTCGAAAGACGGCAAGGAGTGGACCGCAATCGGACATGTGGACAACAAGACCTCCGGCCCGTTCGCCGTTCCTGACGCGTTGCTACCGGCCGAGGCGCTCTTGGTGCGGATGCGCGCCGCTAAAGGGGCGGCACTCCAGATCTCCACCTACTCGTTTCAAGCGACCGTAAACGGAGAACCGGTGTCGCTGGAGGGGAAAACCGACTACGTTGAGATAACCAAACACGACCCCAAACTCGCCGTTACGCTACGGGGGTTGGGAAACCCGTTGCCCGGAGGGGACAACCAAGTATCGCTCTTTATCCGAAACGCCACCGGTAGGGCGGTCCAGACCAATGCCTGCGTGATCTTCTCCGCAACCGGCGTGCCCGCCCACACCAACACCATGCCGATCAAATTCCCCACGCCGGGCGCGTATGATGTGCTGGTGCCGTATGAGCCGCCGCCCGCCGGCAATTGGCGAATGGAGGTCAACGTGGGCAACGCTTATCAGGCGTTCAGCGAAGTTGCGGTGCCGACCTATTTCGACAACAGTTACGGCGAGTTGCTGTCGGCAAGGCATCCGTCGCTCAATCTGTGGCGGGCATCGTCAGGATGGAAAATCCCCCGGCACCGCACGTTACCGAAGACGGTAGCAAAGGGCTTGACAATCCGAACCGCAAAAAACGAGTGCGAGGCGACCCAACTGGTCGTGACGCCTAATGTCGCGCTGACTAATGTGGTGGTCGAGGCCGCGCCGCTGGTTTTTGGCAACAGCCGGATTCCCGCCGAAGCGATCGAGGTACTGCGGGTCGGGTATGTCCCGGTCCAACTCACGACCGATTCGACCGGATGCAAAGGCCTTTGGCCGGATCCGCTACTGCCGCAGGAGGGGCAGTTGGACATTCCGAAGGGCGAGAACCAACCGTTCTGGATCCGGGTGAAACCGCCGCGTGAAACCCCGGCGGGCATCTATCGCGGACAGATTACGGTCAAGGCCGATGGCGGAATCGCGATTCCGCTGATTCTGAATGTCGAGGTCTACGATTTTGTCCTTCCCGACACCATGACTTGCGAGGCCTCCTTCGGTTTCGGGTACGGCCGGATCTTCGATTACCACAAGCTGACGAAGGAGGAGGATCGCCGTGCGGTGGTTGACCGGTATCTCCAAGCGCTCGCCGACCACCATATCTCGCCCTACAACCCCGCGCCGCTGGACCGTTGGAGCGTATCGTGGAAGGGACTGCCCGTCTGGGAAGGCGGAATGGCTGTCACCGATGAGAAGGTGGAGGGGAAGGCATCGCGGAAGATTGTCGACGCGAGCGAGACCGCAAACCCCGCCATCCATTACAACGGCAAGCCGGTGAAGGTGCCCAAAAAAGGATTCAAAATCACCTTCAGGCACAAGACCGATAAGGGGCAGGAGTTCCTCTTCTCGGTCAACCATCTCCGCGCCGACGGATCGTGGATAAGCGGCTGCAACATCGACATTCCCGTCCAGGGCGCAAAAGAGTGGCAGCGTTACGAGGGGACGGTCACGACCTTCGCCAAGGATTCGGCCGCTGTCCGCTTCTCCCTCTTCCCGGCGGGTTATCAAGAGCCGGGCGTCGCGACGGGAACCCTCTGGGTGGACGATTTCACCGTAACCGACTGCGCCACCGGCAAAGTCATTCTGCATGAGGGGTTTGAGCCGGTCGATCTCTCGCGCGTGGAGCCGGTCTTCCAATGGGAGAAGTGGGACGCGGCGATGGAGAAAGCCTTCGCGACCTACCACTTCAACGCGTTCGTCATGTCTGTGGCGGGGCTCGGCGGCGGGACCTTCCAAGCGCGGACCGAGCCTTCCTTACTGGGTTATCCCGGCGACTCGCCGGAATACGATCTCCTGATGGGCAAATACCTCAAGGGAATCGAGTCCCACCTGAAGGAGAAGGGGTGGCTGGAGAAGGCTTACGTCTATTGGTTTGACGAGCCGGATCCCAAGGATTACGCTTTCGTAATGAAGGGGTTCGACACCCTCAAACGCCACGCGCCAGGTTTGCGCCGGATGCTGACCGAGCAGGTTGAGCCGGAGTTGGCCGGCGGTCCCAACCTGTGGGTGCCGCTCACCCCGTCGCTGCACGTAAAGGGCGAGGCCGAGCGACGGGCAGCGGGCGACCAATTCTGGTGGTATGTCTGTTGCGGCCCCCACGCGCCTTACGTGACCGAGTTCATCGACCATCCAGGATCGGAAATGCGGCTTTGGCTTTGGCAGACATGGGGCGAAAACGTCACCGGAATTCTGATATGGGAAACCCTCTGGTGGACAAGCGGAACCGCCTTTCCGGATCCGAAACAGCCCCAGAATCCATACACCGATGCGATGAGCTGGGTTAGCGACGGCAGAATGGCGCCCGGAACGAAGCAGCCTTGGGGCAACGGAGACGGACGCTTCCTCTATCCGCCGCTGGCCGCCAACGCCAGACAGGAAGGGGCGATTCTTGCGGGGCCTAACGACAGTTTCCGTATAGAGATGCTGCGCGACGGTATTGAGGATTACGAGTACTTCGCGATGCTGAAACGGCTGATCGCCGAAAAGGCGGACAAACTCTCGCCCGACGCAAAGAAACGCTACGAGGGATTGCTTACGGTACCCAAGTCGGTTTATGTGTCGCTGACCGATTTTACGGTCAATCCCGCGCCGATGGAGGAACATCGGGACGTGTTGGCGCGCGCCATTGTCGAACTGCTTAAAAGGTGACCGGATTCAACCACAGGAGAAACAAGTGATGAAATTTAACATTAGCGCTTTTCTGTTTTTGGCGGCAGCCGCCGTGGTAAACGTTATGGCCGAACCGTCCGGCGACCGACCGGACGATCGGCACGCCTGGGCGGTGCATGACGTCAACCGGCCCGACCCGGTGGCGGTGGTGGCCAAGCCCGGCCAACCGCCCTCGGACGCGGTGGTGCTGTTCGACGGCACCGCCGAATCGATCTCCAAGAACTGGTGCGATTCAAAAGGCAATCCAACCAAGTGGACGGTTAAAGACGGGCAATTTGTTTGCGTGCCGCATTCCGGCCCGGCCATGACCCGCGAGAAATTTGCCGATTGCCAACTGCACGTGGAGTGGCTGTCGCCGGTCGGAGATGATGACGGGCTGGGCAATTCCGGCGTAATCCTGATGGGCGTTTACGAAATCCAAATACTGAATTCATACGGGATCGTGCCATCCAAATCGCCATGGAAAGCGGCGAACTACGCCGACGGGCAAGCCGGAGCGGTTTACGGCCAGAACCCGCCGATGGTCAACCCCGCCCGCCCGGCCGGGGAGTGGCAGAGTTTCGACATTGTGTTCCATCCGCCGGTATGGAACGGCGACACGTTGGTTGACCCCGGATCGGCAACAGTGTTTTTCAACGGGGTGCTGGTGCAGGACGCTTGGCCGTTTGAAGCCGGAACCACTTGGTGCCGGCGGCTGAAACGGGTTAAACACGCCGCCGAGGCGCCGCTTTATCTGCAAGACCACGGCAACCCGGTGCCGTTCCGCAACGTGTGGATCCGCCGGATACCGTCCCGTTACGCGAACACCGTCTGCGGCGGCCCAGGGGTGAAGGCGGAAGACGTCGCCGCGCTTCGCACGAAATTGGCGGAAGAGACCAAAGTCGCCGGCGATGGTGCGGAAGATGTCGCGGAGAAGGTAGTGCAGTACTGGAGTTCCTACGCATATCTGGCCGATCCGGCGGTAAAAGCCAAGGCGGAGTTTTATACCGCCGAATATGTGCGGCGATATAAGCAGAACGACCAGTCCGTGCGCCACCACGTTGGGGAAATGAAACGGTTTGTCAATATGCTGGCCAACAGCGGCTTCATCGCCAAAGACGCGCCGGTGGTTAAAATGTTGAACGGCCAATAAAACCGATTGGGGGTTGGGTATGATCTTAAACTATGTTGCCAGTGTGCTAGTGGCGGCGCTGACGCTGTTTTTCCCGGCGTTGCTGGTACGGTTTATTCTTAAAATCTGCAAATCCTCCGGGACTTTTGTGGATAAGTATTGGCGAATTTTCTGGATCGCCTCGGCGGTGCTGGGATTGCTGTTGTTGCCGCTTTTAAAGGACGACGACACACCAAGCTCCCCTTCAGGAAACACCTCTAGCGGCGATAAAACCGAAAACAGCGGTAACGAAACCCCGCAAATGCCTTCCGGGGTGACCTACACGCCAGCAAACACCAACGCGGTGAGCGTTGAAGAGGCATTGGCAGAATTGGATGAGCTGGTTGGACTCCAACCCGTTAAGGAGGAGGTTAAGAAGTTCGTCGCCTACGTTCAAGTGGCGCAAAAGCGCAAAGAAGCCGGACTTAAAGTCGCCCCGATCTCATACCACATGGTCTTCACGGGCAATCCGGGAACCGGCAAGACCACGGTTGCCCGGATTATGGCGAAAATCTATTACGCCCTCGGTATCATCAAAAAAGGGCATCTGGTGGAGACCGACCGGAGCGGACTCGTGGCCGGGTACGTCGGTCAGACCGCGGAACAGACGAACAAGGTCGTGGACAAAGCGCTCGACGGGGTGCTTTTCATTGATGAAGCGTACGCCTTGGCCGAAGGTGGAGCGAAGGATTACGGCGGCGAGGCAATCGCAACGCTGCTCAAGCGCATGGAAGACGACCGCGACCGTCTGATTGTCATTGTTGCCGGTTACACTGACGACATGAAGACCTTCATCGACGCGAATCCCGGCCTCAAGAGCCGCTTCAACCGTTATTTGGAATTTCCCGACTATTCCGCGGCGGAACTGGCCGAAATGTTCCGGCTGCGGGCGAAGAAAAACCAATACGTGCTTGCAAAGGATCTTGACGCCAATCTCGTTCCGGCACTTGAGGTTTTGACCCGGAAACGGGACAAGCAATTTGGAAACGGACGCTTCGTCCGCAATCTCTTCGAGAATTCGGTGGAGCGTCAAGCCGTCCGTCTTGCCGCGGTGCAGAACCCGACCCATGACGATCTCGTCACCCTGACGTCGGCGGATGTCGATTTGAAGCCGCCGGAACAGGAGCACGTGCCTACTGTGGAAGAAGCGCTGGCGGAACTCGACGCGCTGGTCGGAATGGCACCGGTAAAGGCCGAAGTAAGACGGTTGGTCGCCTGGTGCAAAATGGCTAAAGAGCGCAAAGCCAAGGGGCTTGATGTTGCGAAGATGTCATACCATTTCGTCTTCACCGGAAATCCCGGTACCGGCAAAACGACCGTCGCCCGCATTATGGCGAAAATCTTCCGGGCGTTGGGCGTTCTTGAGAAAGGCCAGCTGGTGGAGACCGACCGTTCCGGGCTGGTAGCCGAATACGTGGGTCAAACCGCGATGAAAACCAACCGGAAAATCGACGAAGCGCTTGACGGCGTCCTCTTCATCGACGAGGCATACGCCCTAGCCGACGGCGGCAAGGGCGATTACGGTCGCGAGGCGATTGCCACCCTTCTCAAACGCATGGAAGACGACCGCGACCGACTTGTGGTGGTGTTAGCCGGATACACGCAGGACATGGAACGGTTCATGGAGGCCAATCCTGGGCTGAAAAGCCGTTTTAACCGAACCATCGAATTCCCGGACTACTCAGGAGAGGAGCTGGCCGAAATGTACCGGCGGATGGCTAAGAAAGCCCGTTACACCCTTTCCGCAGATGTCGAGAAGTGGCTGGACCCATGGTTTCGCGTCACTACAAAAGAGCGAGACCGTCACTTCGGTAACGGGCGTGAAGTCCGCAACCGCTTTGAGAAAGCGCTGGAGCGACAATCGTTACGGGTCTCGGAGTTGAAAGACCCCACCCCGGAACAGCTGATGACGCTGGAGATGTCAGACGTTGGAATCGTGTTGAAGAAAAAGCCCAACACCGAATAACAATCGTTACCCGCACCACAGCGCCATCCAAGCGTCAGGCTCTAAAACTCGATAATAAGATCGCTTATCATCGAGTCCATTATCTATGCAAATCTTACTTTCAAAGTAAGATTTGCAATTAAAAATTCCCGCCGTATGAGCATTGCAATATACCGCAAGATAGGGTATAATATTAGTATTGTTTTGGTGAGGGTTGTTTTTCATAGGGGTGAGGTTACCCCAAGCCACTTTCAAGCGCAACATTATGTCGCGCTCGGCAGTCGAATGGGATGCTAATTGACAATGTGCAAAAGCAGCAGAAAAACTTTAATGCAGGAAACCGATGCGGGCGAGAATACCGAAATCGGGCGTATTGTGCTTGTCGGCACATACAAAGGTGACCAGTTGACGAAGTGGCGTGGCTGGTATAACTATCCCATATCCGACAAAGACAAGATCAATCCCGAAGACTTTGCCAAGATCAACGAGTTGTGGCTTTTTCAGGGAACGAGTGGGCAGAAGACCTACAAGGCCGAATTCGTCGGCGTCAAAACACGAGAGGAGTTAATCCGCGACTACGGCTATCCGGCCAAGGGCAAGGCTCACGGCGACAAGTATCTTCTCTTCAAAATCGAGTTCAAGTATCAACACAAGGGCGATATCCCCGAAGACGCGGAGCGCGTCATCATCCGCACGGCGGATTTTGCGACCGCGCCGAAGGTGCGCAAGCAGCTAAAGGCGTATCTTGAATCCCCCGACCGCAATGACCCCGACCTTGCAAAGCGGCTTCCTACCATCCTCACCAAGCTCCGCCCAGAGCAGTTGCGCGTGTGCGAACTCGCATATCAGATGTCGTTTTGTGAATTGCCTAATTGTGAAGATTTCAAGCCCGATGTTCCATTCCCTGCTCCAGAAAAAGGAAAGTTTACTTTCATTGATTTGTTTGCTGGAATAGGTGGCATACGTCTTGGGTATCAGTCTCTTGGAGGGAAGTGCGTGTTCTCGTCAGAATGGGATAAGGACGCAGCAAAAACATATTTCAGTAATTTTGGAGAAAGGAGAGTAGCATGAGTGAAATGACGATAGCAAACAAGAAATTAATGCTTGCTGGGCTTTATCTCTCAAAATTTGACACCAATAAGGAAGGTCTAAAAGCTCTTGGTTTCAAGACATTGCAAGAGGCTTATAATTCATTTGCGCTTGCTGTAGGCGGGAAACCGGCCTCCGTGAAGAATTATATGCAGGAGTTTGATCCTTATTTTCCAAACACACGGAAAGGATGGCACAAGCGAGAGATTCGCCAGACAAGACAGGATATTATGAATGAGTTTGGCGGATTGAACCTTGAAGAATTCTCGGAATTGGTAAGGGCACAATTCGCAGGAAATCTTGATGTCGATCCCATTGTTGGACGAACTGCTGTTGCAGCTGGAATAAAAGATGGAGACGAATCATCTTTCGCACGAAGGATGATAACAGGTCAGGCCGCAGAGAACTTTTTTGAGGAGAATTACCGTGACGTCCCGAAATTCACGGACTGTACAATTCAGCGCACTACCGCATATGGATGCGGCTTTGACTTCAAACTGACGCCCCCGGCCGCCGATTTTCTTGCCGTAGAGGTCAAAGGGTTGCGCGCGCCTTCTGGGCAGATACAATTGACCGAGAAGGAGTTCAAAATGGCGCAGTATCTTGCGTCTCGATTCTTCCTGTATGTTGTGACGGATTTTGCTCATACGCCTAAGCCCCGCCTCATTGAGAATCCACTAGATGCGGGCATCGCATTTGAAGAACGCGCTGTAAAATCTGAACAGCGTGTATGGGTTGCGCAAATTGCAGCATAGGAGTGGCATATGGAAAGAACATTTTTCATTGATGTATCAGAGACATACACCGCTCGCATAAAAGTTCAAGCGAATTCACCAGAAGAAGCAGAATTGATCGCAGACGAACTTGTTGGTGGTGGTAAAGTGAATGTTGCAAAGCTTGCTTTGGAAGGTGGTACTGGTGCGAATTATTCAAAGACTTGTGAGGTCTGCAAGATATGAATTGGACGCCATCCAATGTTCGGCTTGGTGATGTGGTTTACGAACAAACTGCATGGGGTGCGAAAACTGTTAAGAATGACCGTCCATTTGTTGCGCGTCATGTACGCCTTATCAGCGGACGGAATTCGCTCGACTATTCTTATGGCGAGAAGAACGTCCGCGACATGGACGTGGATGAAGTGGGCGAAAAGGTCCTTGGCATTTGGAATGCGCGAGTCGCCGATGTCCGCAAAAAGTTTCTCCATGTGCGAACAGTCGTTCTGCTGAAAGGCGAAAACCTGACGGAGGTTTCAGTTTACGAAGAGGAAACTTGCTTGTTTGATCCAAATAATTATTATTGGCAAGTTAATGATCGTGGCAACTTTGAAGGTTTTGAAAATGCTACTGGTGCTCATCGCTTCACTTGGCAACCTCATGGCTCTCAATTTACGATAGTCTCTGATGTCCCTGAAAAGCGGCTTAAACTGCGTATCAAGCGGCCAGAACGTGTCTCGCCAAATGCAGTGCTGAAGGATGTTGGCTTTGATCCGTCGTGGATTGAAATAGTTAACTAATATGAAGACTGATGATTCATTTGTCCGCGTCGAATCTGCCGCGCAGGGTGCCGCGATAATTCGTGCGGCGTTGCCGAAGGTACAGAAGGAAGAACGCGTGTTCGTTCTTCCTCTCGACGCGAACGGCAAGATGCTTGCAAAGCCAATTCTCGTGTCGGTCGGACACGAGGACGGCACAACAACTATTGACGCAGGTGCAATTTTCCGCGAGGCGTTGAAGGAGGGAGCGGAGGAGATCATCGTCGCCCACAACCATCCGTCCGGCGACCTCACGCCAAGCAAGGCGGACATAGCTGCGACTGCGAAGCTACGCGAAGCGGGCGACCTTCTTTGCGTTCCAATTCTCGATCACATCATACTTGGTGCATCGAATCCCGTCAATAGTTTTGATTTCATTTCTCTTGTGGAGACCTTACCATGATAATGATCGTCCCCCTTCAGGACTTCACCGCGTCGTCCGACATTGACTGGTCGAAGCCGATTCCCGACATCGACCGGCAGCTCTACGCAAAGTACGGCCTCACCGAATCCGAGCAGAAGTTCATCGAATCCATGATCAAGCCGATGGAGTGAAAATGGTTGGCTTAAGAACCGTTGATTTATATGATATTATTCCGAATATGGACGAATTAAAAAAATCTATTGCAATACTAGTCCATGTTATGATACGATATTGACCCGAAAAAACAAGGAGAAATAAGGATTATGGACGATTTTCAGAAAGTCTGTGATTGTTTAGTCCGCTTGGCACGACTGATTGTCGGGGGCAAGACGGCCGATGCTGTTCGGTTTCTGCAGCGGATGGCTTATGCTAACAGAAACTCCGATGCTCTTGTTTGGATTGAGTTGAACAACTTGACGAAACCACTTTCGTCAAGTGGAGAAAACAGGTCTTGGGACCACATAGCGCGCACTTCTGACAATCCCTTCGAACCACGTGATATAGACACGCAGTTTGATTTGTTGGCAAAGGATATTCCTCCAATTGTTCTTGATACCAATCCGATCTTTGAAGCGGGTATACGTGAAGCGCTAGACATGGTGATAAAAGAACATCAGCGGGCGAAAGACATTCTTCAGGCGGGACTTACGATTTCAAACAAATTGATATTCTGCGGCCCACCTGGTGTTGGGAAAACACTTGCGGCCAAATGGCTGGCGAATCGATTGAATCTTCCTCTATACACATTGAATCTCGCAGCAGTGATGAGCAGTTATCTTGGAAAGACTGGCAACAATGTTCAACGTGTGTTTCAATTTGTTTCACAACATCCCTGCATCCTTCTTCTGGATGAATTTGATGCAATTGCAAAGAAACGCGGCGATGACACAGACGTAGGGGAGTTGAAGCGGCTGGTCACAGTATTGTTACAAGAATTTGACAGGTTTTCGCAATCAAGCAAGCTAATTGCAGCGACAAACCACCCGACATTGCTTGATCCCGCCGTGTGGCGACGATTTGACGTCTCAATCGAGTTTCCAATGCCAGATGAGCCGCAAGCGGTAGAGGCCATAAAGTCTTTTTTTGACACGGATGCCATAGTCGCCGAACCCTACTTTGATGCACTTACAGTATCTATGGCAGGGATGTCGTTTAGTGACATCAAGAGAACCATTTCTCATGTCCGCAAGCAATCAATGGTTGATGGAAAGCCCATTGAGACATGCATTGTTGAATGGCTTGTCGGCCGTTGTGGTGTGCTTGGGAAACCAGCTCGCAAGCGACTTTCGACTTTGTTGATGGAAAAGGGTTACAGTCAGCGAGAAGTGGCCAGTTGGACAGGTTTGAGCAGAGACACAATTCGCAAAGCAAGAAAAGGAGGTGCGTCATGAGTAAGCGGAATTTGATGCTTGGATACGGAGAAAACCTTGTTTCCGATCTGCCAAGTCCAGCAGGACATCGTAGCGAGAAAAACCATCCGTATACTGACAGGGACGAGGTATATGACCGACTCTGTCCTGAAATGAGTGAGGCGGTTGACTATGTATCGAGCCTTGACGACATTTACTGCCCTGATGACAATGCGGTTTTTAGAATGGATCTTCATCCTGCGTATCTTGCGAAGAGTTTTTTTCCGGGATCATTATTCGCACAGTTTGGTTTGAGAGTTGTCGGAAGCCGATTTGAAGAGCTTGTTCCAAAGAAAGCGTTACAAGATCTCGAAGGCGTTACAGTAAAGACTCTAGAACTTTATGTCGCAGGGCCCAGAGCGCAGATTAGGGCCTTGACAAATCACTTGAAGGATGACGATCTATTTGAGTCCATCAGAAAAATCGAGAGAATTCGTGCCTTCTCTCCGCATGAGCGCATCATAGGTGATCTCGACTCGCTAACTAACGCTCGAGTATTTGAATTAGTGCTGCATTCTGATCGGTATGACGATTCCATCGTAAGTGCCTTTGACAATCTTTCAAAGAGATTTGGCGCGAAGCCGCTTTTGAAAAAGCGAATTCAAACTTCAGGCTTATGTTTTCTTCCTTTGCTTGTGGAATCCGCTGATGTTCTTGACGCACTTGAGCCTTTCTCCTTTTTACGTCTAGTTCGAAAAATGCCTCGTCTTCGGGGTATTTCGCGCGAGATGTCAGGCGATGCAGTGCCTATAGATTGTCTGCAATTGCCGCCATGTACTTCTTTGAAAAGAAATGTGGCGGTGTTTGATGTCGGATGTGATGTTTCCCCAAGTTTGAACGGGTGGATTAGAGGGTATAACCTTTCGAACAGGTTGCCTGTACCAGTTCTTCACGGGACAATGGTGAATTCGGCTCTGTTATTTGGCCCTGCCAAACAGGGACAGACTCTTGAACCAATCTGCCCCATCGATTCATATCAAGTAATCGATCCGAATGATTCGTCAAACGAATTTGAGTTGTACGAAGCATTGGAACGCATCTGCCAAATTCTTGATACTCATGATTATGAATTTGTGAATCTTAGCATCGGTCCTGATTTGCCGATTACCGATAACGAAGTTCATGCATGGACTGCCAAACTTGATGAAAAATTGGCATCTGGGCAAGTGTTGATGTCGGTTGCAGTGGGCAATAACGGCGAGATGGACGAAGATTCGGGAAATGCCAGAATTGAAGTTCCTGGAGATTCGGTGAATGCATTGTGTGTTGGGGCGTCGACTGATTCTGGCGATTCCGGAAACTGGGATAAAGCATCATACAGTGCAATCGGTCCTGGAAGAATGCCTGGACTACGCAAGCCAGATGTCTTAGATTTTGGCGGGTGTGAAGATAATCCCTTTGGCATAATCGATCATATACACAATCGATTGATGTTTCAGATGGGAACAAGTTTTGCCGCTCCAAATGCATTGCGGAAATGTGTCGCCCTTCGGCTTAGGTACCCGGAACTTAGACCTCTGGCAATAAAGGCAATCGTGATACATTCGGCAATCAATCATGGGGAAGATCATTTGTATAAGAAACATGGATATGGTGCTTTACCATCAGATTTGGACAGATTTGTTGTTTGTGCGGATAATGAAATGACCGTTGTTTATCAAGGACGCTTGGAACCTAGGAAGTATGTAAAGGCTTTGATCCCTGTTCCTGAAGAGTTAACGGGGAAAATTACCATCAAAGCTACGTTATGTTATGCCACGAACATTGACTCTGAAACACCTGGAAACTATACACGAAGTGCCATTGAGATCAAACTGCGTCCAGATTTTTCAAAAATGACAGGTGATGTCAATCGCCCTAAATCAAAAACGTTCATTACCAGTTCACAGTATTCATCAGAGGCCAATTTACGTGAATATGGAAAATGGGAGACAGTAATGCAGGGCGAGATAACATTAATTGCTGATAGAAGTATTGAGCAACCATTCTTTGAAATGCATTATATAGCAAGAGAAGGGGTCGATTACAATTGTGTGGCTGGGCAGATACCGTATGCGCTTGTTCTTACGGTGAAAGCTCCTAAAACACCAAACTTGTACGAAAGTGTCCGGACACAGTTCCAAGACAAGATTCGGCCCTTGGTTGAAGTTGGCTTGCCCGTCGAAGTTCGTGGTTTATGAAATTGTTGATATGAATGTTGATTCACAAGAATGGAGCCGCAATGTGTCTTGTGATGGAATTCATCCAATAGCGTGACGATGCCACACCGCACCCCACCACCCGAATCCTCGCAATCCATCCCTGAAATGGTGGATGAACTGACACGTCAGGAGATTGCCACGTGGTACAAGGAAGGCAAGCTTACGCCCCATGGAAGGCAGTTGGCGAAGCTTTTGGACCGGGCCTTTCCGGTGGAGAAGGTGGACGAATGGGGCTTTTTGCTCACATCGTTACAAGGAGTTTGACATGAAGAAGGAACAGACAGAACTGTTAAAGGAAAGGAGCGCGACAAGAATGACGAAGGGGCATCCCTTGCAAACGACGCCGACATACGATGCACTGGTTTCAGCCATCGAGGGTCTTGTCCTGGACGCCCGCGCCGGATTGAAGGCGGCAATGAACGCCATTATGCTCCAAACCTATTGGCGGACGGGCGAGTATATCGTGGAGTATGAGCAGAATGGTTCTGACCGGGCAATCTACGGCGCCGGGTTGATGCGCAGGCTTGCTCGAGATTTATCGCTCAAATTAGGTCGTGGTTTTAGCCATGCGAACCTCGTCTATATGCGCAAGTTGTATGTGGTCTCACAAAAAAGTCAGACGTCTGACCTTTTCAAGAAAAGCCAGACGTCTGGATTTTTGACGTGGAGCCATTATCTCGAGATACTTCGCGCCGACGATCCGCTTGAAATCGCATTTTACGCGAAGGAGTGCGAGAATTCGAAATGGAGTGTCCGCGAACTGCATCGCCAGATGCAATCGATGCTGTTCCATCGCATTGCGCTTTCGCGGGACAAGGAAGGCGTACTCGCCTTGGCTAACAAGGGAGACCATGTTCAGAAACCGGAAGACATTCTCCGTGACCCGTATGTTCTTGAATTTGCGGGGCTTCCTGTCGCAGAGCGATTGAAAGAGAGTCGGCTTCACTCCGCGCTTGTCGAGCATTTGCGGGACTTCCTTCTTGAACTCGGTCGAGGATTCTCCTTTGTCGCCAGCCAATACCGCATACCACTCAACACGGATCATCCGTGCAGGGTTGATCTCGTGTTCTATAACTTCCTGCTCAAGTGCTTTGTCCTCATAGACCTCAAGCGCGGAATGGTGAAGCACCAGGACATCGGGCAGATGAACATGTATCTGAACTACTTCAAGTCCGAAGTAGGCGGCAAGGGAGACGCCGAACCGGTAGGAATCGTCCTGGGTGCCAACAAGGACGATCTGGTTGTGCAGTTCGCCACGCAGGGGATTTCCAACCGCCTCTTCGTGAGCAAATACCAGTTGTATTTGCCAAACGAAGATCAGCTGCGGGACAAGTTGGCAGCGTTGCTCGAAAATGCCGGTAAAGACAAACGGAAAAGCCATGACAAATGAATGATTGAAAGGAGCGTTTCCCATGCCCCGGCACCCCAAAACACCCGAATCCGAACAATCCATCCCCGAGATGGTGGATGAACTGACGCGCCAGGAGATTGCCACTTGGTACAAGGACGGCAAGTTGACGCCTCATGGAAGGGAAATGGCGAAGTTCCTGGACCGGGCCTTTCCGGCGGAGAAGGTGGACAAATGGGGCTTCCTTCTCACGCGCAAGGAGCGCGAGGCCATCAA
>DBXY01000055.1:68428-94525 GCA_002309765.1 Verrucomicrobia bacterium UBA1200
GCCTTCATGGCGGCCCGCGACGAGCTTAAGGTCCGCGGCTTCTCTCTGGACCTGATGAACAAGCTCAAGGCAGACGTCGTGGCGCGAATCTCGCCCTGGAACAAGCAGCACCATGTCGATTACATAAAATACTTCATCTACCAGTATTACCTTTCGTGCAGCGAGCTTCACATCGAAACCCTGCCCGCATCCCAGCGGGAACTGGCACGACAAGGCTGGGCGAAGAAACTGCGCCCCTTCAAGTGCCGCGAACCGTGGCTTAGCCCGTTGCCAAGCTAGACAAGGAGTTTGACATGAACACTGAACATCCAGAAATGCCGGAAGAGGAAAGCAAAATCATCCTCTACACGACCGACGACGGCAAGGCACAGGTATCCCTGATGTCACGGGATGGGCGTGTCTGGCTCAACCAAAAGCAGATGGCGGAGCTGTTTGCGGTGACGAAGATGAGTATAAGTTTGCAAACATTTTGAAAGAAAAAGAACTTGACCGATTCAGTTGTAAAGTCTTTCTTTACAACTGTTGAAGAATTGTAGTGTTATGAATGGCCGTCCTTTCTTGAATCGATTGAAGGGATAAGAGCCGGCGAAGGATTTAGTTCACAAGACGGTCGCGCTGATATGCATGAACGGCAGACTGGCACCGAAAAAGAATCTTCTAGTAAAAATCTGGATCGGGCTGTGTCCGCCGAAAATCCCCTTGCTACGCCATAACGCGGTGAATTAGATTTTGGACAGAACGTTGGCTAGGCGCTCCGCGAAACCCTCTACCTGTTCCGCGGTGTGGGCGGCGGAGACGAAACCTACCTCAAACTGGGACGGGGGCAGATAGTAGCCGGCGTCCAGCATGGCATGGAAAATCTTGGCGTACAGCGCGGTGTCGCACCGACGGGCATCTGCCAAATTGCATACCGGTTCCGAGCTGGCAAACAGCGTGAAGATGCCCCGGTAGTTCGCGCAACGTAACGGTACCCCATACTGCCGTGCGGCGCTGTTTATTCGGTCGGCCATTTTTCCGCAGAGTTCGGCCATTCTGGAGTAGGGATCGTCGCGTTGCAGAATTTCCAAAGTTTTCAGCCCAGCCGCCACCGCTAACGGATTACCCGACAAAGTGCCGGCTTGATAAACTTTTCCACACGGCGAAAGCTGATCCATAAACACCGCCTGTCCGCCCACCGCGGCCAGCGGTAACCCGCCGCCGATTACCTTGCCCATCGTAATGAGATCGGGTTTAATTCCGGCCAATTGGGAATAGGAGGCGAGATGAAAACGGAAACCGTTGATTACCTCGTCCATAATCAACAACGCGCCGCATTGGTCAGCCAAGCTGCGCAACCGCTGAAGAAAATCGGGTTTGGGCGTTACCAACCCCATGTTGCCCGCCACCGGCTCGACGATAATGGCCGCGATCTCACGCCCTTTTTCAGAGACAATACTTTCCACCGCATCGGCGTCATTGTACGGGGCGACAAAAGTGTCCTTGGCAATATCCGCCGGAACGCCTAACGAACTGAGCGTGCCGCCGGTAAGCAGACCGCTTCCGGCGGAGACCAGCATACTGTCCGAATGGCCGTGGTAGCAACCGTCGAACTTGATAATGCCGCGCCGCCCGGTAACCCCGCGGGCCAACCGCAGCGCGGTCATCACTGCCTCGGTTCCGGAATTGACCAAACGCACACGCTCGCAATGTTTCACCAGCGAACAAATCCGTTCGGCCAAATCAACCTCGCCGGGCGTGTTGATCCCGAAAGTGGTGCCTTTACCCGCCTGAACGTTGATGGCGGCAACCACCTCCGGATGGGCATGACCAAGAATCATGGCTCCCCACGAACAGCAGAAATCCAGCAACGTCCTGCCGTCGGCGGTGCGAATATGCGGTCCCAACCCGGACTCAACGTAAACCGGAACCCCTCCCACACCGTTAAAAGCGCGGACCGGGCTGTTCACTCCGCCCGGAATCACCGCGCAAGCCCGTTTGAACAACTCGCCATGATTCATCGGCCACCCCTTTCGCCACACCGCTACTCGGCGCGGCGGATACTCTTTATCACCACCGGCTCGGTGGGAACGTTCTGATGCGGACCGTGATTGCCGGTGCTTACCTTGGCGATGGCGTCAATCACATCAAAACCCTCTTTAACCTCGCCAAAAACGCAGTAACCGAAACCCTGCGGATTCGGGGCGCGGAAATCCAGAAAAGCGTTATCCACCAGATTGATGAAGAATTGGCAGGTGGCGCTGTCAACCACCATCGTGCGGGCCATCGCAAGCGTACCGCGCTTGTTCTTCAACCCGTTCTGAGCCTCGTTCTTAATCTGCTCATGAGTCTTCTTCTGAACCATGTCGGAGGTGAAACCGCCGCCCTGAATCATGAAGTTCGGAATCACGCGGTGGAAGATGGTATTGTCGTAAAACTTTTCGTCAACGTAGGTCAGGAAATTCTTCACCGTAATCGGCGCTTTGTCCTCAAACAGCTCCGCCTTAATCGTGCCCTTACTGGTCTCGATAACCACCATGACTTTTTTCTCCTCCTTCTTTTCCGGTTTAACCTCATCCTTCTTGGCGGGTTCGTCGGCACAACCCGACAACATGCACGCCAACAGGCAAAACGACAACAGCATTCCTTTCATCGATACCTCCTAAAAACAATGTCACGTAAAAACAGTGATAGATTATATCCGCTCCATAGGCAGAAATCAAACATAAAGACCGGCTGCCTATTTTCGCGGATGCCGACTAACGTGCCGGTGCCGCCCAACGGCGCAGGAAATAGCACGGGGCACAACTCCAGGCGTGGCAGTAGCTGTTGATCAAATGGTTGCCGTAAGGAGAGAAGAAATCGTCTTCGGGCACAAAGCCTTCCCAGAAAGTGTCGGCACCGCGTTTTGCCATGCCGCCCCAATATTCCAGCAGTTCCTTGCGGGCCGTATCGCGCAGTCCGGCCACGTCCAACGCCTCGATCCAGTAATTACGCAGGTACGGGGTGAAGGGCTTGCGAACATCGGGAACCTTAGCCGCGTTTAGCAGGCAATCTTTGGCGTCCTGCCCGGTAACCGCGCCAGAGAGTACCATCCAAATCTGCGAAGCCATAGAAACCTGCCGGTCCGGTCCGCTTACGAATAATTTGCGTTCAGCGTCCCAAAGTGATTCGCGGGCGGCAGTCACCATCTTCTGCACCAGCGGCTCAACCGCCGCAACCTGATCCCGTCGCCCCAATTTGTCGGCCAGCTCGATGGTGCGTTTCAAACCGTAAAGCAGCACCCCCTGCTCTGGAGCCTGACGATCCAACTTACTGTCCCAATCAATGAAACACCACATCGGGGATTTTTTGAACAATCCGTTTTCGTCCACATCGCGCAGGGTAATTTGCAGTTGCTTCAGCGCAATCGGCCATAAGTCTTCGGCCGTGGCGCGGTCGCCGCTCGCCTCCAGATATTCCAACAGGGTGGAGGCATAAAGTGCCGTGTAGTCCAGAATCGCGCAATCGCCCCGATGCGGCGAAGGCTGGTCGTAACA
The DNA here is from genome assembly GCA_002309765.1 of Verrucomicrobia bacterium UBA1200. Classification (GTDB taxonomy): domain Bacteria; phylum Verrucomicrobiota; class Kiritimatiellia; order RFP12; family UBA1067; genus UBA1200. The sequence continues at coordinate 71,944 of DBXY01000055.1, forward strand.
GTCGGTCCGCACCATGTTATCCTGATCGGACAAACCGGCCAACAGATAAAGACAACGCTTCACCAGATTGAAGTTGCGGTAGGTCTCGTAATTGGCGAGCGCCTGAAGCCGCAAATCACCCAGCCACAACCGGCGGTCGCGTTTGGGACCGTCCTCGAACATCGTCTGCATGCAGTCCCGCAACGTGTTCAGCGCGATGGTGTCCAGCCGCCGCTCTTCCTCGTTGCCGAACCTGCCCTCCGCCAAATTGATGGGGTTGGCGCTGGTTACCGCCTCGGCGGAAAAACCGTCGAACGAGAATTTCTGCTTGGCGCGATTGAATTCCGGCACCACGCAACGCACGTAACGAAAAGCGTAGCGACGCGGCAACGCCACTTCGCCGGGGATAAAATCAATGTTCACCACCTCGTCCTGAAACCAAGCGCGGGAGAGTCCGGTGGGTTTTTCGTCCGGATTGCCGACCACCTCCGCCAACGTCTCGCCGAACACAAAGCGCAGCCTTAGCGGAAAATCCAGCGGATTAGATCCGGCTTTAAGCTTAAACCGAAAATAGCCGGTCAGATGTCGGCCGAAATCCAAAATGAAATCCGCCGTTGCAGTGTCATTGCCGGTCTCGCCGATTTTTAGGCGCTGGAAACTCTGCGCGTCTTCCACAACCTTGACCGTGCCAACCGGTTTCAACGTCTCGCGGTACAGCGTCGGCCGCAAAGCTTCCGCCTTGGAGAGCCAACCGGGCTTACGCTCGTTAATTTGGCGATCTACGCCGTCAAAACTCAACTCGACACCAAAACCGGCAACCGCCAGCCCGGCCGACAATGCAAACAACCACCATTTCATCAATAACCTCCCGACACGCTTGGGATATCCGAAAACGGCCGGTGCGCTGATTTTCGCGCACCGGCCGGCATAAAACTAACTCAACATCACCTGGCCGCCGGTGACCGGGATCGCCTGCCCAGTTTCATAGACCTGCTCCACCAGATAGTAGATGGCCTTCATAACATCGGGAGTGGTGCAGCCGCGATGCATCGGAACTTTGGACTCGTAGAATTTCTTCACGTCCTCGAACGTCTTCGCGCCAGGCACTTTGCCGCTCTCCAGATACTGGCGGAACAAACCTTTGACCGGATCCGACCACAACGGGCCATCGTAGAAATTACCGGGGCAAATCGAATTGACCTTGATTCCGTCGGCAACCAGTTCCAACGCGAAACTCTGGGTCAAGCCGATGCCGCCGAATTTGGAACCGGCGTACGCTCCATTGCGGTTGGAGCCGACCAAACCGGACTTGCTGTTGATCTGGATAATGTCAAACCAACGGTCCGGACAAGCCGAATGCTGCATCGCCAAGATTGGAGCAGCGGCCTGCACCACAAGGAAATACCCCTTGTAATTCACATTGGTCACAAAATCAAGATCCTTCACCGACAGAGTCTTCACGCTTCCGGAGCGAACCACGCCGGCATTGGAAACAAAGATGTCGATACCGCCGAACTCCGCCACCACAGCCTTAACCGCGGCTTGAACCGAATCAGCGTCGGCAACGTTAACCGCCACGCCGAAAGCCGTACCGGGGCCGAATTCTTGATTCAACGTGGCGGCAGCCGCCTCCACGCCGGCGACGTTGATGTCTGCCAATGCCACCCACGCCCCTTGGCGAGCCAAGTCGGTGGCGATCTGCAAACCGAATCCCTGCGCCGCGCCGGTGACCACCGCCACCTTGCCGGAGACCCGCCCGGATCCGTCCGCATAAACCGCCTGATAGCACCCTACCCCGGCGATGTCAAACCGTTGCGCTCCTTCCGGGAGTTGACGCCGCAACTCAGCTGGAATGTCGCCGCAATCATCTGGAACCGCGATTTTGACGGCATCCGCCGTAGCAGTTTCCATCTTCACCAAACGCGGCAACCCGTCATCGGTTGCCAAAATTCCCCGCAACGCGGGGAGAATTTTCGTGAGCATTTTCCTTCTCCTTTTGTTTAATCAATCTCCGTAAACCGTAAGCTTGCGGTCCTTCAACGCCTCTTCGCACTCCTGTTTCCGAGCCTTGGGTACGGTCAGCGAACGCAACTCCGGCAAGTTTTTCACCGCCTCAAAATCAAAACCCTTTTGGCACGACGCGTCCAGACTGGTCAGCTTAACGCACTTGCCGACCGCCGCAAAGTTTTCCGCCAGAATCTTGCCGAGCCGCAATTCGGTTAACGACGGTGCCAAAGCCTCCAGAAACGCCAAATCCACCGACCGTTCCGTTTTTTTGTTTTTGGCGTTGACCGAACCCAGATTGAGCTTTTTCAATCCGCAACCGGAAAGCGCCGCCAGTTTGTTTTCGTTCTTGACGTAGCTGTCGGCAAAGGAAAGCTGGCGTATCGCCCCGTTGGCGGCCATATCTTCGGCGAACTGCGCAATATCCACATCGTTGCGCATATTCCAGAAGGTCAGGCTGGACAATTTCTTGCACTTGCCGAGCGGTGCGTAGCTGTTGTAATTCTCGGCGAACAGCGACAAGGTCTTCAGATTCGGAAGTTTCGGTGCCCAGGACAAATCGTGCATCTCGGAAAGACCGGCATCAACGGTTTCCAATGACGTAATTCCCGCCAACGCCCCGTAATCAAGAATCAGCTTCGTGGCGTAAATCTGAATCCGTTTCAGCCTTTTGCAACCGGACAATTGCGCAAGGTCCAGATTGCGGGAACCGTAAAGGCTGAGGTCTTCAAGCATCTCCATCCCGCACAACGGCGACAAATCGATTCCGTCAACGTAACGCAGTGAAAGCCGCCGCATATCTTTGAAACTGGACAACGCTGACAGATCGACCGGTCCGCGCACATTGCTTAACTCAAAATTTTTCAGTGTCGTGAGTTTTTCCAATCCGGCCAGCGACTTGAAGGTGGAAGGAGGGCCACTGAGGCTAAAAGAAGCAACTGCGGGACATCCCGAACAGAAAGACAGATCGGCATGGGCGAAACCGACTTGAGACAATTTAAGCGAAGTCAGCGCGGAGCAACCCGACAGCGGCGTGACGTCTGCCACCTTCGGCATGTCTTTCAGTTCAATACTGGTAAATTTGGATGCCTTGAGCGGCGCGATAGAGGTAAGCTCCGGACTTTTGGTCACGTACAACTTCCCAAATGCCGCGAATTTCCGTATCGCCTCCGCCAACCCCTCGTCAGTGCAATTCGACAGATTCAGGGTCGCCCGCGAAGCGTCGCCGTTGAACTGCGCCAACGCGCCGTCCGCCAATTCGGCGGTAACCGGCTCGTCAAAAGTCACGCTGTACTTGGAGACCGAAACCTTGGCGTACACCGTACCGGCAACCGCCAACGCCAATACAAAACCAATTCCGTTTTTCACAAATCGTTTCCTTTCCTGCCGAGTCCGCGCAGACGCGCGTCATCAAACGCCGATGAAACTGTCACTTCTCCCGCAAGCCCAATTCCGGCAACACGCGCTCCGCGTAACGGTCAAAGTTAAACACCGTAAAACCTCCGTAGCCCTCAGCGCGAATCATTTTTATCTGCATGGCCAAATTCATCGGGTCGCAAGGATCCTTCCAGCATGACATCCCGATGCCGGGATAGAGCCGCGCTTTACCGCAAGCCTTTCCCTGCGATGCCACCATGCTACGAAAGACCTCCGGAGAATCAACGTAATCCATCGGGCAGACAAAGTCTAGCCATCCTTGCTCACACCACAACCGCCAATCCTGACCGACCGTGACGGGATCGGATTTTGCGTTACGAAACACCGCTGCGGAAATCTCGACCCGGCGCGGCAATTTTCTCACCCGCTCCGCAACCCCGCGAACCACAAGACTTATTTGATCCTGACGGAATTTATGCCAAGCTTTGGCGGTCTCCTGATCTTGCCTCACCACTTTCGGCCAATTGTCCAGTTTACGCCCAAGCCGTTGCTCAAACCGCGCACGGCAACCATCGCAAAAGCAGGTGTTTTCGTCGGGATAGCGGATGTAGTCAAAATGGATACCGTCAACCGGACGCTGCGCCAATTCGACCATCGCTTCAATTTCCTGCCGTTGGTTTTCCGGGTGCGACGGACAAAGCCAACGAGCCCGGTTCTTGCCATCGGCATCAAACCCGCGCTGCAACCGCCCGGCGGCGCGCAACCGCTCAACTAGATCTGCAGAGGCATATCCGCCCAAATTGTAGCACACTTTCCAGATATGCAGTTTCACCCCGTATTTACGGCAGGCGGCGATACATTCAGCCAACGCGTCACGTCCGTCCGCCACGGATTTATCTTCCTCCAGCACCTTTGAGGGGTAAAACGCCGTGGCACCCCAGGCAAGATTAGGCAAAATCGCGTTGAACCCGTTTTCTTTCAAAAACTTAACCGAAGCGTCCCAATCACGCCCGCCTCCCAATCCCCAAGCGCTGTGGCACCAAAAAGCGCGATGTTCGTCGGGACGGGCCGGGAAATCCCGCAACCAAGCTTGAACAAAAAGTTTTGCCGACTCGTTACTTTTGTCTGTGGCTTCAATCCAGCGGCCCGCGTCCAGATCGGCTTTTGCGCTCGCCCTAAGGGCTTCCCCCCTACGCCACAATTCCTCAGTCGGTCCGGACAACCGGTCGGGCAACTGGGAACGGAGTTCCGCCAAATCGTAAGACGCGGCGGTTTTTCCGATTCTTCCGTAAGCGCTGACCGCGCAGTCTTTCCATACCGTTTCAATGCAGGAACCGACCAAAGCCTGCATCAAACGGTCGGAACCGTTGTCGTTGCCGCCCAACCAAACGTGGCCGACAAAAAATCCGGCGGGGGTTTTTACAATCGCCGGACGCCCGGTGTCATTACCGCCATCGTCACGCCAATTGGCCAACACCTCAGTCTCGATTCCGTCGCGCGGTTCAACGGAATGAGCAATCCACGACCCCTGCACCGCGAAATCCGGCTGCCCGGCCAGACCCCGCCCATGCTTGGCGAAACCGGCGAAACGGTGTCCGTTAGGCAGACGGAACAATTCGGTAACCCGCAACCCCAACATTGCGGCGACCGGCTCGGAAAGCACATAAAACGCCATCAGTTTGCCACCGCGCCCGACAAACTCCCGCAGCACCGTTACCGCTTCCTCGGGAAGATTGTGGTTGTATGGCAATATCACCAGCTTCACCCGCCCCAACATCCCGGCATCACGAAGATCGGTGTCCGCCATTTGGACGCTAGGCACTCCCAGCCGCTCCAATGTCGCCGACACCGTTGCGGCGTAATGGGAAATGCCGTTCGCCTCGGTACCGGCCGTAGCCAATTGCGAATCGGCACGCACCACCGCTATTTCAGGGACTCCGCCAACCGGAGCGAAATTGGCCAACGCGCAGGTAACGTTTGGGCGGTCGCCATCCACCAGCCAACCCGAAACCCGAAAGACACTTACGGAGGCCCAACCCGAAGCCTGGCCTTCGGAAGTAGTGGCGTTTTTAAACACCGTAATCCGTTCCCAACGTCCGGAGCGACGCGGTGAAAAAGTGGCGGCATACCATCCGTCGCCGCTTTTAAAGTAAAAACTGAATCCCGAAAACGGCGCAAGGTTGGAGCAGTAAAAATCGAACTGGACACCGCTGGCGTTACGCAAATCACAAGGAACCCGAATATCCCAGTTGGCGCGAGCGGCATCGGGCAACTTAGGCAGACCGGCATCAAGCCGCACCGCCCCCGTAGCGATACAACTCGGCGGTTCCGCAAACGAAACAATGGCGTTACGGGCGGAAGCGTCATCTGTCACCGCCCGCCACGCCGGGAACACATCCAGCCCGTCTGCCGACGGGACCGGAGGAATTTCCGCGCCCAGCACCGTAACCGCCAAAAATAACAACGCCACATTACGAAGCATAACCAATACCCCAACTTGATTAACGAATCAATTGTACCCTAAACGCAGGCTAGAATCAAGCGTCAATTAACAATGGCCGCGTCCGCTTTTAAGTAGAATCAAGAATAAAAACGGAGAGGCAACCTTGTTGCGCCTAGATATGACTTGATGATTGACCGGGCGGCAAATTATGTGGTAAATTAAATGCGTTTATGAAAACAAGCGGAGGGAACAATCATGGAATGCGTACAACCGGTAATGGGGAGAAGATCATTTTTGACGGCAGCCGTCGGAGTGGCGGCAGCTGGGGCGGCGAGCCAGCTTATGGCGGACGGCGAGGAAGATGTCCTTGATGTCTGGCAGCGCGAGACCGATCAGGTAACCGCCGACATTTACGGCCAATACATGCGAGACGGCAACACGCGCGAGTTGGCTTCGCTGAAAAAACTGGAACAAGGGTTCGAAAAGGTTTTCAAGGAAGTGCGCGAAACTAAGGTTGAGAAAATCCCCGCCGTGTGGAGCGTTTACAACATGGGCTACATCGTCAAGACACCCGAATCGTTGTTTTCCATCGACCTCGTGCACCGCAGGTCGCTGGAGTTCGCGCCGCTTCTGGACTTCGCGTTGATCACCCACAACCACGGCGACCACTATCAGCCGCAATTCTACAACGCGATTAACTCCGCCGGTAAAACCGTCATCTCGAATTTTCTCGACAACTACGGCGCCGCGGACTGGAGGAAGGGCGGTTCGGACTGGAAGGCGAACGGCGGTTTCACCAGAGCCAAAAAGACGTTTAAAATCAAGGATGTTGAAATAAGGACCTCGCTCGTTGACCACAACGACTACCTGATCGATTTCACAACAGCGTTCGAAATCAAGGTCGGCGACTGGATTCTTTACCACACCGGGGATTGCGGCAATGGAAGCGAGGGCAAACTTGGCACCACTTGGGGACAACCGGACCTTTGGCTATTCTTCCCGGGATGCGGCATAAACGTCGAAAAAGCCGTGGAAACCGTGAAACCGAAACGGGTCGTATTCGGCCATCTTTGGGAACTCGGCCACCGAGCCGGAAGATTGACCACCCCGATGGTCAAGCGCGCGCTAACGAAAGCGACCGGAAAATGCGACCGCGTTTCCGCCGCGCTATGGGGAGACAAGATCTCCTAACGCCGCAACCGCCGACTATTTCACCCGCCAGCGCGTTGCCATCAGGCAGGGTTTGCGTCCGGGGGCGGGCTGTTGGTAAAAAACGGTGAGGATGTCGCCGTTCTGCAACAGGCAGGAAGCGGGATACCCAAGGTCCCCGTTGTGGCTGGGGGCGAGCGAGATCTCGTTATCCGTGTCCCAAGTTTTGCCGTTGTCATCCGAGATGGCGGCAAACTCGCCAAAGCCGGGATCCTTGAAACGCCGCCCGTAAACGCAGACGAGCTTCCCATCCGCGAGCCGGATCAGGTGCGGCGGCAAACCGAGCATCGTGGTCTTCGTCATCGGGGACCACGTGCGCCCGCCGTCTTTTGAAATCGTTTGGCGCAGACAATTGTCCGGACCGTGGTAACGCACCATTCCCACCAGTGTCCCGTCCGCCAACTCCACCGCGTGCGGCTCGTGGAACATTTGTCCCTTCGAATTCTCGCCGTTTGTGTCCGGGATATCCGGGCACAACATCTCCCAGGTTCTTCCGCCATCGGTTGAACGTTCCGCGGAAACCACGGTACGCCCGCCAGATTGGGCACCGTTAATCCCTTGCGTAAACGAACGTCCAATCTGGAAGAGCGAACCATCTTTTAAAAGAATCGGCCCGTGCGGGGTCTGCCCCTTCATCGGCAGTTTTTCCGGTTTCGACCAGGTTTTCCCGTTATCCATAGAGCGGACAGCCCAGTTGCCAAGCGCGGCTAGCCGCACTTCGTCCGAAATCTTTCCGTCGTGCCGAGCGTAATCCGGATGTTGGGCCAACAAACCGCGATAGGCCACCGAGGTGAAATAAGTGACGAAAATCTCGCCGTCCGGCAACTGCACAATGCCCGCGTCGCGATCATCGATCGGTCCGTTCGCGATCGTCACCGGCGCCGACCACGACTCTCCGCCGTCGGACGAACGCACCATCTGCACCTTGCCCCAAGGGCAGACGTGGCTGTCGCGGTCGCCGGAAAAGACGGCCATTATGTCGCCGTTCGACAAACGGCAGACCGTTGGCCAGCCGATATAGCGGTTGGTCTCCACGCAAATTTCCTTCACCCAAACGATTTCCGCGCGCGCCTGTTGCCTTGGCGGCCAATAGGCGGGTTCCGCCGCGCTTACCGCCGCCGCGCAAGCCAACAGCATGGCAGCCAGCGCCATCCGCGAAACATCAACCAAATTCCGATTCAAACCGCATTTACCGTTCATTTGCCCCACCTTTCACAAGAACTTCGAACCTAATAACCCAATCATAATACCACAGACCCTTCCGACGCGCAAGAACCGAAATTCGGTCATCGGCAATCGCCGCTTTGGCGTTGATTATGCGGACGGGTTTTGGTATGATATGTACCGTTTTTTTGGCTTGCTTTGTTTTTGGTTTTAGGAGTCATATCAATGGCAGACACAGAAATGGCGAACGACGGATTGGAGTCGTTGCCAAAATTGGTCGAGGAGCTGAAGATCTCCCCGCGGCAGATCGCGGCGGTGGCAAAACTGCTGGCGGAAGGAAACACCATCCCTTTTATCGCGCGTTACCGTAAGGAAGTGCACGGGAATCTGGACGAGGTGCAGATTTCAAAAATCCAGGAACGGTTAAATTATTACAAGGAACTTGAGGACCGGCGCGACACGATTTTGAAATCGATTGACGACCAGGGGAAGTTGACCGACGAGCTGAAGAAAAAGATCCTCGCCTGCACGACCAAAACCGCGTTGGAGGATTTGTACCTGCCTTACAAGCCCAAACGCCGCACCCGCGCCATGATCGCCCGGGAGAAGGGGTTGGAACCGTTGGCGGAGATGATTATGAATCAACCCGCCGCGCCGACGCCGGAGGCCGCCGCCGCCGAATACGTCAACGCGGAAAAGGGTGTTGATGACGCAACCGCCGCCCTGGCCGGGGCTAAGGACATCGTCGCCGAGCTGGTTTCCGAAAACGCGGAGATCCGCGGCATGGTACGCCGCGAGTTCGCCACCAACGGCGTAGTGGTTTCCGAAGTGTCGGATCCGCCTCCGGCCGAACCTACGAAATTCGAGCAATACTACGAATTCAGTGAAAAGATCGCCACCATACCGTCACATCGTTTTCTGGCGATTCGCCGCGGACAAACCGAGGGAGTGCTGCGGGTGCGGCTCACATGCGAATCCGCGCCGCTGGTCGAACGGATCCGCGACTATTACCACGTCGATCCCCATTCCCCGTTTGCCGCGCTGCTAAGCGAGGCCTGCGAGGATGCCTACAAGCGGCTAATCGCGCCGAGCGTGGAAATCGACGTTACGGTGGAGCAAAAGATGAAGGCCGACCGCGCGGCGGTGGAAGTGTTCGCCGAAAACCTCCGGCATCTGCTGTTGGCCGCGCCGCTGGGCGAGAAAAAGATCATTGGCATCGACCCCGGGTTACGTACCGGATGCAAGTGCGTAGCGCTTGACGCCACCGGAAAGTTTCTGGAAAACTGCACCATCTACCCCTCCCGCGGCACCCGGGAACAGATTGAAGCGAAGGTGGACATCTGCAAGCTGGTGGCGAAATACCGCCCCTACGCGATTGCAGTGGGCAACGGCACCGGAGGACGCGACACCGAAGCTTTTGTGCGCGGGGTATTGAAAGAGGCCAATCTCAAGGACATTATGGTGATTTCGGTCAGCGAGGCAGGCGCATCGGTTTACAGCGCCTCGGAAGTCGCCCGCGAGGAATTCCCCGACCTTGACCTGACCGTGCGCGGCGCGATCTCCATCGGCCGCCGGCTCCAGGATCCGCTGGCCGAACTGGTGAAGATCGAACCGAAAGCCATCGGCGTGGGCCAGTACCAGCACGATGTACACCAGCCGCTGCTGGTTGACAAACTTGACGAGGTGGTGGTAAGCTGCGTGAACCACGTTGGTGTGGAGTTGAACACCGCCAGCGCGGCGTTGCTTACCCGCGTTTCCGGCATCGGGGCGACCATGGCCAAGAAGATTGTCGCCTACCGCAACCAGAACGGCGCGTTCACCAGCCGCAAGCAACTGTGCAAAGTGCCGGGGTTGGGTCCGAAGACCTACGAACAGGCCGCAGGATTCCTTCGCATCCGGGGGGCGGAAAACCCGCTCGACGCTTCGGCGGTGCATCCCGAACGCTACCCGCTGGTGGAGAAAATGGCGGCGGACTTGGGAGTGAGCCTCAAAGAACTGATCGGCAACGCCGAGCTGGTTGACCACATCAAACTCGCCGCGTATGTATCCGACTCGGTGGGTGAGCCGACGCTGAAGGACATCATCGCGGAATTGAAGAAACCCGGGCGCGACCCGCGCGCGGTGTTTGAAAAGCCGGCATTCCGGGATGACGTCACCGAACTGGAGCATGTCCAGCCCGGCATGGTGCTGGAGGGCATCGTCACCAACGTAACCGCGTTCGGCGCGTTTGTGGATATCGGGGTGCATCAGGACGGGCTGGTCCACGTTTCGGAGATTTCTGACCGTTACGTGAGCGATCCAGCCGAAGTGGTAAAAGCCGGAGACCGGATTAAGGTAACGGTTCTCTCGGTGGATTACGCCCGCAAGCGCATCTCGCTCAGCGCGAAAACCAAGCCCGGCAACGGGGCGCGTCCCGCGGCCGGCGGCCGTCCGCAAGGCGGTAACGGAGGCGGCCATTTCGGTCCGCGCGGCGGACAGCGTCCGCAAGATCGCGGCGGTCCCCGCTTCGGAGGCGGAGGACGTGACCGCAACAACCCCCACAGCGGCGGATTCAACTGCAACCCCTTCGCGGGACTTTAATGGCATGGACTTTCTCTCCGTAACCGAATTACGCGCGATTGACGCCGCTGCCGGGCCGCAGCTCTACACGCTGATGCTCCGAGCGGGGGTGGCGGTAGCCGCCGCTGCCGCCAGGCTCTCGCGGTTACGCGGCACTCGGCGCGTGGTTTGCGTGGCGGGGACGGGCAACAACGGCGGTGACGCCAGCGTGGCGGCCCGGCTGTTGGCTGCGGAAGGTTTTTCGGTAAAACTGCTGCTCGCCGCATCGCCGGAACGGTTGCGCGGCGACGCGCAAAGGGCTTTTGAAGCCGCCCGCGAAGCCAAGGCGGATATCGAGGTTCGCGATTCCGAGGCCGCATGGCAAAGCGCCGCCGCGTTATCGGGCGAAGACATTGTGGAAGGCGTGGTTGTGGACGGGCTGCTCGGCACCGGTTGCGCCGCCGCGCCGCGCGGAACGGTTCTGAAAGCCATCCGCTGGATCAACCGGATGCGCGGACGGGCATTGGTAGTGTCGGTTGACCTGCCATCCGGCATGAACGGCGACACCGGAGACTGCGCCGGCGAAGCGATTCGAGCCGACTGGACGGTTACGCTGGAAGCCCCGAAGATTGGTTTTCTGAACCCATCCGCGCCGCCGTTGCTGGGGCATGTGGAAGTGGCTAATCTTACCGGAAAAACTCCCACTGCCGCAGACTTATCCACAGCGGCGGGGCTGATTGTTCCGGAACCGGCGACGGAACGCCAATACGACGCGCACAAGGGCGACTTCGGGCGGGTGTTGGTGCTGGGCGGGGCGGAATGTTATCCCCACGCCCCGGTTTTGTCGGCGCTGGGCGCACGACTTGGCGGAGCGGGGCTGCTCACGCTTGCCGCCCCGGCAGTCTCCCGTACCGCGGCGGCGGCTTGGGTGCCGGAGGCAATGTTCTGCGAGTTGCCCGTATCGATGGACGGAGAAATCAGCAGTGACGCACTGGAGCGGAGCGGACTGAAACTGGACGATTTCCAAGTGGCGGTAGCGGGTCCGGGATTGACCCGTTCCCAAAACGCGAAAGCTCTGTTGGAGCAATTATTGTCGTGTTATCACGGCAAGCTGTTGTTGGACGCCGACGCGCTGACGCTGTTGCCGGAAGTGGATTTATCCGGTTGTGACGCGGAATTGCTGTTGACCCCGCATCCCGGAGAGGCCGCAAGACTGGCCGGGGTTGAGACGCGGGAGATACAGCGCGACCGGTTGGGCTGGGCGCGGCGGATCGCAGACCGCTACCGGGCGGTAGTGGCGCTCAAAGGCGCGGGAACCGTAGTATGCGAACCGGGCGGTCGTCCGCAAATCAACCTGACCGGCAATCCCGGCATGGCCAGCGGCGGAATGGGCGATCTGCTCTCCGGAGTGATCGCGGCGCAATGGGCGCGAATGCCGGCAGTGGCGGCGGCCGCCAACGGGGTGGCACGGCATGGAACCGCCGGCGATCTGGCGGCGCTGAAAAAATTCCGCGGGGCGGTGGCGGCCACCGAAGTGGCGGAGTGGATTTAAGGAACGGGCGGCACAATGGATAAAAATTGGTTTTTCATGGCGATCTTGATTGCGGCCTGCGCGCACAGCGCCCCGCTGGCATACTGGCGGCTCGACGGCGGCCGTTCGCCGGGCGAGGATGCTTACAAAAAATTTGACCTGGCGCCGCTCGGCAAAGGCCCCCACCCCTCCTACCGAGCCGCTCAGTGCTTGGTACCGGAATCCGAATCGCTGCCCAAAGGTTCGGAACACGCCGCCAACGGCGGTTCTCTGGCTTTTTATTCCGGTGCGCTGGAATCGTCCGCGCTGGGTGTGGAACTCAACGGAACCGCGCCATTTACCATCGAAGGCTGGTTCCGCATCGGACGGAAAACCGCCGACGGAACGCTCACGTTAGCGTCGGTGGAAGCGGGTCGGCAGGTCTGGCGGTTGACCCTGGCCATCGCAGGCGGACAAATTACCCCGACGGTGGTGACCGGCTCTAGCGAAACCAAATTTTCACGCTGCGCTTTTGCCGCCGACTGCTCATGGCACTTCGCCGCGTTAGCGTTCGACCCCGCCAAATCGGAATGGCGGTTCACGCTGGACAGTCGCGAAACCGAGGCGGCAGTCGCGGGAGCACTTCCGGAGACAGCGGAAAAACCGCGTTTCATTCTGGGCGGCTCGGGTAACGGGCCAACCTTCCCGGGCGATTTGGATCTGTGGCGGGTTTCACGCGGGGTGACGCCGCCCGACCGCCAGCTGTTCTCAAAACGGGTCAAACCGCTGGCATGGTGGCCGCTAAACGACGCCGACGGCAGACTGGAGACCGAAGATCGGGCCGGGAAGTTCCCCCTGATGCCCGGAAAGCACGGTGGGGTAAACGCCGTCAGCATCGAACCGGAAAACCTGCCTAACCCCGACTTCCGGTTGGACGGCCGCAACGGAAAGTTCGTCTGGACCGGATGCGCGGAGATGAACGGTGAGCTGGGCAAACGCAGTTTGCTGTGCGCCGAAGGCCTGGGAAAAGCCTGTGACTGGAACCGCGGGTTCACGGTGGAAGGTTGGCTGAAAAGGGACGGCGAACCGGACGAACGGCGCGGCTGGTATGTGGTCGGGGCGCGTGACGACGCCAACGGATGGTCGCTTTTCCTCAACAAAACGCCGGACGGGCAACTGCGGTTCAGCCTGTACGCCAGTGACGTTTCCGACGGCGGCGATTTCCAGTTCGAGGAATTTTTCGGGCAAACCGGCAACCTTGCCGAAAAGTCGGGCTGGATGCATGTGGCACTGGTTTGCCATCCCGGCATCGGGAACAAAGGCGCGTGGGTGTTATATTTGAACGGCGAGTGGTCGGGCACCATTCCCAACCCCGCCCGGCCCGGACGGCCGCAAAGTTTCCCCGACCTCTATTTGGGCGGGCGGCCATCGTTTTCCAACTCCTTCCGGGGCAAAATGCGGGGTTGGCGGGTTGCCGACGGCCCGCTGAACGCCGACGCGCTGCTGTGCATGCCTCCCGACGGCGGACAGCTTCCGCGCATCGAGACGCAACCTGGCCACGACCCGCGCGATCTGCGCGGGATGCGCTCGGTAGCACTTCCTGACAACACCGGGAAACCTTCCGTGGCGGCGCTGGACGAAGGGATTGCCGTTCTAACACTGACGCGTGTTTCCAACGGTCAAGACAATCTTGAGGCGTATTTACTGGACACCCGGACAATGAAACTGGACGGGCCGCATCCGATTGACGATAACGCGGCAGGCGGGACATTATTCAAAACTCCCTTCAATCGGCTATACTGCCTTTACAATCGGTTCCCGTCCGACACCGGGACTATCCCGAGAGACGCCCCGGCACCGGCCAAACTGGCCATGAAATATTCCGACGACGGCGGTAAAAACTGGTCGAAAGACCGAATCGAGGTGCCGTTGCGCGAAACCGCCATTGACGCGCGGAATCCCCAGAAAGGACAGGGAATCCGGTTCTGGTGCGGGGACCAACCGTTCTCCGCCGGCAAAGGCCGCGTGTTCTTCCCGCTTACCAAATTCGGGTCGTGGCCGGCCAACGAAGGCGAAGGCTGGCTGCTGGCGGCAGACGGAATGCTTGAGGAACGCAACGCCGGACGGATCAAATTTTCATTATTACCCGACGGCCAGTCCGGAATCCGCAATCCGGAATTCGGTCCCCGCCAAGCGGAACACCGGATGGTGCCGCTGGGCGAAACCGGAATACTTTGCGTATTCCATACCGACGGCAATCCGGGGCAAAGCCTAAGCGCCAACGGCGGGACGAGCTGGTCGGTACCGGAACGAATGGTTTGCGGCGCCAAAAACCGGTATCCGTTCCGCTGCTGGAACGGAACGCCTTGGGTATTCACGCACAACGGCAAAGTTTGGGCGGTGTACCCGGATCTGGCGGTTGACGTGGCCAACCGCGGACACCTTTTCGCGGCAAGCTGCACGGTTGGAGGCGGCGAAACGGCGGAATGGTCCACGCCAGCGCTGGCGTTGCACTCCGGCGGGTCGGGGGAGTTTGTTACATGGATGGGATGGGTCGGCAGCACCGAACCAGTACTGGCGGCAACCACCAATCGCGGCGAACTGCGGCTGATTCCGGCGTCCGCCATTTTAGAGGCGGGACAAAACGGCGGCGGACAAATGCCGGAAATCCGTAAATTCCGGCTTGAAGTGCAGGACTGGTCGCAAGTCCACGAAGGCGAGGTGCTGTTGTCAACCATGGACGGGCGGCGCGGTTACCGCATTTCACGCATGGTGTCGCGCCGTAACGACCTGGTGGTGCGGTTCGAACTGTTCGACGGCGAAAAATCATTCTCATGGGACACGGAATCCGGTCTGCTGCCCACCGCCGGAAAGGCGGTCTTGGAATTCCGGGTGGACTACGCCGCACGATGGGTGGGGGTGCTGGCAAGCGATCCTAACTCAAGCGACAAGGAATTAAGCCTGCGCGGCTGGTCGGCACTGCCGGAGCTGGACGGGATTCCTGGCGACTAACGACGGGAGACAATGATGTTAACGGTTTTCAAAGAATGCCGGTTTGACGCGGCGCACGTGCTCACCAACCATGCGGGACAGTGTAAAAACCTGCACGGGCACACCTACCGGGTAATCGTGGAGGTGTCGCAGCGGGTAAGCGAATCAGAAGACATGGTCATCGATTTCAAGGATTTAAAGCGTTTGATTGAGGAACTCATCCTTTCCCGGTTCGACCATGCTTTTATATTTAATGAGGCAAGCGACAGCGAACGGGAAATCGCCGAGGTCATCAACCGCCACGGAATGAAAAGCGTCGGGTTGCCGTTCCGATCCACGGCGGAAAATCTGGCGCGTTACTTCTTCCTCCAACTCTCCGACCGGGTGGCGGTGTCGGCGGTAAAGGTGTACGAAACCCCGGATTCCTGCGCCGAATACCGTAAGGATCAGCCGTGAACCTGCCAGTGGTAGAGATTTTCCGTTCCATGCAAGGTGAGGGCGCCAACACCGGAAAACCGGTGGTGTTTGTCCGGCTGGGACGCTGCAATCTCGCCTGCCCGTGGTGCGACACCGATTTCAGCGTGACCCGCCCGATGCCGCCCGAAGCAATCGCCGACGCGGTGGACAAATGTTCCGACGGAGTGCGGGCGGTGGTGGTAACCGGCGGGGAACCGACCGTACACCCCGGTTTGCCGGAGTTACTGCGGGAACTAAAAGACCGGGGATACTGGCTGGCATTGGAAACCAACGGCGTCAACGCGCCTGACGCCGAATCGTCAAAATTGCTTGATTACGTGGCGGTATCGCCGAAAGCCATGTACGCCGAACTTTACGATGATGAAAAAATGGCGACCAAAGCCGACGAGGTGCGTATTGTCGCAGACGGCGATATCGAAGATTTTTGCGCGAATATGCGTTCCAGGATCTCTGCGCGGCACTACTTCATATCCCCTTGCGAGCGCGACGGAGTTATGGATGTCGCTACGGCGGTCGCGCTGCTCGGAAGGTTAAACTCCAGCCAGCGCGCCAACCCCTGGCTACTTTCCCTCCAGACCCACAAACTGGCCGGGTTCCGTTAGGCAAGCACCGTCAACCATACGGTCGGGAAATATCCCCAACTGCGACTTTCTGTCCACTTGTCACAGCGCACTGTGTCACACTTATGCAACAAAATGGGACAAAAAGCGCTTTTTTAGCCCGAAAACCGCTTTTTTTCAGATAAAAACACGGCTCAAGATGTTTTGGCACGCAAAAAGCTTAAACAAAAACGTCCCGGCCATTTTAAGGCTGGCAAAAAAAGAAAGAAAGGAATTTGACATGAATTGTAAACATGTGGCATTTGTTAGCGCGCTCTTGTTGGGCGCGACCGCTCCTATGCAAATTGTACAAGCCGCGCCGTTGCTGTCGCGCCGCCCGACTTCATCTACGGAGGGCGCTGGGAAAACCGCGGACACGGTGGATTTTCGGCATGGTTTTTCGGCCGTAGCGGAACAAGCAACGCCGGCAGTGGTTTTCATCCAGGTGGAGAAGCAGATACCGGCATCGGGGAGATACTTTTTCAACAACCCGTTTGACCTGTTCGGCGAAGAGTTTTCGGAACGATTCTTCGGACGGCGCGGTTACGGAAACCGTCAGCGCACGCCCCTGCCCCGGCAATTCAAGCAGATCGGGCAAGGTAGCGGATTCCTGATCAGCAAGGACGGCTACATTCTGACCAACACCCACGTGGTGGGCGATGTGGACCGGATAACGGTTAAACTCTCCGACGGCCGAGAGTTCAAAGCCAAACGGATCGGGGCGGATTCGCGCACCGAGATCGCGTTGATCAAGATCGAGTCTGACAAAGACCTGCCGTACCTCAAGACCGGCGACTCCGACAAACTGAAGACCGGCGAATGGGTAATCGCCATCGGCAATCCGTTCGGGCTGAAGGAAACCCTTACGGTCGGCGTGGTGAGCGCCAAAGGCCGCAGCGGGATGAACATCACGGATTACGAAGACTTCATTCAGACCGACGCAGCGATAAACCCCGGCAACTCCGGCGGCCCGCTTTTGAACGTGGACGGCGAAGTGGTGGGCATTAACACCGCAATCTACAGCCGCACCGGCGGTTACATGGGGATTGGCTTCGCGGTGCCGATTTCGATGGCGATCAACATCAAAGACCAGTTGCTGAAACACGGCAAAGTCACCCGCGGCTACGTCGGCGTGATGTTGAACCCCGACGAGTTGTCCGGCCCGCTCGCCAAGAGCCTCGGTTACGACGGAAGCGAGGGCGCACTCATTGCGGATGTCGTCGAAAACGGCCCGGCCGACAAGGCTGGAATGAAGTCCGGCGATATCGTGGTGGAACTTAACGGAAAGAAAATTTCAGATAATATGCACTTCCGCAACGAAGTGGCACGGATTATGCCATCAAGTAAAGCGAATGTCACGGTGATCCGTGACGGCAAGGAAAAGAAGCTGACCATTACGGTGGCATCCTTCCCCGACGAGTTGGATAAAGACAGCGAATCGGATGATGATTCTCCGGTCGATATCCTGGATAAAGTCGGGATGGAAGTTCAAGAGCTTACTTCGAAACTGGCCCGGGAGCTGGAGCTTGAAAAGGTCAAGCACGGCGTGGTGATTGCGGCGGTTCAGCCGGGCGGAATCGCGGAAGAGGCGGGTTTTAGGGCCGGGATGGTGATCATCGAGGCCAACCGCAACGAGGTGAAGAGCATAGAGGATTTAAAGAAGTGCGCAGGGAAGGCAAAAGACGGTAGCCTGCTATTGCGGGTAACAACCCCGCAGGGCACCTTCTTCAAGAGCCTGCCGCTTGAAGACTAACGCAACTAACCAATGAACATATAAGACCACTCCTGTCATGCAGCAACCGGAGGCTGAGCGATCAGCCTCCGGTTTTTTTGTATGCACCGCGCCGGAAATGATGCATACGCGAGTACGCACAATCTCATAAACTTACCGCGGGGCTGCGCATCTATAGGCGGGCCAAACGCACAGCTATTCAAGCAGAATCATCCCGACTACGAGAAGTTCATGGCCGCATGCCTCCGTGACCTCTATTCGTGTGATTGAACCGCCTTCACCCATGCGAAAACGCTGCTACGGCTCGAATAAGCGGGACTCGGGATTCTGGGCATCCGCATCTGGAAGCGCCTCTGGCAGACGGGGGGACCTCGACATCAGCCAGAAGGCGTACCATGTTTCCACGGCCAACAGTATGAGGAATCCCGTAAGCTCCACGCCGGGAAGAACAAGACCTCCGACGGGAAACATCTCATCGCATATATCGATAGCGGCATGGGCAATGATGATAGAGACCAAATCCTCCGTTTTGATGTAGATCGCGCCAAACACCAGACCGACCACAATGGCAGAACCCACCTGAATCGACATGTTAATCACACTCAAACTGAAATTTGTCACGTGTACCAATCCGAAAAAGAGGGACGATATGAGCAGGATGGACAACGGCTTCTTACCGCTTGCCTTCAGGTTGCGGATGAATATTCCGCGGAAAAGGACCTCTTCAAAGACGGCAGGTGCCAAACCGAGCACGATCGCATAGACATAATTATCGACAGACCCGCCCTTCGTCAGGAAATAGCGGAAAAGGTTCCATGCGGCAAAAAGTAACGCGGGCAACATGACAACAAATCCGGAAAACTGCCGCTTCAACTTGAAACTGCGGATAAAGACCAGAAACAGGAGTCCGCCCGCCAGCAACCGGCCAATCGCCGCACCGATGACGTCTTCGGACTTCTCTTCGAGAGGGAACACCACCTGAAAGAGGAGAGCAAAAAACACGGCAAGAAAAATCGCCGCTATGAATAACACCACCTGAAAAAGAATGGGATGTCTGGCACTAAACATCTTCATCTCAACCCTCCTTGTCCAAATTCCGGCAACGCCTCTCCATTCGTTCGCGGGGAAAACAGAGAAAACCCTGAAAAGATTTTAGCCCTTATGGTTTTGGGTGACAAACCAGACGAAAACCTATTATAGGGTTACCCATATTGGGTATAAACCCGCCTCTACGAGCCGGTTGGCAACTATTTGATCCAGCCCCCCAATAACCGCCGCGCGCCACCCGACAAGGACCTAAGACGCCTTGCCATGCAATGTGCGGAGATTATTCTGCGCTTTGGCCATGGCGGCGATTTGGTCGGCGATGCGTTGCTTGACTTGGCAGACCGGCAAGACGCATCGCCGCCCATTATGGATTTCACAATTACTCGAAGAAGAGGATCAGCCCCGCCGGCTTAGGATTGACGAGGAACAGCATGTTGTCTGACACCTCCGCACGCCAACCCTCCGTAACCGCATCGGCCACGTCCGGATTAGCCGTCGCCGTCACCTCGATTTCCTCCGCCTCTGCGGGTGTCAGCGAGCCAGCCGCGCACAGACGGTAGCGTTGGGTTTGCGCACGGCTCGCTTGCACCACTTCGATGTGGCGCAAGTTCTTGAGGAAGTCGTTGTTGCGAACTTCCGTCACGTTGACCGCGTCCGTCAGTTTCGCGCCGTCGATGCCCACGCGCCACGTACCGCCGGGAGTGAACTCGAAGTTGCCGCAGAGCGAGCCAGAACCGGCGAGCGTCCCCCAAATCGGGCACGGCCCTGCCGATATGTTGTTGAGCGTCGAACCCGCCGCAAGCGTCGAAGTGCCGCCCAAGCCAGTACCGCAAACGCGCATCTCGAAGTTGCCTTCGTCGAACGGAACGGCCTCGCCCATTCCCGGCGCCTTTACTGTCACCGAGTTATTGTAGCCTACGTTGCCGGTGTTGTCCGCGACGCGCACGTCAAAACGGTGCCAGCCCGCAGTGAGTGTCACCGTGCCCTGACCGATGATCGTTTCGGACCACGATGTCGTCTTGCACACGAGCTGCCCGTCGATGATGATTGAAACGACATCGTCGAAGTGCCCCGTGAATTCGTAGTCACCCGCCTCCGTCGCGAAGAATTCACCCGTGAAGCGGCAGGTTGTCTTGTTCGGGCAGAACGCGCGCAGCTCGGTGCCGTTGTACGCGCGCAACATCTGCAACGAATTTAGACAACCCGACGACGTGCCCGCGAAGTCGGGCGTATCGAGCGCCGTTGTGTCGTAAACGGACATCTTTTGCCACGCGCACACACCAGGGCGCATCCGCAGCGTTGACGGATCGAACTTGGTATAGTAGATCGAGCTGCTTTCGGCATTCGGCTGCTTCGTCGTCCAACCAAGCGCCATCACACCCTTCCAATCCGAATAGCCAGGTCCCTGTCCGCCCGTCTGGTCGTACGCGCAGACGCGGAAGTTGTGCCACCCCACCTGCAATTCGCGGTTGCCCGTGCTGACAACCTGCCAGCTGCTCCCGATCGTGCCGACATTCGAGAGGATCACCTCGCCGTCGACCTCGAAGGTCAGGTAGTCGTCATACGTGCCCGCGAAGTAGTAAACCTTATCCTCCGGCACGTAGAACTGGCCACGGTAACAGTAGAAACAATACTGGATCTTCGATGCGCTGGAATCGTCGAAACGATGCAGACGCTCCATCGAGTTCACCAGATATTGATAGGAGCCCATATAGTTCGTCACCGCGTCGAAGTTGGCGAACTCGGCCGTCGTGAACGCGCCCATCTCGACGAGGCTCTCGCCATCGATCTCAATCGTTGCCCGCGCGTTCTCGCCGAGCGAAAGTCCGCCCGCGAAGCCCGATGCGCCAGAGAGATCGACGGACGCCGTCGCATCCTCGACCTTCCAGTTGCCCTTCGGTATGTTTTGGAAGTGAGTCGAGGAGGTGAAGGAGCCTTCGCCCGTGATCGTCACGTCACTGAACCCTTGAAGACCCGTCTGCCAATTGACGGACTGTCCGTTGAGGTCGATGGTGTAGGCGCCGGCGTCACTCTCCTTCTCGCCGAAGCAGCTCCAGTACGTCGCGTACGGCAACGTGAGCTCAGCCGTCGGCTTGAGCGTGCCGCCCGCCAGGTTGAGATACGGCGTGCCGTATTTGATCTCGCCCGCCGTGAATCCTTCCGAACCCAGTTCAAGCAGACCGCCGCGCTGGATGAAACGCTCGTCATGCGCATAGTCCTTGACATCATTCGTGCGTCCGCGCACTTTCACGCCCTTCGCCGCAATCGTGCCGTCGTTGAGTTCGACATAGCCGTACGCGGAGTCTTGCGCTGCGATCAAACTGACGTTCGGCACATTCACGGTACCGCCATCCACACGCAGGCAGTGCGTGGACGTGCTTGCGCCGCTCCAATAGCCGACATAGAAATAGGGGTTCGTGCCGGTGAAGTTGACCGTACCACCCGTCTTCACCTCCAAGAGGCTGTTCTTCGGCGCCTTGTCCGTTCCGCCGACTTCCAGTTGCTGTGAGACATTCAGCGTCGATCCCTCGTCAACAATCAGGCGGCCGAAATTGGCAGAGTTTGCGAGAACCAGGCGATAGGCATCCCACGTCGCACCCCGGAGAATCAGATCGGCTTGCTCGTTGGCCGAATAGACGTAGAGGGTCTTGTTTTCCGCGCCCGTCCTCGCGACGATTTCGTCATATTCGGTTCCGATCGTCGCGGCTGTGCCGAATGCGAACTTCACATCTGCCGTCAAGGTACCGAAGGTCGGAATCGCCATCGGAATCGCCGTCGTGCCTGCGTTACCGAACTGGAGCGTCCCTCCCGTGACGTTGATGGTCTCGCCGTACGTCGTGTCATGCGCAAAGGCCAGGGTGCCCGCACGCGACTCGAGTGAGCCCGTACCCGTCAGGTTTTCGGCGAAACAGAGGATGCCGCCGCCCGACTTGACAATCGCGCCATTGTTGACGAATGGCACGTTGTAGGTGATATCCGAACCATTGTTCATTGTCACCGTCGCATCCGGCTGAATGATTACGGGGCACCCCACACCCGTCGCCGAAGTCGCCGTCACCGTCGCGGAACCCTCTTCAAAGATGAGCGGCATTTCGGTGGTCATGCTCCCGCCATGGAAGTTGACGGTGGATGTGCCGTAGGCATGGATGCCGTTCGTGATCACGCCGTCCAATGTCCCCTCGAACTGCGTCTTTGAGTCACGCAACTCCAGGCGGTCCAGCGCGAAAGAGGTGTTGACGAAACTCGTCGTCTCCTCCTGTACGGGATTACGGAGCGTCAGCGTGTAGGGGCCCTCGACGCGGGCCCGCGAGGCTCCCTCCGCGGAATTCGCCAACGGACGCACCGACAGATGGCCGCCACCGAAGGATGCGTGGTCCGTCAGAATGAGCGTGCCTACGGTCTCGCCCCAGTGGGCGATCGGATTCGAGTTGTAGAGCGCTCCCTTCCCGTCCGGACCGTCGCCCGCGAGATAAAGCGTTTTTCCGTGCACCGCCTCGGTCTTGCGGATGCCG
>DBXY01000056.1 GCA_002309765.1 Verrucomicrobia bacterium UBA1200
TCGGTCTGGGGGAACTTCTGCGTCCCGTGCAAGATGCTTGTGGCGAAGACCAAACGCGGGGATTCCAAGGGCTTCGCATGCCGATACGACAGGCCCAAGACACCGTACGCAAGGGTTCTTGCCGACCCTGACATGCCGCAGGAAGCCAAGGACGCGCTCATGCGCCGCAAGGCGAAACTCAACGGCATTGAACTCTATCGCCGAATCCTAAAAAGCTGCGCCGCGTACGGCGGCTGCAAGGGACCGCAAAGGATTCATCCCCCGTCCCCGTCCGCTCGGCCTTGGCGCCTTACGGCGCCACCCCTTCGGGGCCGGCATTCGCTCCCGGGGACGGGGGCGGGACAACATCACTGCCCGGAAACACGAACCATTAGGAAAGTGTCCAGTATTTGACGAACGCAATGAACCCATCATTCATCAAAGAGTGTCCTTTCTATTTGACGAACTGGGTGGGGGCGTTTTGGGGAAGCGATAAGCGAAATTTACGAACGATGTATACAATCGGGCGGCATCAGAAGATGCCGCCCGAAGGAGGCATTACGCGGCCATGGTCGCCTGAGACGGAGTGATTACAATGGGAGTCACTTTCTCGCACGACATCGAATCCGGCTTGCCAAGCTTCATCTGGCGGAAGTTCGCCTCGCGGAGTTCGATGATCTTGCGACGGCTATAGACACGCTGCTGCATGAGCTTGTCGATCTCGGCCTCGCGGGCCTTCCAGGCCTCATACGCCGCGCGGCCATAGAGGCGCGTGAAGCAGATGGAGGCTTTTTCGGTTTTGATTGAGGATTTCATAATCACCTTTCTTTTTTCATTCACCACACATACATAAATCCTTCAAAGCGACTTTTCTTACATTTCCACTCATACTTTTTCGATTTCTTACGCCTCTGCCGCATCCATCTGCCGGATCGCCTCTGCGAGCGTAATCGGTTTCCACCCGTGCCACTTCGCGCATACGCAGATCGAATCGCGCGTCGTGGGCGGCGGCTCCACCATGCCACGATGGTAGTGCCCATAGATCATGCGCTCCACCGAACGCAGCGCAATATGCTCTTCCTCCTGCCCTTTCGAACTCTCGCACAGGAGCCCGCCAAAATGCGTCCACTCGCGGAAATGATGGTCGCTTGTCACGAATGTCTTATCAATGTCAATCAATAGCCTTAACAACTACTATTCTCGCGCAGAACGTGAGGACGCGGTTGAGGAGGCGTTCTGTATCATGATGACAAAAGGATGGCCCGAAGGTGCCCCCATTCCACAGACCAGAACATACGCCAGTTACGAGAAGATATCCCCCTTGACTCGACAAAGCGCACCGTCTTCGTCGCTTCCCACTTGGAAAGCAGATTATGGACGTTTTCTGGATACTCCCTACGCATTATTCCTCACACTACCATTGTGATACCGCCGCCTTTGATATGACCATCTAACCACAGGGACGCCGCCGCTACAGGATCTCACTTCTCGTGTTTGCCGGTCGGGCTGTGGATGCAGCCGGAACCGTTGGAGGTGGAGCCGCACCAGATACACTTGTTGGCGCCGGGGCCGTGCCGATGTTTG
The DNA here is from genome assembly GCA_002309765.1 of Verrucomicrobia bacterium UBA1200. Classification (GTDB taxonomy): domain Bacteria; phylum Verrucomicrobiota; class Kiritimatiellia; order RFP12; family UBA1067; genus UBA1200. The sequence goes on from DBXY01000056.1 coordinate 1,564, forward strand.
CGCGTAGGCGAGTGGATGCAGCCCGATCCGTAACTTGACGAACCGCACCATTCGCAGTGNNTGCTTCTCGTCGTCACGGTGCTCGTGCTTCCTAGTCGGGGAATGGATACAGCCCGAGCCGTAACTCGCGCTGCCACAGTATCTGCATTTCGTACTCACTGGTTCACTTCCTCTCTCTTCATAACTTCGGTTATGATTACGGTAACGGTGGGATACACCACCCCCTCAAACACAGCTGTAGTATAGCAGATTCTGTCTATGATTGAAACCAGTATTTCGGTCTGTTGTGGAAAATATTGCCAATTGCCAATTTTTTATGGTACTCCTTTGTGCCCTGTGATCTTTGCAGCTAAAAACGCCGTTGTTCAAATCGTCAAACCATTATCTATTACGGGGTAATGTAAAAAGGGTAGGCGGCTATGCCGCCGAAAGCCCGGAACCCCCGTTCCGGACCCAATTGAGCGCGCGGGCGAGATAGTTCGGGCCGTGCGAGTCATCGCGGAGGACTTTCTTGACGCAGCACACGATTTTATAGGTGTTGCCTTCGGTAACCCCATAGCGCCGAGATGCCGACGGCACGGTTTCTTTGCCGGTTGTGATCGCCAGGAAGATCTTGCGGTCGCGCTTGGAGACCTTGCCGTCCTTGTGAGCCATATCGAGGGCAAGCGGCAGTGCGCGAGAATACTCAGCGGTACGGGCGGCATCGTCGGAGCGGACGTATCCGAGGGCGTAGGCCAAATCCTCGGCGTTCTCAATCTCGATCCGCGCACGGCGGGCGCGTTTCACCCTCATGTGGGAAAGGTGCGCCCTTGCGCGGTTGAAGATATAGTATAAAAGCTCGGTTTCTGTTTCGGGGAGAAGCCCCTCTGGTTTTTTATGTTCAAATTCCGACATAACCTTGACAAAAACCGACTGCACGGCGTCTTCGCGGTCGGCTTGGGAATAATAGTGGTTGAGCGCGTTAACCAGCTTTTCCCAATTCTTGGTGTAGAAGGAAGTGAGGGAATTGTCGGAGGTGGAATAATCATCAACTATCATAATTTCCTTTCTTTTTACAAAAACTCTTCTATTTTACCACAATTTTTGGAAATGTAAACTTTTTTGAAAAAAAGTGTTATTTTTTTCATGATTTTTGACTACATCCCATTTTTTAGCAAGGATATAGCCAAAAGGCGGTAAGCGGAGGTACCAAAAGCACCTCCGCCTACCGCATGGCATAGCCGAACTTTTCGGCTTATTTATGTTGTTCCCGCTTCCAGCGGCCGGTGCTGTCGCAATCGCCGCGAGAAAGAATCCGGCGCAGACGGCAACCGAGGAGGTCCAATGATATTTTGTGATGGTTTCCGATGGCAATACGCTCATCGGGTTTCAATTCGAAACCGCACTCTTTAAGTATGTCCAGCGAACGCGCGCCGTGTCCCCTCCCGTCAGAGGCTCGCGTCTTGCCCAGATCGTGGAAAAGTGCCGCCACGATCACACTTTCAACGGGAATAGCGCCGGCGCATTTGCTCATGTATTCATACACTTCAAGCGAGTGCCGGGCCAATCCCCCCAGTTCTGTGTGGTGTTCGTAGCAGCCGCGCGTAAAAAAGTTGCTGTTCTCAAGGTAGTTGAGAACGGCTTCCTTTCCGGGGCGCTCAATAGAATGGACAAGACCGATGATTTTTTCCTTGAAGTTATCCATAAATCGTTCCTTTTCGCCGGAGCTTTCCGCCATAATCTGGTCAAACGTTGCACTATCCAAAACCGAAGGTCCGGTCTTATCCGGGTTACTCATCCAACCGACGGGCTTTGCGTCCTTCTTCCCGGAGAAGAAGTCTTCGGCCGAATACATCGGGATCATATCGCGCTTATTTTGCGGTTTTCTCATTTCGTTGCTCCTTTTTTTTGCTGGGGAATACTCCACATTCAAACACAGTCATTGGTCGTTTGACGGTCTAACCGTTTGACCGTTCCACCTAACCATCCAACTTATAGGTAAAGGATGCTGTTTTCTCATCTGACGCCGTATAGGATGTATTCTCGACTCGAAAAAGGACGGTATGTCCTCGTCTTCGGTTTCGGACTCGGGTTTATGAATCTGGGTGGAAGGTATCCCGTATCCATGCGAGAACATCTCTTTACTCCCGTCGGTGGCCCCGTCAAGCTTGTCTTGATTCTCATCCAAACCAGTGAATGTCATCTTCAGATTTTTATCTGTCATGTTTGTTCCTTTCGTTTTGTTTACCTCCACACTTTATTATATATGGTCAAGAAACGCAATTATTACATGACACACGAAAAAAAGGCGGCTATGCCGCCGAAGGCCTGAAATCGTCGTTCTGGATCTGGTCAAGAGCCCGGGTGAGATAGTTCGGGCCGTGCTTGTCGTTGCGAAGGGTTTTCTTGACGCAACAGACAATCCTATAGGTGTTGCTCTCGGTGATCCCGTAGCTGCGGGAAACCGACGTCACGGTTCCCTTGCCGCTCATAAGTTTCGTGAAGATCTCCAGATCCCGCAGGGAGACCTTGCGGGCCTTGCGGGCCATCTTGAGGGCGAGTGCCAGCGCGCGGGAGTATTTGGAGGTGATGGCCGCTTCGTTGGAGCGGAAATACCCAAACGCGTGGGCCAAATCCTCAAAATTTTCCATCTCGATCTGAACACGGCGGGCACGTTTGGCCTTCATGTTGGAAAGGCGGGCCTTCGCACGGTTGAAAATGTAATAAAACAACTGGATACCGTTTTTGGGGAAACTGGCGTCGGATCCATTCTGCCTCAATTCATCAACCATCTTGACAAAAACCGACTCTACGGCGTCTTCGCGGTCGGCTTGTGAATAATAGTGGTTGAGAGCATTAACCAACTTTTGCCAGTTGTTGGTGTAGAACGAGACGAGGAATTTGTCAGAGGAAGAAGAGGTGTCAAACTTCATACATAACTCCTTTTTAACAATTAACAAAACACCATTAAAATACCAATATTATTTTAGTTTGGTAACTAAATTTGAAAAAAAGTTGAAAAAAGTCGTTTGGCGGTTGGATGGGTTGGTGAGATATGAAACCGTGTAGATCGTACAGATAGTGTAGAGATACAGTTGCTAGTGTTTAGTGGATAGGGGGTAGGGAGAGTGGCGAGTTACGGGTGACGGGTGACGAGTTTGGAAATGAAGAATGGATTAGGGGTTAGGGGGTAATTGAAAATAATGGCCAAGGGTTTTTGGGGGGTATTATTGTCCTAATAAGCTAAAGCGCGTTAGCTTATTTGCAAAATTTGGTCAAAATAAGAAAAAAAACGACTCCGGCGTTGCTTATTTTGACAATCGGCTTTTGCCCAATCGGTAAGCGAACAAGGCAGTGGGGATGAATGAAAGCTCTATGCCGTCTAGATATTTTTTGCCCTGTTGCGACCTGGAGGTCACCGTCAAGCTATTTAACCCGTTTTGTTTCGCGAAAGCAATCGCACCCTTTATTTCGGCAGGATGATCAAAGGGACCGTCAGACCATTTGACCTCAAACGCCGACATGGGGCGTTGCGTCCCCGGATTGATTTGGACGAAATCAAGTTCGTGCTGTTCTTTCCCGTTTCGCCAATTCGCGTAACGCCAGTCCATCCTTTCGTCGCCGGTTCCAAGCTGCGCGGAGACCGCCGTTTCGACAACATATCCGAAATACGGATCGTCAACGCCTCTGACCTCTTGAAACATGGCCGCGCGCAGAGACGGATTCGTGAGATAGATTTTGAATTGAGTTGTCCGTTTAAGCGACAAAGCGTTTATGTCGACCCTGTCTTGCTTCGAAATCAAGAACGCCTCCTCAAGGTATTGAAGCAATTTTGAAATAGTGTGCTTCGACAATCCGGAGCCTTGCGAAAGTCCCTCGTACGTCTGGACAGTACCGGTGTGAAATGCTATGTAAGAGAAAAATTCCTGTAGATCACGAACATCGTCAATGTGGTAGAGGCTTGGCAAATCACGGAGCAACACTTTATCGACAATGTCCCGATGGATGAACCGTCGGGGGTTTTCGCGTACAGCTAGACAGGACACGAGCTCTGGATATCCCCCGAAATTGATGTAATCGATAAAAACCCGGTTAGTCCGCTCAATCGAGTCGAAGAGGCTCTCGTCCTCGCCAATCATGTCCATATACTCATAAAAACTAAGCGGCCCCAAAGTCAGATCTGTAAACCGGCCGGCGCCACTTTCCCGCGCCCCTTTGACGAGAACCGAAGCCGCCGACCCAGACGCCACGAAGCGGATGTTTGGATATGAATCCGTTAATGTCTTAAGGGCGGTTTCCCAATCTTTTCTGTACTGGATTTCGTCAAAAAACACAAACATTCGGTCAGTGACGGGATTCACGCCGGAAACGCGGGACACTTCATAGACCAGTTCTTCAAGTTCACACCCATAATAAACCGGAACATCCACGGGAATGAACAGGATGTTTTGGGGCGGGACATGTTTTTTTTCAATCAATTTCTCAATCGCATGCTGGATAAGCCATGTCTTGCCTACGCGGCGCGGGCCCATCAACAAGATGGCTCGGCGCGCACCATCAAGCATAAGATAATGGCATAACGTATCGATGAAAAGTCGCGGACGTACCTGGGAGTATTCTTCCCCGATATGCCCCGTTCTCCACCACGGGTTGTCCAAAACAATCCGATTGATAAACATTTCCTTTGAAAACATATCCATCTCCTTCAATTAATAAGGAAAAGTGTATTACTTTTTTTAAAAGAGTTCAAGCAAAATAAATAAACAATCTTATGCTTAATTCAGAATTTCAATACAATATAAACTAAAGTACGTTGGCTTATTTTCAAAATTTTGTCAAAATAAGAAAAAAACGACTCCGGCGTTGCTTATTTTGACAATCGGTTTTATCAGTTTGACGGTTGTAGGGGTTCTACACGATCTTACCTATAACAACGGTTTTTAGCCGCAAAGGATCGCAAAGGATCGCAAAGATATTACCGATAAGATGGATTGTTAGACTAACTCGTACTCTTGACATTAGGTACAAGATTGTGTACCATATTGACAATCCTAAAGGAGAGACATCATGAATGCAAGAGCAAAACCTATCTCGCGACCACGCCTCGACGAGGATGTCGTACCGTTTTCCGAGTATCGTCGGACTCTAAGTGACTGTTTTGCACGAACGGCCCGTACGCACCGCCCCATTGTCATTACGCAAAACGGGCGCAGCACCAGCGTAATGATGAGCGTTGCGGATTTTGAAAGCACATGGGACGAAATCGAATCATGGCGCGAAAAGGCCGAACTGTCGCGAGCTGTTACCATTTCCCGCAAGCAATTCGAAAATGGCGAATGTCTTACTGAGGAAGATTCCTTCGATGAGGCGGAAAAAATGCTAGACAAAATGGATGTTGACGGAGCGTCCCGATGAAAGTCATGTGGTCCAGACATGCCCATAATCAGAGGATGGGTATTGTTCGGCTCATATTTCGAGAGCAGACCCGAGAAATCGCCAGTAAATGGAACCGTGATTTCGGGAATATTACACGACTGCTCCCGCCTTTTCCTGAACTCGGAGACAGAATACCGGAAGAATGTTTCTTGACGCTTCCACCGGATTACGAACGCCTCCGTCAGACCATATGCGGTCCATATCGAATCGTATATGAACATATTGCCGAAGAGATTCATATACTAGCAATCATGAACTGCGCGATGCTTATTCACACCTGCGACACATACTGGAACTGAAGCAAAGACCATAAATGTTGGAATATCTCATTACCGTTTGATGGTTGGTGAGATATGAAACCGTGTAGATCGTGCAGAAAGAGGGGTTAGGGAAAGTGACGAGTTACTGGTGATGAGTGACGAGTTCGGAAATGAAGAATGGATTAGGGATTATGGGTTAGGGGGTAAGGGTTAGGGAAAGTGACGGGTGAGGATTTATTTGGAGGTCTAGTATTCTTGGATGACTAACCGGAAGCCGAAGGACTCGTTCGCTTGATTGGCAAGAGATGGGTCACGGAAGTAGGAACGGCAATACATCGGAAGATTGTTCCAGCTCCCGCCTCGCCGTACCCGGTAACGGCCGATCGGCATCGTGGCGATGCCGACATCCGTGTAGGATGACCGGTTCGTATACCAGTCCAGACACCATTCCGAGACATTACCGTGCATATCGTAGAGTCCCCAACGATTCGGCTGATATAACCCCCACGACGGTGTGTTTCGACGTGTGCCCGCCTTTACCGTCCGCTTGATGCAGCGCGAGAGTCGAGAAGGGTTCCTGCCAGCCGACCTCGGTCTGGTTGTGAGCGTATCGGCCCAGTCGGCGCAGATCGTCCCAATTGTTTCCGCCATTGTTGTAGTTACTTCCCGTTCCGGCCCGGCAGGCGTATTCCCACTGCGTCTCGTCGGGAAGATCAAAAGGAATCCCTGTCTTGGCGCGGAGTCGCCCGATGAAGGTGTCGGGATCGACACGCCGCTCCTCCGGCCAGTTGAATGTTTCCCACGGACCGCGAAGGTCCGTCCAAGAGACGTTTTCCACCGGACGTGTCGCGCCTTTGGACACGGATGGGTTTTTGCCGGTCACCAGCTCGTACTGCCTCTGGGTGACCTCAAAGACGCCGATATAGAAGGGTTTCGCGATTTCGATACGCGGTTTGCGGCTCTCTTCCGGATCATCCTTGCACCCCATCACGAATGATCCGGCGGGAACTTGCCTCAGCACCAGTTTCTCGGTCTTGTACACATCCGGCCAACCGTGTTCTTTGGACCATCTAGTATGCAACTTCCTCAGATAGGACACTGGGTAGGATTCCGCATCGGGTCCGCCGGAAAGGTCAACCACGCAATATCGGATCGCCCATACCGATGCGAGGGCATACCATGCACCACCCGCAATTATACAGATTACCGCGAGCGCCACGAAAAGCTGCCGCCAGAAATGGCGGAACCGGATGGCGTGGGCGAACGCCGGGACATTCGGATAGCGGAGGGAAGGAATCGATGAGGTGGCACACTGGATGATCCTTCGCCAGCACCATGAAAGCCTACCGCCAAAACAACGCTCGGCGAGCACTCCCAGCGCGTGGATATCGGAAGTGATGGTCACCTCGCCGCGCTCCATCTGCTCGGGTGCGCCGTAACCGGGCGTCCCGACAACACCGGTGAAGGAGGAAAATTTGGGAATCCCGTCAGCGTCAGACTCCCCCGGTTCTTGGAGCTGTTTCAGCAGACCCAGATCGCAAAGGACAGGATTGCCGTTGGAACGGTAAAGGATATTGGCGGGCTTGATGTCGCGGTGAACCACGTTCATCGCGTGGAGTTCGGCGACGGCATCGCAAATTTTCAGCATAAAACCGCCGACCGCCCGGTCGCCTTTTGGCAACTCGCCCGGTTCCAGCAACTCCATCGCAAGATACGGCCGCCCGTTATCCTCCCCGTATGAGAAAAAACGGGGAAAAGCGTCCGACCGCAGTTTGGCGAGTAGTTCCGCCTCGCGGGAGAACCTGGTCTTGGCACGTTCGCCCTCGCGAATGAGGACCTTCACGGCGGCGGGCGTGCCGAGTTTGACGTGTTCCGCGCAGTAGGTCTCACCGTTGCCGCCCCGGCCGATGAATCCAGTCAGCCGCCAGTCGCCGAAGACGGTTCCCGCCTCAAAATGGGCGTCTTCCGAAACCGGCCCGTGATTTGCACAGAGTTTCGCAATGTCATCGGTGTCAACCATTGGCTACCGCCTCCAATGCCGCCACCAACTCCCGGATCCGGGAGAGTGACCGGCTTTTCGCCTGGTCAACGGCGTGTCGCGTCATCTTGAGCGAGGTGGCCACCTTCTCCGGCGACTCGCCGTTGATGGCCGTTCGGGTGAAAACCTGTTTGGTACGGTCGGCGATTGTCGGATCGTCTAGGAACTGGCGCAGGGCGATCTCAAACATGGATTGGCGCCAATCCTGACTGTCACCGGACGTTTTCGGCGTGAGGCGTTCCGCCATCTCCGCCGGTATCCGTTCCTGGCGCTCTTTGCGTCTCAGCATTTCCAGTGCTTTGTTTTTGAGAATGCCGGTGAGATAGTTGTGGAAATGTCCGCTGGTTTGGGGAGAGTAGCGGTAAGAACGGATGATGCGGCTGAGCGCCAGCAGCGTCTCCTGTATCACATCATCCGCCTCAACCGCCGGGAAACGGCTTTTCATGAACGCTTCCATCATGGGACGGTAGCGGCTGACAAAATCTCCCCATCTGGCGCCGGGAGTTTCCTGCGCCAGACTTCGTAAAAGCGTTGTCGACGTTTGGGGAATGTTATCCATTATTCATTCTTTGCAGAATCCACGAATCGCTGGTTATGTTAACATTTTGACTTTGTTTGGTCAATCTGAATTGGGAAACGTGTCGCGTGGATTTAAAAGACGGATGCGGCAAGCGCGGTCGTTTTGAACGCGCTTGCCGCGGGGATGTTGTTTGTTAATTGGAAATCCACCATGACGGCGGAACCTGATAGTTCAGAAAACCGGTGTCGAGGTAATCGGTCACTTTCATATCTTGGCCGATTAGGCGCAACGAACGCTGGAAGGAGACTTCGTGCGAGACGGGCGAACCCCACGCGGCATGGGCGGCCCCCATGTACATTTTCTGCCAATCGGAACCTCGCAGATGGTGCCAGGTGGTTTCGATGAAGCCGAAGCCGCCGATCTTAACGATGTGGTCGGCCATCGGTTTCATCGATTTGTCATTCATCCACGGGCAGCAGGCTACGGAGAAACCCTGTTCCTTGAAATAGGTCATCGTGGGCCACTCTTTGCGCGTCTCATTCATGTTATCGTACGAATACTGCCAGTCGCAAATGATGATATCCTTCGGCAGCCGGGCTAGGAGGTTTGTCGCGTTGGAATCGCCGTTCGCTACAAAACCCTTCCAGCGGGCATCTTTTTTGTCGATGAGCATGTCGTGCCACATCATTGCCCGCGCTCCGCGCGATTTGACGAATTCCGCAAGGCCAGCGATGTGTTTCAACACCAGTTCGCTGTTTGGCGTTTTCACGCATTCGGGGCAGGTCTGCCGTTGTGCTTCGTCGCATCCCAGATGGAAGTAGGGGGGATTGCCGAAGTTTTCATGCATTTCAGCAATCAACTCGCGCAGGACGCGCTGCGTTTCGGGGTTGGAGAGGCACCAGTTCCACCCGCCCGGCTCGAAAAGCGGCTCGTACTCGGGATGGAGGTCGAGCGCGCTGTGCTTGATGGTGCAGCCGCGCGAGGAGGAGGCGTGGCCATAGACGTTGATCTGGGGGATTAACGTGATGCCGATGTCCTTTCCGATGGCGACGAGGCGGTTCACCTCGTCTTTGGTCATGTTCGCCTGCGGCCAGGGCCACCAAGGATGTTTCTCGCTTTTGTACATTCCCCACGGCTCGATGATCGCGTAGTTGAACTTCATCAGCGCCGCAAGTCGGATCGCGCGTTCAATCTGCTGAGGACGTACTTCCGGGAACCAGCAGAGGTGGATGGCACGGAACGACAGATGCGGCGCGTCGGTGATGTTCATGGTCGGCAACAGCATTCCCTCCGTCTTGAAGGTGCCGCGCTTCGCGATCGCGATCTGACGGAGCGTGTAGGCGGCCCACCGTGTTCCGGCCAACGTGCGCGAAGCGATCTTCATGCCGTTTGCATCAACCGCCGCCACATACGCCTCATCGCCATCTTGTACCGTTAGTCCGGTTTTGCCGGACGCCACTTTAGGCGCATACGACCCGTACCAATCGGCAAAATGGGCTTTCACCCATTCCGTCGCCGCCGGGTCGGGACAATCCACCGTGGCGGTGATGGTGTTGTCGAACGCCACCCAAGTGTTCTTGTCCCAGGTTAGCTTTTGCAGCGGCGCCGCAGTAACCGTCAGACACATTGTCGCGCACAGCACGCAAGCCGCGACAACATCGGTAATCCGTTTTGTTTTCATGGCATCCTTTCTATTCATCGTGTCTTTCGTCGGTGGTTCGGCTGAAGACTTCAGACTGAGGACATCAGACTTCAGATAACACCCGCTTGTAATTCTCGCCGATGGTATCCCAGAGTTTCAGCGCGTCAGGGGCGCCGACGACGGTGCCATAGCCGCCGCGGTAGGTCCAGGCGGCGATACGGTCCACGCCCGCGTCTTTCGCGATATCGACCCACTTCGCCACCTGCGCCCAGTCCTTCGGCTGTTTGTAGTAGCCCATGAACCAGCGTTCGGATTTTTTGCCGTATTTCTTCGCGATGGCGACGGTGCGTTCGGTGATGTCGCGGAAGAAGTCTTCTGGCAACGCCCAGTTGACGATGGTGGTGGAGAAAACATCGAAATACGGGCAGGCTCCCACCATATCCCAATTGTCGTAACCGCGATATTCGGAAACGTAGTAACCGTTCTGGGTGGCGTGGACGCAACAGGTAATTTCGAGTTTCGGATCGATCTCCTTGAGAGCCTTTGAGGTGTCACTCAAAACCACCAGCGCCTCGCGCCAGCGGAACTGCTTCACATCGTTCGTCATGTACTTCGGCATCGGGTAGCCGTAGTAGTCTTCAAAGCGTTTGCGGCAGACGGGGCAGAAGCAGGTCCAGTCATCCGCCACGCCGCCGGTGATGGAGGCGATTCCCTTGGGGAAGGCGTAGTGCGGCTCGTCCCAGAAGAATCCGTCCGGTTTCGCCTCGCGGGCGAGGGTGGTGCAGAAGTTCTTGAAGTAGTCGCGGTACGAGTTCGTGTTGAAACAGGCGTAGGGCAGCTTCTCGCCGGTGAGGGCGGAAACCTGCCGGTTCTCCACGTTGTCCTGAAGGAATTTTGAGACTTGTTCGCCGCCGAAGTACTTGCCGTTGCCCCACGGGTCGATCAAAACGCGCAGCCCAAGCTCGTGCGCCTTGTCCACGATTTTCGGAATATTCGGACGCCAGAAATCGAAGTCGAACTCCGTGACGGCAAGGATAACCTGCGTCACGCCGTGCGCCTTCATTTCCTTGAAATCCGCTTCCGCGTGTTCAACGTAATTGAGACCGTAGTAACTGATGGATGTCTGTGTGATCATGGTGTTTTTAGGGGTTAGGGGTTAGTGAAGAATAGGGGTTAGTGAATAGGGGGGATAGGGGGTGGGGTAAAAACTTGTCATTTGCATTTCTCCTTTTTATCCAAGCTCTTGATGAGGGAGGATAACATCTTGGCAATTTCCGTCGCTTCTTCATAAAGCCCGGTTCCCGAAGGCAGGTAACCAAAATGATGCGCCAGTTCCAGTTGGGAGGATACCTCATTAAGCGAACCTTGGGCTAAGGTTAAAAAGCGGGCGAAGTCCTTTGTCGTTCCTCTACCGTGTCCTTCGGCAATGTTTGAGGGGATGGAGACGACCGCCCGGCGTAGCTGGTCGGCTAATCCAAACCGCTCGGAATCAGGAAAATTCCGCTGCACTTTGTAAACGTGTTCCGCGAAGTCCATCGACTTTTTCCACACGTCAAGATCTCGAAAACTTTTTATCGTACCCATGCGAAATCCCTAATCCCTGACCACTAGTCCCTAATCACTGCATTTATCAAACAGCCGCTCCAGCTCTTCCAGCGACTTGCCCTTCGTTTCGGGGATGAAGAGAGCCGTGATGAAATAAAGCACGCCGTTGACGGCGAAGAAGAAGAACATTGAGGACCACCCCCACGCCGCCACCCACGGGCGGAACCAAGAGGCTAGCCCCCACGCTACGAGCTGGTTCATGAACAACGCGATCGCCATGCCGTTGGCGCGGATGCGCAGCGGCATAAGTTCGGACAGGACCAGCCACACGCACAGTCCGGGACCGAGCGCGTAGAACACTTGCATGAAGAAAAACGCAAACATTGTGAGAAGCCCGGTGAAGTTGTTCGCCTCCACGCCGAACCGCTCGATCGCGAGAAAAACGCTTCCGATGGCCGCTAGGCCGATCGTCATCCCGCCCGTGCCAACCTTGAGCAGCCAAGTGCGACCTTTCTTGTCTACCAGTGCCGCCGCCGCGATGGTCACCAGCATATTAGTGAGCTTCACGGCGAGTTGTCCCCAGTTGGCGAAGATCCCCTCGAAGCCTGCACTGTGCAGAATGGTCACGAGGTAGCTGGTGAACGAGCTCATGCCCGTTGTTTTGTTGAAGGTGAGCACCAGTACCGCCAGAAGGAACGGGATGACGTAACGGCGTTGGAAGAGAGAAGAATTGTCGGGCGGTTGGGTGATTAAGTGGTTAGGTGGTTGGGTGGTTAGGTGGTTGGGTGGTGCTATACCTTTCCCATTACGCCTCGCCAGCCACACCGGGCTTTCGGGAAGGCGCAGGCTGCCCGCGAAGAGTACGGCGACCGGAACCATTGTCCACCAGAAATTCGCGCTCCAGGCGGCGGACATTCCGGCGGCGTCGAGACTCTTATTGTCCGCCGCGCCGTACCAAGTCGCGACGAGACAACCGGCGGTGGCGGCTACCACCAGCCCGAGCCCAAGGCAGAACTGGAACACACCCGTGCCGCGCCCGCGGATATCGGCGGGCAACGTCTCCGTGAGGTACATCGGCATGACGACGGCCATGTAACCAGCACTCATACCCTGCAGGACGCGTCCGGCGAACAACACGGGGAACGTGTCAAGCGACAGGCACACTATCGGTATTGCCACCAGGAACATCGCGGACGACGCGACGATCATTCGCTTGCGGCCGAAGAAATCGCACAGCCATCCGGCGGTCACGGACGAAAGCAGCCCGCCAAGCAGCACCGCGCCGACGACATGGCTTATCTGCGCGTCGGAATAGACCCCCAACGCCTTCATATAAGGCTCTGCTGCCGCGATGACGCCGAAATCCACTCCGTACAGCAGACCGCCCAAACCGGCGACCACAAGGAGGAACCATATCCGTCGATTGTCACACTCATTCGAATTCATGTCTAATAGTATAACAACTTTAATCGTATATGTAAATCATCTTAACACCAAATAAATGTTATCTTTTCGCCAAAAATCATATTTGGGGCCAAAAACCGGCGTCAGAAGGCGGATTCCGCTTGCAACCGTCGGCAGGGTTTTGTTAAGATTCGCCCCGAAAGGAGTGCGTGCGAATCCGGGTTGGATGCGTATTCGTCCGGAGCGTCACTTTTCCGCCTATGAAAAATACCAAGGAATACAACAAGTCGAGGCGCGTGGTTGTGGCGCTTAGGATGGCCGGGATTGCCGGGCAGGACAAACTGAACGGGATTTTCGAGCATTTGAGTACCGGGCGGCGTTGGCCGTTGATAATTTACCGGACACGACAGGAATTCACGGCGGAGGTAGTACGCCATGAGATAAGTTACGGCGCGGACGGTTTCATCGTCGGGATTCCGGGTACGGATGACGCTCTCGCGGTTCTTGCCGAAAGTAACCTGCCGACGGTTGTGATGAATGTTTCCGGCGGCGAGATAGAACATCGGAGGCGTCACATTGTTTTCGTTGAGACCGATTCGGAGATTGTTGGCCGGGAAGCCGCCCAGACGCTTCTCAAACAGGGAATCTACAAAAGTTACGTCTATGCGGGGTACCGCACGAATGACGATTGGAGCCGCGAGCGCGGCGAAGCGTTCCGGGCGGCGTTATCTGCGGCGGGGCTCGACTGCCACATGTTCGACATTGATCACTATTCGGGAAAAGTGGAGGACAAAGCAACCATCGCCAGCCTGTTGACCGAGCTTCCCAAACCCTGCGGATTATTGGCCGCGTGTGACGACCGGGCGTTTGAAATTCTCGATCTCTGCCGCGAAATCGGACTCAAAGTGCCTGCGGAGATCGGCATCATTGGCGTCAACAACGATCCGATCCTTTGCGAGAACGCTGAGCCGAAACTCACTAGCATCCAGCCGGACTTCATCGGAGAGGGTAGGCTTGCCGCCGAACTGTTGGACCGCATGATGGCGGGTGGAACCATCCCGCCGGCAGGAAGAGTCCGAAAAGTCGGCATACGGTCCGTTATCCATCGGGAATCGACAGTGCCGCTGTCCAAAATGGGACGGTTCGTGCAGAAGGTACTCGTTTACATCAACCGCGAAGCGCGGAAGGGTATCAGCGTGGATGATGTGGCGAGGCGGTTCAAAGTTTCCAGCTCACTGCTTGAACTCCGTTTTCGTGAACTCCAGCATGAGAGCGTTTACGAAGCCATGCTACGGATCCGTCTGGAGGAGGTCAAACGCCGTCTCCGGTACACAAACGACCCTATCGCCGAGATTACCGCGTCCTGCGGCTGGTCCAACACCACGCCGCCCAAGATCCTTTTCAAGAAGCGTTTCGGCATATCAATGCGCGATTACCGCAAATCAGTTTTGAATAGGGATTAGGGGATAGGGGTTAGGGATTAGGGGATAGGAGAGTGACGAGTTACGAGTGACGAGTTTGGGAATGAAGAGTGAAGAATGTGAACATTTAGGTTATGGGTAAGGGGGGAGTTTGCAGGTTAGGATTTTTTCCCGCAGGTCTTGCGGAATGAAGAAATAGTGGTTAGAGGATTCGTAACCGATGCGGCTGTCAGCACGGGCCAGGGCCAGTTCTTCTTTCGCTCTTCTCAGTTCACGCGCCGCGATGGACCGCATTTTTTCGTTGTCGCCCGCGTTTCTCGCATCCACGAACCGCATCTGGTCGGCAGCTGACGCGAAATGGAGCGCCGCCGTGCGGAAAAGTCCCAGCTCTTTTTCGGCAAACGCGCGCTTGCCGGGGTCTTTGATCGTTGTGATGGCGGCTTTCCAATCCTTGCAACCCTGTTCAAAGCCGTCCGCCACCTTTTGCATCAGATCCGTCCAAATCTCCGACGGGTAGGGGCCGCGCCAATTTTTAGCGTCATCATAGGGGATTCCGACCATTGTGGCGGTGTAGCCGGTCGGTTTCCAGTAGAGTGGGTTGGCGCACCCGGTTTGCAACGGCGCGAGATACACGACACTGATATGGAACGGGAAATTGCGGAAGCCTTCCGAGAACGAGTGCCACGCTTTCCTGACCGCCGGTACCGCGTCCTGACCGTAAAGGTCGGTCGCGATCGTGTTAAGCGTCTTGTCGATATTACCGGAAGCGTCAATCTCGTCATACACCCGCAGATTGGGGGCGGGCAGGCTTCCGAGCGACCAAGAAAGCATCACGCCATCCACCCCCGCCTTTACGAGGTTGGAGGCTTGCTCGGCTACCAGATCCATCACCGGCAGGTAGGGGACCGCCGCGACCTCCCAGGTTGTGTTCGCTTGCACTTTGGCCATGGTACGGAACCCGTGAGCGCGGGCGTCTTTCCAGAAGGACAGCGATTTCTCGCTCGGCCCGACGCAGGAGATGGAATAGTCGCTAGTCCGCACGCGCACTCCGCCCCGGCAGATGTCCATCCGCCCTTCCGACACCGCCATCAAGCGGCATCCTTCGGTCGGCAGGTTGGCGATGATATCTTCCTCTTGGTCATCGGGCCACGCCCAATTCCACACGATAGCCTGCGCATCGGGGTTCCCCGCCTGCATGCCGGCGATTAGTGTCCGGTTCACCTCGGCCACAATCGTCGCGATACTGCGGTTTTTGCAGCGCGGGCAATTCGCCTTTCCGCCGCGTGAGGCACAGCTCGTGAGGTTTTCGCTCATCGTGATTGTGAAGATCCCGCCCAGGTTTGGCACGGCCGCGAACACGCTCTTAACCGCGTCACGCATCCAGCGGTGCGTCTCGGGATGGCTGGTGCACATTGTGAAAGTACCGTCGCCTTGCTGTGACACTCCCTTTAGCTCGCCACGCCATGGTGCGGCCTCGAAGAACGCTGGAGGTTGCGCGCGCGGTTCATTCATGTATAGGAAAACCTTGATGCCGTATTTTTCGGCGCGGGCGGCCAATCGGCGCAGATTCTCAATGCGCCGTTCGCTGCCTTCCCCGAATTCGGGATATTTCGGGTCCTTCGCCAGCGTGTTCAAAACCGTGTGCAGCCACACCGCGTTCACTCCCTGCGCGGCGAGCTTTTCAAGCAGCCCTTCCGGATAGCTGGATACCTCCGGGTCGCCCAACGGATCGCCGTAATCGGCGAAGTAACTGAAAATTAGCCGCAGGTCAAAGGGCGAGTTCTTTTTTGTCCCCGTCCGCTCAATTTGACGGCCGCTAACCCGTTTCAGCTCGTTCACGAACGTGAATCGCGGTTCCTCCGAAAAATCGTCAATCTGTTCATCTTTAAGGATCTGGGCAATCTGTTTACGCCGCTCTGCGCCGCCAGCCACGGTCGCGGGATCCCACGTGAGCTTGCCGCACGAAGGTTTCACCCGTCCCATTTTGTGCCAGAGGAAATCGTCCTCCATCAGCGAGAAGTAGAGTTTTTGGCGGTCCATGTCCAACAGTTCCATCAGCTGCGAGTAGTCCAAAAGATGCCAGTTCCGCCGCAGCACCGTGATGTACCCCTGCCGCCGCCAAGCGGGCAGCACGTCAACTTTTGCGGGCAATCCCATCTCGGCCGCGATTCCTTCGAGATCCTGTTCCGACGCTTCCACCACCTTTGCCATACGGTCGTGGGGTACGAGGAACCAGTTCCGCCACACGTAGGCGGTTATGCGGTCGGGGAACGGGGCGCAGGAGATTGGCGGGCGGGTGGACTTCTCGTCCGGCAGTTCCACGGCGGTTGCCGCGCCGCCAGTATGCGCCGCCGCAACAATGAGCAGTACAACAAAATTCACAGTACAATTATTATTCATCTTTAAGTAGAAGTTGGGTGGTTAGATGGTGCGGTGGTTGGGAAAATGAAAAGCTAAGAATTAAAAGTGAAAAATTGTTGCCTCAATTCTTCATTCTTCACTCTTCATTCTTCATTTCCTTGCAAGGTGGTGCGCTACGGCAGAACCAGAATCGCGCGGTCGATCCAGATGTAGCTTTTGCCTTCAGTTCCGGGCTGGAACATCGGACCGGTGAATTTTACCGAGACCCACACGTCAAGTTCCTTCCCGGCCAGTTCCCGATAATTGCCGGCGCGGAGTTGCGTCGTCCACGCGCGCGTAAACCATAAGTAGCAAGTCGGCGTGAATTTTGCCTTGCAGACGTGGTACCAGTGGTAACCGGTTCCCTGTACCTCCGCGCATTCGCTACCGCCGAGCGACTTTTTGGTCTTTTCGTCATACACGCCGCCGCCGAACGGAAGTTTGAAGTAGTGGCTCTTGTCGGCGTCGGTGCGCATCGCCTGTCCGATCGGGCTTTCAGGATCGTCCACCAGAATTTCCTGCCCCGGCTCGCCGTGGCTGGTGAGGAAGAATGCGGGAAAATCATAGTAGCGGCTGTTCTGGAAGCGTTCCGGCGCGGGAGGCGGGGCCACGGTCTGGTGCCACGTTTTCTCCAGATGATCCATCTCTACCTTGATTAGCTTGTCGGATTTCGGATAGGGCTTGATCCATGCCGGCCAGTCGGTTGACAAACGTGCCTTCACGGCGTCGAATCCGGGAATTTTCTTCACGATGTTTGCTTTCTGCGCGGGATCGTGCAGGATGGCGGGGCAGGAACGCAGGCAGATCAGTCGGTCCAAGCCCAATCTGGCGTGGCGGGCACGGGCCAGCAACTTAGGGTTGCCGGCGACGGCCGCTTCCGCCGCGTCCAGCAGCCGGTTGCACTCCGCGACATCTTCGTCGTCGATATAGTTGAACGCGGAGAGTTGCGGGAACCAACTGACGAACGCCTTTTTTTCGCGGCGGATTCGATCCAGATGTTTCCGGTAGGCGAGGATGTGTTGGCCGGCGGGGCCGTAGTATTCGCGCATGAACCGCTCGATCAGCTGGTTGCAGTCGAGGTCGGGATTTTCCATCAGTTTAGTCTCTAAAAAGAATTTCAGTTCCCAGAGGTCGGCGAGATAGGGATGTTCGTGTTCCCAGAAAATACCAGATACATGATTGTCGCGATAGTGGCGGAAGAGGTCACCGTAATGGAACTCGCTGGGGAAGGGCAGGCCGGTCAGCCCTTTGGAGAAAGTAATCGCGTAATCCCACACGAAGAGGTGTTTTGTCACTTTGCTCCAGGCGATCACGCGGTCATAGTACGCGCGGTTGTCGGGTTCCGCAATGGAGGATATTTGGTTGGAATCGGTGTCGCAGAGGCGGACGATTACGTTGTCCGCGGCGCGAACGCCGCCTTTAGGGACATCCTGCGTGTATTGGTAAGCCCAGGTGCAGATCAGCACATCGGGATGTTTTTGGGCGATTTCGACGGCGATGGAGTTGACGAAATTCAGGTTCACGCCGGAAAGTCCGTATTTTTCGGTAGCCTCACGGCAACGGTCGCACTCGCAATAGGACTGGTTGTCATTGTGCGAGAGGTCATAGATGTGCGGGGGTTCCACGCCGTTCTTCTTCGCCTCTTCGATTCCCTTCTGGATATAGACGAGCATCTGCTCCAGAATCCTGTCGCGCACTTCGGGATTTGTTAGGCACAGCTGTCCATGACGCTGCCCACCGACACGCTTACCATTGCGCAGGGAAAACCATTCGGGATGATCCTGCATGTGCTTGTCGGCGTTGATATAGTAGTCGAAGGTGTGGCAGAAGTTTGGCGGGCCGAATGAATACGCGCCGCCGAGGTTCGCCCCGCCCCGAGCGTTCAGGCGCGTCCGCCGTTCAAAGCGCGCGGCCTGCGGGCTGACCTGCTCGCGGTAAATGTCGCGGAAGGCGAACGCCGGTTGGCCCTGCGCGTCCAGCGCCGGCAACTCTAGCGGGGTGGCAGCCGGAATGTCTTCTTCGAACTCGTTCCACCACCGAACCCCGCAATAGTCCTCCAGAAAATGATAGACGGCGAACAGCGCGCCGCGCGGGCCGCCGCCGTTCAGCAAAACTTCGTTGCCGAATGAACGGATTACCCACTTTTCCTCCGGCAGCTGCGTGGAGAGCAAGTTGTGCCGCGCCGCCAATTCCGTATCGCCCACGCGGAAGATTATTCCCTCCTTGTCGCCGATCCGGAGTGGCCCTGACACTCGTTTACCGAGATATGAAGACAACTCCTCCATGGCCGTTCGCTCATGCGGTTTGGCGTTTTGGGGGCCGGAAACAGTGTACGGTTCCGCGAAAAGCGTACCGACGGCAAACAAAAGAACCGCGCCGGCGAAACAGCGTTTCGCCGGACGGGAATATGGTATGCAAAGTTTCATGCTACGGTTTTGACTCCTGTCCGAATCTGGCATTCGGACGTTAAGGATATCCGGTCAAGAGAGATCAACGCAACAGGATGACCGTTCCTCCGACATAAATTAGGCGCAGTCCGGTGCCATCTTTCTTCAGCAAGAAGTGGCGTTGGGCGGTCTCCTCGTCGAGCTTGACGGGGAATTCATTCGGCTCCATACTCCACCGCAGCACGTAGGGATCTTCGGATTGCGCCAGTTCAATCAACCCATCGCGGCCGGCCAGGTTCAGCGTCATCATCGCGCCTTCGGCGGCCGACAACGTGAAGGTCTCCTCCGGCAGAATGAACGGCTCGTCGATTGCGCTCAAATCCAATACCGGCGCCAAATGCGTCTCGTCACCCATGATGATGGTCTTGAGCAGATTGGTCGAGACCGGCATGAAGCGGTCAAGGACGGTGATCGGCTGGTTCCGTTCATTTCCTGAACGGCGGACCGCAGTGCGGCGGTCGATGTAGGTTCCGACGGAGAAGGGCGTTTCCACGTTGATTCCGCTCTCGTCATGGATGTCGAGCGTGACGGAGCTGAGGTCGCACGCGCCGCCGTAGAAGGAGAGTTGCCTCGTCCCTTCGCTCTCCATCTTGGGCATGCAGACGATAGTCCCCGTCCCTTCCGTCTTTACGCAACGGAAGCAGAAACGGTCACCCGCGACGATGGTCAGCGTATGGCCGTTCATAGTCAGGGTGTGAAGCGTATCGCCGCCGTTTCGGTAATTGAACCCGATAATCGCCATATCCCCATTCGGGGTGTCGATAAGGGTGTTCCCGGTCAACTCCATATCGGCGATGCAGTTGCGGTTCCAGGAGTTTCCGCCGGGCACATTGACGGAACTGATCATCGCTCCGTTGCCGTCCGGGCCGGTGCCTTCGATGACAAAGTTGTACGGGGCCGCGGAGGAGTCCTCCACTTTGCCGGCCCAGTCGAAACCGGCTCCGTCGGCCACGGTGATCAAGGCATGCGCCGGACCCCACGCGCCGTTAGCCGCGCCGGTTTTGATCCAACCCTCTTGCACCAGCGTGCCGCCGGTGTAGGAATGTTCCGCAGCGGCGCCGACGAAGGTTCCCGCGCCCTCCTTGATCAGCGGGATCGACCCTGCGAACCGGACGCCTAGATTGACCTCGGTCTCACCCGCGCCGGCATAGGCGTGGAGTTCCGCGCCACCGACGGAATCGGAGATCGTCCCCGTTCCGGAGAGGCTTCCGAAGGTCAGCTTATGCCCAGCGAGATCGACCGGCCCGTTGATCGGCGCGACAACCGCTTGAGTCCCGATCGCCGTGCCCGTCTGGGCGCCCCCCTCGAAGGAACCGCTTCCGGCGTTCAGCACATAGGTGCCGGAACAGCGATCGTAGAGGCAGCTGGTCCCGCCCAAATCCACCGGCGCGTAGTCGCGCACCAGCACATTGTCATTGTAAATCTTGCAGGAATGGAAACGAATCGTCTTCTGGTTGTCATGCTGCCACATCGTCCCGTTTCTGTTCTGCGCGAAGAGGTAGAGACTGCTGTTGACCTGGAAGACCTGGGTGAGATCGCGGGCGTGATGCAGTTCGCCGTCCACCTTCAGTTCGCCCCTGTCGTAATCGATGACATGCCGTCCGTTCGGAACCGCCGTCCCCATGCCGCCGCCGTCGTTTCCGAATCCGGAATAGACATTCCAGACATCGTTGCAGACGGCGAACGCGCCGGTTTTGTAATTCCCGTCCCAGCATCCGCACCAGTATTCGGCCGACCCCTGTACCGTCACGTCGAGCACGACGCGGGTCTTCTCGTTGGGCTTGAAACCGGTGTCGATGTAGGCCCCTTTCGGCACATTTAGGTGAGACAGCCCCAAAACCGGCGCCTGTGCGGATCCGAGCCCGCGCCAGTCACAGTCCTGCAGGAGCGCGCAATCCCCGATATGCAGCTCCCGGAAGGCGAGCGTCTGTCCCGGGGGGACATTGAAGTTCACCGCGCCCTTGACCATCACGATGGTGTCCACATCCGGGACTTGGCCGACAACCTCCTCGCCGACGCCGTTAGTGCAGGACCAGTTAGCGGGATCGTTGATGTTCGCGAGGTCGCCCTTGCCCGTCCACCATGCCGTCATCCCCGTAGCCAAGGCCACCGAACAGGCCGAGACGATCGGGACACTCCCGGTGACAGACGCGGCGGTGTTGTAAACCAGATCCTTGTCCGTTCCGGCAGAGCGGAAGCATCGCTTCGAAACGGTGTCGAAGAAAACCGCCTCCGGCGCGGAGGTGTCGCCCCAGAGCGCCGGCAGGAACTCGGCGGTCTTTTCGCCATCAGCGTTAAACAGACGCAGGAAGTGCCATTCGGCATGGCAATAGCGGTTTTGGTAAGGCGCACCCGATCCATTATTGGAGCAGCCGAAAAAGATATTGGCCTGATCCGTCCCGATCGACCCGGCATCAAGACCGGTGATCTGCGCATTCCCGTCCACCGACGCGACCTGGTCGATGATGGAAAGGGTGTGCGGGTTGGCGATGTCGGGCAGGGAGAACGATCCCACATCCACCGTCCGGTACCGGAGGTAGTAGAGGGAAAAGTTGGTGTCCCGGACACCGATCGTGAAGTTGTCGATTTTACTGGAGGCCACGGAAGACCAGCGGGTGGACTGGGAGCCGATCGGACGGAAACGGAACTCGATGCCGTATGCTTCCGACCCGATGATGCCGGTATCGATGTACTGGTCCTGGGCCATCCGGATCCAGCCGTCGATCAGCCGGACATCCGAAGTGGCGAAGGCCCGCATGACGCTCCCGACCGGAATGGTGTCCTTGTTGAACGTGTAGGTCGCCTCAGGGGCGGCAACGGTACCCGTGTAGATGATGCGGTTGCTCTCCGGCCAGCTGGCGAAATCGGTTCCGTGATCAAGGTTATCCCACACCAGGTAGATCGTCGAGGTGTCGTTCAGCACCCCGTCAGACGCCTTAACGGCGACGTTATCGCCCTCCAGCGAGATAGTCAACGATCCCAAGTCGGCGGCAGCCGCCATTCCAACCGCGCAAATGAATACTATAAACGCAAAGCCCACACGAATCCCAAAAGATTTAATCAATGACATTTCCCGTCTCCTTTTTCGCATAGCCCTTTCTCGAGACAACTGTTGCACAGGTTCTCGACTACTAAAACAAACGTTAAATATATTAACATTTTGGCATTCTGGCGTCAATCCGAAACGCAAAATTGACGGGCGGCGCAATTTGCCGGTGAACTGCCGTGCGAAAAATTCCCATGTCGCGGATTTTGTGGTTGACGGTTTGGCGAATGAATGGTATAAGCATCACTATAATTTTTTTCCTAGGAGGAATGGAATGTTTGACGTTTTGGTGGTTGGCGCCGGGGTGGTGGGGTGCGCCGTGGCGAGGGAACTTTCTCGGTATGCCTTGAAAATTGGCGTGGTTGAGGCGAAAGACGACGTGGCGATGGGCGCCACAAAAGCGAACAGCGCGATAGTCCACGCGGGTTTTGACGCCGCGCCGGGATCGAACAAGGCGAAATTCAACGTTCTGGGCAACAACCTTTTCGAGCCGTTGTGCCGTGAGTTGGGCGTCCCTTTTATCCGCAATGGTTCGCTGGTGGTGGCGTTTGCGGAATCGGAAATGGCCCATCTCGAAGAGTTGCTGGAACGAGGGACTGGTAATGGCGTTCCGGAGCTGGAGATCCTAAGCCAGGCGGAATTGCGGAAGCGCGAGCCGAACATTTCTCCGGAAGCCGTTGGGGCGCTTTGGGCCCCGACCGGGGGAATCTGCTGCCCGTATGACTTGGCTTTCCGGCTGGCCGAGAACGCGGCCGCCAACGGGGTGCAGTTCCGTTTTAACGCCCCGGTCGAGAAGGTGGAACGTTGCGGTGACGGTTGGAAACTGACCTTGGGCGGCGGTGTGACTCTGGAGACCAAGTGCGTGGTAAACGCGGCCGGGGTTTACAGCGACATTTTGAACAACCAGGTTTCCGCGAAACATTACAACATTCGACCGCGGCGCGGCGAATACATCATGCTCGACAAATCCGAGGCCGGGTGTTTTAGCGCGACCATGTTCCAAGTGCCTTCCGCCGCCGGGAAGGGGATTCTGATTTCGCCGACGGTTGACGGGACGATCATTGTCGGCCCGACGAGTGACTGGATTGAGGATCGGTCGGACACCGAGACCTCAGATTTCGGTTTGGAGCAGGTGAAGCGCGTGGCGGCACGTACTTGGCCGGGGCTGCCGTTGCGCAAGGCAATCACCACCTTCAGCGGCATTCGGGCGCACGAAACCACCGGACATGATTTTGTGCTGGGCGAACCGGACGACGCGCCGGGTTTCTTCAACGCGCTCGGGGTTGAATCGCCGGGGTTGACATCCTCTCCGGCAATCGGACGATATTTGGCCGGGCATGTGGCGGCCAAACTCGGCGCGGCGAAAAAAACGGAGTTTTCGTCCGATTGCGGGCTGTGGCCGAAGATTCGGGAGATGACGGCGGCGCAGATAGAGGAGTGCGTGGCCCGCGATCCGGCGTATGCGCGGGTAATTTGCCGGTGCGAAACAGTCAGCGAGGCGGAAATCCGCGCCGCCATCCGGTGTCGGGTCGGCGCACGCTCGCTGGACGGTGTCAAGCGTCGCACCCGGTGCGGCATGGGGCGTTGCCAGGGCGGGTTCTGCACTCCGCGCATTCTGGATATTTTGTCGGAAGAGCTGGGCATACCCCAGGAGGAGGTCACCAAATCCGGCGGGGCGTCGAAACTGTTAGTCGGACGGCTTTTCGGGGAGGATCGTCAATGATTGAGGTCGAAGTCTTGGTGGTCGGGGCCGGTCCGGCGGGATTGGCCGCAGCGATTGCCGCCCGCGAGGCGGGTTGTTCCAAGGTATTGATTCTGGAGCGGGACGACGCGCCGGGCGGGATTTTGCAGCAGTGCATCCATCCCGGTTTCGGGCTTCACCGTTTTAAGGAAGAGTTGACCGGTCCGGAGTACGCGCAGCGTTTCATCGACCGCGTCAACGCCGAAAACATCCCCGTCCAGTGCCGGACGATGGTGCTGGACATTTCGCAGGACCGCAAGGTAACCGCGGTAAGCCCGGAAAACGGGGTGCAGGTGTTCAGTGCCAAAGCGGTGGTGCTGGCGATGGGATGCCGGGAACGTCCGCGGGGGGCGCTGATGATCCCCGGCACTCGTCCGGCGGGGGTTTACACGGCCGGCACCGCGCAGCGGCTGGTCAATATGGAAGGGCTGATGCCCGGCAAGCGGGTGGTGGTGCTGGGATCGGGCGATATCGGGTTGATTATGTCCCGGCGCATGACCTTCCAGGGCGCGAAGGTGCTGGCCTGCGTGGAACTGATGCCTTATTCCAGCGGTTTGAAGCGGAACATCGTGCAATGTCTGGACGATTTCGGGATTCCGCTGCTGCTGTCCCATACCGTAACCAAGATTCACGGGCGCGAGCGCGTGGAAGGCGTGACCGTGATGCGGGTAGACGAACGCCGCGTTCCGGTGCCGGGAAGCGAACAGTATTTCGAGTGTGACACTCTGATGCTATCGGTGGGGCTGATTCCGGAAAACGAGCTTTCGCTGAAAGCCGGCGTGAAACTCTCGCCGGTGACTGGCGGTCCGGAAGTGGACGATTCGATGCAGACCGGGGTTCCGGGTGTATTCGCCTGCGGAAATGTGCTGCACGTGCACGATTTGGTTGACTACGTGAGCCTGGAGTCGGAAACGGCGGGACGCGCCGCGGCCGCGTTTGCGTTGGGCGGCGGGGCGGGGGACGTTAAGAAAATCCCTGTCAGCGACGGTTTCGGGGTGCGCGGCTGCGTGCCGCAGGAAATTTCGGCGGCGGGTAGCGACGACAAGGTCGCGCTATCGTTCCGTCCCGCTGGGGTGTACCGCAAGGCATGGTGGCGGGTGAGGTCCGGGGACAAGGTGCTGCACAAGCAGTTCGCGATGATTCTTACGCCCGGCGAGTCGCAGCGGGTGGAGTTGAACCGCAAACTTTTTGAAGGTCTGGACGGGGTCGTCGTCGAGGTGGTGCAGTCGGAGGAAAAGCAATGATTTGCATTGGGTGCCCGATGGGCTGTGTGTTGACCGTCTCGCGGGACGGTAACGGCGAATTGCAGGTTGAGGGGGCGACTTGCGGGCGCGGCAAGGCGTACGGCATAAAGGAGATGACCGCCCCGGAGCGAACCGTGACCGCGTTGGTGCGGGTGGAGGGTTGTCGGCAGCCGTTATGCGTGAAAACCGCCAAGCCGGTGCCCAAAGGTAAGATTTTTGAGGTTTTGGAGTCAATTAAAGCCGTGACCGCGGTTCCGCCGGTGAACATCGGCGATGTTGTAATCCCCGATGTTTGCGGTACCGGGGTGGCGGTGGTGGCTACACGTTATGTACGGCGCGGCTGACGCCTGCCGTAGCTGGTTTAATAGAGGAATTACCATGGAAGACAATCAGGTCAGGGAATTAATCCGCCAATGGTTGGGTGAGGGAGCTACGCTTTCGGAGGTGCAAAAGCGTCTGAAAAGCGAATGCGGCATAAGCATGACCTATATGGATTTGCGGTTGCTGGTGCTGGACATCGGCGCGGAGATTAAGGACACCCCGCAACCTCCGAAACCAAAGGCCGCTCCGACCGCACCGCAAGATGCCGAAGAGATTGCGGTTGACGATGACGACGGCGGTCAGCCGGAAGATTTGCCGCCGGAAAGCGGGGCGGGGGTGCAGTTGTCGGTTGACCAGATTGTGGTCCCTGGCGCGATGGTCAGCGGTAACGTGGTGTTTTCTGACGGCGAGCGGGCCCGCTGGCTGATCGACCAGACTGGGCGGTTCGGCCTGGAACCCTCCACGCCAGGTTATCGGCCCACTGATGACGACCTGCGTTCCTTGCAGATCGCGTTGCGCGCCGAGTTGCAGCGGTTGGGGTATATGTGATACCCGCGCAGAGGCAGTTTTTTCGTTTCTCGGAATTTTTCAGTCACTCGCAATTTTCGCGTTGCTTTTTGGCGCGGCGTTGTGGTATCATACCTTTTCCCATTCCCATTAGAGGGTTTCAGGTGGGATGGTTGTAAGTCAACGGAGTTGAAGAATGAGCAGAAATGACCTTTGGAAATGGTTGGTTTTAGCCATTGCCGCGTTATTGTCGGTTTATGCCGTGTATCCTTTTAAGGAGAAGATCCGCCTTGGGCTGGACCTTTCGGGCGGCACGAGTTTTGTGTTGGCCGTGGATAGGGAGAAGCTGGAGAACAGCATCCGCGATGCCGACAGCAATATGACCAAGGAAGAAGTCGATAATAAGGTCAACTCGATTCTTAAGGATGCGGACAACCGGGCCATTGAGGTGATCCGTAACCGCGTCGACAGTTTGGGCGTGAACGAGCCGGTGATCCAGGGCGGCAAAAACCACCGCATCACCGTGCAGTTGCCGGGTATTTCCTCCGAAGCCCGTATGGCGGCGGAGCAGAGCCTCCAGAGCGCGGCCTTCCTTGAGTTCAAGGTGGTTTACGCTAAAAACGACGCGCAGGTCGATAAGGTGTTCGCCAGCGGAAAGGCCCCGGAGGGCTACGAATTGGCCGAGGACGGCCGTTCCTTCAAGCGCGCGGCGAATTTCCAGGAGGTTTCCCGCGATCCCGAGTACGCCCGCCGGCTTTCGCTCTTTATGGTGCCCGGTCCGCAGTACGCTTTCATGCTCCAGAAAGAGACCCGCAACAACGGCGATGTGGTGTATGTCCCGGTTTACGTGCTCCGCAAGTCCGAGTTGACCGGCAATTCTCTCTCTTCCGCGTCGGTCGAGACCGACCCGATGACCGGCAAAATCGAGGTTAATCTTACCCTCAACGCCAAGGGCGCCGCTGAGTTCGCCCGCGTAACCAAAGATCTTAAGCCGCGCGGCAAGCGTAACAAGGACAGCGAGATCGGCCGCCGGCTGGCCATTATTTTGGATGACACCCTTTATTCCGCGCCGACCATCAACGAGGAGATTCCCAACGGTCGCGCCAGAATCACCGGTAGCTTCTCCTACGCCGAGGCTGCTTTGCTCCGCAACGTGCTGAACGCCGGTTCACTGCCCGCCCCGATGAAGATCCTGCAAAAAAGCTCGGTCGAGTCCACTTTGGGTGAGGATGCCATCAAGAGCGGTATCTTCGCTTCGTTGCTCGCCATGGCGCTGGTGGCGGTCTTCATGCTGGTGTATTACACTTATTGCGGCTTGATTGCCGATATCGCCCTCGCGCTCGACCTCTTCCTGTTGCCGGTCGGGTTGTTGATCGCCTCCAACATCATGGCGGTGTTCGTGCGTGACGCGGCGGTGGCGAAGAATTCGCTGGATCTGCCAGTGCTGACGATGCCCGGTATCGCCGGTATCGTGCTGACTCTCGGTATGGCGGTTGACGCCAACGTGCTGATCTTCGAGCGCATCCGCGAAGAGTTCGCGCAGGGCAAGTCCGCCCGCACCGCGATTTCCGCCGGATACGGCCGCGCGTTCCTGGCTATCTTCGACTCTAACGTGACCACTATCCTGACGGGCGTGGTGCTCTTTATCGTGGGTGTCGGCCCGATCCGCGGTTTCGCGATTACCTTGTGCGCCGGCATTATCGTGAGCATGTTCACGGCGCTGGTCGTGACCCGCCTGATCTTCAACGCCACCGTGCCGGAAGGCCGCAGCAAACCCTACAAGATGCTGCAGCTGGTCAAGAATCCCAAGATCGACTTCATCAAGCTGGGCAAGCCCGCGATGATCGCTTCGTTGGTGGTGGCGGTCTTGACGCTTGGCCTTTTCTTCACCCGCGCGTTCACCAACCCGCCGTCGGTTCTGGCGGTGGACTTCACCGGCGGTACGGCGGTGACCTTCAACTATGATCAGGAAAAGAAAGCCGATTTGGGCGAGATCCGTAAGGTGGTTACCGCCATCGACAGCGGCGCGTCATTGCAGTACCAGTCTTCCCTGGAAGGCAAGGGCCAGTTGTTGCAGGTTAAGACCAGCTTCTTGGAGCGCGACGGTCGGCAGATTTCCAGCGTGATTCTTGAAGAGCTCAACAAGGCTATCCCCGATAGCAAGTTCCAGGTCGCCAACGAGGAATCCGTCGGTTCCGAGGTTGGTTCCGATTTGAAGCGTTCCGCGGTCAAGGCGGTTATCTTCTCGCTGATCGGCATCTTGATTTACGTTGGCATCCGCTTCGAGTTCGGATTCGGTCTCGGTGGCGTGGTGGCTCTGGCGCACGACGCTTTGATCACCTTGGGCCTGTACTCGCTGTTTGGGCGGCAGATGTCGTTGACCACCGTGGCGGCGTTGCTCACCATTGTCGGTTACTCCATCAACGACACGATCGTTATTTTCGACCGTGTCCGCGAAACCCTTAAGAGCGACCACACCACCGAATTTAAGACGTTGTGCAATCAGGCGCTCAACAGCACCCTGAGCCGTACGCTGCTCACCTCCATCACCACCTTGATGGCGGTGTTGGTGCTCTTCCTGTTCGGCGGCGGCGCGATCAACGATTTCGCGCTCGCGATGCTTATCGGCGTGATTGCCGGTACTTACTCTTCGCTCTTCATCGCCACCCCGATTATGGTGTGGTGGTTCCGCGGTCACCGCCCGAAATTCGCCGTGTCCAAAGAGTAACGCCACGGGCTAGGAAGTTCTGTTTAAGATGCCGATCGCTGCAATTCGCGCGGTCGGCATCTTTTTTAATTGTTGTCGCCGTCAAAATATGGTAAGCTTTGCCCGTTATTGTACACTGGACAAGGGGAGCGTTATGACGATTGAAGAACGTATGGAATATGCGGCAAAACGCAAACGGGAGATGAACTGCTGTCAAGCGGTACTGGTCGCTTTTGCCGATGTGCTTGGCATTGACGAAGCCCGGCTTATGCGGCTCGGCTCGGGGTTCGGCTCCGGCATGGGAACGATGGAAGGCACCTGCGGTGCGCTCGTTGGCGGAATCATGGTGTCGTCGCTCACGGCGGAACCGGGCACGGCGATGAAAAATTCCCGCGCCATCATGTCGCGTTTCTCCGGATTGAGCGGGGCGACAATTTGCCGCGATTTAAAAGGCGTTGAGACGGGCAAGGTGCTTTGCAGTTGCGAAGACTGCGTGCGTAATGCGGTGTTAGCGGTGTCGGAGACGCTGTAGGGTTCGTAGCCGCGTGAGTTGTCCTCCGCTTACACAATAATGGCGGCGGCACTCTTAGGCGTGTGCGGATACAAAAAAACTGCCGGAAGCTTTTGGGGCTTCCGGCAGTTAGATGGCTCCGGTGGCTGGATTCGAACCGGCGACCAATTGGTTAACAGCCAACTGCGCTACCACTGCGCTACACCGGAATGTAACCCTTTGTCGTTCAAAGTGGGAAGTATGATATCACAGCCCTGTCGTCAAAGTCAATAGCTAAAACTAAAAAAATCGCATTTTGTTGATTACGTTGATTATGGTCGGCTAACCACGGTTTCCGTATTATGTGCCCAAGAAAATGCCTCCCGTGCGTTTAAGCTTGTTACAAAACAGATAAATAGGTTAAAATTTAACTCGATTTATTGAGGAGAATGGTTTTATGAGGAATGGGTTTCTGATTTGTTCGGCGGTTTTTCTGTTTTCGGCGGTTTGCGACGGCTGGTCGGCGGATCCGGTCGTGGTTTTGCCGGATTCGCCCACCGCGATCGAACAGTCCGCCGCGTCAGAGCTGGCGGGCGAATTGGAAAAGGTGCTTGGCAAGCGTCCTGAGATCGTTGCCGAAAAAGATGCGGCAGACGGGGAGCGGTTGTTCGTTGGCGCGACAAAGACGGCGAAAGCCGCGCGCGGCGGTAAACCTTGGGAGACGGACGGCGTTTTCCTCAAGTCGGTCGATGGCGGTGTGGTGTTGGACGGCGATCCGGCCCGGGCACCGCTTTACGCGGTCGATCTATACCTTGAGCGATGGTGCGGAGTTAGATGGTGGACCTCAACCGAGGCGTTTTATCCTAAACTTGAACGGTTGCCGGTAACCGGCATCGACCTTGAATACGCGCCGCAGTTCAAGTATCGGGAGACCTATTACCTTGACGGATTTGACCCGCTTTTCAAAGTCCGTTCAAAGGGTAACTTCTCGTCGCTCACGCGCTATATGCTTTCGGAGATGAAATTCATTCCGCCGGAAATGGGCGGCAACCATCGGCTCTACTTCTTCAAGGGGCGTCACAGCGCGTACCATTCCTTCTTTGAGGTGCTTCCGCCCGATGTCTATTTCGAGAAGCATCCCGAATGGTACTCACTCGTGGGCGGTAAGCGTGAGGCGAAGCAGCTCTGCCTTGCCAACGACGAGATGAAGGCGGAGTACATCAAAGAGACGTTGAAGCGGCTCCGCGAGGATTCGACCGTGGATTTCATCCAGGTGTCCCAGAACGACTGGCGCGGGTACTGTACTTGCGAAAAGTGCAAGGCGATGATGGATGGGGATGGCGGGGTGCCATCCGGCCCGTATCTGCGTTTTGCGAACGATGTCGCGGCGGCGGTGGAGAAGGAGTTCCCGAATGTGCGGATCGACACCTTCGCCTATCAGTTTACCAGAAAAGCCCCGGCGAAAACCCGTCCTCGCCATAACGTGGTCGTGCGGCTGTGCGATATCGAATGCGACTTTGCCCGTCCGCTTAACGATCCGACCGCTCCCATAAACGCGGAATTTGTGAAAGATTTGGCGGATTGGAGCAAGGTCGCCGGCGGCAACCTTTTTATTTGGGATTACCTAGCGAATTTCCACAATTACATGATGCCGCATCCGAACATTGGTTCCATTGCTCCCAACATTCGACTCTTTGCTGAGAACGGTACCGTGGGCGTGTTCGAGCAGGGGGACGCGCTTTGTGCCGCCGGTACGTTCGCGGCGCTTCGCCACTATGTTACATCGCATCTTCTTTGGGATCCAAGCGAAGACGAGAAGCGGCTGACGGACGAGTTCATGCGTGGTTACTACGGCATCGCCGCGCCCGCACTGAAGGAGTTCATCGCCGTAATAGAAAACGGGCCCAGAAAAACGAAACAGGTTGTCAGTTGCGGACACAAAGGTGCACCGTTTCTGACCGGCGGCGACAAACTTGAGGCGGCACGGCTCATGGACGAGGCGGTTGCCGCCGCGGAAAAGGCCGGTGAGCCGTTCGCGTCCCGAGTCAGGCGTGAGAAACTTTCGGTGGATCATTACATATTGCTCAACTACGAACCACTGAAGGCGGTAGCCGCGAAAAGCGGTTTGAAGTGGACACGTCCCGCTACGTGTGCCGAAGCCGTCGATAACTGGATTCGCGACGTGAAATCTTTCGGTGTCAAAGCGCGTCGCGAGACAGTCCATGCCGACGAAATCGACAAGTACTTTGAGAGTCTTCGCAAGGCAAACGCGATTTCTGCGCCGTCTGTCGCCTCGACCACGGTTCCGATGGGCGCGGTGCGGGTAGGGTTCACAATCGGAATGGGCGAGTGGAAACCCGCGAAGAATGATAAGTCCTCTGGCGTTCAGGGGGCAGACCGTGCTTTCACCGCCGCCGCGACCGTCACGCACGGGCAGATGAAGTCGCTTTCCGTTTCGACGAATGACAACGTCGTCACGGCGGTGTGGAAAGGCCATCCGCTCTGTGGCGAGAATTTTACCGTGACGGCGAAGATGACGCTCCGCCCCGACGGCGGTTTCGAGTATTCGTCCTTCGATTACGCCGGAAACGAGAGCGGGCAATACACGCGGCGGGTCGTATTCCCAGAGGTTGTCGTGCCGCGCACGGCGAATACCGCGCTGTTCCGTCCGCGTTTCGCGGGCGACATACTCCGTCCCGACTGGTCTAAGACGAAGCCCGGCCAGAGCGTTTATGCGTCCGGTCTCGTGTTCAAAGTGTTCAACTGTATGGCGGCATTGGAGGAGGGAGGCGTTTCGCACTTCCTCGACCAGCGCGGCGACGCGCGACTTCACGCGGCGGCTTTCGAGGCGACGATCGGGTCTGCGCCGGGTACGCTCGTTCTGCGGAACATTTGGCTGCCGCCGGTCACGGAGGAGACGCGCAAGGCCGGTTCGCTGCCATACACCGGTGTTTATGCGCCTTATCGCGGCGGATGGTACGAGGCGGCGCGGATGCATCGTGAGTGGATCGAGACGCAACCGTGGTTTAAGAAAGCTGCGGCGCGAGATTTTTCGAAGCTGCGCGATGTCGCGCTTTGGATGTGGAGCCGCGGAAACATCGAAGTCTCAGAGCCGCCGGTCCAATGGTTCATGAAGGAGACCGGGCTTAAGGTCGCGCTAGACTGGTACTGGTGGCACAACGTGCCATACGACACGTCCTATCCGTTCTTTTGGCCGCCACGCGACGGCGAGGAGGCCTTTCGCGCCGCCGTGAAGCGCATGAAGGACGCGGGTGCCTTTATACAGGTTTACACTAACGGAATGCTCTGGGACTGTCACGATCCGCAATGGAAAGACGGCGGAATTGACAACACGATTATACAGCCAAGCGGGTCGGTATTTTCGCACGTTTACAATCCGTTCACGAAACAGGCTCAGGCGCATAACTGCGGCGAAGCCCCGAAATTCCAGCAGATGATACGCGAACTCGAAAAGACACTTGCCGCCACGGGTCTTGACGGTGTTTACATGGACATGATCAGCTGCGCCGCGCACCAGCCTTGTTTCAATCCGCGCCACTCCCATGTGCCTGGTGATGCCCATGCCCTCATCGATGGCTACCGCCGCTATGTGGATGCGGTACATTCGGACAATCCCGGTTTCCTGCTTTCATCCGAGGCAACGAGCGAGACGTATCTCGATATGTTCGAGTCGTTCATCATGCTCTACTCCAGTTGGGAACGCAATCACCTTGGTGTGATGCCGCAGGTGGAGCCTGTTCCCGCCGTCACGGTGATTTACAGGGGCGCTGGCGTGATTTTCGGTTCGTTCGCGACGCCCGGCGGCATTCCGGGCTGGGATCCGCTATGGGGCAAATGCTCCGACCGGCCGGACGCGGAACAGCAGGTAGCAAAATACCCCGATCAGTTCGCCGTTGAGTTTGCGCGCGGCATCGTGTGGGGCGTGCAACCGATGGTGCATAATTTCCTGATTAAGGACGTGGCGAATCCGCGCATTGCGAAGGACATTCAGTTCATGAAGGACTCCGCCCGCTTCTACTTTGACCACCGTGACTTTCTTTTCGATGGCATGATGCTCAAGCCGGCGAAACTTGAATGCGCGGCGAAGCGCGTGGAGTTTCTGGAGACGAGCAGCTACAAGCGTCCGCACGAAAGCGGCGTATCCGTGCAGAACGCGTTGCCGGTTGTGTTCCACTCCGAATGGCGGGCGTCGGATGGACGCGAAGCCGCGATTCTGGTGAACTGGTCTCGCGAGGAACAGTCTTACACGCTCACTTATGGCGATGAGGTGAGAAACGGAATTCTCAAACCGTTGTCTTGGGGTATCGTGGAATTGTCCGGAAAAGTACGTCGGTAATTATTGTAGAATGACCACGATGAACGAGCGCGGCGGCAGCTCGGACGGGATGGGGACGGTGGCGTCGGTGCGGTCCTTGTCGGTGATACGGCAGGAGGCGACGGAGCGGCCTTGGAAGTCGCACGATAGCGGAATCGGTTTGTCGGAATCGTTCGCCATCATCACGGCGGCGTCCTTTTCGCCCTTGGCCGCCGTCACCCACAGGTTTTTGTCGCCGACCGCCTGGGCGGCGACCGCGGTGCCGCGGGTGCGCAGTTCGTTGAACGCGGTGAAAGCGTAGTACGCCTTGTGCGGTTTGTAGGTGAACGGGTTGAAGATAGGCGAGTAGTTCCCCACGTCGCAACGCGCGTCGTAAATGCACGCGACGTTGCAGGGGCCGTTCTGAAGGCCGATCAGCTCGGCGGCTACGCCTGCCGCCTGAATGGCCGAACCGAGGTTGTCGTGGCTTACGTAGGGGAGCCATTCATTGAAGATACGCTCGCACTTGTCGGCGGTAAAGCCGTATTCGTTGAGGTGTTCGTCGGCGAAACGCACCTGGCGCAGGGCTTCGGCAGGATCGGAGTATGAGTGGTAGGAGTAGAAGTCGAGCGGCCATTTGTTGTCGCGCGCGGCGGCGAGGAATTGGTGGGAACAATCGACGAAGTATTTAGTGCGCGGCGAGGAATTTGCGGCGGTAACTTGTCCGGATCCGACGCCCGCATAGAATCCGCAGCTTCCGTAACCGCCAAACTTGAGGTGCGGGAACTTTTCCTTGAGATACGGCACCACGGTGCCGTATAGCTTAATGTATTCGGTGAAGGGCGCACGGAACATCGGGTTGCGGTTGTCGTCTGGATTGTTTTCCGGTTCGTTCCAAATCTCCCAGTAGGTAATCCGCATCTTGAAACCGTCTGCCCAGCCCTCGGTGTAGTGGCGGATCACGTGTTCGCAAATGCGACCCCATTTCGCATAGTCCTTGGGCGGCAGGATGTTAATCGGCGGATATCCGTGCTCCACGAAGTTCTCGATCGTCACGCCCAGACGGAAGAAGGGCTCCACACTGTTTGCATCGAGCGCCTTTAGAAGAGAGTCCGTGTAGGCGAAGCGGTAACTTTTTGGATCGTTCTCGTCGGCATCGAAGTTGGGGAAAAGGACGGGGATGTCCACAAAGAGTCCGCCGCCGAGCCAGCCGCCGACATCGTGAAGTCGGGAATAGGGGATGCCCGCCTCCTTGAGGTAGTGGAACATCGGGTAGTTCGCCAGTTTGCCGACTAGGGGCGGTTGCCCCACACCGTTAACCGGCTTGACCGGCCCGACGGTTTTTCCAAAGTCAACCTGAACCTCTGCCGCGCACGCGCAAAACGCGCTGGCCGCGACCAACACACTAATGATTCGTTTCATTTTTCACCTTTCTTTTCGGCGGGGACAATCGCCTTTGTCGGTTCGTCTTCCGTTTGTCAAGGCGTCACGATTTTGGCGCGGAAGAACCGCGCCGCCTCTTCCAACCCGAATGCGCATTCTGCCTCATCGCCGTCCCGAAAACAGGAGTCGCTTATGTTTATCACTTGAATCGGGGTGAGGTCGCCCGGCATCATGCCACCGTAGATTTCCAGCCGTCCGTTGATGGGGGCGGCCTTTCCGTCCCACTGTACCGCGCAGCGGCGCTGAAGACTGACGGACACCCTGACAACGGTTTCGTCGATATCCAGCGAAGAAACTTGTAAGCGCCCCCAGTCGTCCGAGTAGTCGGGTGACATAATGTCTAGATTAAGCAGATAGGCGTTTAGGAAAGCGTTAAGAGACATCCCGTTCACCTTGGTTTTGACGGTAAGATAGTCTCCAAAACCGTTAAGCCATCCGGCCTCCGCATCCGTCAACGTGATAGAGCAGCCCATTCCCACCACATCGCCCTCAAGGAAAAGCGGCGCCACATCCGAATAACTGCCGAACAGCGAGGCTATGCTCACCGGACCGCCGTAATCGATCGACCGGACCGGGGTTTCCCCACCGGACGCGAACGCGAAAGAGGTCTCACCGTCCGCATGAAGCGGCGTTTCCTTCCCATCCGCGTCCATTACGGATGCGGTATAGCGCTTGGTTTCGCAGTCAAGAATGAGTTTCAGCGTGTAGTCTATGCCAAGTTCAGGCGTTAACCCGGTCACGTCCAGCCACTGCTGCACGTCGTTTTGGCGGGTAAACACCTGAAAGTTTCCGTTGGTCCCGATGCATACTGCGGCCTTTGCGCCGACCATATTATCAAGGCCATCTACCATGTCTCTGCGGACGCTTTCGAAGATAAGCGTGGTATATAACGTCACAAACCTCCCGGCGGGGGATGTGTTGGGGGTGAATGTGTTTTCCGCCAGAGTGGGGGTCCGGCCGTCAATATAATAGACGGGATACTGCCAGACGCCGGTCCCTTCGTGTGTCTCTTCGGTTTCCTCCACCCAGTGCAAAGCCCGGTTTTCCGGGGTGTCCGGATACCTGTCGCCAAAGAAATCCGCATGTGTCAATTCGGCGATCGCCGTCTCGCTCGGGAGATACAATTCGGCGAAGGCTTTCGCCTTTACGGTCACTGATCCGGTGATGGCGAACGGAAGGTGGTAAACGGCGCTTTCTTCCGTCGGTTCGCTTCCGTCAACCGTATAGCGGATCACCGCTCCGTCCGTCGCGCAGAAGAGACGCACGTTCCGCGTTTCACCG
Organism: Verrucomicrobia bacterium UBA1200; assembly: GCA_002309765.1. Taxonomy (GTDB): domain Bacteria; phylum Verrucomicrobiota; class Kiritimatiellia; order RFP12; family UBA1067; genus UBA1200. The sequence continues at coordinate 37,751 of DBXY01000056.1, forward strand.
TAAAATTGCGTTCCTGACGGCGGAGAGACCGTGGGGGTCGCGCAGGCAGTTGTCTTCTTCTCCAGATTAAGATCGACGCCATGCTGGTTGTTAACCCGGCCGGTACCAACCGTGTATGTTCCTTGCTCGTTTACGGTGGTCGAGGTGCATGCGGAGACCGACACGCTGGTTTCGCCGTAATAGGTTTCGTCGATCGCTTTTAGGGTGTATGACGAGACAGGAAGAAAAAAGGCGTAAATGCCGCTTTCGTCCGTTGTTGCCACGGCAGCCACATTATCGGTGTCGACATCCGTGGCGGAGACCGTAATGCCCGAAATCGGGATACCTGAGCTGTCGAGCGCGCGACCGCTGACTATTGTACAGTTGGCGGCGGCGGTGTCGGGCGGGTACACATTGTAAACAATCGAGCTGATGGAAGTGAACGACGAATCGGCGCTTGTGAGGTCCGGTGGAGCGTACCAGGCGTTTCCATCCCACCCGTCCTCAATCCGGTTGTCGCCGGCCCAGCCAAGGTTGAAGTGGACATAGAGCGTACCGTCTTGGTAACCGTAACCGTCTGCAACCAGCGCGTGCCCGGGAACCGCCACGCCAACGGGCAGTTTCGCGTCGAGGTTGGAGAGAATGCCTTTCCTCCAGTCATCCTCGCTGGGCTTGACCTTGATTTTGGCGTTCTGATATCCGAATTGGTCGAGAAGGCGGTGATAGAAAGCCGAAAGATGCGAACCGCTGGAAGATGCCCCGTAACTCATTAGACATGTGAGACCCACATCGCGCGTCAATTTGCCGATGGCTTTGCGTCCTTCCGCCGTTAATCCCGACATGGCATCCCAGTCATAGGTGCCGCCGAAAGCGGGATCCCATGCCGTGTAACCGCTACCGCTTGAGGTTTGGTATCCTTGGCTGATACTCCAGCTCCCCACATCAGTCACCGTACCGGAGTAATCCTTTATGGCGGTGATGGCTGTTCTCGGCCATTTGTGGTAATACATGATTTGCGCACCGGCCGTTGCCACGCAACCGCACGGCCGGTTGAGGGGCGTATAGAGGTTGAAGCATTTGTAGCTTGTGGCGATGTTTGACGTAGGGGTGGGGTAGACCGAGAAACTTTTTTGAGCCCAGCGGGTTGAAAGCAATACATCGACGCGCAGGTCGGATACGGACAAGAGAGGTTCCGAAGCCAGCTTCGCGCCGGGGGTTCTGAGCAAATGTTCCCATTTGGCGGCATTTACGGCAGCAGGCGCGGGAGCCGCGGCCGCAAGCATTATACCGCCAGGCGGCGTGTCCAACATATCGGTCGCCGCCGCGACATCTATGGGTAACATTGCCAGAAGCGGGTTGGCGGCGGAATCGTCTATCCAAATCGCGTCTTTGGAGTAGGCGAGAATGGGGTTCAACCCGGTGTCGCCCGAAGTCACCACGAACCCGCGCTCTTTCAGATTCACGACGAAGAACGCGCCTTTGCCGTCTTTGCCCGCGTAGGACAGCACCGACTCCGTCTCAATATCCGAATCGAATTTAGTGCCCAACGCTTCTCTCAGTCGCGCCCAACCGATTACCGCCTGTTCGGCGTCGGCTTCCGTTACCGGCGCACCGAAGCTTTCTGTGACCATAAGTCCGGCCGCGACCATCACTGTCAGGATCGCCCTGAACACGTCTCTTTTGTCGCGGATTGTCCGAACGGAAGAGGATTGGTTTTGCCTTATCATCGTACGATCACCATCGCTCCGGGCGCGAAATAAAGACCCGTATCCAATACTAAGAGGACAAATCCGCGGTTACGCATCTTTTCCGATCGGATAAAGGTAACGCCGTCGGGTATTTTCGCCCACTTCCAGAGTGCGCTTGTGTCGAAAGCTTCCCGGTCTCCAAGTTCCACCGTCACAGTTGAACCCTCGAAAAAGGTCAGGGTCTCCTCTTGGCTGTCGTCGATAAATGTGGTGAGACTTGAAAGGTCGAGCGTTGTCACCAGATGGTCGGAATCGCCGAGTTGTACCTTGGGGCAATGGTTCCTTTCGTCATTACTGGTGGAAACGGGCGGGGGAGCGTAAACTGAATAGACAACCTTTGCGGCACTGGGGGCGCTCAGTTCGCAAAACTCCGAACCGGTACGGAAGACGAATGAGTTGACTGGCGACAAGCCGCCGGAATCCTGCCAGTATTTGCCGTACACCTCTAGGTCGCATCCGCCGGCACTTACCGTCTTCTCGCGGGTTTGGAACCAGCCGTTGGTTGCGATGATGATTTTTCCGGTTCCGGAGTAGGATAGCGAACCAGAAAAGATGCGGCGGTCTCCGACGCCGTCATAGGTGATGGTATGGCCGTTCATGGTCATGGTTGAGGCATCATAGTTATAGAAAATCATGCCCATGTTTTCATGCGCATAGACGGTGGCATCATCTGCGAGCGTGACATTCCTGAGGAACGATGTTGAGGTGTTCTTTTCGGCGGCCGTGTCTTCGTCAAGCTCCGCGCTACTGGTCAATGCGCCAGTTCCGTCCGGCCCGGCCCCGGCCAGCGTGTAGTCATAGTCGTGGAACGTTCGGCCGTTCAGATCAAACTGCGCTCCGTCTTCGACCTTTATGTTGGAATAGGAAGCGCCGCATGTGGCGCCGTTCATTTTAACCACCTGTCCCTCTTCCACCACCATCGAGGTGATGCCGTTTCCTCCGAAACGGTTATTTACTTTGGACATGGTTAGCTTGCCTTTGCCCGTCTTTCGGACTTGAAGTCCCATGCCGTCAAAGAAGTAGTCCTGGGTGCTGCCAAGCGTGATGCTTGTATTGTCATACTCTTCACCTTCCGGGATGTCAAAGGTGAGATAGCTCGTTGGGCTAACGGTGATTTCATCAATAAGCGCATAACCGTTCCACCGGCAGATGTAAAACGTGTGTTCGCCGGCGGAAAGATTCCGCTTATAAATCGAGCTGTTGGTCCCCGCGCCGCCACCGCTGGATTTTAGCGAGTTTTTCCCGATGATGTTTGCGTTCGCGTCGATCCCGATTCCCAAATATTGAACATAAGTGGAATTATATTTGGAATAACGGAATCTAACGTAACAGTATTGGGTTTTGGCTACGGAGAAAGTCTGCTTTGCGGCCACACTCCCGCTCGATGTGCCCACCGCGAGCCAGATGTTCCCAGAGTATGGTTTGTTATTACTGCTGGAGCCGTTGGAACCAGTTCGCCAGGTGCTGCTCGAAAGCGTCCAACCTTCGTCACTGGTGTCGAAATCGCCGTTTATGATCAGATTGCCTGCCGTAATACGGCCCTCGCCTTTCGGTCTGCGCACCGCCAGATCATAACCGTGCAGGGTGATAACTTTTCCGTTAAGGTCAAAATCCATCGCCCGCCAATCCGTATCGCCGGTGAGCGTGAGATCGTTTTGGAGATACGCAATACCGCCGACAGCCGTCGCCAATTCGTTGGTGTAGGGGACGAGCGCCTGATATTCGGCATCGTTCGCGAAAAGCACCACGCAACCCTCAATGCCGGTTTCCGGGGTCTCCACAGGGGTTTCGCATTCTAGGTCTTCATAATACGCAAAGGTACCATCGACCAGTTTTGCATAAACCGTATCATCCGCATGAGCATTGGACATTATCATTGCGGCAAAAGCCGCAACAAGAGTAAACCGACGGTTTTTCATTAATGCCAACTCCACTTATGAAATTTTGACGAATTTGCAACAGTTTTTGCGTAAACGTCACAACTCACCAAAACATAAGAAAAATTATAACCAATCCCCCATGTATAAGTCAATCCATAAACCGAACCGGACCTAAAAGCCCGGATTTCCTTACTGGCCAGCCGGAAGCGTCAAGACGGTGGTATGCTGTGTCCACGATGTTGATGTCGCCGAAATACTTCCAGTTCACTTTTCTTCGGTCTAGATCGCGGATGCGGTTGGCTCCGAGATTCGTCACCTCCACTTCGATCCGGTTCCCTTTCGTCTTGACGAGACCGGCCGGAATATCGAACCGGTAGGGCGGCATGAAACGAACACCGATATCTTTGCCGTTCAGCCGGACGCGAGCAATCTCTTTGACTTCGCCGAGGTCGAGCGTGGGACACTCCGGCTTGTCGCAGTCAAAGGACGCCGAGTAGCGCATTGTGCCGGAGAATGCCTCGTCCCACGAGTCCCAGCCCGCCAGCGTGTCAATCGTACGCGGTGCCGGCATTGCCGGTCCGCCGCAGACGGGCGAAACCTCCCACGGTCCGCTGATGCCAAAACTGTTTTGGCTACCGACAGGGTTGGCGTTGATGGCAAGGACTTCAAAACTGTCGCCGATAAAGAATGCGGAATGTCCCGGTTCAAGCGTCCGATTAGCGGTTTCTACGATTTTTCCCGAAAGCGGGTCCATTGCGGTGAACGGTTTCGCGGAACGCACTTCGCGCGCTTTGCCGCTTTGGTTGACGACAAAGTAGGCCGTCTTTCCGTCCGGGGTCCGCCAGCGCGTTGCCATAAGTCCGTTCGCGTCCGGGATGAACGGCATCGTCCGCGCCGCTTTGGGTTCCTCATCTTTTTCCGGGTCGATGATTTCGGCGTAGCGCGATTTGTTGATGGCGGAATCGGCCAGCTGGCGCGGAGAGATGTAGTCGAAGGCGTATCCCGCGTTGTACAGCCGCTTGGCGAGCTTGCCGACCTTTTCTCCGTAGAACCAGCCATCGCCGTGAACGGACATCTGTTTGTTGAAATTGCCCGATTTCTTTCTAAAGGGGTCGGGATCCCAGAGGATTAACAGATCATTGTCGCACCGCCAGGTTTGGAATAACGACTGGCATCTCGTGATATAGCCGTTCAGTTCCCCGACTTCCCGCCAGATCGGATTGCGCGGATTCATTTCTAGGCTGGCGTAAAAGCACCAACCCGGCCAAGCCGCGTCAACCGGCGAATAACACATGCCGTGGTAGAATATGTGGTTCACGCCGGAAAGGAAGAGCCGGTCGATGAACTGCTTGATTTCCGCCGGGCGCTCGCAGAAGTGCTCATCGATCCAGGTGCAGGTTTCCGAGCTGACGAGCGTTGTTCCTTTGACGTGGGCGGCGGACGAGGCGAATTTCGATATGAGGATATCGCGGGACTTGCCGAACATCTCCGTTTCCGGGATATCCGCGAGGCCGTAGAGATCAAGCCAGTTGGCGGGGCTGCCGTGCGCCTCGTTGCGGGTCAGGTATCCGTTATCGCGGCACCAGTCGGCCCATACCTTGAAAGTGGCGATTTGCGCTTCGTCGATGTCCTGCCCTTCGCGCGGCTTTGCGCCGTAATACTCATAGGAATCGTGGTAGAACGCCCTCGGCCGCTCGGCCTTGCCGCCTTTGCCGAACAGCGGTTCGAAGGCGGCGACGTGAGCTTTCATCGCCTCGGGGTTGTACGGGTCGAGCATAAAGCCCGTGCCGCCGGGGCCGGCCCGTTTGACTTTTATCCGTGATGAAGCGGCTAGGTCCTCCGAAATCCAAGGTCCGCCGAAACACCAGCCGGCACCCATCGTGAGGTCGATTTCGAGACCGTGGGCCCTCGCCTTGCGTGCCGCCATATTCCACGCCTCCACCCATTCTGGAGAGAACAGCGTTTTCCATCCGCTACGATAGCAGTTGTCCGGGCCGTTCATCCCGTAGATGTGGATAACGTGGAAACCGCCGAACCCCTTGGCCTCCAGTTCGGCGCACTGGTTTTCCAGCCCCTGCGCATCGACTCCGCTCGCCGGCCACCAGTTGTACACCCAGGGACGCATCTCCCGCGTCGGTTTCGGCCATGACGGCGCGGCGGCGTGTGCGCACAATGTCACTACACCGAGAACCGCAAAGATTCCATTCTTCATGTAACAGCCCCTCCGTTCGTTTAAGGTAATTCCACAAGACAGATGCAATAATGATAATACAAACCAAGTGTCGGTGTCAACCCAACATCCATACCCATCGGCGGAGGAGGAACCACCAAAAGGAATGAAAAATGAAGAGAGAAGAATGAAGAATTGAGGCAACAATTTTTCACTTTTAATTCTTAGCTTTTCATTTTCCCAACCACCTAACCACCGCACCACCTAACCCCCTATAACCCCGCGGTACCATGTCCATGCTTGCGTTTATGGGGGGAATATGCCATACTGTCCTTATTCGCACCGTGGTTCTTCGGCGGAGCCGGGGTGTTTTGCGGGTGACTCGGTATGTAAACGGCTTGAACGGGGATCGCAGTCGCCTTACGGAGGAATGCCAATATGAAAAATGATGTTGTTTCCCAAGTTTTGCGCTCTTTTCTGAGTATGGCCCTGCTGGTCGTCGGTACAACTTTCGTTGCAAACGCGGGGGAGGTGGTTACCGCCTCGTCGTTTGGCTTCGATCCGACGGATTCGACCGCAATTCTCCAGAAAGCGCTTGATTCCGGCGCGCGGAAGATAGTGATCGACAAGCAGTCCTCCCCGTGGGTCACGCGCCCCCTTTTCGGGCGTTCCAACTGTGAAATCGTCTTCGAGCGCGGTGTGGAGGTGGTCGCGAAGAAGGGCGAATACCTTGGCAAGAACGACTCGCTCCTTACGCTGAAGTGTGCCGAAAATGTCAAGATAAGCGGTTACGGGGCGGTGTTGCGGATGCACCGTGACGATTATGCGGCTAAACCATACGAAAAAGCCGAGTGGCGGATGAACATCAACCTTTTGAGTTGCCGGAACGTGACCATCGAGGGGCTAACGCTTCTCGAATCGGGCGGCGACGGCGTGTATGTGGGGGTGTCGGGAAAGAACGGTCCTTGCCAAGACATCGTGTTGCGGGATCTGGTCTGCGACCGCCAGTATCGGCAAGGCATCAGCGTAATCTCCGCGCGCAATCTTTTAATTGAGCGGTGCATTTTGCGCGGTACCGGCGGTACCGCCCCAGCGGCGGGTATCGACTTCGAGCCGAACCATCCCCACGAAGAACTCACCGGCATTGAGATGCGCGACTGCACTATAACCGACAATCAGGGCATTGGCCTGGATTTTTATTTGGGCCAGCTCGACAGCACCTCCAAACCGGTTTCGATCAAAATCGTCAACTGCCGTTCACGCGGGAACGCGCACGGTTTTTCTTTTTCCAACGGCCGCAAGGAGACCTTCGTGAACGGACTTATTTCTTGCGATGACTGTTCGTTCGAGAATGAACGGGGTTGCGCGGTGCGCCTTATCCGCAAGCCAGCGGATTCGGTACTGGTGGCGTTTAAAAACTGCAGTTTTATCAATTGCCAGACTAATGCCGCAACGGCGAGTAAGGTGACGGATATGTCGATAGGTGACACATCGCCGGGCGGAGCGCCAACCGACGGGGTTTCGTTCATAGACTGTACGGTGCGCCAGCCCGTGGCGCGGGATTGGCTGCCGCGCACGTTGAACGCCCTTGCCGCCGAATTGCCATCGCGCATTTCCGGAAACCTGACGGTCATCTCGCCGTCCGGTACCAGCAGACACGTTCTTGACGAATCCTGGTGTGCTAAGTATTTCGCCAAACCTATTTTAGCCGGGGCGCCCAAGCGGCAAACCTTCGATCCCGCCGCCACCCATCCTTTCGACGCCTGTCCGGGCGAACTGGTACGGCTGAAACCTTTCCGTTTCCGTAACGGAGTGACCTATCGGTTCTTCATGGTAGCACCCGGCGAAGCCAAGTTTTCGGGGCGCTTCGCCAAAGTCGGGCGTCCGGCTTTTGCCCCCAAACCGGTGGTAATCAAAGACGCTTCGGGTAAAGTTTGTGCCACTATTCCTTTGACCGGTGCCGAAGAGACCCCATTCCGGTTTCAAGCGAAGGCGGCGGGATTTTACACGATGACCGCCGATGCCGACAGCCATGCGTTCGGTCTATCGGCGACCTCTGTGCCAATTGCCGTGGTGTCCACAGGGCTCACCCGCTCCATTTATGCCACGCAAGGAACACTATTTTTCCGGGTTGCCGCCGACACGCCTTTCTTCGTAGCGGTTTCCGGGTCGGACGTTTCGGAGCTTGTCCGCGCCAAAGTGTCAAATCCGTCTGGCGAGAACGTCTGGGAAGGCGATCGGATTGCGGGATGGACGGTTTACCGTTCAGACGCCCGCCCGGCGGAGGGGCTTTGGGGCATTACTTTTAGCCGTCCCACGGAAGGCGCTTTTGAGGATTTCTCCGTCCTTCAGCAGGGCGCCGCGCCTGATTTCTTCCTTACCAAGGAAAAATGCTGGTAACTAAATTCCAGATTGCGAAAATCGGGGATACAACGTCAAAGAAACCGTTGAGCCTCTGATAAAAAAACGGCGGATACGGGCTTGCGCCCATACCCGCCATCAGGGAGGACATATATTATTCGGTAACCGTGCAGGGGGGCTGCACCGCGCAATCACGGGGGAAGCGTTGCGCCAGGTTGCCGGTTGTCGACCTAGGATGGTCGAACAACGGCGCACACATTACCATATTCATGTTAAAGAAGTCAATCCTAAAAATCACAGTAAAATAATCGTCAAAAGTGTATGTGGTAAAATCCGCTTGTCTTGGTTCCTCATTCTTGTTATATTGTTGGCAGTAATCTAGAGGTTAGGTGTTTTTCAATGAAAGGGAAACCATGGTTAACAGAATGATGATGGCGGCCGCGGTATGCGCGGCGGCGGTTGCGTTTCCGAATGTTGACGCCCATGCGAAACCCGTCTCGGCGACGCCGTTTGCGGACAACATGGTGTTGCAGCGCGAGATGAAGGTTCCTGTTTGGGGGACGGCGGCTCCGGGGGAGAAAGTGACGGTGGCTTTCGCAGGGCAGACTAAGGAGACAACGGCAGACGCTAAGGGCGCGTGGCGTGTAACCCTTGACCCGATGGTGGCTTCCAAGGAGCCGAAGACCATGCGCATCGCGGGTGCCGATGGTTCGGAGGAAATCGGTAACGTTCTTGTCGGAGAGGTCTGGTTCGCAAGCGGGCAGAGCAACATGGAGTGCCCGATCTGGGGCGGCAATCCTCGCTTTCGCGACGGAAACGGCGCGTTGATGGTCGCTTCGACGCGTCGTCCCTTCATACGCTACGCGAAGAACGCGAAGAACTGCTCGCGTACCCCCCGCCTTGGATGGAAGGCGCAATGGCGCGACTTCTCTCCCGAGTCTTTCAAGGCGACGATGGGTTACAACCTGTCGGCTGTCGCGTTTTATTACGCGCTCGAAATTTACGGTGCGCTAGACATCCCGGTCGGCGTGGTAGATTCGAGCTGGGGCGGGACGCGTATTGAGCCGTGGGTTCCCGCAAGCACCTTTAACAAGGACTTCGTTGTTCCGGAGAAGGTCGGTCCGCAGACGCCGACGACGCTGTGGAACGGAATGGTAGCGGGGTGGGCTCCGATGGCGATGCGCGGCTTCATCTGGTACCAGGGTTGTTCCAATGCTGGCGAGGGCGACGCATACCGCGCCAAGATGCATCTTCTTTATGACGGATGGGCGAAGGAATTCGAGAATCCCGGTTTGAGCTTGTATTTCGTCCAGCTTGCGCCGTTCAGCAAGAGTTGGTTTGACATCCAGCTCGCGCAGGCCAAGTTCGCGGCGGAGGAGAAAAACGCCGCGCTAGTGACAACGTGCGATGTCGGCAACTTTGCTGACATCCATCCGAACTGCAAAGAGCCGGTCGCAAAACGTCTCGCGCTGCACGCGCTTAAGCGCGACTACGGTTTTGCGAACGTTATCGACGAGTCGCCGACTCTCAGCAACTGGAAGATCGACGACGGCAAATTCGTCATGTCATTCGACCGCGCGTCCGCATGGTATGCGTACAACGCCGATCGCAAGGTGGCGGAAGGGTTTGAGGTTGCGGGGGCGGAAGGGCCGTTCGTGCCCGCGAAGATCGTCAACTCCGGCGCAAACGGGAACCTCAAAGGCGCCGAACTGATTGTGGCTGCGGATGGCGTTACCGCGCCGCGCAGATTGCGGTATCTCGCCTCCAAGCCGTGGATCGGTTCGCTGTACTCCGCCGATTCGGGGCTTCCTCTCGGACCTTTTGAGATCGACGCAAGAGTCCCCTCTGAACACCGTAGGGAAAATTCGGACGCCAAACCGGGCGATGCGCTCAAGGTTGCGGAACTGGCGGGATTCCGCAAGATTCTTGAGGCGGATCTGCCGACGTGGAAGTTCGCCGGATACTCCTTTGATGAATCTAAGAAAGCGGGGGCGTTCTCCCGTGTCGCATACGTCCTTGAACTCGGGTATCCGGACGGATCGGTGGACTGGGTGTTCACGGCGATGGACGCTTTCACGGACGACGCCTGGAAACTCGGTGTACCAACCGTGAGTAAAGAGACCTTCCAGCGGCGCGTGACCAACCTTTCCGTTCGTTCGAATGTCAAGACCGTGGAAGAGGGTAACTTTGCGGAAGGTGGAGTTGTTGAGTTTTTCAACACGAATTACAAACCTGATAAAGGGTTGTCCGAATTGTCCGAAGGCGACCAGTTGAAATACGACTTTAATGATTCCCCCGTTGGCGAACCGGGAGGGTATGGCTGCATGCAGGTACACAACGCAAAACGCGGCGTGACCATTTTTGCATACAACCACTTCAACGGAGGGGGAGTGGTGGACATTGGAATCGGGACGAATACGGCCGGGGAACAGCCCGACTGGACGTTCTTCGGCAACGCGAGCGACTACACGACCCGTCGCCTGATAATTCTTGTGGCTCCATAGCCGTAATATGCCAGCCCGCTATTTGTTGTCCATGATACTGGATAGCTGGCGGGCGGCATGCATTTCAACGTTTATCGGAGGTTTAAAATGCGGAGACGTGAATTTTTGCGCGGGGCCGGTTTGGCTGGCGGCGCGGTTTGTATGCTGAACGCCAAGGTGCTTTGGGGCGAGGAAGGGCAGGGACAGCCGCTGGTACGGTTCGGAATGGTTACGGATTTGCATTACGCCGACATTCCGATGGGGGCAGCCGACGCCCCTATCGGCAACCGCCATTACCGCGAGTCCTGCATAAAACTGCGGGAGGCGGTCAACACGCTGAATTCGGTGAAGCCCGATTTCATGATCGAGCTGGGCGACTTTAAGGACCTTTCGCCCGACAAGGACCGCACCATCGCCTGTCTGGACGAAATCGAGGCGGTTTTTGCCGGTTTCAAGGGCGACCGTTACCACGTTTTGGGCAACCACGATTTCGACTGCCTATCCAAAGCGGAGTTTTTGTCGCACATTCGCAATGCCGGCCAGGATAAAACGTTGCCGCATTACTCGTTTGTTAAAAACGGGGTTACGTGCGTGGTTCTGGATGCTTGTTACAACGGGAAAATGGAGGATTACCAACCCGGCAACTGGACGTGGACCGTGGCCAACGTGCCACCGAAAGAGCTGGACTGGCTTAAGGAAACTTTAGCCAAGGCGCCGGGGCCGGCAATCGTTTTCTGCCATCAGCGGCTTGACCCGAATGCCGAAATCAACCATGAGGTGCGAAACTCCAAAACGGTCCGCGCCGTACTTAAAGAGAGCGGCAAAGTTAAGGCGGTTTTCACCGGGCACGAGCATTACGGAGGCACCTGCGAATTGGACGGCATTCCGTACTATTCGCTGCGTGCGCTGGTGGTCGGGACGGGGGAAACCTTTAACAGTTATGCGGTTGGCGAGCTTTACGCCGATGGCAAGGTTTGCGTTAAGGGATACCGCAAAGCGGTCGATTTTGTCCACGCCCGGTAGTTTTTGTCGTTCGGCCATGTCTTAAGGGCCGTTTTATTGGTGTGACAGTTTTGTCCCAACATCCCCGCCTGATTGAGACATCGGGACAATCCGGCGGGGTTTTATTTTTTGTTGAATTTTCTTAACATAATGGAATGCTTTGGGTTGTGGATTATTGCGCATCGGGTTGGCACATACATTGCTTAATAATTTTAACCATTTTAGGAGTTGTGAACCATGTCATTTTTCAAGAACAGCAAAGACGCCGAAACGAAGCAGAAGCCGGTTAAGGATGGGGATGCCGCCACCGCCGAAGTGGATGAGGAGACCGAGAAGGTGACGGAATCCGAGCCGGAGGAGGTTGCGGCGGAACAGCAGGATGCCGGTGAAGCGGGAGAGGGTCCGACCGAAACCGAGGCGGAACCGTCCGAAACGGAAGAAAATCCGGAGTCGGCCGAAAAAAAGGAAAAGCCGGACGAGCTTGCGGTACTGAAGGACCGTTACGCGCGGTTGATGGCGGATTTTGACAATTTCCGCAAGCGGGTGGCCCGCGAATATGAAGAGACCGTAAAACGTAGCAACGCCCGGTTGCTGGAAGAGTTGCTCCCGGTACTCGACGATCTTGAGCTGGCTTTGACCAAAGCCCCGTCGGCGGACGACCCTATGGTGTCCGGCGTCAAAATGGTCACCGACAAGTTTGTCTCGGTGCTGGAGCGTAACGGTTTAAAGCGTATTGACGCCCGCGGCGAGGTTTTCGACCCGTCCATTCACGAGGCGCTTTCCATGTTGCCGTCGCCGGACGTGCCGGCGCAAACCGTGATAGATCAGTTCCGTTGCGGATGGACTTTGGGCGGCAAACTGCTGAGGGCCGCGCAGGTGATTGTCTCTTCCGGTGCGCCTGAGGCCGCTGAATAGTTTACGCGAGGCGCGATTATGGCAGAAAAGCGTGATTATTACGAAGTGTTGGGCGTACCGAAGAACGCCAGCGCCGATGAAATAAAAAAAGCCTACCGCAAGGTGGCGATGCAGTACCATCCCGACCGGAATCCCGGCGACAAAACGGCGGAGGAAAAATTTAAAGAGGCCGGCGAGGCGTACGAGGTGCTTAAGGATCCGCAGAAGCGGCAGCGTTACGACCAGTTCGGCCACGAGGGCATGAAGAACGCCTGGGGTGGCGGCGGGTTCGATTTCGGTCGTGATTTCACCGGATTCCAGGATATCGACCTTGGCGATATTTTTGAATCGCTCTTTCACGGCGGCGGCTTCAGCGGCTTTGGCGGTGGTCAGCGCCGCGATCCCAACGGCCCGCAGCGCGGCAATGATTTGCGCTTTGATTTGGAAATTGATTTTGAGGAGGCGGTGTTCGGCTCCACCCGCACGGTAGACTTGAACGTGAACGGGGAGTGCCCGGATTGCCACGGCTCCGGTGCGACCCCGGGAGCGACCCGCGAGAAGTGTAAACAGTGCAACGGTCGAGGTTTCGTGGTGATGGGCGGAGGGTTCTTCCAGGTTCGTCAGCCCTGCCCGATCTGCCACGGGGCGGGTACGATAGTCAAGAACCCGTGCCGGACTTGCCACGGTTCCGGTCAGGTGAAGAAACCCTGCCATATTTCGCTGCGCATTCCGAAAGGCGTGGACACCGGGTCGAGATTGCGCTTGGCCGGCAAGGGCGAGAGCGGTCTGCGCGGCGGTCCTCCCGGCGATTTGCATGTGGTGATCCATGTGCGCGACAGCGAGCTGTTCGTGCGGCAGGATGACGAGCTGGCTTACACGGCATACGTTTCCCCGATCCAGGCCGCGTTGGGCGGGGACATTGAAATTCCCACGCCGGACGGCATCGCCCGGCTGAAAATCCCGGCCGGCACCGCGAACGGCAAGGTTTTGCGGTTGCGGGGCAAGGGTATGCCGCGGCTAAACGGCGGGTATGGCGACCTGCATGTCCGCGTTTTGGTGGAGGTGCCGGACCGATTGTCCTCCAAACAGCGCGGTTTGATGGAGCAGCTTGAATCGACCTTCAGCGCGACCAACTTCCCGCTGCGTCAGAAATCGTCCGAGGCGGCAGCCACCTTTTTCCGTCGCCGCGATTCGCTTAACAAAAACAACAGCCAGTAGCCGGAGCAGACAATGCACCGCTGTTTAGTCCAAACCGAGACCGTATTGTCCGATGCCGGGGAGCTTGACCGCGAGCGGGCGCACCATTTGCTGAACGTGCTGCGGGTGCGTGACGGCGATGTCGTGGAGTTTTTCGACGGTTACGGCCATACCCGTAAAATGACGGTAAAACCGTTCGCCAAGCGCGGGTTGGGTTTTACTGCCGCAGAACCGGCGGTGACCGTTGCCCGTCCGGCGGTGGCGTTGACGCTTTTCGCTTGCGTCAGCAAGGGTAAGCGGATGGATTGGACGGTGGAAAAGGCGGTTGAGCTGAGCGTGTCGCGCATCGTGCCGGTGCTTTCCGAGCGCACGGTGGTTAAAATCGCCCCGGAGGAGTGCGCTCAAAAGGCGGAACGCTGGATGCGCGTCGCCGAAGACGCGGCCCGCCAGTGCGACGCGGCATGGCTGCCGGAAATTCTTCCGCCGGTGGGATTTCAGGAAGCCGTAGAAATGTTGCCCACCGCCGCCCCGGTCTTTTTCGGGGCTTTGCTGCCGAAAGTGCAGCTGTTCCGTGACGGTTTGCGCCCGTGGTTGGACTGTCCTCCTAAGCAGGCCGGATGGTTTGTCGGCCCGGAAGGGGATTTCTCCCCGGATGAGATGGATCGGCTGATTGCCGCCGGCGCGGTACCTGTCGGTTTGGGTGACCGTATTCTGCGCACCGAAACCGCCTGCATTTACGGACTTTGCGTTCTGAACAGCTGTTTTCTGTAACGTTATCCGTAAAGTTCCCTTTCTGCCCGAAAATTACATTTGCCCTTATTCCGTAAACCATTTTCCCCTTTTTTTAGCACATTGGCGGTTTCGGTTTTACTTTCGGTGAAATAAATGCTATCATTAGGGTGTTTGATTTCACTAGGAAAGTTTCATCGCGTCAATCTTGCTGGAGTTTTTTTTGAGCAATGAAGGGGTTTTTATTGAATATTCGGTTTTGGGCGGTTGCGTTGCTGGCGGCGTTGTCCATAGATACCGCGTCGGCGGCTAGTTTGGGGCATTGGGGTTCTAGTTTCTCGGAGGCCAAAACGCTGGCCGCGGCCGAGGATCGACCGATTTTGGTGTTGTTCACCAATGACTCCGGGGCATCCCGCTGGTGCAATGATTTTAACACGAAGGTGTTGCTTACCAGAGATTGGCTGCAACTGATGGCGTGGGAACGGCTGGCGCTGGTTAAGATTAATCTGGGTTCTTCCGCCAGTACGTCAAACATGGAGTGGTACGAGCGTATCCGCGACAACGAGTCGCTGGATGTGGACGGTTTCCCCGCGCTGGTGCTTTACGACTCCACCGGCGTCAACCGGCTGGCGGGGGTTACCTATCGCGCCGCCAACGGATACCAACTCACGACGGAAGGTTTCAGCGATTGGCTGGAAGACGCGATGGGCGATTACTGGATTGAACCCGGCGATGCCGAGGACGACCTTTACGATCCGGACGATGACACGCCAGCCGGGGCCACGAAACTGCTTTTCGAGCTGATTGAGCAGCAGCAGTTCCACACTTTGGACGCTTCCGACCAGGTGGATTGGTTTACTTTCACCCCAGCCCGCGGCACGACATACGCATTCGGGTTGGGGGGCAGCATTGATCCGGTTTACACCACGGCGGTAACCCGCGACGATTCCAACCGGGTGACCAATACGATTCCATTTTTGACCTTGGTTGGGGATGTCGCCAGCGGGTTGCCGGTGACCAATGTCGTAGAAACCTACAGTTGGGTAACCAACGCCACGAGCAGCGGAACCATCAGTCTCAGCGTGGTGGCGGAGGCGGCAGCCGAACAAATCTATGCCATCACCAACGGCTTGACTTCCGAGCGCTGGATAGCATTCAGTTCCTCCGAAACGAATTTGGCGGCAACCGCCTCCACCGTTTACACCAACGTGATCGATTCTAAGGTGAGTAGCCGCACCGTTTCTACGGGATCTTCCGTAACCAACGGTTACACGGAGACCCAGTTTGACTACCCGATGTTTAAGATATGGGACGCCGACCGCGCGACCGTGGTTCAGGAATGTTCGCTGGAGCAACTTGCCGCCGCACCGGTGTTTTTCACCACCAACACCCAGAATCGCGCCTATTGGGTTTCGGTGACCAACCTTAACGAGTCGGCCCAAACCAATGCTTTTACCGTGACTTACCATGGCGAACAGACCAACGTGACCGATACCGTTCGCCATTATGACCGGTATGAATCCGCATCCGGTAAATATCTGGTGGTGAGCGGTATCCTTGAGCGGGTGGCTTACACTTTGGCTTCCCGCGAGGTGGTGGTAACCACCAACCGGATTACCGCGTCGCAGCTGTGGTGGGTGGCCAGTGACGCCGAATGCGCCACTTATGTGGAGACCAACCGCATGGAGGTGGTGTCGTCGGTTGACACCGACACCCGCTATACCAACATCGGCGAGTTGTCTTATTTGCTGTCATATCGGACTTGGAAACCCGGCATAGTTGGTTTCGGGGCAACCAATATCAGGGTTAAGGAAAGTGCGGCGCGGGTTAAAATTCCGGTGGTACGCAAAAACGGTTCGTCCCCGCTCTGCATCCGTTACCGCACCGAAGACATTGACGAAGACGGGGTGGCCGCCGCCACGGGTTATTCCTTGGGCGAAAGCACCGCCGATGCCGCATACGACTACTTCCACCAGTCGGGCTTTATAAAATGGGCGGCCGGAAAAAACACTACCACCAACCTTGAGATTGAACTGATTCAGGACTTACGACCGGTTTGGGAGGGCGACGAACAATTCCGGGTGATTTTGGAAAGCTACGACCCGGATGATGTTTACATGGCCGGAGCCTTTTCCTCCGCGACCGCGACGGTGACGATTGTCGAATCGGCAACCAAACAACCCGGCACGGTCGGGTTCAGCGCTTATGCCGTTGACGACGGCGAGCCGACGGCCATTTCCGGGAAAACGCTGTCGCTGACGGTGGCGGCCGGCAAAACGATTACCTTTACCGTCAGCCGCGACGGCGGTTCCGACGGACCGGCGGAGGCGGTTGCCACCGTAAGCGGCGGAAAGCTGGAGGACGGTTCCTCTGCGCCGTCGGTTACCGACGAATTGTACTGGGATAACGGCGAGGCGGGCGAGAGTTACGACGGGACGTTTACCGTCGATACTTCCGACTACTTGGCCGGGTCAAAGTTGACGGTTCGTCTTTCGGTTGCCGGGGCAGAACCCGCCGCGCTGATTTCCGCCGCCGTAACGGTGCTGGATTCGGCGGTCGCGGCCAGGGTGTCGGAAACCGCTGTTATTGAGGAGTTCGGCATTTCCGGCTTTAAGAGTGCGGGCGACGCATGGTTCTGGAACGGAGACGGGGATTTGTCGATGTTGCCGCAGACCAAAGGCGGCAAGGGTGCCTGCCAGTTGACGTTAAACGGGCCGGGTGTGCTGTCGTTTGATTGGGCGGTGGACGGTTGGGATGCTGCGGATTCGTTTACCTGTTCCGGCGGTCTGGTGTCGGGCCGCGCCTATTCCGGGGCGGAGGGCAGCGAGGTTGTTCTGGTGAAAGCCGGCAAGCAAACCGTGACTTGGAGTTACACCAGAAAGTCGGATGACGGCGATGCGGTTCCCGTGCTGTCCAATTTGATGTGGGAGCCTTTGCCAGCCGCGCAGAATCCCGTTCCGCCGGACCGGTCGTATGGCCAAGAGGACCATTTGAGTTGCGAGATTCCTGAAATGTCGGCGGTCTGCATCGGACGCACCTGCGAAGTCACTAACTCATTTTACGAGAGTTACGTGGTAACCGATTACGTCTGCACTTCGCCAAAACGGAACACCATGGTTGCGACCACCGACCCGGCGTTGGTTTTCCTGATTGATGACGATCCCAAAAACAACCAGCGGATCTCTTGGCGGGTGGATACCGCGATTGAGTTGGACGGTGAGCGGGTGGTTAATCCCGGCCCGGGCTGGTCTTTTACCTGGGTGGACGCGGATGACAGCACCGACGCTCCAGACCCGCCCGATGTTGTTGACGCGGAAGGAAACTGGGTGTTGCTGCAGGGCGTGGCATACAATCTCGCTGGGGCGTACGACGAGGCGGAAAACGCCACTCCCGTCAGCGTGGCGGCGGGCCAACTCCCGCCCGGAATGAGAATCAATACCAAAACCGGGGCAATCTACGGCGCGCCCACCAAGCCCGGAGTGTTCCCGTTGGTGTTGCGGGCGCGTGGCTGCAGCAGCGTTTCCGTCACCTTCAGGGTACTGCCGTTGAACCAGTTGACCGGCAACTATTACGGTTGGGTACGCTCGGCCGACGGCGAGGCGGCTGTGCCGTATCAAGGGAATGCCAGCCTTTCCATGTCGTTGTCCGGCAAGCTGACCGCGAAAGTCGCCATTGGCGGTAACGCCTACGTTTTTACCGGTTCGCTGAACGAAGCCACACTGGAGTTGGACGATGAGTCTGGCGACAGCATCGGGTCGTTGTCTTGCGAAGCGTTGTACGGGAAATCGGTCAAAGTGGACGGTGAAACTTACACCAACACCATCAGCGATGTGGTCATCAGTAGCAAGGGCGTGGTAGAGAGCGCGAATCTGACGCTGTACTCCACGCATCTTGAAGACGGCGAAACAGTGCTGGACGAGACCAATTACACCGTCACCCTGTACCTAGACTGTTGGAAGGCTTACCCGAATCTGGCGGCGCCGTTTGCAGGTTATTACACCGCCGCATTGCCGGTTGACCCGGCGTATTACAGCGATGACCGAATCCCCCGCGGCAATGGCTTCACCACTTTCACGGTCGGGAAGTCGGGTAGTGTGAAATGGAACGTAACGTTGGCGGACGGTAAAACCGCCTCCGGGTCGGGAATCTTGATAAATCCGGGGCAGGACGAGTTGCCGGATAATGGCGAGGAATCTGATGCTTTGGCATCAGTGCTGGTGTATCTTTACGGCAGGCCAACCGGATACAACACTTACGGCGGGGGAATCTCCGGACGGTTGGAACTTTCGGCGGACGAGAATTCGGGTTTGGTCTCCGTAGCCGCTCCGACCGGGGAGCAGCTGTCTTGGAGGGATAACTCCCCGTTCTGCCTCGCCCCGGATGCCGACGGCAATCTTTCGTCCGGATTTTTGTCGGGCCTGAACGCCAAAGGCGCCTATTACGATTCCGTGATTAATTTGAGTACCTACTATCTGGGGCGGTCGTTGATCTTTGCCGACAGCGCGGAGTCGCCCGGTGCCGATTTAATTCCGTCCGATTATGACGGTCCCGGCGGGACTTCCGGTTTCCAGCGCGTAACCTACGACAGCGACTCTTATGACTTGGACAATGACCCGTTCTTGCCGTTCGGTACCGCACTGGTGATATCCGACTCCAAGATTGCCGCGCCCAAGCAAAAACTGGTGCGAAGCGGCAGCCAGAGCGGCGGGGCTTGGAGCGGCATCATCTACGCCGACGGTCAGGATACGTCGGATGACGATTCTGATGATGATGACGATTATTATGATGACGAGGATGAGGACAGCGAGACGAGCTCCGAAGTGTCGCGAAACATCAGCAACCTCAATTTCTCGTTCACTCGCGCCACGGGCCTCATTTCCGGGACGTTTTCGCTTTATTACGAGCAGACGCAGACCAACGGATCCTACCGTAAAAAGACTTCGAAAGTGGCCCTTAAAGGCGTTTATTCGCCGTTTATGTCGGGCCCAAGCGCGGAAGAGGGAGGTTGCCACGGTATGGGTTATTACCTGGTTCCGACCAAAGAGACCTATTTGGACGCGAAGGGCGTGAAACGGAGTTTCTCGTGCAGCCTGTCGTTGCCGTTTGAATTGAACTGTGAGTAACAATCAAGGAGAGTGATATGAAGCAAATCAATCGTCGTGGTTTCTTGAAGGGCACAGCGGCTTTTACCGTTACCGCCGGTACATGGCAGGGTTGTACCAGTTTACAGCTTCCCGAGCCGCGGATTATCGGGGCGAATGAAAAAATCCATCACGCTTGTATCGGTGTGGGGGGGATGGGGTTTCATGATTTCCAGAATTTCCTCTCCCATCCGCGGGCGGAAATCGTGGCTATCTGCGATGTGGACGAGAACCATTTGAACCATGCCGCCGAACTGGCCCCCAAAGCTCGCAAATACCGCGACTGGCGGGAAATGCTGGAGCAGGAGGGAGACAACATCGACTCTGTAAACGCCAGCGTGCCTGACCACATGCACGCCATTATCGCGATGAACGCGATGAAGCGCGGGAAGCACGTTTACTGCCAGAAACCGCTCTGCCACGATGTCGCCGAGTGCCGTATGCTGGCGGAAACCGTTGCCGGGTCAAAGGTGGTCACCCAGCTGGGCACCCAGCACGCGTCTGGCGTCGGCGACCTGATGGCGGTGGCGATGCTGCGCCAACGCGCCATTGGCGATGTTAAGAAAGTTTACCTCTGCTCCAATCGTACCGGGGCGATCGACACCTACCGTCTGTTGGGCCCGCGTCCGGAACGCGGGGAGACGCCGCCGGCCACGCTGGCTTGGGACTTGTGGTTGGGTACCGCGCCGGAGCGTCCATTCTCGCCGGGGATTTACCATCCCACCAAGTGGCGGGCGTGGCAGGATTTCGGAACTGGCTGGAGCGGCGATATCGGTTGCCACATCTTTGACGCGGTTTGGAAGGGGATGAACCTTTCTGCCGCCACGCCGCCGCTGACCATTAAGGCCGAAGTGCAGGAATCGTGGAAAAACTCCCTTCCGCGCCGTGGTGACACCTGGCCGCAGAGCGACCACATTACCTGGACTTTTGCGGGCGTACCCGCGTCCGGCAACAAACCCTTCACCTTCGAGTGGTTTGACGGTT
This sequence comes from Verrucomicrobia bacterium UBA1200, assembly GCA_002309765.1. Taxonomy (GTDB): domain Bacteria; phylum Verrucomicrobiota; class Kiritimatiellia; order RFP12; family UBA1067; genus UBA1200. The sequence continues at coordinate 58,319 of DBXY01000056.1, forward strand.
TGTTCTTCCCGCCGGAGGAGGCGCAGGAGTGGTCGATTAAGGCGGGATTCTCCAAGTATCCCGAAGAGGCCGCTTTGGTGATCGGCACCGATGGCGCGTTGCTTCTTCCCCATACCGGCGGGCCGGTGCTGTTGCCCAAAGAAAAATTCGCTGGCTATGAGCGTCCCAAAGTCGCCGGGCGCAACCATTACCACCACTTCTTGGACGGGTGTCTGGGCGTGGCGAAAAACGAGTCGCATTTCGTCCAGACCGGACCGATGGCGGAAGCGATCATCCTCGGCACGGTGGCGATTCGTCGGCCGGACGAGACCCTGCAGTGGGATTCGAAGAGACTCCGTTTCACCAATGACGCAAACGCGAATGCGCTGTTGCGCCGCACCTACCGCAATGGTTGGGTCATTTAACAGTCAGAAAGGCGAGATATGAAGAAAGCGCTTTTCTTTAGTGCGGCCGTGTTAACCGTCGCACTCGCGCGTGGCGATAAAATCGTGCATGCCTACGATCGCGATGTCGTAGTGCGCGAAGCCAATTACGACGTGTCGAAGATTGGCAGTTACACCTTGGAGGACCCGTTGACATTTCTCGACGGGCGCAAGGTCACCAATGCGGAGGAGTGGGGGCGTCGGCGTCGGGAAATCTTGGACATCTTCGCCCGCGAGATGTACGGGCAGGAGCCGCCAAAGCCGGAAACCTTGATTACTGAACTCCAGAACGAAAAGGTTACCGTTGGCGGGTACGCCAAACGCCGTTTGTACAAGATGTGGTTCAAGCCGGACAAATCCGGCCCTTGCATCAACTGGATCGTGTGGATTCCCCGTTTCGCCAAACAACCGGCCCCGGTGATTTTGTTCCTCAACTACAACGGGAACCATGAGCTGGTGCCGGACAAGGATATCCCGCTGATGGAAGCGTGGTGCAGGTTTTTTGGCAACGGCGAGTTCGATGCTGCGAAGTCGGAGCAGATGCGCGGCAAACTGCAGGATCCGAACATAGCGGCGATTTTTCCGCTGGCAATGATTCTTGCCCGCGGTTACGCGGTTATGAGCGCCTGCTATTGCGAGGTCTCCCCTGACGCGATGGAGCATAAGCAAAACGGTCAAACTCAGAGCGACTTCGCCTACACCGGCGTGTTCGAGCTATGGGGCAAGCGCGACCCCGCTCGCGATGACAACACCACCTCGCTCGGAGCGTGGGGTTGGGCGTTGTGCCGGGGCATGGATTTGGCCGAGCGCATTCCGGAGCTGGACACCAAACGCAGCGTGGTTACCGGGTATTCCCGGCTCGCGAAAGCCGCTTTGGTGGCTGCCGCCCGCGATGAAAGGTTCGCGATATGCGTGCCCAACCAGACCGGCGGCGGCGGATGTCCGCTGGCCAAGCGCAATTACGGAGAAAACGTTTCTACGCAAAACCGGGCGTTTCCCCATTGGTTCTGTCCTGCCTACGCAAAGTACGCCGCCGATCCGGCTAAACTCTTGACTTTCGACCAGCATCTTTTCCTTGCCTGCATCGCCCCGCGGGGACTGCTGATCCAGGGTTTTGACGAGAAATGGTTCGACACCGAGGGCGAGTTTCTCGCGATAAAGGCCGCCAGCCCGGTTTGGCGTCAGCTGGGTCTTGAGGCTTTGCCGGAAGTGGATTATCCCAAGGATTTCGACACCTCCGCTATCGGTAAAAACATCGGATACGTGCGCCGGTCGCAGGGCCACGGTTTTTCCGGGTACGATTGGATGTGGACGTTGGATTTCGCCGACCGGTATTTCGGCATTAAGAAATGACGGCGGCAGTCGCCTTTTGATCGGATAGGACGAAGGTTATGCGGAAAATATTGATGTCGCTGGCGGCGGTTTGCGCCGCTTGCAGCGTGATGGCGGCGGACGCGCCGCAAAAGCTCAAGGTGCTGATGATCGGCAACAGCTTCTCCATTTGCGTCTTGAAGGAGATGCCCAAGGTTGCGGCATCGATGGGTTTCGAGTTGGATTTGGCGTCGCTTTACATCGGCGGCTGTTCCTTGGAACGGCACTGGAAAAACGTCGAGTCCGACCGCCCCGATTTCAAGCCCTACCGGTTTGACCGTGACACCGGCAACCGTCGGGTGGTTGACGACGGTAAAATCAACATTCCCGAAGCGTTGAAGTTGGACCGTTGGGACATTGTGACCATCCAGCAGGCCAGCCATTTTTCGTGGAAACCCGAGACCTATGATCCGTTCGGTGAGAAGCTGATCGCGAAAATCCGCGAGTTGGCCCCTCAGGCCGAAGTGGTGGTTCAGGAAACCTGGAGCTACACCCCGTGGGACAAGCGGCTGGGCGAGTGGAAGATGGATCCGGCGCAGATGTACGAAAAGTTGCACCGCGCCTACGGCGATTACGCTGCCGCCAAGAAATTGCGGGTAATTCCGATGGGTACCGTTGTCCAAGAATACCGCAAAGCGCTGCCGGTGGTTTATTCCGATAATTCTTTCGGTGGCGACCCGTGCGGTTCGGCAAAGTTCCAGCAGGACGCGGAAGGAAAATGGACACCCAAAGGCGATGTCTTTCATCTAAACCATGAAGGGCACTATTTGCAGGGGTTGGTTTGGACGGCCGCGCTGTTTCGCGCCGATGTCGCCAAATGCGCTTACGCGCCCAAGGATATCGATCCCGCCCGGGTGGCGGTGATGCGCAGAGTGGTTTCGCAGGTTGTGAATAGTAACAAGCCGTGAAAAACTTTCGCGGCAAATTCGAGTAAAGGAGAGGGAAATGAGTAGAACAAAAATGTCGCGGCGCCAGTTTCTAGCGGCGGCCGGGGCTGGGTTGGCGGCCGGCGCGTTGCCGGTCAATGCGTTCGCTAAATCGGTGCGGACTGGGGAATTGGTGACCAACCGCAAGATAAACATTGCTTGCATCGGGTGCGGTGGTAAGGGCGCCGACGATGTCAACCAGTTTTCCGGAGAAAACATTGTCGGTCTTTGCGATGTCGATTACTCCAATGCGGCGGGGACTTTTTCCGCCCATCCCGAAGCGAAGATTTTCCGCGATTACCGCGATATGCTGATCCAGTTGGACAGCCAGATCGACGCGGTGGTGGTTTCGACCCCGGATCATACCCATTTCCCGGCGGCGATGATGGCGATGGAGCTGGGCAAGCACGTTTACGTGCAGAAGCCGATTTCCCATACGGTAAAAGAGGCCCGGTTGATGCTTGAGGCGGCGCGTAAGCACAAGGTTATCACCCAGATGGGCAACCAGGGCCATTCCAACGAGGGTACCCGTCTTGTGAAGGAGTGGATCGAGGCGGGGTTGATCGGCGACGTTCGCGAGGTGCATTTGTGGACCAACCGCCCGGTTTGGCCGCAGAACATTCCCCAGCCGGAAGAGCAGATGGCGGTGCCGCCGACCTTGGACTGGAACCGCTGGCTGGGCGTGGCGCCTTGGCGTCCCTACAACAGCGCTTACCTGCCGTTCAACTGGCGCGGTTGGTGGGAGTACGGTTGCGGCGCGATCGGCGATATGGGCTGCCACACGATGGACGCCAGCTTTTGGGCGTTAAGCTTGGGCGCGCCGAAACGCGTCTCCGCGCACGTCGAGGGCGGCAGCGAGCTTTCCTGCCCGGCCGGGTCGATTGTCACTTACGAATTCCCCTCCCGCAAGGGGATGCCCGCGGTAACGGTGAAATGGTTTGACGGCATTTGCAAGCCTCCCCGCCCGAAAGAGCTGGAGGAAGACCGCGAGATGCCGGGCAGCGGTCAGTTGTATTTCGGCAGCAAGGGCGTGATTATGGACGGCAACGACTACTGCGACTCGCCGCGCCTGATTCCCGAAAGCGCGATGAAGAACGCCAAGCGTCCGCCGAAAACCCTGCCGCGCGTTAAGGGTGGGCATTACCAGAACTGGCTCGACGGTATCCGCGGCCGGGTTGAAGCGCCGGTTTCAAATTTCGAGTACGCCTCCCCGCTTACGGAGATGGCGTTGCTGGGCAACGTGGCGATCCGTTCCGGCGTGGCGTTCAATTGGGACACCAAGAACCTGCGTTGCGACAATCCTGCCGCCCAGAAGTACATCGACAAGGTTTACCGTTCCTTCTAACCGTTTTTATTGGAGTTGAGATGAATAAGATCGTTTTTGCGGCGGTTGGCGCCGCGTTAAGCTTGTCGGCGTTGGCCGGCGAAATGAAGCTGTCCCTTCAGGCATACACCTTCCGGGACCGCAGTTTCACGGAAACCGTGGAAACCGCCAAGCGGCTGGGGTTCACGCGCATTGAGTCTTACCCCGGCCAGCGGTTGGGCGGCGGTATGGAAGGCACCACCGATTACAACAGCATAAAGCCGGAGACCATCCGTCAGTTGAAGGACTTTATGGACAAATCCGGCGTCCGGCTGGTCTCCTACGGCGTTACCGGCGCCGGAAGCGATGAGCAGTGGGACAAGCTGATGAACTTCGCCAAGGCTCTTGGCATCGAGTTGATCCAGATCGAGTCCGGCCTCGGCAAGGAAGCCTACGACATGGCTGAGAACGCCGCCAAGCGCCACAACGTAAAAGTGTCGCTCCACAACCACACGCAGGACGGCGGCCGTCCAAAGGCGGTGTTGGAGACCCTTCGCGGGCGCGGCCCGATGATCGGCGCCGGCAGCGATATCGGCCATTGGGCGCGGGCGGGCGAGATCCCTTTGGAAGGCATTAAGTTGCTCAAAGGTAAGTTTTTCTGTCTGCATTTCGTCGATGTCTCATCAAAGCGTTACGGTTACCGCGATGTGCCGTTAGGTTCCGGCGTGATTGATGTCAAGGCGGTGTTGGACGAACTTAAGGCACAGAACTTCGACGGTTTTGTAACCGTAGAGTATGAACACCAGTCGCCGACCTTGGAGTCGGAGGTCGCCGCTTGCGCCCGCTGGTTCAAGGCTTGGCAGCGCGGCGAAATTGCCGCCGGCAGCAGGATCGATTCCGACCACATCAGTGCGTTGTGGACGGGCATTGCCACCAACGGCAAGGCCGACACTTGGAAACTGGCGGAGGAGGCCAAAGCCCAGATCGAGCTGGCCAAAAAACTGGAGTCGATGCGGCTTTTGGAGATTGACGAGCCGACCATCAAAGGTAACAAGCGCGGGTATGGCGCGGAGCAGCCGCCGCGTGCTTTTGGCACCAACCGCGATTACAAATATTGCCAGGTTTGGGAGGGCAAGGCGTTCGTCTCGTGCGGCTTGAAGACGGCGGCAGCCGCCAAGGTTTACACCGTCAGCTCCTCCAATGACAACGCTAACCGCGATCCGGTGGAGTGGGTGCTGTATGGTTCGGACGACGGCGCGGACTGGAAAGAGCTGGACCACCGCAAGGATCAGTTCTTCGCCACCCGGTATCTGTTGAAGGGGTTTGAAATCGCCAATCCCCGGACATGCCGTTACTACAAGCTTGAGATCCTTAAACACGGCGGCGACAAAGATATGCAGTTCAGCCGTGTCGGTTTCTACGCAGACAAGTAGGACGGGGACAATGGAACGGGGTAAGGCGCTGGTGGTTTTTTCCGGCGGACAGGATAGCACCACCTGTCTGGCGAAGGCGATTAAGGAGTATGGCCGGGAGAACGTGTCGTGCATCACGTTCTTCTATGGCCAGCGCCATTCGCTGGAAGTGGAGGTTGCCAAGAAAATTGCCGCAGATTTCGGGATTGCCGACCACAAGGTCATTCAAATGGATTGGTACAACCAAATCACCACCAATTCGTTGTTGGACCCGAATTTGGAAATCGCCCGCGCCGAGGCTTCGAAATGCCCCAACACCGTGGTGGACGGCCGGAATATGCTGTTCTTCACGGTGGCGGCGGTGTACGCCAAAAGCCGCGGCATTAGGGACATTATCACCGGGGTTTGCGAGACCGATTTCAGCGGATACCCGGATTGCCGTGACGTTTTTGTGAAATCCTGCAACGTAACGCTGAATTTGGCGATGGACACCACTTTCCGGCTGGTCACGCCGTTGATGGACCTTACCAAGGCGGAAACTTGGGCGCTGGCCGACCGGCTGGGGGTGTTGGAGTATGTCGAGAAAAACACGTTAACCTGTTACAACGGCGTTGTCGGGGCGGGTTGCGGCAAGTGCCCAAGCTGTCTGCTCCGCAATCGGGGACTGGCCGAATACCGGCAGACCTTGAAATCGCCGTTAGAAAATTCGTAAGGAGACGATAATGAAACCAATCGTGTTCGCTATGGTTGCCGCCACGGCTTTTTGTGTTTGCGCGGCGGAATCGATTCAGTTGCCGGAACCGGATAAAACCGGCGGTATGCCGTTAATGCAGGCGTTGGCGGAACGCAAGTCCTCGCGGGAATTTTCCGAAAAGGAGGTTCCGCTCAATGTGTTGTCTTCGCTGTTGTGGGCGGCGGATGGGATTAACCGTGACGACGGGCGCCGGACTTCGCCGACCGGGTTGAACGTGCAGGATCTGGACATTTACGTGATGTTGCCGGACGGCACGTATCTTTGGGATTTCAAGACGAACCAGCTGCTGTTGAAAAAGGCCGGTGACCAGCGCAAAGCGGCGGGGCGACAGCCTTTCACCCATACCGCGCCGGTGAACCTTTTTTACGTGCAGAACCTTGACAAGTCGATGAAGACCGACGAGACCAACACCGCCCGCCACGGCGGAATCCACGCCGGCGCGGTAATGCAGAACGTTTACCTCTTCTGCGCCAAGGAAAAACTTTCCTGCGTGGTTCGCGATTCCCTCGATCGCGAAGAATTGGCCAAGGTGCTGGGCCTCTCCGACCGTCAGCGCATCATGATCGGCCAGACGGTCGGATATCCCAAAAATTAATCTTCACGTATCGGGCGGCCCGCGGCTTTATCGCGTCGCGGTCTGCCCGATTTCATAGTTTAGCGTCACTGGCCCGATTAGCCCGGAAGGCATTAGCGGGTGCTTCTGATTGTAAGTCGGTAGCGAGGTCCAAGTGGGGCGAGCCTCCGGTTTTAGCGCGTCATCGCCAATCAGCCGGTTCATCCAAGTCGAGCACACCGTTATCTCCAGAGTGTTTTCGCCTTCCTTCACATAATCGGTAATCGCCAGCTCGTAGGGGGCGGAATAAACCCCGCCGGCATAATGGCCGTTCACTTTTACCTTGGCGGTTTCGCCGACCTTGCCCAGCGCCAGCACCACCCGGGTGCCTTTTGCGGATTTCGGCGCGTAAAAGGTGGTAGTATAAACCGCCGCCCCGGAGTAGTACTTAATCGCCGTATCGGCGCTGGCCGACCAGTCTGTCAGTTGCGGCATTTTGACGGTCTCCGTCGGGCCGCGGTGCAACGGGTCGGACGCAAACTTGACCTCCCATTCCCGCTCAAGCGGCACGGTGAGCTTGGGGCCGCCCTCGTGTTTAACCAATTTTCCAGACGGCCGTGAGAACACCACAAAAACGCTTTCGCGCGGGGCGAGCGTCAGGCAGACTTCGGTTTCATCGCCATCCGCACGCCATTCGGGGGCATCGCGGATCTCGCTGGTTTCCGCGTTCCACAGTTCCGGGATACGGCCTTTGACGCGGAACCGATACCAATTTTGGGTAAGGGTGGTTTGGTCGGACTGGTTGGCGAGGAAATAAATATCGCTGTTGGGCATGGTGCGGTGGCAGAACACTACCGGAAGTTTTTGGTCATACGCGCAGTCGGTTGCCGATTTGCGCAATTTCAGCGCTTCGTCCAGCGGCAAATTCCATGCGATGAAGCCTTTGCCTACTTGGCGGATTTTCACGGTGTCGCCGTCCACGTTTCCCCACAGCCGGTCGGCCAGTGCCTTGACCATCCGGTCCGCGTACGGCTGTCCAGCGAGGCTCGGCGAGCGGGTCGGTTTTGGCCCGATTACCATCGCGCCCTCTTTAACCAACTGTTCCAGTCGTGCCAACAATTCCGGGCGCATGGTGCCGAGTTTTGGCAGCACCAGAATTTCGTATTTGGTACCATGCGGCAGCGACAGCCGTCCTGCTTCGTCAACAAACGCAGTCTCCCGCAACACTTCGCCGTTGATGTAGTCGAATTGCCGTCCCCGTGGCGGCGGCGGGTCGGTGATGCCGGTCATCTTCGGGGCATCCTCCCCAATAAAGTAGGCGATGTCCGCCACGTTCAGCCCTTGCTGGAGCATGTAGTTACACCGCTTCAAATAGCCTACTAACACATCCATGTGGTCAAACCAGGAGTTGTGCCGGTTGAACTCGTTGCCGAACCAGGCGATGAAACCCGGCGCCCGCTCGTCAGGCTGGTGGACGTACAGGTGCAGCAGCGAGGAGTTGATCCCTTCGGCGAAGAACCGGTCGGTCCTTACCTTCATGTCCTTCGGACCGCGGGCGAAAGGCCGTCCGCCGCAGGTGTTCGACTCGCACCAGATTTGGCGCTTGCCGTAGATGTGCCCGCAACTGGACGCGGCGCGGTTCTCGATGTCGCCCAAACTGCCTTCGCTCCAATACTCGCCGGCGATGCCGTTGGATTGTCCTCCGTATTGCAGGAACTCGCCGGGGAATCCCCAGTGGCCGTAACACTCCAGCCACGTTTTCATGCCGAAGCGCTTGCTGGCCGCCCGCAAGCCGCCCACGTAAGAGTAGGCCACTTCGTCGGCCACAAAGCGGCGCATATCCCACAGGAAACGGTCGGACTGGTCCCGGCTGCCGATCGCCGACCCGAAATAAGCCGGCAGGAAAGGCGCGGGATCGTATCCGAAAGCGCGTTGGAACCGTTTAATGAAACCGTCGGTGAAATTCTGTCCGCCCACTTCGTAGCTGTCCAGCACGGAGGTGGTTAACGCTTTGGCGGATTCCGGGGAGACGCTGTGGATAATCTTGTCGAGGTAGCTGTCGAAATGGAAATCCACATGCTCCGCGTTCATCTTGTCCACCTCATAGCCGGTCGCCTCCGGCGCGGCGGGGGCGTTGGTGGTGCGGGTGGGGGTCATGCCCATGCGGAAAACCACCCAATCGCCCGCCGGAACGTCCCATTGCAATTGGTTGTTGTCGCCCAGTTTGGCGGTGAGCTGCAAGGCTTTCGCCGGGTCGAACATGGTATCCTCTTCGGCGGTTGGCTCATCCGGCCATTGATACTCCGGCCAAAGCGGGAGCGGGCTTTCAAACATCTTCGCGAGGGTTTTGTTGAAAACCTGGGCAATACCGGGCTGTCCCCGCAAGGTTACCGATTCCACCCCGCCGTTGCCTCCGGTCTTGGCGACTCGGACTTGGAAACGGGTGGATCGGGCAGCCGGGAAGGTGAATATTTCCGGCGCGAAGGGGATGAACCCGACATTCAGCGCGCCGTTGGTCCGGCGCAGCGAACCGGCCATTATCCGGTTCAGCTTGCCGTCGGTTTCGCACCACACCTCGACGTTGGCGGTGACGGTCGCCGGTTTCAGGTTCACCACGAGCGACCGGGCGGTGAACGGTTCGGTCAAATTGAATTCGGCCGTGGAAGTTTCCCCCGCTTTGACGCTGAACGGTCCTTTGCCGGTCAGCTCCCGGTCAAAATCCTTCGGCATTGGGTATGCCACCACCGCCACATCCTGGTATTCGTCCGGTTTGTCGCCCTCGAAGGTCGGCTTTGCCAACTCCACCGTTCCTTTTTGGGGTCCGTGCACGATGGTTTGCGAGTAAGCCAGACGGCGCATCGCCCGCTGGTGGGAGATCCACGGCCCGCCGGACTGGCTCCAGCCTGGAGAATTGAAAATTCCCAACTCGACCCCGACTTTGGCCGCCGTGTTGATCGCGGTTCTTAAGGCATCCCACCACTCTTCGGAAAAAGTGCGTACCGGGCCGTCTTGGTTGCCGCCGCCGCCGATGTCGCCGATGTATGCCCGGTCAATCCCGGCCTTCTTCATGGCCGTCAAATCGTTTACGATACCGTTGGTCGTGACATTCCCGGAGAGCCAGTACCAGTAAACCCCGGTTTGGATCTTTCCGAACGGGTCGCGGAAAATCTTGGCCAGTTCGTCGCGGCTGGGGTTGGTCGGCGGTTCATTGGTTTCCGGCGGCATGGCGTGGGTAAAACCCAGCTGGTTCTTGTTGCGCACCACCAAAAGTTTGCCTTTCCCCGTCCCGCCGGGGGCCGACCATACCGAATCGCCTTGTTCCGGTTTGATTTTTATGGTCAGCAGTTCGCTCCCGACCGGCGCATCGAGATTCAGCCGGTACGGCGCTTTCCAAAGCGTGGGGTAGCTCTTGCCGTTGGATTCCACCGTTACGGAACCATGCGCCTCGCCGAGATCCAACCGGAGCTGTTCGCCTGGCTGCATTTGCGGTGCTTTGACAACGCCGGAGAACTCGCCGCCGGTTTTGCGGAAGATGATTTCCGTTTCGGATCCGGTTTGGTAATCCGGCAGAACGGGAGATGCGGAACCGTAACGCCGAAACACCACGAACATCGAGCCTGCTGGGGAGAGGGGAACCGAAACTGTGGTTTCCCCGTTTTTCTCGCTCCATTCGCCAGCCCGGAAAATTTCGCCGGTTTCCGCGTTCCACAATTCGGGGGTCTTGCCGTTTTGGAAGCGGAAAACGCAGCGGGCGGTGGCTTGTTCATTACCCTCCTGCGCGATGAAAAATGCGTTCAAATCGTTGCTGAACAGGAGATGCCGCCAATTCAGCTTAATTTTGGGGGTTCGGTTTTCGAAAATCTTGATTTTGCGTCTGCCATTGTCATCGGCGGTCCCCTCGCGCAGCATCAGCTGTACCCGTCGCCGGTAAAGCTGCCAACCCGTATTGGAAGCGGGGACGCAAAATTCTTTGTCGGCGGAGTTGGCGGTCGCATAACTTTCGCAGCAGTAGCGGTCCCATGCCGTCTTGGTTTTATAGTCATCCGGGTCCAAAACCGCGGCTGCCGCCGCGACGGACTTGCTTTCCGGGGGATTGCAGAAATTGGCTTCCAGCTCTTTACCCGTCATGGCGTTGAGCAAAACCGGCAGAAACGCCGCCACAGTTAAAAATGAAAATGAATAACGCATCGCAAACCTCAACTTAAAATTGAACATAAGCGTAATGTTAACACATTCCCCGTCCCTCCGCAAGCCGTAAAGCCAGATAGGTTTGACGAGTGACGAGTTGGGGAATGAAGAGTGAAGAGATAAGAGTGAAGAATGGAATAGGGATTTGCGTTTAGTTCCGCATTAGCGGGAGAGCCGCGTTCCGTCGCGGCCGGTTTATGTTTAGCCGCAAAGAGCGCAAAGTTCGCAAAGAGTGGCGGGGCTGCCTGACCACTGTAGCCTTGGCGTAGGCGGGTGTAGGTCTGTGGTTAAATGGTGCGGTGGTTAAGTGGTGCGGTAGTTAGGTGGTAGTCCGAATCATCTCTCTTCACTCTTCATTTTTCATTTCCAATCTCTTCACTCGTAGTTCGTCACTCCCTCAACTCATTCCTCCCTCAACTTACTAATCCCTAACATTCATGCTTGCGGAATCCTACGTTTTTTGCTATGATTCCGCACGAATGAAAGGCAGGTTAGGTAAATGATTGGTCGGAAAGAAGAGACAAAAACGCTTTTGCGCGCGTTAGAGAGGCGCGAATCTCAGTTCATTGCCGTTTATGGGAGACGTCGCGTGGGCAAGACATACCTTGTCAGGAAAGCCTTCAACAATGATTTCGCTTTTTACCACACCGGAATCTTCGACGGAAGTTTCAGAGAACAGCTTGAAGAGTTCAGGGAATCTTTGGAGGAGTGCGGACTGCCGGACTGCCCGCCATTAGCCAATTGGCGCGATGCCTTCCGGGAATTAAGGCGATTGCTGTCGGCGAAACCGGGCGGCAAGAAGGTTGTGTTCATAGATGAGTTGCCGTGGATGGATACGAAAAACTCGCGTTTCATCCAGCAGTTTGACAAGTTCTGGAACAAATGGGCTTCGGCGCGGGATGATATTGTGCTGGTGGCGTGCGGTTCGGCGGTATCGTGGATGATAAAGAACGTTATCAACGACTACGGGGGACTACACAACCGCATTACCGACAGCATATCGGTTAAACCGTTTTCGTTGAGCGAGTGCGAAGAGTATTCTCGCGAACTCGGCCTGTCTATGTCCAGGTTCGAAATCGCAGAGTGCTATATGGTCTTCGGCGGGATCCCATACTACTGGAGCTATCTGCAGAAGGAACAAAGCCTCGCCCAGAATATTGACCGGTTGTTCTTTGCAAGTGATGGCAAGCTGCGTGACGAGTTCAAACGGCTATTCAAGTCGCTTTTCCGTGACGAGAAGATGCATCGGGAGGTCATTGCGTCATTGGGGCGCAAAAAAGCAGGAAAAACGCGAGAAGAGATCCTTTCGGACGTTACGTTCTCTGACGGGGGTAAGTTCTCCGAATGCCTCCGGTCGCTTGAGGAATGCGGGTTCATACGGGCTTTCAGGGCCGTCGGCAAGGCGACGAAAGACACGGTGTTTCAGCTGATGGACAACTTTACGCTCTTTCATCTTGAGTTCCTTTCCGGCAGGATTGATGTCAGTCCGGGGTTTTGGACAGCTACGGTAACCGACCCGGTGCAGACCTCATGGCGGGGACGCGCGTTTGAGCGCCTGTGTCTCTCCCACGAGAATCAGATAAAGCGAGCACTCGGAATTTCTGGCGTCCGGACCAATTCAAACTCCTGGGTCCACGCGCCGACGAAGGATCATCCCGAAGGGGCGCAGATAGACCTGCTAATCGACCGGGCTGACAATGTAATCAATCTGTGCGAAATGAAGTATACATACGGCAAGTACGATTTGACTTCCGCCGAATACGACAGGCTTATGCGCCGCCGTGACATTTTTGTCTCTGTGACCGGGACAAGGAAATCCGTTCACCTGACGATGATTACTCCCAACGGAGTGTCGGATTCCCCTCAACGTCACATGATACAGTCCGAAGTAACCCTAGACGACCTTTTCATCCCCTCGGCTGTAAGTTAGGTGGTTAGGCGGTGCGGTGGTTCCTCCTCCGCTAAAGCTATGGAGGACAAGTTGGGAGGGCCGCGCTCCGTCGCGGCCGGTTTGGTGGTAGTCCGAATCATCTCTCTTCACTCTTCATTTTTCATTTCCAATCTCGTAACTCGTCACTACCTCAACTCTTCATTCTTCACTCTTCATTTTTCATTCCCAATCTCGTAACTCGTCACTCATTATAACCCCTAATCCATTCTTTTAAAAACGGGTTGAATATCTTATATTCCCCCTCATGGTGATAAATAATTCCCAGCGCAATAAGTTTTTCCAAGGCCCGTTTTGCCGTGGGTGCTGAAGACAAACCGGACCGCGTGATAAACTCAGCCGAAAAGACATTTCTGCCACCAAATTTAGCCACGCCCTGCAATGCCTTCATCTGATATCTAGTCAGGTTTTCAGTCTGCAACTCGAATGAGGCAGCTTCCTGCTTGAGTACTCTGGCAATGCCGTTTCGCAAGTCGCTCTCGGAAAGTTCGCCATTCCCATCGGATTCCGTTAATATCGCATCACAAAGCTGTTGCACATCGCCGCTTATGCGATTGGCCGTGTCAAGAACCTTCAGCAGAAAAGCTTTGGAGGCTTTCCGGCCGCCAACAGCAAATCGGCGTTGCAGAAATTCCGCGAAACAGTCGTCGTCTATCGGACCGACATTCAGCGTTGCGGCGGACTTGTAGAACGGGCTTTTATAATCTACAAAAATGCGCACCATGTCACGCCTTACGCTGCCTGAGTACACGAAACAAGTCTCTGAAAGAAACTGAATCTTGGATCGCAGTGTAGCGAGAGCCTGTTCCGGGTTATCCAGCTTAAGAATTTCCTGAAATTCGTCAAAGACCACCACCACTCTCTCCTTTTCGGAGAATTTTTCAATCATGGCGATAATATCCTCAAAAGACGACTCGCGTTCGGCGAGATAGGAATCAACGGAAACTACCGGCATCCCATTGTGAGGGTCAACGGTAATCGTGGGGCGAAGGCGGGCTAAAAACGTAAGCGTTCTCTGCAAGAAAGTATGCCCTTTGCCCATACGGGACGCGGCGGACGCGACACGGTCGCAGAAATCGGTAATGGTGCGAATATTTAGAAGATCCGCATATAGCAAACGGCACCGGTGAGTCTTAGAAAAGGCCGACATGATTAGGGAGGTTTTGCCCATTCTGCGTTCGCCGACTACAACCGTGTTTTGACCCGATTGCATATTGTTGACCAACACAGTCTCAATTTCCGGCCTGGGACAAAACACATCCCCTTTGACTACGCATCCATACTCAAATGGTCTCATACCGCAATTGTCCTTTCACGTTGTAATTTATCATTTTTTGCCGAGCGGAGTCAATCCATAATTAAACAACTTTGTTTTAAACAGTTTTGTTAAATTTCCAACCTTAGGATAATAGATATCTACAGCCCCTAACGATTCTTCTTTGCGTCCTATGCGATCTTTGCGGCCAAGAAAGAATGAGGTGTTGAGACAAGAATCCGTGCAGAACGTGTAGACCGTGTAGGTAGTTATGTGGTAGTCCAAATCATTCTTCATTCTTCTCTCTTCATTCTTCATTTCCAACCTCATCCCTCATCCCTAACCACTAACGACTAACTTCTCCTTGCTTATAGCAGGGGAATATGGTAATATTTTCTTACCGTAATTGGGGGAAAGCCTCGATTTCGGATGTTCTTTAATTTCGGTGGGTGCTGCGATGGCCCACCACCGGGCCGAAACCCGTGTCGCGGCGGCGTTTAGCCGCTGTGCCGGGCCAAGGCCAAGACCTCGGTTAAACCGCAGTAATGGGTAGGACGGGCGACTCGTCCGTCCTTTAGGAAAAGAATTGCGGCAACCCGAGGGTGCTGGGTATCCCAAAAGGATCCCAGCGCGTACGCAACAGCGTATAACGCTTATAGTGAAATCGCCAAGTTTCAAATAGCAAAGCGGAATACGGAGTTGCGTCGCGTGGTCAATCCACGTGGCGTGTCTTCTGATCATGTTTTGCTATGGGCGTTTGGCGATGCCTACTATAGACGTGAGAATTTAAGGCACGCCACTCTTTTTTTCTGCGCCGTGAGTCGGCTTGCTTGTCAAAAAGTAGGCGCGGAAAAGGAGAATGGGAATGATTGAAGATTTGTCATGTCCAGAGATGTCTTACCTTGAGCAGGGACAGATGCCATATTGTACTAGTACTTGTGAATCATTATCTATGAATGATGCATTGTTCAGTACCTATAAATACAAGGAAGATGTTCATGATTGCGGGATAATGGATGGATGTAAAGAATATGATTCCGTGTCGGCAAGCCTTTCTGCTGTTCCCGATTTGAACTCCATTCCCAAATGGAATTCTAGGAACGAACAGGAGCGGTTGGAGTTTATAAAAGAGGAGTGCTTGGCGCACTTGAAAGATGTTCGTGAAACGAATGAAAAGGCACAATCATTGTCGGCGTTTATGTCGATACTTGCATTGATAGGGATGCTGTCGAAATTTGCATTCTCAAGAAATCAAAGTTTGAAAGATAAGCACATTGATGGTTGTGGACCTGATCAAAAAGAGTATCAGGCTTTTTGTGATTGTTACCTTTTGGGAGATAACGATTATGAGCAGAAGTTAAACTGCGAAGGGTTGTCGTACTTATTGTATAAGTATGTTCGATGTGGATTATTGCATGGAGGAACGTTGACAAATACGCGAACGACCACCAAACATATACATGCAAAAATTTACCTAAAGCATACTGGTAATTGTAAGCAGACATTAGGCGAGATGAATAGTGCGATAAAACAGGCGTCTGCATCAAATGAGGCTAGCGTGATATTAGATGCAACCTTTCTTTGTGACGAACTTGAAAAGGCTATTGAGAAAATGTTTTTGGATGCTAAACACAAACAGGAAATAAAGGAATCGATACTCAAAACCTTTGAAACGGAGCCACCAATCCTTTGTTCGATTGGAGAATAAGCAATTATAAAGGAGTTACGATATGGGTAAAGATGTTTTCACTGAAGCTGCAAAAAAACTTTCTAAGAAGTTGGGAGTAACCATTGATGAAGCACGAGTATTAGTTTTTGTTGGGCATTGGCAACAAACGAAAGGGAGTCGTCGATCTGGCCCATTCCCAGAAAAGATGATTGAAGATGGTTGGGTGAATGATGCTTTTGTTACTTCATCAGGGATGTCTAAATCCGACATTCAAAGTATGTTTAGCAAAGGCCATCTATATCCTCGCCAAGTTCAAAATGAAGATAGGACGGCTCGTTACGATTATCACTGGATGCGCGTGTCCGATAATGTTGATCAGGCAGTTCAGGAGTCGTTTGCAGATTTGGGCTGAATTTTACTGCGATAAAGGAGATGCATGAGATGAACCAAGTAACATGGTCTGAGACTGAACTTAAAAAAGGTTCGGGATCTTTTATAAAGGCGGCATGTTCCTTGCTTGGCCGTATAATTAGTGTCAATAACGGCATGGCATCGGCAGGGGATATTGAAGTTCCTGTGGAATCAGAGTTGTTCCAGAAGCTAATTAAGGTTGGTTGGGTCACTCTTTGTAAATCTGGGTATGAAGTGACGGAGTTGGGCGCAGCATTCGCTGACTAGTGAAACTGAATAAAGAGAAATCCCTATCCTCATGCCCTGTTGCCAATCTTGCCGTGCGGTGGGCGGGGTGTCGTGGGTGGGGCGTGACGAGGGACGATTTCAAGGAGACAGCATGAAAGGATTTGAAAGGATTAAGACGATGGAAATGAATCACGGACTGCACCCGACTACGCCGAGGCTTCGTCGGGCAGGCAGACTGGCGGCGCTAACGCTCGCTCTAATAAGTATGACCACATTTGCCGCTACGCCGCAAATCACGAACGTGAAGGCGCAGCAGCGGTATCCGTGGAACGGGAAGGTGGATGTCACGTTCGAGGTTGTAGGGGACGTGACGGCGGGGAACGCAAACCACTTTTCTCTGTCGGCGACTGACCGTGTGACGGGGTCGAACTACGTTGCGGTTGCGTCAGCGCTTACGGGCGACATCGGGACGGCGGAAGGAACGCACCATGTCATTTGGGACATGAGTGCGCAGGGATTTACGTTCAAGTCGTCCGACGTGGTGTTTAAGGTGTCCTATACGGCATCCCAATCCGATTCGCCGTTATACTGCGTGATTGATCTGTCAGCAGGGGCGAATGCATCCTCGTATCCGGTCACGTACATGGATGCGCCGCCCAGCGGCGGTTTTAACACGGACGAGTACAAGACGACGAAACTGGTGCTTCGGCGAATCGATCCAGGGGCATTCAAAATGGGTATAGGCGAATATGGCGACTATGACGATGACCTCGGCTATATCGGATATGACGTGACGCTGACTCGGACATTTTACATGGGTATCTTCGAAGTGACGCAACGGCAGTACGAGCTGGTTATGGGGGAGTGGCCGAGTTATTTCTCCAACTCCTCATATTACGCATCAAGGCCGGTTGAGAATGTTTCCTACAATATGATCCGGGGCGAGACGAGCGGCGCAGACTGGCCAGCCTCATCTGCGGTCGATGCGTCCAGTTTCATGGGCAAGTTGCGGTCGCGGACGGGAATTGACGGGTTTGATCTGCCCACGGAGGCGCAATGGGAATATGCTTGCCGGGCGGGGACGACAAACCATTACAACAGCGGCAAGAATTATGTCGAAGATTATCAGGACTCCGCAATGGATGAGGTCGGCCGGTATTGGTGTAACGGCGGGGAAGAGGGGGATGACCGTCAAAGCGCCTCGACCGCCGCCGGCACTGCCAAGGCCGGTTCGTATCGCCCCAACGCTTGGGGGCTGTACGATATGCACGGAAACGTGTGGGAGTGGTGTCTGGATTGGGATGGCGAATTGTCCAATGGTATGACCGAGCCTAAGGGCGCGTCCGACGGATGGGGCCGGATGTTGCGCGGCGGTAGTTGGAGAAACATCGCGTGCGAGTGTACGTCATCCTACCGGCTCAGCAATGACTCGTCATCATACGACAACAATATCGGCTTCCGTCTGACCCGAACCATGCCGGCAAAATCCTATATCGTTACCTTTAACGCAAACGGGGGAAGGGTGGGCGAGCCGTCGCGTCTCGCGGAAAACGGTCTGGCCGTTGGCGTCATGCCGAACCCAACCCGTGCGGGCTATATGTTTACTGGTTGGTTCACGAATATGTCCGGCGGAACTCCGGTCAGTTCCACGACAATGGTGACCGGTCATGTGACATATTACGCGCAGTGGATGGAAATAAACGCTACTGATGGCGCGCGCTATTGCGTAATCGATCTTTCGGCGGGTGCGGGTGCATCCGCGTACCCCGTCACTTACGTGGACACGCCGCCGAACGGCGGGTTCAACACGGAAGAATTCAAAACCTCGAAGCTGGTGTTGCGGCGGATTGATCCGGGGTCGTTCCGAATGGGCGTCGGCGAGTATGGCGACTATGACGACGACCTTGGATATCTCGGATATAACGTGACGCTGACGAAGGCGTTTTATATGGGTGTCTTCGAGGTGACGCAGCGGCAGTATGAGTTGGTTACGGGGACTAGACCGAGTTATTTCGCCAATGAGGCGTATTACGCTACAAGGCCAGTTGATCAGGTCTCTTACGACATGATTCGGGGTTCATCCAGCGGTGCGGACTGGCCGACCTCATCGGCGGTTGATTCGTCATCGTTTATGGGCAAGTTGCGCGCAAGGACGGGAATAAGCGGGTTTGATCTCCCCACTGAGGCTCAATGGGAATTTGCCTGCCGTGCGGGGACGACTAGCGCGTACAACAACGGCGGAGACTCCGAGGATGACCTAAAACGCCTTGGACGCTATTCCGGCAACTGCGACTATTCGATATCGTGCGATGAGCAATGTATGACGGCGACCGGCACGTCGTCTGTCGGTTCTTATCAGCCGAACGCTTGGGGGCTGTACGATATGCACGGAAACGTGTGGGAGCGCTGTTTGGACTGGGATGGCTATTGTTTGTCGGATGACGCTGCGGATCCGGCCGGCCCTTCCTCTGGATCATGCCGTGTGGAACGGGGAGGAAGCTGGTGTGTGTCGGAGTGTGAATCGTTCAGAAGAAACGCGGATGATCCTTCGGCTATTAACGCTGATGACGGTTTCCGCCTTGTAATACGACCGCCATCAAGCATTTATACTGTCACTTTCGATGCCAACGGCGGAGAAGTAAGCGAGACAACCCGTGACGTGGAGGGCGGTTTAGTCATTGGTGAGTTACCGATGCCGACATGTTCCGATTACACGTTCGCTGGATGGTACACGGCGGCGGAGGGTGGCATAAAAGTCACACCCGATACAACAGTGGGCAGTACCGTGACCTTTTACGCGCACTGGACGGCTAACAGCGCGTCTGGCGGTTCGCTCTATTGCGTGATTGACCTTTCGGCGGGGGCAAATGCATCCTTGTATCCGGTCACGTACATGGATGCCCCGCCCAGCGGAGGTTTTAACAACGACGAGTACAAGACAACGAAGCTGGTGTTGCGGCGGATTGAGGCGGGGACGTTCATCATGGGTTCCGATCAATCCGACGAAACTCATCGCGTCGCGCTCACAAAACCTTTTTACTGCGGCATCTTCGAGGTTACACAAAAGCAGTACGAGTTGGTTATGGGTGGGAATTCATCGGCACATACGGGGGACAAGCGACCTGTAGATAGTGTGTCGTACAATACGATACGCGGCTCGTCGAGCGGGGCGGGCTGGCCAAGCTCATCCAATGTTGATGACTCCTCGTTTATAGGTAAACTTCGTGCCAGAACAGGACAGGATTTCGATCTGCCGACGGAAGCGCAATGGGAATACGCGTGCCGCGCGGGGACTACAAGCAAGTACCACAATGGCGGAGATTCTGAGGATGACCTAAAGTTGCTGGGACGGTATAAAGGTAACCAATCCGACGGCAAGGGAGGATATTCTACATATCATACGACAGTCGGTTCTTATCAACCGAACGCATGGGGACTTTACGATATGCACGGCAACGTGTATGAGTGGTGTCTTGATTGGTACGGAACACAGACTTATGGTACGGATCCTGTCGGCCCCTCCTCCGGATCCGAACGAATGAAGCACGGTGGTAGCTGGTATTATGTGGCGAACAGTTGCACTTCATTCCATAGGGGCGGAGATGCCACGTCAAGTACCACCAGCGAGGGCGATGGGGGCTTCCGCATAGTAAGAACGCTTACCGGAACGGGATTACAGTCTCAAGTGACTGTTACCTTTAATGCGAACGGCGGTTCGTCAAGCGTACCGTCTGTTACACGCGACTATGGCTCGACGCTCGGAACCCTTCCGACGGCCACACGGACAGGCTACACGTTCAGTGGTTGGTGGACGGTGGCGACTGGTGGAACGCAGGTCACTGCTCCAACGATCGTTATGTCGAACGTGACTTATTACGCGCACTGGACAACTAGCGATACGTCTGGTTATTCGCTTTACTGTGTAATAGACCTTTCGGCGGGGGCAAATGCATCCTTGTATCCGGTCACGTACATGGATGCCCCGCCCAGCGGAGGTTTTAACAACGACGAGTACAAGACAACGAAGCTGGTGTTGCGGCGGATCGATCCGGGTTCGTTCAAGATGTGTGGTGAATATGATGTGGCTTTGACGAAGCCGTTCTATTGCGGTATCTTTGAGGTGACGCAACGGCAGTACGAGTTGGTTATGGGGGAAAATCCATGCTCATCCACATCGTATGGTAAGGGCGATGCATTTCCGGTTCATTATGTTTCTTACAACATGATTCGCGGTGGTTTCGTAGGAGCTGGATGGCCGAACTCATCGGCGGTGAACTCGACTTCTTTCTTGGGCAAACTGCGAGTCCGTACGGGTCTCAACTACGACTTGCCCACGGAGGCGCAGTGGGAGTATTCCTGCCGTGCCGGGACAACCACGACATACAGTTACGGAAACGTCGCCGACGAAAACTACATGTGGGATTGTTTTAATTCAATAAATTACTGCAACAAAGTCGGCACCAAATTACCGAACACATGGGGAATCTACGATATGCACGGTAACGTAAGTGAGTGGTGTTTGGACTGGTTCGGTGATTTATTTAACGGGGTAACGGATCCCTATGGTTCTCCCTCTGGGGCGTACAGGGTAAGCCGGGGCGGTTACAGTAAATGTAATCCGGACTTCTGCACCTCGTCCTCACGGAACGCATACCGCCCCTGGGGGGAGGTCTATTATATAGGCTTCCGTCTGGTCCAGAATGTGACATCTTGTCCTGTCATTTATACAGTTACATTTGACCCAGGAGAAGGCGAGGTGGGTGAAACGTCACGAGATGTGGAGGAAGACACCACTGTCGGGACGTTACCGCTTCCAACATACTCGGGACACTCCTTTCTCGGTTGGTCAACGGAGATGAGTGGTGGCGAGTTTGTTAACGCCGATACAATCATTACGATGAATGTGACCTATCATGCGAATTGGAGGATGGCTAACAACTTGTCTGGCGATTTTCTTTATTGCGTGATTGACCTTTCGGCGGGCGATTCTGCATCCTCGTATCCGGTCACGTACATGGATGCGCCGCCCAGCGACGGTTTTAACACGGACGAGTACAAGACGACGAAACTGGTGCTACGGCGAATCGATCCCGGTTCGTTCAAGATGGGCGGTGAATATGATGTGACATTGACAAAGCCGTACTACATTGGCATTTTCGAGGTGACGCAACGGCAGTATGAGCTGGTAACGGGGGCGAAACCGAGTTATTTTAACAATACTTCGTATTACGAGACGAGACCGGTCGAGAATATTTCCTATGACATGATTAGGGGATTATCTCTCGGTGTGAATTGGCCCTCATCATCTGCGGTGGATGCTTCATCTTTCATGGGTAAATTGCGTGTGCGAACGTTAATTAGTGGATTCGATCTCCCCACTGAGGCGCAATGGGAGTTTGCATGCCGTGCGGGGACAACCAGTGCATACAACAACGGTGGGTACTATGAAGATGATCTGAAACTGTTGGGACGGTACGGAGCGCACTGGGTTGATCAGAGTTGCACAACACAGAACGGTACGGCGGAGGTTGGTTCTTATCAGCCGAACGCATGGGGGTTGTATGATATGCACGGCAATGTAGATGAGTGGTGTTTGGACAGGTACGGTGATTTGTCGAATGGGGTAACGGATCCCCACGGCCCTTCCTCGGGGGCGGAAAGGGTGTTACGTGGTGGTGGATATTCCAGCTACGCGGAAGAATGCACTTCATTATTTAGGCATAAAGGATACCAGCTGTCAGGTTTTCAATACTGGGGTTTCCGCCTTGTGTTGCTATTGGCGGAATAGAATGTTTTTTGTTAACTAACCAAGAAAGGGAATGTGATGAACTACAGTGCAAACAACCAATCGGTAACAGATCTGTGTGCCAGCAGTTTGTTATGGTTTATAGTGTTTAAACAAGACGTAAACGGCATTATTCATGTGACGGCAAATGACATTGCAACAGAATTTGGTGTCAACCCAAATGAGGCACAGAATTGTTTGGATGTTATTACGGCCCCCTATGCATTTGTGGAAAAAGTATGTGAAGGGCAGTATAAGTTGACGGCATTCGGTGAAGATGAGTCAGAGTTCCTAAAAAGATTTGTTCCTGTTTTGTCGGCATATTTGAAGGTAAACCCTCGTAACGCAGTAAGAATTAGTGTTTGCCTCAGAGAATGGTTTAAAGGGATAAATCCTCAATCGCTTTCTGAAAAAGATGCCAAGATAATGGTGCGTCTGAAATTGCCAAACAAGAAATGGACAGATGAAGAAATTCACACAGGATATAATATGTATAAAAGTAATGCGGCGGCAATCTCGCAGATAGAAAAACGCTTGGTTACTCCATGATTGAGTATGATTAAAAGTCTGATAATTACTGTGACCGGGTGTGGTTATGGGGGTTCTGACGTTGGGCTGTCTCAATCTCACGGCAACGGCGGAGTGCTGACAAACATGAAAAACTGATAATTTCATGAGAGGTAGGCTGCCAATGAAAAAACAGACATTCATCTTGTTTTTGGGCTTTCTTGCAGCGGTATCGGCCATGGCGGACGAGGTTTCAGGTGAGTGCTCGTCCGTGGCGATTGATCTGACTCCCGGTGTGCGGACGGCTTCGGCGACGGAGTTGATCCGTTACTCGACGGGATGGGTTGACGGTGCGGGCGCGGGTGCCGTGGCGGTGGTGGAGGTGAACGGCGAGACGCTGCGCTCGGCATCGGGCGAGGGTGCCGTGTCATGGTCGCCGCAGGAGGGCGGCACCTATACGCTAACGCACCGGGTGATGTCGGGCGGCACACAATACGGCGAGACGTTGACGGCATCTTTCCGCATTAATGGCTCGGGTTCCGGCGGGGCCGCAGTCTATTCGAGCGAGAGTGCTTCCGTGGTGATCGACCTGACTCCCGGTGTGCGGACGGCGGCATCGACCGAGTTGATCCGCTACTCGACGGAGTGGGCTGACGGCGCGGGTGCGGGAGGCGTGGCGGTGGTGGAGGTGAACGGCGAGACACTGCACTCGGCATCGGGCGAGGGGGCCGTGTCGTGGACACCGCAGGAGGACGGAATCTATATGCTGACGCACCGGGTGATGTCGGGCGGCACACAATATGGAGAAACTTTGTCGGCGACCTTCCTTGCTGATGGGGCGTATCTGGCCGCGCCGGTCTTTTCGCCGGAGAGCGGCACGGTGTTCGACACGTCGCTTTCGGTCGCCATCTCGTGCGCCACGGAGGGGGCGACCATCTACTACACCACTGACGGAACGGATCCGACAACGGGAAGTACAATCTACCGCCGTTTCCGCGTCAGGGGTAAGACCACGGTCAAGGCGGTTGCGGAGAAGGACGGTCGGTTGAGCGATATCGTTACGGCGGAGTACGCTTCGGGGCGGTGCGCCGATCCTGTGATATCGCTTGCGGACGGCACGGAGTTCGCGCATTCCGGGCAGGAGGTGTCGATCGGCTGGGTCGAGACTGACGGGGTGCTGCGCTACACGTTGGACGGAAGCGACCCCACGGCGGAGAGCCCGGTTTACGAGGGGGCGTTCACGGTCAGCGAGTCAACGGTTGTGAAGGCGAAGGTCTTTAGCGACGAATACTTTGATTCGGCCGTGGTGACGGCAAACCTTACGCGGGTATGGGAACAGGTGGCGACACCGGTCATTGAGGCGGCGGCCTCGTTCACGGGGTCGAAGACCAAGGTGACGCTCGCGTGCGCCACGGAAGGTGCGCTCATCCGCTACACGCTGAACGGCAACTATCCGAACTCGCATTCGACAAAGTACAAAGGCCCGTTCTATGTGACGGAGAGTTGCACGGTTAAGGCTTACGCGGTTCTGGCGGATTATCTTGATTCCTCAGTGGCATCGTTTGCCA
This sequence comes from Verrucomicrobia bacterium UBA1200, assembly GCA_002309765.1. Lineage (GTDB taxonomy): Bacteria > Verrucomicrobiota > Kiritimatiellia > RFP12 > UBA1067 > UBA1200. The sequence continues at coordinate 82,619 of DBXY01000056.1, forward strand.
TCACAAAGGTGTGGGGGATTGGCGACACGATGGGTAATCCGGACCACGCCTTCACCACAGGCGGTAATATGCCGTTCTTCCGCGTTACGGATACCACCGCGCCGAACGGCGAGGCGATGCGGTCGGGGATGATCACCCACAACCAGATATCCACCCTGGCCACCACAGTGACGGGGCCGGGTACGTTGTCGTTTATGTGGCGGATTTCCTGCGAGGAGGACCCTGACGGTCTCTATGAGTGGGATCATGCGGAGTTCTACGTTGACGGCGAGGTGGTCAGGCGTCTGGACGGTGAACATTCCTGGCAGACCGAGCGGATTACGATTGTGGGCGACGGTACTCATACGGTCGAGTGGCGGTACGTGAAGGATGACGTAGAATCGGAGGGCGAGGACGCGGTATGGGTGACTGGCTTCCAGTGGGAGAGTGTCTACACCGCCACTCAGACGACGGCGGTTCCGGTGCCTTACGCTTGGCTAAGGGGGTACTTCCCCGAATTAGCGGACGAGTACGAGGCATACGAGGTGGCGGCGAAGGCTTCTGCGGCAAATTCGCGTTTCACGGTGGAGGAGGCGTATGTGGC
>DBXY01000005.1 GCA_002309765.1 Verrucomicrobia bacterium UBA1200
CCCACATCAGATTCATGATGAACGTCACCGTCACCGGCAAGCCGATCTGGAAGGACTACAGCCGACGGAACCCGCCTTCAGAAAAAACCGACCAACGTCTGCCGATGGAGCAGCCCTTCTTCCCCAACCAGAAAATCTCGACCCAGTTCACCGCCACCAACGATGAGACCCTCGCGATGGTGATGGGCGGCCTCTCGCGGGCGGGAGACGGTTCGCACGGTAAGACGCTGGTCCTTTTCCTGACCCCGCATATCATCAGGCTGAAGAGCAAACTCTTCACGCCCATCCGCCTGGAACGCAACCCATAAGGCATAATTCCGTCCGACCGATGAATTACGCATAAAAACCAAAATGGTCTTGGCATTGCCGCCAAAATATCGTACCATATTAATGTTTGGTGAGAATGTTACCGCAAGGGATTGAAAAGGAGAAAATCATGAACCGGAGAAATTTCATCAAGGCTTCGGCATTGGCGGCAGCGGGCACCGCATTTAACGGATGGGCGCAGACCAAGCCGTCGTTTTCCTGGGGCGCATTATTGCATTTCGGCACGAACATGTGGTCGGACGTTACGCCGCAGCATTGGGGCAACTGTAAAACCAAGGAAGAGCTGGAAACGGTGGCGCAGGCTGACCATCTGCGTTTTGACGAAAGCCTGTGGCGGGAACTGACCGGAAAAATGAAGGACATCGGGATGAACCGATTGGTAATCGATGTCGGCGAGGGCATTGAGCTTCCGAGCCACCCCAAACTCGCGGTCAAGGGATCCTGGAAGCCGGACCGGATGCGGGCGGAACTTAAGCGTCTTCGCGGCATGGGTTTGGAGCCGATCCCCAAACTGAACTTCTCCACCGCCCACGACATTTGGCTCAAGGATTACAGCCGGATGATCTCCACGCCCACCTACTACAAAGTCTGCGCGGACGTGATCCGCGATGTCTGCGAAATCTTCGACAAACCGCCGCTGTTCCACCTCGGTTACGACGAAGAGACCGCGGGTCACCAGTCGCAGTACGAGTTTCTGGTGGTGCGGCAGGGCGACTTGTGGTGGCACGATTTCCTGTTCTTTGTGGATACGGTGGAAAAACTGGGGATGCGTCCTTGGATTTGGAGCGATTACTACTGGCATCATCCAGATTTGTTCCTGAAAAAGATGCCCAAGAGCGTTATGCAGTCGAACTGGTACTACGGGGCCAAATTCGAAGACGCAGAGGGTTCCGCAAAGACCCACGTCCAAGGGTTCATTGACCTTGACCGGGCGGGGTTCGACCAAATCCCGTGCGGGTCAAACTGGTCATGCGACGAAAACTTCCCGAAGCTGGTGGCTTTCTGCAAGAAAAACCTCGCGCCGGAACGCCTTAAGGGATTTCTGATGGCGCCTTGGTTTTTCACCAACCCCAACAGCCGTACCCGCTTGCTTCGCGCAATGGATATCGTTTCCGAAAGCATGAAGCTGTAACATGGTGCGCGGGAAAGCAAGTGCTTGCTTTTGCCCGCGAAATTATGGTATAAATCCCCCATGAACAAATTAACCAGAAGAACTTTTGTGGCGGCTACCGCCTTGACTGCCGGAGCGCTTTCGTGCCCCGGCGCAGATCCCGTAAAAAAGGAGAAACGGATTATGAGCGAAATCGTATTGGAAAAACTGCCTTATGCCGACACCGCGCTGGAGCCGGTAATCTCTGCAAAAACCATATCGTTCCACTACGGCAAACACCACGCCGGTTATGTGGCAACGCTGAACAAACTGATCGCCGGAACGCCTTATGCCGGGCTTTCGCTCGAAGAAATCGTACGTAAATCGGCGGCGGACGGCGCGGCGGCGGTGTTCAACAACGCCGCCCAAATCTGGAACCACACTTTCTACTGGAAGAGCCTCGCCCAGGCCGGCACGGGCGGCGGGCCGACCGGCGCGTTCGCGGAGGCGGTCACCCGAGACTTCGGGTCGGCCGACGCTCTGATCAAAGCGCTGGCAGACGCGGCGGTGAAGCGTTTCGGCAGCGGCTGGGCCTGGCTGGTCTCCGAAAAGGGCAAGCTGTCCGTAATCTCCACCCCGAACGCCGAAACCCCGTTGACCAACCCGGCGCTTACGCCGCTGCTGACATTGGACGTTTGGGAGCATGCCTATTATCTGGATTGGCAGAATCGGCGGGCCGATTACGCTGCCGCCGTACTGGGCAAGCTGTTGAACTGGAAGTTCGCATCCGACGCCTTTAACCGCGCCTAACGGCGATTTTTCGCCGTGCGCGCCAAGTTCAAACGCGGACATAACGTTGCCGTGTTTTACGCGGCGGCCTAGTGGTGTTTTCCACATGATCCGGACATGGTGTTTGGCGATTGTTTTTTCGTTTGCGGTTTGGAATGCCGGGGTTGAGGAATTGTACCTGCCCCGGCCTGGGGATTTTTTTGTTCCATCCCGTCGAGTGTCCGACTTTAAAACCGCCTACCGCGAAAATCCGGTCCGTGAGACGCCAGCCGTACCGCCGGAACACCAGATCCTGCTGCGGTCGCGCCGGATCGTAACCCCAGACACCCCTTCCCTGCTGGAGTTTCCGACCGCAAACCGGCCGGACCGCGACGGCGCGGTGCCGGTGATGGTGCAATTCCGAGAAGTGCCGGACGAGGAGGCGCGGCAGACTGTAATCCGGTGCGGGGCACGGATTACCGGATACCTTCCACATCGTACGCTGGTGGTTGCCGCCACCCCGGAAACGTGCCGACGGTTGGCCGCCAATCCGCAGATCAGAGCCTTGGAAGAGTTCCTTCCCTCGGACAAAATCCAACCCTTGCTGGCGGCAATGGCGGCGGAGTTTGACGACGAGGTGCCGGTGCTAGTGCGGCGGGTCACGGCGGACGGGGAAGAGCCAGTGTGGCGCGGCACGGTTCGGCTTTCGGAGCTGGGAAAAATCGCGGCGGATTCCGAGGTGCGCTGGATCCAATACTGGGAACGTCCGAGACTCTTGACCGATTTGGCGCACAATCCCGGGCACCTCAACACCAAACAGGTCTGGAACGACTTGGGGCTGACCGGCAGCGGACAGTTAATCGGCCATTCCGACACCGGGATCGACACCGGTTCCACCGCCACCCTGATGGCGGACTTTTCGGGACGGGTGTCCCGGATTGAGCGGATGTATTATGCCTCCACCGGTGCCGACACCGACGGCCACGGCACCCACACCGCCGGACTGATCGTCGGCAATGGTACGCTAAGTTCCGGCAAATACCGCGGTGTCGCGTACGGCGCCAGCCTAATCCACCACGCTTTCCACGCCGATGAGGAAGGGTACATTTACGGAATCCCTGAGGATGTGCGCGAGATGTTCCAAAAAGACTACCGCTACGGTGCCCGGTTGCATTCCGCCAGTTGGGGCGTGTCAACGGAATTCGGCGAATACGACATCTCGTCGCGCCAAGTGGACAACTACTGTTGGTCTTACCCGAAGTTTCTCCCGGTGTTCGCGGCCGGAAACTCCGGGGCCGACACCGCACCGGGAAACGGGGTGATCGATGACAACAGCATCATGACCCCCGCCACCGCCAAAAACTGCATAACCGTCGGGGCGGCGGAGAGCGACCGCCCACACGGCACCGGAGGTTATAGCAGTTACCGCTGGAGCATCTTCAGCTACACCAAGCAACCGTTGTCATACGACTACATCTCCGAATCCAAAGACGGGGTGCATCAAGGATTGGCCGCGTTTTCTTCGCGCGGGCCGACTCTGGACGGGCGCATAAAACCCGATGTGGTCGCGCCGGGCACGGATATTATATCGACGCGATCCACCAAGGCTTCCGACACCTTGTGGGGAAAAGTCAACGACAACACCAACTATTTATTCTGCGGGGGGACCAGCATGGCCACGCCGCTGGCGGCGGGCGCCGCCGCGCTGTTACGGGAATACGCGATCAACAAAACCGGGATCCGGTCGCCGAGCGCGGCATTGATAAAAGCCATGATGCTGGGTGGCGCGCGATCCCTGACCCCGGGACAATACGGAACGGACAGCCAACGCGAAATCCCCGAAATTTCCCCAAACAACGCCGAAGGCTGGGGACAGGTGGATTTGGGCGGCACGCTCTGCCCCAGCAACCGCACGGTTTATCTGGCGGATATGATATCCGTTGATCCCGCCAAGACCAACACCTACACGGTGACCGTGGCAGAACCCGGAACGCCGATTACCGCCGTGCTGGCGTGGATGGATTACCCTTCCGAAGAGTCCGCCGCGAAAGCGCTGGTCAACGATTACGACTTGCAGATGGTTACCCCCGTCGGCAATGTGGTTTATCCCAACGGACTAGACGCCCCGGACACCTTAAACACCGCCGAGCGAATTATGCTGGAAACCGAGGAACCGGGGATCTACCAAGTGCGGATTATCGCCCGCGAAGTGGCATACTCGTCCAAATCGGGCGGCGCGGTTTCGCTCTACTTGAGCATCCCTTCCGCAGCCGCCGCGGCAAAAAGCGAGAACCTGACCACCAACCACGCGGTGCCGCTTTCGTGGCTTGCCGCCAACGGCTACTCCGGCGATCTTGAAAGCGCGGTTTTTGCCGATGACGACGGCGACGGGTTGGCCGTCTGGGAAGAGTATTACGCCGGGACCAATCCGCGTGACGCGGAATCCGCGTTGCGGTTTATTTCGTACCGGGACCGGACGTTGGTTTGGATCGGCGGGACCAACCGGACCCAGCGCTTACAATATAGCGGCCACCTCACCGGAACGTGGGAAACGGTGCAGACGTTTTTGCCGCCAACCGCCATTACCAACCGTTATCCGGCCCAAGAAGACCAAACGAACGGGTTCTACCGGCTCTCAGTGCCGGTTCCGTAGAAGACCGGAAGCGTCCGACAGATTTGCCGCGGCTCACATAACGAACCGCTTTGGTACGATATGCGGCGCATATTTTCCGGCCAAATAAAAAAGCGATTATTTTTGATTTTCCGCTTGCATTGTTCCCGCGATTATGGTACAGTTTCGCACGTTCTTTCGGGACAAAAGGCGAGCTTAGCTCAGTTGGTAGAGCGCCACCTTGCCAAGGTGGTTGTCGAGGGTTCGAATCCCTTAGCTCGCTCCATTCTTTTTTCTATCGGTCGGGACTGTGAGATGGCGTGGAAAGTGCTTTTTCTTAAACCTAGAACCGAAAAGAAAGTCGCCCAATACTGTGATGTCTATGACATCAGCTATTTTCTCCCGCTCTCCGAGGTACGCCGCAAAATCCAACGCCGCACGGTGTTAGTGCAATTGCCGCTGTTTCCCGGTTACCTGTTCGTGAATCTCAAACGGCCCGGACAGCGGCTGCAGTTGCTTGAAACCAATTGCCTGGCCGGCATTTTGGAGCCGACCAGTTCAATGGCGCTGGCCCGGAGTCTGGTGATGGTGCGCCGGGCGCTGAAGGCCAAGCCGGATCTGGTGGCCGGCCCGCCATTGAAAAAGGGCGAACGAGTTGAGATTACCAGCGGACCTTTCATGGGAATCATCGGGCTGGTGGAGGAAGTTCGCGGCAAGGGAAGCCAGCGCGTGGTAATCAACATCGAGATGATCGGCCGGTCGGTTTCGGTACAGGCGGACGCGGCGGAATTGAAACGGGTGAAGACCGGGGAACAAGGCGGCAAAGAAAACGCGGACCATTCACCCAAAGGCGGAGCGCGGGAAAAAGCGTAGGCGGAGTTCTACGCCGACAACGCTTCAAAAATTTTTCGGGTCAGCTCGCTTGCCGCCCGGTGCGGCGAGATCTCGGGATTCGGCGGCGGCGGCGTGATTTCCGGCAACGCGGTCAACCGGTACCGAAGACACCTCGAACCGACCTCCCAAACCGGTTGCCCCTTGCCAAGCCGCCGTTCGTTCATTTCGATGCGCACCGGCAGCACCGGGGCGCCGGTACGGTACGCCAACTGGGCCGCGCCGCGCCTGAATTTACGCAGTTCGCCGTTCAATGGCGAACGCGAGCCTTCGGGAAAAATAATGACGTTGTAGCCGGCCGCCAAAAGCGGTTTCGCCTGTTCGATAAGCGTTTCATCGTCATGCAGAAACACCAAACGGACAATCTGTCGAACGGTGGGATTTTTGGTTAGCCCGCGTTTCGCCACCGAGAAAGATCCCGGGAACCCCACGGTCAGCAGCACCACGTCCAGCAGCGAGGGATGGTTGGCCACGATTACCCGCCCGCGCGCCACCGGCAGGTTTGAGTAATCCGCCTTGGCCAGACCCAGAAACGCCATCGCCCACACAAGGAGTTTCCACATCCCGCGCACCGCGCCCAGCGCCGCTTGGGAATGAGGTCGCATCCACGGCAGTACCAAATAGGAAAACAAGGCACCACCGATGCCGAAAAACAACACCAGCAGCAACGTGGCGAACGAACGTAACAACCGCATCAGCCAACCCCCTTTCCTATTTAACCCGACAAGCAAAAATATACCACATTAATGACCCGCTGTCCATCCCGACTTCGACACTTTGCCCAAGTCGGGCGGCGGACGATTTCGCAATCGAGGGGGACATTTATTTGGGCTGGAGCTCCAATAACAAAAGCCGCTGGCCAAAGCACCCCTTTTCACTGACCGTAGGAGTATGGGGTCTGACCCCATGGTATTTGCAACAATTTGCGTTGGGGTGAACGTATGTGCTTGCGCTCCAACTTTAAATAGTCGATTATGCAAAATGCCAGTTTGCCGCAAACAATGGGCGGCGTAATGCCGTGGCTGCCTGATGCCACGCCACCTCGACCCAGTGCGTAAGTCCCGCGACAGCATCGGCAAGATTGCCCACCATCGTTCGCAGGCACAAAAAGAGACGCTTGAGCCATCTCTTTTTCAATCCCTTCATCAGTTTCACGAGGTTGAAGCCCACGGCGGACAGCATCGCGTCACTTGCGCCGGAAGAACGCGAACGGCTTGTGGCGTTCACGGCGTTGGAGGCGGATGCGGATGTATTCGGCATTCCGGGGCTGGAAAGACTTCCGGCCATCCAGTGGAAGCGTAAGAACCTCGAAATGCTTCGCAAAAACGATGCACGGAAATTCGCCGACAACGTAAAATCGTTGGAAAGGGTGTTCGTATAAGAACCGGGCGTCGCGTGGCGCTTTCGCACACGGTTGCCCTCACCCTCATGGCCTGACAGCATCTAGGAATGTTGCCAATGTGTAATTGTTGCCAAGTCCAATAACCAATACCAATCCGCATACGCCAAGGCTACCGCTGTCGCGCTTTGCGTTTTGGCGGTCAAGCCGACGGATAAATTGGGAATTGGTAACATTGGAACTGGCAACACTTTCACAATTTCACATTTCACAACCTCCCCAAAAACGAACCAAAGGCGACTGTCCCGCTCATTTAACGGAGGTTCCGCCATTGCGATGGGGCGGAACCGGTTGCGTGGGAAAAGCGCTTCGAGAAATAGAGCGGATCCATGAATCCGCACGTAAGCGCAACTTCCTTGACGGACATCGTTGTGGTGAGCAGAAGCCGCCGCGCCATCTCGATGCGGCAGCCTTCTACGTATGCCTGCGGGGATGTGCCGAACACATTGCGGAACCGGTGCGCGAATCGTGATGGCGAAAGGCGGAACGCCGCCGCAAGCGAAGCGACCGGAAGCCGCTCCGAAAGATGGTCTATGACGTACCTTCGCACATCCTCACCGAAGTCGAGATTGCCCCCTGCGGCGCGTATTTTCGCCAGTCTCAACAGCATGTTTTCAAGGAAGTTCATGGCAAGTGCCTCATCGTACCCCGAACCGCTCGAGGTGTTGACGGCGACATCCCTGAAAAGCTCGACGATGCGTTGGCGCTCACTTTCGGGAATCGCCTGAATAGAGAGAGTCTTCCATTCCAGAAGCGGCAACCAGTTCGCCGGTGCGTGCAGGTGAGCCCAGAGAAAGTGCCAGTTGCCAACATCCGAATCGGTTCGGTAGTCGTGCTTTTCATGGGGCTTGAACAGATAGAGCGAATAGGGCTTAAGGGCCGTACCGTTTGCAATCCCCATACCGGAAACAGTTAGGAGAAGCAGATGGTCTTCTGTTCCAACGTCTCGGACGATTCGATAATCCGATCCCATCCTGTATTCGCTTGCCCACACGCAACGATAAGGATGAGTCTTCACATATTCAGGAGAGAATATGACTTCATGGGTGAAAATAATCTTACGATTCATGGCTAATAGTATAGCAGGATATGACATGTGGTTCAATAGTTATTCCATGTGTTTTCGCGTTATTCAAAAACTTTTCTTTGGTATAATATTCCATATCGATTCCGAAAGGAACAAATCCATGACAACAAAAATGACTGCCAATAGATTGTTCGTTGCCGTTGCGGCGACGGTGTCCGCATTCGCGTCTGTTGCGGCGGAGAAGGCCGAGATCGCCTCGCCGGATGGCGCAATCAGGTTCGCCATCCACGTGGATGAAAGACTCGGCTACGAGATGTCCTACCGAGGCGCAACGCTTGTCGAAAGATCCGCAATGGGATTCTCGTTCGCCGGCGAAAAGTCGATGGGAGAGGGAATGGAGCTCGTCGGCAAACCTGAGGTCGAGACCGGACTCGTCGAGGAGTGGGATCCCGTCGTCAGGAACAAGCACGCCCATGTGAAGATGGGCTACAGCCGCATGGTCGTGCGGCTGCGCGAGAAGTCAAGCGACCGTCGCAGGATGGACATCACGGTGAAGGTGTTTAACGACGGCGCGGCGTTCCGATATACCCTCTACGGGTCGTCCCGCCTCGGCGAAAGGCGCATCATCGAGGAAGAGACGGAGTTCCGCGCCCCCGCAGGTTCGTTTGCGTGGACGGCCGGCATACACGGGAAGGACGGCTACAACGACGACCAGGAGGCCGTGTTCACGAAGACGCCCGTCGCGGAGATGCCGGAGGGCAGGAACTTCCTCGTCCCGTTCCTCGTGGAGGTGAACCCGTCGAACTACTTTGCGTTTGCGAGCGCCGCGCTCGACGACTATCCGGGGTTTCTCGTGGACCGCAAAGGCAGCGCGCTCCGCACGCGGCTCGTCCCGCATCCCGACGATGGCGCGAAGGGCGTGAAGGCGAGCTTCGCCGGGCGCCGCGACACGCCGTGGAGGGCGATGTTCGTCGGGGACAGCCCCGGCCGCTTCATCGAGTCGGAGCTCTTGCGCGCGCTGAATCCGCCGTGCGCCATCAAGGACCCGTCGTGGATCAAACCAGGAATGTCAGCATGGGACCACTGGTGGACAAGCGAGGTCAATATGACGATGCCGGCCATCAAGGAGTACATCGACTTCGCGGCGCGGGAAGGCTGGCCGTACATGCTCGTCGACTGGCAGTGGTACGGCAGGTTCAACCATCCGAACGCCGACATCACGAAGCCCGCGCCGCAGCTGGACATGCCGGCGCTCATCGCGTACGCGAAGGAGCGCGGCGGCCGCCTCTGGCTGTGGCTCTACAGTTCCGACGTGGAACGCAACGATGCGTACCTGGAGGCGTTCGCGACCTACGAAAAGTGGGGGATCGCGGGCGTCAAAATCGACTTCATGAACCGCTACGACCGCGAGATCGTGAACTGGTACAGGAAGATCACAAAGGCCGCCGCCGAACACAGGCTCATGGTTGACTTCCACGGCGCATTCGCGCCGGACGGGATTGACCGCACCTACCCCAACCAGATCACGCGCGAAGGCGTGCTGGGCGAGGAATACCTGAAGTTCAGCGACAAGCACACGCCGACTCTAACCGTAACGCTTCCGTTCACGCGCATGCTCGCCGGGGCGATGGACTACACGCCCGGCGGCTTCCTCAATGTTGAACGCAAGGACTTCAAACAGCAATCCCCGACGCTCGTCATGAACACGCGGTGCGCCGAGCTCGCGAAATTCGTCGTGTACGAAAGTCCGTACATGTGCTATGCCGACCATCCGAAGCACGTCGTCGGCCAGGCCGGCGAGGAGTTCGTCGCCAAGGTGCCGACAACATGGGACGACGTCCGCTTCCTCGGCGGATATCCCGGCGAATGGATTGCCGTCGCGAAACGCTCGGGCGACGCATGGTACGTCGGCGTGATGTGCGGCGACACCGCGAAAGAGGTGGAAATAGACCTTGCCCCGATCGGCCCGCTTGCCGGCAAGACAGTCGAGACATGGGCCGACGGCCCCGCCGGACCGCGTGACGTGAAGAAAGAAGTCTGCCCCGTCAAAGATGGTCGGCTCAAGCTCGCGCTTGCCCCCGGCGGCGGATTCGTACTCATCGCCAAATAACTCGTGGGACAGACCCTGAGGGTTTTCATAAGTTCATGCCGGTTTTCGACGATTAAGGATAAATGAAATGAGAAAAACGATGATGGCATTTACCAAGATGTTATGTGCGGTCGTGGTTGTTGTCTCGGCATCGGCATTTGGCGCGGCGGCGGATCACTGCGCAAAATCTCCGGACGGGCGGAACGCCATACTGCTCTATGTGGATCCTCTCGCGTATGAAGTCACCCGCGACGGGGTCGTCGTCGTGGAGAAGTCCGAAATCGGCATGAAGGTGGACGGCAAATTCCTCAAGCAATCCCAGCCTGTTTCCGTGTGTTCTTCCGCCCGTGGCGGCATCGTCGATGCGCCTGTTTACAAGAAAGACAAGGTTGACCTTGCGGCGAACGAGACGTTCGTCGATTTCGGCGAATGGGGCGTGCGGCTTGTCGCCAGAAACGACGGCGTCGCCTATCGGTTCGAGACGAAGTTCGCCGGGCGGATAAGGGTCGATTCCGAAAAGGCATCGTTGGACGTTCCGTCCGGCGAAGCCATGTGCTGGGGCATGCAAACGCGCGCGTTCGGCTGCGAGGAGTCCATTCCGTTCTCGAAGCGGGCGTGCGACATCGATCTCACGAAGGAGATGCTCTATCTGCCGTTCGCATACGAGGCGCGCGGAAAATACGTGCTGGTGGCGGAATCGGACGTGCGCGACTACCCGATATGGAACTTCGGCTCGCGCGGCGGCGCGACCGGCGCAACGTTCGAGGCGAAGTTCGCGGGCGCGGCGGCGAAGACCAGCAAGTCCGGCGCCGGCATACGGGTGCTGGAGCATGCGGACTTTCTTGTGGAGACGGACGGAACGCGCACATTCCCCTGGCGCGCGTTCGTTCTGGCCGACGCACCGGCGAAGTTTTGCGAGGCGGACATCTTGTGGGCGCTCGCTCCCGCCAAGGACAAGGACGCCGACTTCTCGTGGGTGAAGCCCGGCAAGGTGGCGTGGGACTGGTGGAACCGCTTCGACAACGGAAGGAAGTGCGACACGAAGGGCTACGAGCGTTTCATCGACTTCGCGGCGACGAACGGCCTCGAATACGTCGTCCTTGACTACTACGGATACGAGATCCGGTTCGGATTCGACATCTGGAAGCCGTGTCCCGCCATCGATGTGGATCATCTTGTGAAGTATGCGAAGGTGCGCGGCGTCGAGCTTTGGCATTGGATGGCGTTCCACCAGGTGTATGGAGACGAGGAGCGCGTGGCGTCCCACTTCGCAAAGGCGGGCATAAAGGGATTCAAGGTCGATTTCCTTGATCGCGGCGATGCGGACATTGCGCGTTTCATGGAGAAGTTCGCCGCTGAGTGCGCGAAGAACCGGATGCACGTCGAGTACCATGGCGCGTATCGTCCGACAGGACTGCAGCGGCGTTATCCGAACATCCTGAACTACGAGGGCATCCATGGGCAGGAGTGGATGCTGCCCGGCTTGTACAGGGGTGACGAGAAGGGCACTATGCTCAACGACGTGGCGGCGTGTTATCTGAGAATGTCGGCGGGGCCGATGGACTACACGCCGGGCGCGATGCTCAACCACGGCCTCGGCTCCGGCTACCGCGCCAGCAAGACAGCGCCAGGAACCCTTGGAACGCGCTGCCGCCAGCTGGCGCAGGTCGTGCTATACGAGGCCCCTTTGCAGATGCTGTGCGATTCGCCATCAAACTACGAGAGGAGCATGGAGTGCTTCTCGTTCACGGCGAAGGTGCCGACCGTGTGGAAGAGCGCCGTTGGCCTCGACGGCACGCCCGACACTATGTTCGTGGCGGCGCGCGAGACGCGCGACGGCGTGTGGTACGCAGGCGGAATCACCACGGCAGACGCGCGGGACTGCACGCTCGACACGTCGTTCCTCGGCGATGGCGAATGGACGGCCGAGATGTTCGGCGATGCGGGCGATGCGAAGGAAGACGCGCAGAAATATCGCCATGAAAAACGGAAGATAAAGGCTGGCGCGAAACTGCCGTTCCACATGGCGCCAGGCGGTGGCTTCATAGTCAAGTTCGCGAAACTGCCGTTGATCCATTCCCACAACGACTATGCGCAGAAGCGTCCGTTTTGGGGCGCATACGAAGCCGGCGCAGATTCGATCGAGGCCGACATCTATCTGGTGGACGGCGATCTTCTCGTGGCGCACGACCGCAACAAGGTGAAAGCGTCCGCCACGCTCCGCAGCCTCTATCTTGAGCCTATCCATTCGCTCTTTCAGAAGAACGGAGGAAAAGTCCGGGCGGACGGCAAGCCGCTTCAGCTGCTCGTCGATCTCAAGAACGGGAAGCCCGCGCTAGACCGGCTGGTGGAACTGATTGAGAAGGAGGGGTTTCGTCCGTGCTTCGACATCGCAAAGAACCCCTCGGCGGCGAGACTGGTGATAACCGGCGACCATGCCGCAGTGGATGATTTCCTCGCCTATCCTGACTTTGTGTTTTTCGACATCAATCCCAGAAAGGAACGGACCGCCGACCAGTACAGGCGCATCCCGCTCATAAGCGAGAACGCGCGCGTCTATGCGAACTGGCGCAAAGGGCCGATGGAAGAGAAGGACAAGGCGAAAATCCGCGCCGCCGTGAAGGCCGCCCACGTCAAGGGATGTCTTTTCCGGCTATGGGGCTTCCCGGACCACAAGGAGGCGTGGGAACTGGCGCTGGAGCTCGGATTGGACTATCTCAACACCGACCACCCTGCGGACGCCGCCGCCTTTCTGCATGGCAATGATGGAGACGGCAGCCACTAGGAGATGAACATGGAGTGCTTCTCTTTCATGGCGGTGGTGCCGACCGTTCTGCCTTCCACCGACTTGTTTCGGTCATATAAATTTGGTAATGAAAAGTCTACAAATTTGGTAACGACCATTGACGGCAATGGGCGATATGTGCTATAATACGCACGTCTTTCGTCAAAAAGGGTTTATATGGCAAAGTCTGAATACATCAAAAGAATCTGCGACAAAGAACTCGCATTCCAGCTGGAATGTGCAGGGGCGGTTATGGTACAGGGGCCAAAGTGGTGCGGAAAGACCAGGACTTCTGAGGAAATGGCGAAAAGCGCAATCAAGCTTCAGAATCCGCTGAAG
>DBXY01000038.1:0-66137 GCA_002309765.1 Verrucomicrobia bacterium UBA1200
GTCCAAGGTTTTGCCAAGCCCGGCTCCGCCGGGCCTACCCCCTCTAACAAGGATTCCCGCAAATGACAAAGCAACAATTCCTCTCCTATCTTTCTTCCAGAGACTTTGCCGCGCTTTTCAACGAGGCTGGCTGGAACCGCCCTGCCTCGAATCGCCCGACCACCTACGAGATAGGCCCGGAGAAAAAGCGCTTTGTCTTCCGCGAGGTCGCCGAGCTGTTCGTCCGCGTTTTCGTCTGCGAAACCGAAACCTTGCCGCTTACCACCGAGCGCAACGCCCTCGATACCCGTCTCCGCAGGCTTGGCGATGCCTACATCGCCATTTTTGTCGAAAAGGGCGCTCCAGAGCATCACCTCTGGATCGTCCCCGTGCGCTCCGCCGACAAGCGCTCGCTCGTGCGCGTGGAATATCGCGACCGTGCGCAGGCCGAATTCCTCTTCGGCAAGTTGCAGGACCTCCAGTTCCCCATCGGCTCGTCGCCTGCCGCCGTGGATGTGCTCGACCGCCTTAACCGCGTCTTTCAGGTCAATTCCGCCGACGTCACCAAGAAGTTCTACCGCGAGTTCCGCCTCAAGCACAATGCTTTCGTGAATGGCATTGTCGGCATCATGGACAAGTCCGACTGCGAATGGTACGCGTCCGTTATGTTGAACCGCCTGATGTTCTGCTACTTCATCCAGAAGAAGGGCTTCCTAGATCTCGATACCGGCTACCTTTCCCACAAACTCGCCGAGGTGCAGTCCAAGCAGGGCGAGGACAAGTTTTACGGCACTTTCTACAAGGCGTTCCTCCGCGTCCTCTTCGCCGAAGGTCTCAACCGCCGCGAACACTCCAAGGCGTTTGAACGCAAGTTCGGGCGTATCCCTTATCTGAATGGCGGTATGTTCGAGGTCCATGCGTTGGAGACGAAATATCCGGATATCGACATCCCCGACGCCGTCTTCGAGGAACTCTTCGCCTTCTTCGACCAGTGGCGCTGGCACCTCGACACCTCCATAACCGCGTCAGGCAAGGACATCAACCCGGATGTCCTTGGCTACATCTTCGAGCAGTACATCAACGACCGCGCGCAGATGGGTGCATACTACACCAAGGAGGACATCACCGAATACATCGCCCGCAACACGCTCGTTCCCTGGCTCTTCAACGAAACCGCGAAGAAATCCCCCGCCGCCTTCAAGCCAAACGGTTTCGTCTGGCAGTTCCTCAAGACAAGCGCCGACCGCTATATCTTCCCCGCCGTGCGCAAGGGCGTAGATTTGCCGCTTCCGCCTGAAATCGAAAAGGGCGTGGCCGTGGAACCGCAGGAAACGCTTCGCGCCCGCCGCGCCGAATGGAACAAGCCCGCCGCCGCCGCGCTCGCTCTGCCGACGGAAATCTGGCGCGAGACGGTCGCCCGCCGCCAGCGGTGCATTGACCTGCGCGGCAAGATCGCTTCTGGCGCAATCGCCGACATCAACGACTTCATCACCTTCAATCTCGACATCCGCAAGTTTGCCGAAGACCTGCTCTCGGAAACGACCGACCACCTCTTCGTGCGCCACTTCTACGACGCCCTCTGCCGCGTGACCGTCCTCGATCCCACCTGTGGGTCGGGCGCGTTCCTTTTCGCCGCGCTCAACATCCTCGAACCGCTCTACGAGATCTGCCTCACGCGGATGCAGGAGGATTGGCCGGAGAAGTTCAAGGAGGAGATTTCCGATCTCAAGACGAAATATCGCGGCAACCTCAAATACTGCATCTACAAGAACATCATCCTCCGTAACCTCTACGGCGTGGACATCATGCGCGAGGCGACCGAAATCGCCCGCCTGAGGCTTTTCCTCAAGATGGTCGCCGTCGTCGATGTGGACGAAATGGCGGACAACCTCGGTCTTGACCCGCTCCCTGACATCGACTTCAACATCCGCTGCGGCAATACGCTCGTTGGCTTTGCCAATCCGCAGGGCGTGAAGGACGCGATTCTGCCGCCGGGAGAATTCCAGCTCTACACCGAAGCATACGACAAGGTGAACGCCAAGGCCGCAGACATCGCCGATCTTTACGAGCGCTTCAAGGCACTTCAGCAGACGGCGGAAGGTTCGCCGGAATTCTACGACGCGAAGAAGAAACTGAACGCCAAGCTTGCCGCGCTTAACGACGAACTCGATTGCGCCATGGCGCACCGCCAGTATGGCATCGACCCCGACACCCTGCGCGGTCACTGCGAATTCGAAGACTGGAAGCGCAGGACGCAGCCCTTCCACTGGTATTCCGAGTTCTACGGCATCGCCGTCGCCAACGGCGGCTTCGATGTCATTATCGGCAACCCGCCGTATGTGGAATACAGCAAGGTCGAAGATTATTCGGTGTTCGGATATGAAACGGAATCGTGCGGCGATCTGTATGCGATGGTTCTGGAGCAAGCCGTACGAATCTCATCTCCAAAGGCAAGAATGGGCATGATTGTTCCCATTTCTTTGGGAAGTACAGATGGTTTTTTCCCATTGAGGGAGTTCCTTGAAAAGCATTCTCTCTCCGAATGGGACAGTTTTTATTCCATACGTCCGTCAAAACTGTTTGAAGGTGTCGAAAAACGTTGTACTATTGTTCTTTTGGAGGCTGGGAAAGGACTCCACACCCATTTTGTTACCCGTTATCACGCATGGGCGAATGAAGAACGAGCAAGCCTTTTTGAACGAATGAATTATGTTTGCCTCAAAAGCTCTCATGAGTTTCTTTCTTGTCCTAAACTTCATAGTGAAATAGCATTATCAATCCTTACGAAAATCTCCGGTGACGAACGGATGGAATGTTCATTTGAATCAAGCGGTTCTTCTGTTTTGTATCACACACGCAAGTTCCGGTATTTTGTGCAGTTTTTGGATCGTCCTCCCAAAATTGTTGATGAAGCTGGTCAACTTCAAGCGACATCGGAGTTGAAAAGCATTCATTTCAAGAATCAGACTTTGATGTTCGCTGCGTTGGCAATCTATCAGTCCAACCTCTTCTCGTGGTTTGTTTTCACTTTCTCCGATTGCCGCAATCTCAATCGGCGCGAAGTTGATGGCCTTCCTCTTTCCCTTTCGGATTTGCCGGATGCAACAATATCAACGCTTGCAAATCTTGGAAAGCAAGTGGCAGCCAATCTTCAAAAGAACTCCAGTCTCGTTCCTACGCATTTTGCGAAATATGGGCTGTTGAACATTCAAGTTTTCCAACCGCGTCTTTCTAAGCCCATTATCGACGAGATCGACGTATTGCTAGTGAAACACTACGGCTTCACGGAAGAGGAGCTGGACTTCATCATCAACTACGACATCAAATACCGCATGGGCGACAAGCTGAATGAGGGGGAGTAATAGGAGAGACTGGCTATGCGCAAAGTGAAGAAATCCGTCAGGGTTAGAAAACTGGATCTTGCCGATCGCGTTATCGCGCTCGTGGAAGATGCCCGCAAAAGGGTTGCGACTGCTGCCAATGTCGCGCTCGTCTATACCTATTACGAAGTCGGCAGAATGATTGTCGAGGACGAGCAGGGAGGGAAGAAGCGCGCCGCATACGGCAAGGCGCAGTTGGCAATGCTTTCACGCAAGTTGACGGCAAGGCTTGGAAAAGGATGGAGCCCAACAAATCTCGAATACATGCGAAAGTTTTTCAAGGTTTATTCTGTGCCGTCATGTGGAGACAGGCGAATTCCTCAAACAGACTTTGAGGAATTTGCGATAGGCGCAGCAGATTCCCAAAATGGAGTTTTGGAAATTCAAAGTGCCCCAATTTCTTTCCGTTTGAGTTGGTCACACTATCTTGTCCTGATGCGGATCGAAAACCCGGACGAACGGCGGTTTTACGAGATTGAAGCTGCCGAGAGCGGATGGGGACTTGAAGAACTCAAGCGGCAGTTCAAGTCGTCGCTCTACGAGAGACTTGCGCTCAGCCGCGACAAGAAGGGCGTGCTGGAATTGTCCAAGCGCGGACAGGTTGTGTCCAAGCCGGAGGATGTCATCAAGGATCCATACGTCCTCGAATTTCTCGGTCTTGAGGAAAAGGAGCGCTACAACGAGACCGAGCTTGAGTCTCGGATCATTGAACACGTCGAGCAGTTCATTCTTGAGATGGGGAAGGGGTTCATCCTCGTTGGCAGGCAAGTGAGGTTCACATTTCAGGAAAAGCATTTCAGGGTCGATCTTGTCTTTTACAACCGGATCTTGCGTTGTTTCGTGCTTGTCGATCTCAAGACGGGCGAACTTACGCATGGTGACGTTGGGCAGATGATGATGTATGTCAACTATTACGACCGAAAGGTTAAACTCGCCGACGAGAATCCGTCCATTGGCATATTGCTTTGCGCGGACAAGGATGACGCCATTGTCGAAATGACACTGCCGGAGAGGAACCGCCAGATATTTGCAAGGAAGTATCTTACCGTTCTTCCCGACAAAGAGGCGTTACGGCGCCTCGTCAAGAAACAGCTCGGGAACAAGAGAGAAGGGAACAATTGACATGGCATCTACTCTCCAGATGACAGGCAACGTATCGTTGCTCAATCGCCCTGACAAAGTGGCGTTCCTTTCGTCGCGGCGGATATCCGCCGCCGATGTCCTGAAGTGCTACGAGTGGGCGGAGAAGGTGCGCGACGGCGATCGCTGCATCGTGAGCGGATTCCAGAGCCCGCTGGAAAAGGATGTCCTGAAGTTTCTGCTGCGCGGCAAGGTACCCATTATTCTTGTTCTCGCCCGGTCGCTTTGGAAGACTGTGCCGGAAGAATTGCGCGAAGCTGTCAATTCGGGTCGGCTTCTCATCGTCTCGCCCGTAAAAGTCTTCCGAGCATCTGCCGCCTCTGCCGAAGCACGCAACCGCTGGATACTGGCAAACTGTTCGTCGCTTGTTCTTGGCGCGCTTGATCCCGCCGGGCGTCTGGCCAAGCTTGCCGTGTCGTATCCTGCCGTCAGAACGACCCGCCTTGATATGTGAGTAAAATATTTCTTAGGCGCAAGTCCGCAAAGGTCCGTAAAGTTCGCGAAGTATAACCTAATCTGGCTTTACAGTTGTTGCCGAAATGTGATAAACTAACGATGTGTTTTGGCAATGTTTCACCCGCCGTCAAAATTGCGGTACGGATTCAGTAGGACTTTTCCAAGGGAGTGTTGGAGATGCAGAAAAAGGCTTTGTCGAGCAGGCGTGATTTCATCCGCGGGAGTTTGTTATCGGGGGCGGCGTTGGCATTCCCGACTATCATTCCTTCGAGTGTCATCGGCGAAACCGCGCCGTCGAAAAAGATCACCATCGGGGTGGTCGGATGCGGACGAATCGCGCAGAGCTTCAACATTCCGGGCTGCTTGAGCGACGGCGGACGCGACCTTTGCGACTTCATCGCGCTGTCGGATGTTGATCCGGATCGCCGGAAACATTACCGCCAGTTACTTGCGGGAGAAAAATTCCAGGGCCGCGATCTCGTGAGTGATGCGCGGTGCGTGTCGGATTATCGGCAGTTGCTCGCCGACCCGGCGATCGACGCGATAATGGTTACCGTGCCGGACCACTGGCACGCGCAGATTGCCATCGAAGCCTGTATGGCGAAAAAAGATGTCTTTTTGCAGAAGCCGATGGCGATGTCCATCGGCGAGGGGCGGGCGATCGCCAACGCGGTGAAGAAATACGGCGTAATCCTTCGCACCGGGACGCAGCAGCGGGCGACCGAGAATTTCATTCGCGCGGTGGAGTGCGTGAGGGACGGGCGGCTTGGCAAGGTTGTTCGCGTCGAGGTCGGTATCCCCGATGATCCGAAAGAATACGATTTGCCGGCGGAGGAGCCGGTGCCGACGGGGTTTGATTGGAACATGTGGTTGGGTTCTACGCCCGAAGCCCCGTACGCGCAATTGCGCAGTCATCGGCGCGGTCCGGACGGTAAGGTGAATTTCTCCCGTCCGGGGTGGATGACCATCCAGTCCTACGATATGGGCATGATCGCGAATTGGGGCGCCCATCATATCGACACCGCGCAACGCGGGTTGGGCGCGGAAAACGAAGGCCCGGTTTCGGTTGTCGGCACGGCGGAATATCCGAAAGGGCGCAAGCTCTGGAACACCCACGGCGAGTGTGACGTCACCTGGACTTACGCTTCCGGCGCGGAAATGAAGCTTGGTTCCACCCGCAAGTATCCTTGCGGAATCCGGTTCATCGGCGAAAGCGGCGACTGGATCTTCTGCGGCTTCGGAGGAGCGAAGCAGACGAGCGACGACCCCAAGAGCGCGTCGCCCAGTGAACTTGAGGGGCGGAAAATCGCCGCCAGCCGCCGGGAACTCATTGAGGGCGCGGTGGCGAAACCGTTGCCCCGTCTTAAGGAGCACAACCGGGAGTGGATTGAGGAAATGCGCACGCGCGGTCCGTTAGCCATGCCGCTGGAAGAGGCCCAACGCACCTCGACAACCTGCATTCTCGGTTATACGGCGATGAAGCTGGGCCGCAAGCTCAATTGGGATTTTAAGGCGGAGCGTTTCATCGGCGATGACGAGGCCAACCGGACACTTTTCCGCGAAGAGCGCGAAGGGTTTGGCATTAAACGCTATTTGAAGGAGCTTGCTTAAACCGCAGTTTCCAAAAATCGTGCCGGGCCGGGAAGTCGGCATAAACGGAGGGGAAGAATGAGAGTGACAGACAGTTTGGCGATTTTCATTGCCGGCATTGCCGCGTTGAACTTTGCCGTAGCCGCCGAAACCGATCTTGCGCCTTTTCCGAAGTGGGGCGCGCCGCGCGCCATCACTTCCGGTCCGCACGAACATCTGTTCGCCAGTTACTTCGCCATTAACTCCTGGAGTCCAAACAACCGTTACGTCACGGTGCTGGAGACCGATATCAACGGGCGTCTCCCGGAATCCGGCGAGCGATGTACGCTGGGGGTGGTTGACCTTCAGGACGGTAATCGTTTCATACCCGTAACCACCACGGCGTGCTGGAACTTCCAGGAGGCGGCGATGGCCCACTGGATTGACGATGACACCTTCCTTTTCAACGATCTCCGCGACGGCAAGTTCGTGACGGTGGTTATGAATTGGAAGACCAAGGCGGAACGGATTCTCCCGCTTCCGGTGAGCGCGGTCAGCGAAGACCGCTCGTGGGCGGTGTCTATCAACTATGCGCGTTTGTCCTTGACGCGGCCCGACTATGGTTACGCCGGACCGGGACAGGATCCCCGCGAGGATTCGGAGTGGCCGACGGATGACGGTCTGTGGGTGATGGACTTGAAGACCGGCGAACACAAGCTAATTCTCTCGGTGGCGCAGGGGCGCGACCTTATGCCCGCCACCCAGAAGGTGGCCGACAAGCCGGGCCATCCGCTCGCCTACTATTGCCACACGATTATTCAAAAAGACCAGGCCGGATCCCGCATATTCTTTCTCGCCCGTTCGGTGGACTGGTTCGACAAAACGAATCATCAGGCGTCCCGTTGGCATACCACATCCTTTACCGTGAAGAAAGACGGGACCGGCTTGCGTCGCTGTTTCAAAGACGGTTGGGCGGGGTCGCATTTCAATTGGGCGCCTGACGGAAGCCCCAAACTGCTGGTCACGGCGGCTTGGGACGGCGACAAGAAAGGCGAGTGGGGGCGGACGGCCTGGAGTCCGGTGGAATTCACCGTGGGCGAGGAAGATAAGGTTCGGCGCATTGGCGCGGGATTACTGGATTGGGATTGGCACTGCATTTATTCGCCGGACGGGAAGTTCATGAGCGGCGACACTTATTGGAACGCAAACTTTGAACGGCCATGGGTGCTGGTACGCCTTGCCGACGGCATGACGATGCCGATGGGCGTGTTTTATGTGCCGGAACCTTATCGGCAAACTTATTGGCGTTGTGATTTGCATGCGCGATATCGTCCGGACGGACGCCAGATCGGTTTCAACTCGGTTCATGAAGGGACTCGTCAAGTATATGTGCGCGACATTGAATTCTCTAAGTAACCGTTCGTTTAGCAAACGGCTTTTGGGTGTTGCGGTCTTAACGTTGGCGGTTGCAGCGCAGACGCTGGTTGCGCAATCGGCTCAAAACAACGGCGGGAAAACTGCGCTGCTGGTCGGGGTTTCCGAAGTCTGCGCTGGTGCCAATGCTTCGGTTCCCGCGGCGTGCACAAACGCGATCAGCAAAGCGGGCCATGTCCCGGTGGTGATTTGCCGGGGAACGCGGGATGAAATTGACCGTGCGGTTTCGCGAATCGATTTGCTGCTGCTTCCGGGCGGCGAAGATGTCGATCCAGCCCGGTACGGGGCGCAACCTTCTCCGGCCTTGGGGCGGGTCAATAAAACCCGCGATGAGTTCGAAGAGCAAGTGTTGCGTTCCGCAGTTCGTCACGAGGTGCCGATTGTCGGTATCTGCCGCGGAGAGCAGCGGTTAAACGTTTTTTTCGGCGGAACCCTATACCAGGATCTACCCAGCGAACTTGGCAAGAATTACACGGTTGAGCATCGAAGCGGCAAACCGGAGCGCCGGCACAGTATCGTGATCGCCGAAGGTTCCCGTCTGGCGAAGGTTTGTGGAACGGAGTCGGTTACGGTAAATTCCTCCCACCATCAGGCGGCGAAAAGGTTGGCACCGGGAATGACGGATACGGCATGGTCTAATGACGGCATGGTGGAGGCGATTGAGTGCGATTGGTATCCGGCGGCGGGGGTACAGTTCCATCCCGAACGGCTCTCGGCGGTTTATTCCGAGCCGATATGGGATCGTTTTTTTGCCGGAATCATAGACTTTGCCGGGCGCAAACCAAATTCCGCCCCGGCGCGGCGGCCAATCGGGGTGGTAGTTTCCGATTCTGCCGGATTGGCGGTTCTGGAGCGGTTCTTAACGATTGACGAGTTTGATAACGCGACCGGTGAAAAGAAGAAGGACGGCAAGCCCGATTTCGCGGGCGAGGATTTCGTATTGCTCGGCGATTTCGCGCGCGGGCCGTATGACGGACGTTATGCGGCGGCGGGTAACGGGGATGTTCTTGCGGAGATGGTGGTTCGTGACGCCCAGTTTTTATTGGGTGGTGCTGGCCATGAACCGGTCAAAGCGCTGGTTGTCGCCGCCGGTAATGCCGCAACCGCCGGCGTTGAGCGGGTACGGGCAATGGCCCGTCCCCATGACGCGTTTGTGACGGGAACCGCCAGCGCCACCGGAGAAAATGCCGATGATTCAGCGCTTCGCGCCGTAGTCGAATGTTACCGTTCGCTTCGACAATCCGGTTTGCTGCAACCGGACGGTGGCAATCGTGCCGCCGCCCGGGTTCACGCGTTCATAACGGAACTGAGAAGCATCCCACACGATATGAATCATGTTCGCGGGCGTCGTTCTGGAACCAGGATTGTCCCGTTGTCAAACGGAGAGTTGCCGCTGAGCGTTAAATTGGAGGCGGGGAAAACTTTTCCCGCTTGCGCGAAAGAGTTGGGACTGTGATTTGGTTGAAGTGCTTTGGGAACTTGAGGAGGAAATATGAACCGTATCGAGATTGTTCGTTGGTCGGTTTTGGCGTTTTGCGCGGCGACGCTTGGAGCGCGGGCGGAGTTCAAGGTTGACCGGTCGGTGATGTCCGACGAATATTGGAAGGTTTGGAATGACGACGTTCAGGCCAAGGTTGACGCGGACATTGAGAAGTACCGCAAGGCGGACGCCGCGTTTGCGGTCGATGCGCCCGACGGAACCGAAGTGAAGGTCGAGCAAGTGACGAGCGCGTTCTTTTTCGGGGCGCACATTTTCAACTTCAACCAGCTGGGTAAAAAAGAATGGAACGACCGGTACAAAGAACTTTACGGCACGCTCTTCAATTCGGCGACGGTGGCGTTCTACTGGCGCACGCTGGAGCCGTATCCTTACCAGCAACGGTTTGAAGAGCGATATGAAGACACCGAAGATTTTTGGAACCGGTGCGACGACCCGAAGCATCAACCCCACTGGCGCCGTCCGGCCCCCGATCCGGTGATTTCGTTCCTCAAAACGCGCGGGTGCCGCATTCACGGCCATCCGCTGGTGTGGGGTAACAACGCCTGGCACACTCCGACGTGGCTGTGGGATGATTTCTGCCCCGATGCCGAAAAGTTCGCGCTGGAGGCGGCAACCGGGGTTAAGATGCCGCAGCGCAATATCAAAATTCCGATTTGCGTTAAAGATATGCAGGACCGGAGCGAGCGGGTTTGGTCAGCAGCTTGGAAAAAAGTTTTCGACCAACTCTCCGAGGCGCAAATCGCCGAACTTGTTCCCTCCTACGTGAAGGCGCAGGAGTTCTTTTACGAGAAGCGCATCCGTGAAATCGGCGAACGCTACGGGTCGCGGGTGGACAGTTGGGATGTGGTGAACGAATCCGCCACCGACTGGGGTGTAGGCTCGAAACGGCAGTGGCCGGCAGGGGAGTCGTCGGCTAAAAACTCGCTTCCGCTCACCAAAAGCCATTACGGAGTTATGCCGGCGAATTACGCATACAAAGGATTGGTCTTGGCCAGAAAGTATATGCGCCCCGACGCTTGGCTTAACGTCAATGAGTACAATATGAGCGCGTTTCCGGGGCAGATCCGCGATCTTGAGGCCAACGGCGCGGACTTCCAAGTGGTGGGATCGCAGATGCATTTGTTCAATCCGGCCGAATCCAAAAAAATCGCGGCCGGGGTGTTCTCGGATGAGGTGAAGCGCAAACTCACGCCGGAAGGCATTTGGGACACGTTTCGGCGCGTTGCCGAGGCGGGCGGGGGACGCCCGATCCACTTGTCGGAAATCACCATTACCGCTCCGGACAATACCGAAAGCGGCCAGATGGTGCAGGCGATCATCATGCGCAACGCTTACCGGATCTGGTTCTCGATCGAAAAGATGAACGGCATCACCTGGTGGAATGTGGTCGATGACTGCGGCGCGCCGGGCGAACCTTCGATCAGCGGTCTCTTTACCCGCGACATGAAACCGAAGGCCGCCTATTACGCGATGGACGATTTGGTCAACAACCAATGGAAGACCCGTATCGCGGTGAAGTCGGCGGACGGAAAGGTTAAATTCCGCGGTTTTCGCGGTCATTACCGTTTGAGCTGGAAGGATGCCGCCGGGAAAACGGTTGAAAAGACCGTTGATTTGCGTTAGTTTGCGGCAGCGGTCGCGAAGTCATCCCGGTGGCGGGATTTCGTCGTCGCGGGTGACGGCGTAGAAATTCCCGCTTGTTTTGTCGGTCGGGTTGCGATATAATTCTGGCGTTGATTTGGGAAAGGACTTTTTCTATGACGGAAAGTGAAATCTTAGGGTTGATGTCTGATACCGGCGCGTTGCTCTCCGGGCACTTCCAATTGCGGTCGGGGCTGCATTCCAACCGTTATTTCCAGTGCGCTAACGTGCTGCGGTATCCTCGGATTGCCGGCAAGCTGTGCGATGAGTTGGTGCGGCAGATGAAGGAGTCTGCGGATATCGGTCATTTTGACGGCGTGATTTCGCCCGCTTTGGGCGGCATTTTGGTCGGGCACGAAGTGGCGCGCGCGTTGGACACCAAGTGCATTTTTGCCGAGAAGCAGGATGGAGCGTTGGTAATGCGGCGCTTTACCATTAAGCCCGGCGAGCGCTATGTGGTGGCGGAGGATGTCATCACCCGCGGCGGACGGGTTCAGGAGACCATTGACATTGTGCGTAACGCGGGGGCGGAGGTCGCCGCGGTTTTGGTGCTGGTGGACCGCAGCGCCGGGTTGGCCAAGTTTGATTACCCGACCTTCTCGCTGCTGCGTTTGGCCCCGGAGGTTTGGGAGCCGGAAAATTGCCCGATGTGCGCGGCCAATGAGCCGTTCGTGCATCCCGGTTCGTAATCGGTTAAATCCGTTAGTTTGGAGCGAGCGGTGCGGGTGACGTTGAATGATCCTTCGGTGAATGTCCAAGACATCTTGGCGTTTGTCGAAAAGGCTTATTGGGATGGAAACGAGGCGGCGGTGTCGATCCAGTCCGTCCCGTTGCTTGTGCGCACCGGTTTTCGTCCCACCCGTAACGGGGTTTATCTTTTCCCGTTGCCGCGTTTCAAGCGCATCGCCCACACTCCGGTTTACGAACGTGCCGCAGCATTGCTCCTGTTGGTGCTGCTGTCGCCATTGCTGCTGTTGGTGTCGCTGCTGGTGCTTTGCGACGGCGGTTTGCCGATTTTCTATTCCCAACGGCGGTCTGGGCGCAACAACCGTCCCTTCACCATTTGGAAATTCCGCACCATGGTCAACGCCAGCGGGAATATGCAGGAGGAACTGTTGCGGACTTCGTCGCGTTCCGACCGGTTGTTCAAAATGGCGGACGACCCTCGGGTTACCCGGATCGGCGCGGTGCTGCGAAAGACATTCATCGACGAATTGCCGCAACTGGTGAACATCATCAACGGCGAGATGCGCTTTTTCGGGCCTCGTCCGCTGCCGGCGTTTGAACACGGGCATTACCAGCGTCGCAACCAATCGCTACGGCTGATTTCCGTCCCCGGTCTCTCCGGGGTGTGGCAGGTGTCCGGACGCAACCGCCACACTTTTGATGAAATGTGCCTTTTGGATTATTACGGTATCTGCCACTCCTCGTTCGGCTTTAATACGTTGCTCTTTTTCCGAACCCTGAAGGTGGCTTTTGCCGCCAAAGGCTATTGAAGCTCCAACACGGCGCGTTCCAGCGGCGGCAGGATCAACCGCATTTTGCCGTTCTCTTCTTTAAGATATTCCGGCTCCCCAAACAGCAATTTGGCTTTTGCAAAAACCAGGTCGGTTTCAACCTTTTCCTTAGTGGCGTTAACCGCCACCAGACGTTCGCGCTTGCCTAATTTCCAACGCATGGCATAAACGCCGTTTCGGTTTTCCGCCAGCATTTCAGCCTTTCCGTCCAATACGAACGGAGTGATTTCTTTAATCTCGGCGGGAAATACTTTGGCCGCCGCCAGCAATTCCGGATCTTGCAGAAGGTTGTAACTGTCGTCATAAAAGGTGTAGTAAATGATTCCTTTCGCGCCGGCCATAATGGCCAAATAGCTCATAGCGCGGAATTCCTGCGGGGTGGGACTCCGCGACCAACCGCTGGTTTTTACGTATTTTTGTCCGCCAAATGCTTGGCATACCGCCCAAAGCGCGGTGTCGGTACGGTTGGCGGCCTGTTTTGCCTCTTTGAATAGACGGTAAACGTTATCGACCGGGGTTTTCGGCACGGGGTAGGGGTCCGGCGCAAGGACGTCTGTCCCGGCGGCGTAATTGGCGTATTGGCTGGGCACGCAAATCACGGTGTAGGCGATATGGTCAGGATCCAACCGCTTGAAACTGTCGTAACGGCGGAACATTTCTTCGGGCGTTATACCCTTGGGCGCGGGTTCGTCGCCAGGATTCCATCCCATCACCGCCGTCCGGTTTTTATAGCGCTCAATCACCGGTTTCGGGTCGCCGGCGAATTCGGTGATCACCCGAACTCCGACCTGGGCGCATTCGTCGAGGAATTCGCCGTAACTGTCTTTGCCCAGTTCGTTGTTTCGGATACTCGCATGAACGGTATTATACCCCCATGCCGCGATATCGCGCACGATCGCCAACCGGTGCTCATTGCCGGTGGACCATGAGACTTGGTAAAAACCGAGCGGGAAGAACGGTTGCCCGTTCTCCAGCAGAACATGGTCTTTGCGCATTTGGTACTTTGCGGCGGGGTGGACGAAAAATTCCGTTTCGGCATTTTCGCCCCAATCCAGGCAGGATCGTTGTTCGGTCGTCAGTTGTTTGATGAATTTCGGCGCGTATTTGAGTCTGGCCCTTAGGACATGGCGTCCCTCGGTAAGCGGTTTGCCAGGAACCGTCCATTCTCTTTCTTCCGCATTGCGTTTCGACCACGGACCGTTATCCAGTTGCCATTCGATCGACTCTAAACGGTCGATTCCCAGAGGGTTGGGGTGCAGTTTCGCTACGGCGACCGGCATATCGCCCGGGTAAAGGTGCTTTCGCTTGGTTTTGATCGCTAAGGCGTCCGGTTCGGTATCGATCAGGCTGAAGTTAACCAGCGGTTGGTCGTCGCTGAAGACACAGAATTTGGTTGTGACCGTGCCGCGTCGCGAGACCGTGTAAGTGAACGAAAACTCGGTCTCCCCGTTTTCCGGCACGGTGACGGTTGATGACCCTTGGGCGTTACTGGCGGTTCCGGCCCGGGAATTGTTGCTCGCCTCGAATTTGGCGGTGAGATTACGGTAACGTGCGGGATCGGCTTCGAGCCGGAGTCTTATTTGTTTTTGGACGGCGTTGCCGGGTTGGTCGCCGGTTTGGAACTGTTTTATCTTTATTCCCGCCGCCTGAAGCCGCAGCCTAGTTAGAACATTGGTCAACAACGCGCCTCCGATAGGGTTGTTCTTGAGCGAGGCGGCGGTGGTCAGCACTATCGAGCCTTTTCCGTAATCAAGGTACGCAAAAAGCGGTTTCCCGTCCGCGCAGGTTATCGGAGTGTGCCATTCCGGCCCCAATCGGTTCAGATGCGTCCATTGGGTGTAATGTTTTTTTATCAGGTCGCCCAACGATTGCGGAAAACAGAGAAGCGGGTCTTCCTTAACGGTGACCACTTTGGATTCCGGGGTCTTTTTGGTATGCGCGGAACAATTTTCGCACTCCGAACGGAAATCCGGGTTCAGAGCGGAGACCCACTGGTTTAAGACCGAGCTGTAATTTGCGTCCACCACCAACAGCGCGCCGCCGCGATTAATCCAATCGCACCATTTTGATGCGTAAGGCGACATTTTAACCGTTTTGGTGTAATTGGCCAGCGAGGTGGCAACCACCAAACCGTAACCGTCCAGTTTCTCCGTCAGTTCCGGCAACCGGATGTTCTCGAATTTGTCGAAACCGATTTCCGCCGCTTTAAGATGGTCGTCGAATTCATTGGCAAAGGCCCGGTTGCCCCAATCGCTGAAAACCACGGCGGCGCGGGGATCTTCGGCCATTCCGCAACAGGCTGCAGTTAGGGCAGCCAGCAGCAGCCGTATTCTCATTTCGCTTCCTCTTCGAAAAGCTTAAGCAGCCGGGGGGTGATGTCGATTAGGCTGGTAATCCCGTCCCGGAACGCTTCCGCGCCCGGACCTACCGTCACCAGCGGAATCGGATTGCGGGTATGGCCTCGGGTGCTCAAATCCTCGATGTTGCCATGGTCGCTGGTGAGGATCACCAGCACCCCGGCGGCTTCGCAAAGCCGCAACACCCCGCCCAAAAACTGGTCGAGAATGGAGAGGGTGGCAGCCGCCTTTTCATAATCGCGGGAATGCCCGGCCAGATCGGTCTGGAAATGTTCGAAGAGGGTGAAATCGTTTGCCCGTACCACCTGCATCAGGTGGTCGGCCGCTTCCAACGGGGTGACCGTTTCCAGCTGATGCCCCTTCTCGCGCAGGATTTCGCGGGTGATGTCGTGGGTTACGGCCTGGCAATCGTCGAGGTCGTCGCGGGTGCAGATGATTTCCGGCCGGGTAAGCGCCATAACGGTGGTTACGGATTTGAACCGCCGCACCCGGATGTCGTCGATGTCGTCCACCAGATAAGCGTCCGCGAAACGGCAGCGCACCCCGATGGAGCGCAGCGACATCATAAGGTTTCCCTCTTCGATGATTTTACGCAGCGAAGGGCCGGGGAAGCCTTCGCAGTGCCGTCCCATAAACTTCGACGTGTTGATGCCGGTAAACATGGTGGCTTGGCCGGTGGCGCTTTGGGGAAGCCCGGCCACGTCAAGGCAGGCGTCGATAAAGGTGGCGTGCTCGGCAATAAGCGAGCACAATACCGGACAAACGTCGGGATTGACCGGATTGTCCGGGGCGGGTTCGCGAATGCCTACGCCATCAATAAATAGGAAAAGCACCTTCATAAGGACATTTATACTATTCTTTGGGGCGACAAGCAAGCCAAAAACCAAGAGCGGGCAAAAAAAGTGCGTGTCATGGCGTTTCAGTGTCCGGGTTAAAGGCTTTTCCCATCACGGCTTACATTCCGCCGCCGCCCATCGGGGCGATACCGCCGGGCATACCGCCGCCCATGCCGCCGCCCGGCATTCTGCCACCACCCATGCCGCCGCCCGGCATCCTGCCGCCACCCGAATTGCCACCGCGTCCGCCATTCATGCCGCCGCCGCCAGAATTGCCGCCGCGTCCGCCGTTAAGTCCGCCACCGCCGCCGGTTCCGGGCTGTCCGGGACCGCCGGGACCACCGGCTCCGCCTTCACCGCCGCCGTTCTGTCCACCGGTTTGACCGCCGGTTTGCCCGCGACGGTTTCTCCCGTTCTGGCTGTCGGTGGCGGGATTCTGGGAATATTTCCAAACCGGAATTTCTATGTCGCGGCTAATCTCAATCGGGTCGTCGCCCTCCTTAAGCGGTTTTAGGTAAAGCGTTACCGACACTTTGTAGGGCAGGGCGTTGGAGGTTGTCCAATCCTCCTCCCATTCGATTTCCTGGGCGTTTTCGGTTTGAGCGGCGGAGGGCGGCTCCTTGAGCACTTTGCAGTTCATGGCGATTACCCGCGGGGAAACCACAATGGGGGAGATGTCCTCGTCGACGTCAAACTCTTCTTCGTCCGTGTCGATAAAATCGGTTGACCACGCTTTGGCCAGCAGTCCGCACGGTTCGCCTTTTTTTCCTTCGTCTTCCACATATAGACGAATGCGGTGCGGGAGTTCCGCCAACTCGGTTTGTCCGTCGGCGGATTTCAGTTTGCCGATAAAGGCGCGGCCGAGTTTCATCCACTCCATCATGTCGTGGGCGTTTTCGTCTTCGCCCTCATCGTTCAGAATCATCAGCCCTTTGTCGTCGTCGTTTTTTACGGTGGTGGAGAAGTAGGCCGAACGCAGACCGGATTCGATCTGTTTCATCACGTAATCTACCTGCGCCATGGAGTCGGACATTTCCTGCCCGGCGCGCCAGCTTTGCACGGTGGCGTCGAAACAGAAGAAAGACAGCAGCATCATCACCGAAAGAATGGTGATGGCCATGGTCAACTCAAGCAGGGTGAATCCGTAACTGGCGTTTTGGCGTCTCATGACGGTTATTTCTTGCGGATTAATCTGACCAGCTCCTCGTACTGGCCTTCCTTGCCCGCTCCCCAGGAAACCCGCGTCCGCAGCACGTAGAGGTTGTCGTCGTCTTCGTCGGAGTCCAAGTCCTTCTCGTCCACCGAACGCTGGAAGGTGAAGCCCTTGTAATTATCGACGACGTTTTTGTCGAGCTTCAGTTCCAGGTCGTTGATCATCTCCTCGGCGGTTACCGTGTCGATGTTCAAGTTCTCGTCCTCTTCCAGATCGGCGGACAGTTCGTCAATGGGCGGAATGGGATAACGGCGTTCGCCGAGGTCGAACACGAATTGGGCGTCCTGGAACTCCTTGGAGAGCATCATCATCTTGGCGCAATTGCCCATGCCGCTCATCAGCGCGAGCAGTCCGGTGGCAAGGATAAGGGTGGCAATCAGCACCTCGATCAGGGTGAAGCCGCCGTTGCGTGGATTAATAATCATCGTCATCCTCCACTTTGGCGTTTCCGAACCGGTCGATAATGATTACCGCCCGGTCGATTTCCTTCCCCTCTTCGGAGTCTTGCGGGGTGACGATTACCCGGTACGGGAGACAGCGTCCGTTGCTTTCGTATGGGATCCGAACGGTTTGCCGCTCCCGGCGGGTGACGTTGCCCTCTTCATCCTCTTCCTCATCCTCCTCCTCGGAATCGAGCGTCAACTCGTCCGCCACTTCCTCTTCCTCAAGCGCGTCTTCGTCGATTACCGCCTCGAAATGCACCTGCTCGTACTTTTTCTCGGTCTCCAGCGACGACATCCGGGTTGGTCCGCCGGAATTGTCGCCGGGATCGTCTGCCGCCACTTCCCCGGCGTCGGATCCTTTTACGGAGGCGGCANNGGCGGGGGCGGCCGATTTGCCGCCGCTGTCGGAATCCGATTCTCCGGTGATGCGCAGGGTGCCGTCACTGCTGATTTCGAGGATTATGGTCTGCTGGCGCAGTATGGCCATTGTCCGGGCATAACGGGACATTTGCATCACCCCGCGGGTGGCGGAGCGCACTCTGGCCACGTTGCTGCCGGACACGGTGGGCGCGATCAGCATGGTCATAATGCCGATAAGCACCACCACGACCAACAATTCAATCATGGTGAAGCCATTACGCCCCATCTTAAGCCAGCTTTTGATTGCCATTTCCGCACCAACCGGACAGTATCCCGTCCCTACGATCAGTTGGTAATGTCGTCGTCGGTCCCGAGCTCAAAATCCGGTCCGGCGGAGACGATTTTGACCTTGCGTCCGGAACGGGTGTAGGAGAACGGGGTTCCCCACGAATCGTTCAGCGCGCTCTCCTTGAGCAGACCCGGCTCGTTGTCGGTCCCGATGGTCAGCTCTTCCAGTGATTCCGGAAGTTTGCCGCCGTGCTTCATGGAGTAGATGTCAATCGCCTGCTCGATGGTGCTGATGCTTCCGCGGGTAACGGTGATGCGGGTTTCGTTATCCTGTCCGGACAAGACCAGCTTGGCTCCGGCGTACAGGATGCCCAGAATGCAAACCACCATCAGCAATTCGACCAAAGTGAAGCCACTCTGGCGGCGAAGTTTTTTCATTGATTTTTCGTTCATTGTTGCTCTCCTTATGGGTTGGTTGAAAGGGAAAGGGCTTTGCCGACTGTTTCGGTTTATGCCCCGTTCAGGTTGGCGGTGGCCTTCATGACCGCCATCAAAATGCCAACCGCGACGAATCCCACCACGCCGCCGATCAACACGATCAGGATCGGCTCCAGGGCGTTGGTGAAGATTTTGATGTTGCGGTCCATCTGGTTCTCGTAACGGCGGCCGATATGCCCGAGGGCGCTCGGCATGTCGCCCGACTGTTCGCCGACCGCCAGCATATCGGTCATCATTTTCGGGAAGATCTTGCTCTCCGCCAGCGGGCCGGAGATCGAGGTGCCGTCGGTCACCCGTTCCCGCGCTTTTTTCAACGCGCTACCGATCAGGGCGTTCCCGCAGGTTTCCTCGGAAATCTTCAATGCCTGCAGCACATTCACCCCGTTGGCCAACAGGGTTTTCATGGTGTAGGCCAGGGTGGAATACGCCCCGCAGGCGATAATGCCCTTAACCAGCGGCGCGTGCAGTTTGAAGGTGTCGAACTTCAGGCGGCCTTCCTTCGTGTCCAGGTAACGTTTCAGCATGACGATTGCCACCACCACCCCGATGCCGACCAAAACGCCGTAGTGGATCAGAAAGTCGCTGGTGTTCATCAGAATCCGGGTCGGCAGCGGCAGCCCGGAGCCCATGCTTTCAAACATTTTGCGGAACTGGGGAATCACTTTGACCATGGCGAAGATCACGGTGATAACACCGAAGACCAAAACCACGGCGGGGTAGGTGAGGGCGGAGGTGATTTTCGACCGCATGCTTTCGTTGCGTTCGTAATGCTCCACCAGACGGCGCAATACCTCAATCATGGCGCCGGACGCCTCGCCGGCCCGGATCATGTTTCCGTACAGCGGCGGAAAGCTTTTGGGGTGCGCGGTGACGGCGTCGGATAGCTGCTCGCCGCGCATAATCCGGTCGCGCAGATCCGAGGCGATGCGGCTTTGCGCCGAATCCGCCTCGCCTTGGTTCGCGAGACAGTTCAACGCCGCGCCGAGCGTCATCCCGGCTTCCAGCAAATCGCTCAATTCCGAGGTGAACAGCAGCACTTCCGACGATTTCATTTTGGCTTCGCCGTTGCCCATCTTAAGTTTCCAAAACGGCGTGCCGGACGAGCCGCTTTTGGCTTTCGCGCCTTTGCCGGAACGGTTTTCCACTACGGAAATCGGCACATAGCCGAGTTTTTCGACCGCCGCCATCGCGGACAAACGGTCGGAACCCTCGACCGAGCCTTCCATTTTGCGTCCGTCTTTAGAGAGTGCCTTGTAGTTGTACTGCGCCATAAACTCACCTGCATTAACCTGCCGGTCCTCCCATTGCTAAACGAGGGAGGACCGCCGGATATTGCCGTCACTTGCCCGCCGTTCCGGTCTCGACCCGGTAGCAGCCGGAGCCGACTTCGAACGCTTCCCGTCCCGGGAACGGCGATTTGGCGGATACCGATCCTTCCGGCGCGGAGAACCGCCCTTTCGCGAATTCCGGCATCACCACCAGCGCGGAGGTGTTGACCGGCACTTCGAAGGTCCAGACGAATTTCTCGCCTTCGCGTTTCCATTCGCTGCGGATCGTCCCGTAAGGGGAATCGTGCTTTGCCTTAACCCAATCCAGACCGTTTACCGGCTCCGGCGCCAGCATGAAACGTTTCATCCCCACCGACGCGGTATCGGTCGTTCCCGCCGCCACCGCCGAAACTTTCGGGGCCAGCCTTATCCCGGCCAGATACTGGTAGAACCATGCCGAGATGTCACCGAACATAATGTGATTGCGCGAGGAGCCTTGCCCCCAGTCTTCCCAAAGTGTCGTACCGCCGTCTTTAATCCAAGCCCCCCAGGACGGACGCTGCTCTTTGGCCGTCATGGCGTAGGCAAGGTCGGTGCGCCCGGCGTCGCTGAGCGCCCGCAACACGTACTTCGACCCGAGAATGCCGAAATCGAGGAAACCGCCGGTGGCTTTCACGGCATCACACAGCCGGGCCCGGATTTTCTCCGTCTCTTCCGTCGGGGCCAACCCTTGGTGGAGGGCGCAGCCTTGCGCGGTCTGGGTGCCGTTGGCGTAAACGCCGTTGCCTTTGTACTGGGTGCGGTTGAACGCATCGCGGATTTGGTCGGCCAGCGCGGCGTATTTTTCCGCGTCCGCGGTTCGACCCAGAATGCGCGCGGTTTCGGCGACAATCCTGGCGTCAAGGTGGTAGTAGCCGGTGGAGGTGACCACCGTCGGAGTGTTTGCTTTCCACGGGCACCAGTCACCGAGACCGTGGGAAACCAGTCCGCCGTCATGGGAACGCGAGGTCATGTAGTCAACATAACGCGCCATCGCCGGATAGGCTTTTTGCAGTATTTGCTCGTCGCCCCCGTAAACGTACAGCATCCAGGGGATGATTACCAACGCGCTGTCCCATGCCGGGCCGTTGCCCCAGGCATAACCCCATCCGCTGGTGGGCACGATACCGGGGAGGTTGCCGTCTTTCTGCTGTTCGTCCATCAGGTCGTTGAGCCATTTTTCATAGCCGGCTACATTCTGGAAGTTGTACATCGCCTGTTCGGAGGCGAGTTGGGCATCGCCGGTCCAGCCGTTCTTTTCGCGGTGCGGGCAGTCGGTGGGGTAACCGTCGGCGAAATTGCTGCGGTACGCCCATATTGTCGCCTGCTGGATCCGGTTCAAAAGCTGGTTTGAGCATTCGAAAGTCCCTGCGTCGTCAAAATCGGTGTAAACGGCGCGCGCTTCGATCGTTTCGGCGGTCGGCGGCTGCGCCAGGCCGGTGATCTCGGCGTACTGGAAACCGTTGTAGGTGAAACGCGGCTCATACGTTTCGCCGGGCGTGCCGGAACAGACGTAGCGGTCGGTCTGGAACCATCCGCCGGGCAGCGCGAAGAATGAGGCGGAGTAGCGGAAATGCGCCTCGGTGCCGCTCATGCTCAGCGTCCCGTCGGGATTCTTCTTTTCGCCGTAGCGGATCCGGATGACGTCGCCCGGCTTTTGCGCCGGCGGGGTCATCTTGACCCAGCCCGAAAGGTTCTGCCCGAAATCCACCATCCACACCCCCGGCTTCACCTCGGTGACGGAAGCCGGTTTAAAGGTTTGGTGCACTTTGGAGGGGGCGATGGTTTCGGCGTACAAACGCCCGCCCGGTCCGGAAACCTCTTTGGCGTTGACCGTGTTCCGTTCCAGGTCGATACCGCCGTTAGGATTGACGCCGATCACTTCGCCTTCCCGTATGCAGTCGTATCCGACCGGGCTGGCGACCTGCCGCCATGTGCCGTCGGACACCACTTGGCGGCGCGTGCCGTCGTCGTAAACCAGATCGAGCTGCGCGATCATTCGCGGCGAATCGCGCCACGGGGCGATGTCGAAATTCCAAACCGCGATGGAGCGGACATCGTACCAGCCGTGTCCCACCAGCACCTTGAGCGTGTTGTCGCCCGTGCGGAGCGAGTCGGTGAGGTCATAGGTAGAATACAGCACCCGCCGGTCGTAACGGGTTGGCGACGGGTCCAGCACTTTGTCGCCGATCCGTTTGCCGTTTAACGAAGCCTCGTAGAAACCCACGCCGGTGATGTGCAGGACGGCTTCCCTAAGCCCCTTGCCGACGTTAAAGTGCTTTTCGAAAGCGGGCGAACTTACCTCCACGCGGCATTTGACGCGGTCGCCCCACGGCGCCACCCCGAGCTTGCCGACCGTCCGCACCGGTTTCCACCCCTCGGGCGGGGCGGTAAGCTTTTGCCACCCGGA
Organism: Verrucomicrobia bacterium UBA1200; assembly: GCA_002309765.1. Classification (GTDB taxonomy): domain Bacteria; phylum Verrucomicrobiota; class Kiritimatiellia; order RFP12; family UBA1067; genus UBA1200. The sequence goes on from DBXY01000038.1 coordinate 22,330, forward strand.
GCCGGGCTTGGCGGTGCCGAGCCAAGAGCCGTCGCTTTTGACCAACAGTTTGCCGCCGCACTGGATCGACATCAGCAGCCCGGTGGGGCCGGGGTCTTTGTTGGCGACTTCGACCATGATGAAGTTCTTGCCGGGCTTGAGCGCGGGCGCGACATCCTGAAACCGCATCCGTTCCCATTCGTTGGACACATGGCCCCAGATTTGGGAAACGTTTTTGCCGTTGATGATGATGATCCAGCTGTTGTCGGCGGCTACCGCCAACACCGCGGTCTTGCCGGAGAGTTCCGCCGGCAGGTCGAACTCCTTGCAATAGTAGGTGGTGCCGCTGGGCATTTTGCCGAGTTCTTGGTCGCCGGTATAAATCCACTCCGCGCCCTTCAGGTCGTATTTTGGCCGCGTGGCGTCGTTCGCCCCGATCCATTTGGCCTTCCAGTCGTTCGGCTGCACCACGCCCATCACCCAACGGGCCGGACGGCTCCATTCGGTCGGTTTGCCGCCCCGGTTGTCCCAAACCCGGACACTCCACCAGCAGCGTTGCGAGGTTACGGGCGGACGCCCGGAGTAGATGACATTCAGCGACTGGCCGGAAACCACCCGTCCGCTGTCCCAAAGGTCGGCCGCGCCGTCTTTATTCAGCTTGCCGGGATCGGTTGCCACCCGGATCTGGTAGGACTCTTGCGTCAATCCTTTGCCGGTTGCCTTCTTGGGGGCGAGCTTCCAGCTCAACCGCGGGGCCTGGGTGTCAATCCCCACCGGGTCGTCCCGGTATTCGGCGGTGAGACCGAACGGGGCCGACAACTCGGCGGCGAACGCGGAGAACCCGCATGTTAAAGCCAAAACCGGGGCTAATTTGAACTTTGAAACCATAAATCGTCCTCGTAACAATGGTAATCCATAAAACTCCCTTAATTTTACCATAGAGCGGGGTGATAGGCAATAGGAAACCTTGGAAAATTAATTTTGGGCGGAAAGCCGGACCCAAAGCTGCGCGATTTTTGAGAGGGGCGTTTTTGGCCGCTCTTTTGCCCATCAGTATTTTTTTTCACCCAGCACTTGACTAACGCCGGTCTTTTATCGTAAAATAGCACCGATTTTTACGAATGTTAGAGTAGCATTCGCTGTACAGGGGATTTTTTATGGTATCTGAAAAAGACAGACAGATGGCGCAGAACTTCTTCGTCAAGGGACGGACTGCGTTCGAGCGTGGCAACTGGGATATCGCTATTGACATGCTGGTACAGTGCCTTACCATTGTTCCTGGCTTCTCACAGGCGCGTAAAGTGTTGCGCCAGGCGCAAATAGCGAAGTTCCGCCACGAGAAGAAGAGTAAGCTGGCGCTCAAGATGCAGGAATTCACCGCCGCGCTGGAGCGGGGCAAGGTGGCCGCGATGCTCAAAGCCGGCAAGGCCGAAATGGCGTTGGCGGCTTGCGAAAAGCTGATGACCATGAACCCGCTGCATCCTGACAACGTCAACCTCGCGGTGGAGGCGGCTGATGCCTGCAATCTGCCGGAGGCGGCGCTCTTCACCGTTGAGGCGGCTTATGAGAACAACCAGAACGACATGTCGCTGTTGCGCCGCGTGGCGGACTACTACATGGCGGTCGGTGAGTACGTCAAGGCCCGCGACGCCTACGTCAAGTTGAGCGCCAGCCGGCCCAGCGACCAGACGATTCTCAAAAAACTCAAAGACGCCGAGGCCCGCTGCACGTTGACCGAAGGCGGCTGGGAGGCGGCTTCCGGCAAGAAGGGCGGCTTCCGCGATTTGATCGCCAACAAGGATCTGGCCAAGAAGCTGGACGCCAAGGCGAAGTCGGTTATGTCCGGTTCCGACGCGGACGACCAGATCGCCGAAATGCGCGAAAAGATCGCCAAAGAGCCCAACAACCTCAACTTCTACCGGGCCTTGGCGCGCACGCTCTCGCAGAACAAGCGCTTTGACGAGGCGGTTGCCACCCTTGAGGACGCGCGCAAGATCAACGCCGCCGACCCCGAACTGGACCGCGCCCTTTCCGCCGCCAAGACTTCGGCCTACGGCGCCAAGATCGCCAAACTCCGCGAGGACGGCAAGTGGGAGGATGCCGACGCTTTGGAAGACGAGATGAACCAGTTCATCTTCGACGACCTTGCCTCCCGCGTGCAGCGTTATCCCAGCGACCTCAAGCTCCGCTACGAACTGGGAATGCAGTACTACAAGTACGAGTACTACGACGACGCCATTTCGCAGTTGCAGCTGGCCCAGCGCAGCCCGCAGGAGCGCGTCCGCGCCCTTTACTATCTGGCGATGTGCTTCGCCAAGAAGGGGCAGAGCGACATGGCGGTCATGCAGCTTGAAACCGCTAACGACCAGTTGACGGTCATGGACGACCTCAAGAAGATGGTGCTTTACGCTTTGGGCGATCTCTCCGAAAAGGCGGGCGACATCGAGAAGGCGTTCGAGTACTACAAGGCGGTTTACGGCGCGGATATCGGCTTCGAGGATATCGGCGAGCGGTTCCAGCGCATTTACCAGCTTTACAAGCAGCAGCAACAGCAGCAGTAGGTTTCCGATGGGACGGCAGGATTGGCGCGGCGGCCGCAACGGCGGTCGCGCCGCGTTTGGCAAGAAGCCCGCCGCTGGCGGCGTATCCGCTTCCCAGCGTGGCGAATGGATTTACGGGCGGCGACCGGTCTTGGAAGTGCTGCGCGCCGCGCGCCGACATATTTTCGAGGCGGTTCTGCCTTCGGACGGTCATGACGCCCCGGATGTCGCGGAGATCCGCGCCTTAGTCCGTCACGCCGAACTCCCGGTGCGCACTCTGGAACGGGACAAGCTCGATGAATTGTGCGGCGGCGGCAACCACCAGGGGGTGGCGCTGCGGGTGGGCGGTTTCCCCTATTTCGATTTCGACCAGTTGCTGGAGATGGCCGATGAGGACCCGCAGTTCTCCGTGCTGTTTCTAGACCATATCGAAGATCCCCAGAACGTCGGTTCGCTGTTGCGTACCGCGGATGCCGCCGGCATTGGCGCGGTGGTGTTGCCGGAAGACCGCGCCGCCGCGGTGACGGCGGCGGCGGTCCGGGCCTCCGCCGGGGCGTCGGAGCATCTGAAGGTGGCCAAGGTGGTTAATCTTGTTCGGGCGATGGAGGCGTTCAAGTCGCGCCGGGTGTGGATAACCGGGCTGGATATGGACACTTCGGCCAAGCCTTACACCGAGATCGATTTTTCCGGCCGGGTCGGGCTGGTGGTGGGCAGCGAGGGGCGCGGGTTGTCGCGGCTGGTGCGCGAAACCTGCGATTTTATCGCCTTCCTGCCGATGTTTGGCGGGGTGGATTCGCTTAACGCCGGAGCGGCCGGGGCGGTGGCAATGTACGAGATCGTTCGCCAGCGCGGAAAAAATCAGGCCAGATAGCATTCTGGGCTTGACTTTTGGCGATGTTTTTTAGGAAAATGTGCTTTGTTTTTCAACTTATTAGGAGTCGCGTTATGAGCAAGAGTCTTGCGGTTGTGTTTGCGGTTCTCGCCGCATTTTTGTTTTCGGGTTGCGTGTTGGTGAGCAGCCACACGGCGGCGTCCGATGATGGCACGGGCACGAAGACTGCGGTTGGTCTGTTTGGGTTTGGCGCCATTGATAACGGCTACCCGCTGATTCCTTTCTATTCGCACTACGAGCAGACTCCGGCTAACGGCAAGACCCGCTAATCACGAAGCGCAATCTGGAGTTTAGAATGAGCGACACAAAAGACAATAACGGCAAGGCGCCGGAAGTCAGACCGATTCCCGAAAATCTCCCGGAAGAGCTGTTGCCGTTGTACGACTGGTGGAAAGACAACGGTAAGCAGGCCATCATTTGCACCGTGGCGGTAGTGGCGCTGGCAGCGGCGGTGGCCGGTTTCCGTTACTATCGGCAGCAAAAGATCACCAACGCGAATATCGAATTGCGTCAGGCCAACACCCTGGAAGAGCTGGAGGCGGCGGTCGCCAAGAACGGCGGCACCAAGGCCGGCAACGGGATCCGGCTGCGTCTGGCCAAGGCTTATTATGACGCCGGCAAGTACCAGGAGGCGCTGGACACTTACAAAGAGTGCATCTCCAAGGGAGTGCCGGACGGTTTCGCCGAAATCGCGGAGCTTGGGGTGGCGTTTTCCCTCGAAGGTCTGAACAAGACCGACGACGCCATGGCCGCCTACCGGGCTTTTGAAAAGGCCCACGCCGAGCCGCGCCATTACCTGATGAACCAGGCTTCGATGGGCGTGGCCAGAATGCTGACCGTGCAGGGCAAACGCGACGAGGCCAAAAAGGTGCTGGAAAACCTGAAGGCGGCGGAAACCGGCAACGCCGGGATAGAGATGGCGATCACCAAGCTCGAAGGGCTGGTGGACCGCTACCAGCCGCGCGCGGCCCGCTCGCTTTTCGACGCGGCCAATTCCGCGGCGGATAAAAAGGCCGACGCGCCTGCGCCTGAGCAAGCCGCCCCGGCCGCCGAACCCGGCAAGTAGGCTTCAACCCTTTACGCCCGTGCGTTGACCGCATGGGCTTTTTTTGTGTTTGCGTTTCGTTTTTTTCCATTGATTGGGGTGTTTTAAGATGAAGGTGGGTTTCGACAACGAAAAGTATTTGGCGGAACAGACGGAGGAGATTCTTCGCCGTGCCGAGCAGAACGGCAATAAGCTTTACCTTGAATTCGGCGGCAAGCTGATGCAGGATATGCATGCGGCCCGCATTCTGCCCGGATACGACCCCAATGTGAAACTGCGGCTTCTGCAGAAACTTCAGGATAAGGCGGAAATCCTGCTTTGCATCTTCGCCGGTGATATCGAGTGCAAAAAAATGCGCGCCGATTTCGGCATCTCCTACGAGTCTGACGCCTTGCGGCTGATCGACGGATTGACCGGTCTGGGGCTGAAGGTGCGCGGGGTGGTGATTACCCGTTTCACCGGGCAGCATCCCGCCCAGCAGTTTAAGGCCCGTCTGGAGCATCGCGGGATTAAGGTGTACCTGCACCACGTCACCCAGGGGTATCCGGCTGACGTGGAAACCATCGTCAGCGAGCAGGGCTACGGCGCGAACGAGTTTGTCGAAACCGAACGCCCGATCGTGGTGGTTACCGGTCCCGGCCCCGGCAGCGGCAAGCTCGCCACCTGCCTTACCCAGTTGTACCACGAGCATAAGTTGGGCCGGAAGGCCGGTTACGCCAAGTTCGAAACCTTCCCGGTCTGGAATCTGCCGTTGGACCACCCGGTGAATGTGGCTTATGAGGCGGCAACCGCCGACTTGAAGGACTTCAACATGGTCGATCCCTACCACCTTCAAGCCTACGACAAGGTTTCCATCAACTACAACCGTGACGTGGCGGCGTTCCCGCTCCTTCGCGCGATTTGGGAGAAGATGACCAATGACGCCTGCCCTTACAAGTCGCCGACCGACATGGGGGTGAACAAAATCGCGTTCGGCATTATCGACGACGAGGTGGTGTGCGAGGCTTCCAAACAGGAGGTGATACGCCGTTATTTCCGCCACCTTTGCGAGTACACCGCCGGGCAGTCCGACAAAGAAACCGTCGACCGGGTGGCGGAACTGATGACCAAGCTTCACCTTTCCCCGGAAGACCGTCCGGTGGTCAATCCCGCCCGCCAGGCGGGGCAGGATGGCCGGGCCAAGGGCAAAGGTCGCAACGGGATCTATTGCGGCGCCGCTTTGATGCTTAAGGACGGGCGGATCGTAACCGGGAAAAACTCCAGCCAGATGCACGCCGCCGCCAGTCTGGTGCTGAACGCGATCAAGGTGCTTTCCGGCATTCCCGACCAGTTGCCGCTGATCGCGCCGCAAGTGGTGGATTCCATCGCGCACATGAAGCACGACATTCTCAAGAGCAAGTATTGCAGCCTGAACCTCGACGAGGCTCTGATCGGCCTTGCCATCAGCTGCGCCACCAACCCGGCCGCTCAGATCGCAATGGAGCGCTTGCCGGATTTGCGCGGTTGCGAGATGCACATGACGCACATGGTCACCCCCGGCGACGACGCCGGATTGCGCCGCATCGGCTTGCAGTATACCACCGACCCGTTCTTCGCGGTGGCAGATCTGTTCGTTGACGCGTAAGGCCCGGCGGCAAAATAAAACCGCCGGCCCCCTAGGTCATGAGTCGGCGGTTAAAGATGGTGCGCCTGGCGGGGATCGAACCCACAACCTTCAGCTCCGGAGGCTAACGCTCTGTCCAATTGAGCTACAGGCGCAAAAAACGTGTTAAATATTACTCTTTTGCGTTGCCAAAATCAAGCGCGATTTGATTATTTTTTATATTTTACGCCCAATGGCGGTTTGACGGCCGAGGAAATGAAAAACTAAGAATTAAGAGTGAAAAATTATTGCATCAATTCTTCATTCTTCTCTCTACATTTTTCATTTCCAAATTCGTAACTCGTAACTCGTCACTCGTAACTTCCCTAATCCCTAACCCCTAATCCCTAACCCCTAATCCCTCATCCCTAACCCCTAATCCATTTTTCATTTCCCTCCTCGGCGGCCGGCTTACCGGCGGCCATGGTTTTATCAATTTTTTTTGATTTGGGCCTTGACATTCCCGGCGCAATCGGCATATTATTGATTTAAATAAATTATTGCGAGGAGTGTGTCTATGAAAAATAGTGCGGTTAAGTTTTGCCTTCGCATGGTTTTATTTACGGTTGCGCCAGCGGCGTTTGCATCGGCGCAGTCGCTTGACGGCTTTATAGAATCCTTCCGCGCCGCGCAGGTGTCGGCGCCCATGGTGCGCGACGGCGCCAGGCTCACCGTGCCCGCCGGGGGCGTCCGCGCCGACGTGGGCGACGGCTCCTGGCCGCAGGACGCCCTCTCCATTCCCGCCGTGAGGCTCCCCGACGGCACCGGCGCGGTCATGATGTCCGGCACCGGTGGGGTTGGGGAATCGGGCAGATTGACAAAGGCCAACATGGAACCAGCACTGCAGAAGTCTATAACTGGCATACTAATGTGGCATCAATGAACGAAATCCTCCGAAGCAAGCGTGCGAACGCAATTAGGTTCCTTGGTTATTACTCTAGTGCATATTCCAATCATCCTAATTGGAGCGAACCTCCATCTACAAACATAAACGGGCATACCATTTCTGCAGAGATGTGGTCAACCATTACTCTTTACAATGGTTCATTTGGTATTCCTGGACAGACAACTCCAAAACATAATACGGAATTTGCGAGTCCTGTGCAGTTTGTCCCATCAAACGGGCTGTGGCTTTTCCACAGCAATACGCTGAATCCGAATTATGTCAGAGACATTTTCACGGATTCGACAACATCGGAGACCGAATAATGAGAAAACTCGTGAAAATACTTGTAGCAGTTGCAATTGCCGCAGACATAATGCCTATGATGGCATCGTCTAGAGAAGTATTGCTTGCTTCAGAGGGGCAATCGCTGGTTGAGAGTTTTTTTGGAGATGAAGAGTTTAATACCGGCGACTGGGGAAATGACATTTCGTTACTTCTGCCTTTCAAGTGGGATTTAGGTGCCGATGGCCAGTTTACATTGTTTTCGATAGCGGAACATGTAAAAACTCGTGAAGCGCACTGGCCGACTTACCAAATTGTTGATGGGAGATTACGGTATCGTGCACATGAATGGAAACAGGAAAGTAGCGTTGACTTTTGGCCAAGTGAACTGTACGAGTTGCAGTTCGCAGAAGACAAGTCCATGCTCATATATCACAACGAGCAAACACGCCGAGTCACGTGTCATACAGGAGATGTAATAAGACTTTTCAACTCTTCCACATGGTATGAACTCAACATTGGGGCGAATGGCATACCATGCAAAACGGTTCATGGTGGTTGGCCAGAAGGTATATTTTCCGACAAGACAATAAAATCGGTACGGATCGTAATACCACACAGGTTTCGCGGGCCTAAGGCGGTTCCAGTTAAAGAAAAGGATCGTATTCAAACCCGACTTGACGAGTATGATTCTACGCAGTCAAGCTGGAATATGGATGTCCCCCAAAAGGATGTACTTGCCGATATGCACCGCCGATATGTGGCGATGACGGTTCCGTCAGATACTATCTCTGCCGTATATCTTATTGCCTGTGATGTGAACAATGACAGAATATGTGACGCATACATATCTTCCGATGTGGAAAGTGTTGGCACGGGTAAATACAAATGGTCGCTTTACCTTGGAGATGGCCGAGGCTTCATACGTCAAAAAAAACCGATGAAGTTTTCTGTAAACCGTACGGAGGATATTTATTTCGAAACGGATGTTGTTGCGAGTAAAACCGATTTTTTTAGAATTGACAGAGTTAATGTGCCTGCATACGTCATGGTACTTGCCGAACTTGAAAAACATCCCGAATCATGGAGTTATTTCCATCACGATAATTTTGTTAGAAAATTCAGAAAGGAGAAGGATATGTCTAATGCTGATTACTATGGTTGCATTGATAACTGCCCCGATTTCGGCACACCGGGCATATCAAGTATAAGGGATATGTTCTTTTTCTCGCACTATGGACTTGCACTAGTCAATGCGGAACGACTTCCTTGTATAGAGTTGAGAGTCGGACATCCGGCAGGCTCTATGAAATGTCCTGTTTTACGATAGGTTGACACTCTCTTATTGACCTAAAGAAAGAAGCAAGGCGCTGAAAAAGTGGATGAGACGGTGAGCGTGAGACGTATGGAAGGGATTCGGAAAGAGAGGACATGGACGGCGACCAACTCGCTGAGGCTGGACATTTATTACGGCAGCCAGAAGGTCGTGGCCGGCGAGTTGCCAACGGAAATCACCCCGGTCGAGCAAATGTACCGGTTCTACTCGCTGCACGGAGCGCAGGACGTTGATTATTTCAACTTGCCGGATCAATACACGCCCGGAAACCTCATGGACGACCCAACGGATCGCGATGTGTTCTTCACGCATGGTTTCAATGTCAGTGAGAATGATGCTCGGGCTTGGGGTTCAGAGGTGTTCAAGCGCCTTTGGCAGTCCGGTTCGGATGCGCGTTTTCACATGGTGGCATGGCCGGGGAATTACCATTGGACAGGGAATTGGGCAAACGGGCTTCACTATCAGAGAGATGTTTATCAGGCGCTCAAGTCAGCAAATGCATTCAAGCGGCTTGTGGAGCGGGAGCAGGGCGATTCCTCGAAGAGAGTTATCATGGCGCAGTCTCTCGGCAACATGATGGCTTGCGAGGCATTCCGCCAGGGGCTCGCAGCGAGCCAGTACTTCATGTTCGACGCGGCGGTCGCGTCGGAGGCGATTGATGCCGCCTATCAGGACGATTCGCAGGCGACGCGGGCGAAATACGTGCCTTCTGACTGGGCCGATTACCACCCGATGTCGTGGGCTGCGAACTGGCACAAATGGTTCAAGGATGACACCTCTGATTCTCGCGGCAAGATGGGGTGGCCGGGCTACTTCAAGGACGCGATTACAAATGTCGTTAGCGCGTACAATTATTATTCCAGTGGGGATTATGTTTTCAAAGAGGAATCTGCGCCCCCAGACTTGTTAACTGGCTTATTCCACTGGCCAACGTTGCATTGGAAATGGCCGTTTATCGACTTGAATATAACTGCCGAGGCTTATTGCTGGCAAAAGCAGGAGACGCATAAGGGGGTCGAGCCTATTGCCGGAAATCTGAAAGGTGGATGGGGATTCTACTGGTGGATGGAGCCAAATGGAGGATACGAATACCCCGTGTATTATTCAGCGGCAACTACAAGCGTCATGGTTGCTAACGGCTCAATTACAAACAATCCCGTGTTCTACTATCCGGGCACGCAGATGGACAATCGGAACGCCTCGCAGGACGACATCTGGTTTGCGCTTGCAGAGTACGTGTCGGCCATCTCGTCGCCGGTTGGAGGGAATCCTGTTGGAGCTAATGTAACGGAGAACATAGACATGAACGACGATTCTCTTAATGGCGTTCCTCGGCTTAATGGTTGGGGACGAAGCGTATCCCACAAATACAAACAAGAATGGCAGCATTCCGATATGAAGGACATGGCGTTTTATTATGTTCACTATCTCTATGATCAATTGGTTACGAAAGGATCCTTAAGATGAAACCCCTTATACTTATCTCTGTACTTAACTTTTGCGTTTGTTATGCACAAAGTAGTTCTGAACTCACATTTCTCAATGCGATGCGTAATGGCGCACAATTCGATGTTCGGATAAGAGTTGTTGATGACATTGGCATCCCTATTGCTGGTGTAAAATGTGAAGGGTGGATGTATATTGATAATCATGTTAAAAATGGTTATCCCCATAGTGCGATTACCGGCAGTAACGGAATAGTTAGGGTGTCAGGAAAATGTGGCAGATGGGTCAGTGTTTTCTTGACAAAAAAAGATTATTATATGTCGCAAGAAGAAATAAGTTTTCAAAAACTTGACACCTCTTCTTTGATAGGTAATGGCAAATGGGTTCCTTATGGCGAATTAAAGACAATAGTATTGAAAAAAATTAGAAAACCTGTTCATCTAGTACAGTCCGTTACCTCGCGAATAAAAAATCCAGATACTTGTGAATGGCAAGGTTATGACCTTGAACTTCGAGATTGGTTACCACCGTATGGAAACGGACGACACTCAGATTTTCTAGTAAGAATTAATATTGATGCTGTTGCACCAAGAGATTTTAAAGCGTTTATGGAGATTTCATTTACAAACAATCCATTTGCCGGAGCATATCTGTTGAAGAAAGACCCGTGCTCTGAGATGAAATCAATATACAGAGCAGATACAAATGCGGAATATAAGACGTCATTTGAATATCTGCACGAAGAGCATCCGATAATACATCGGGAACCCATTGTGTATGTGCAAGGTGTGAATAAAACGGACACTAGACTTGACAAGGATTCATATCTTGTATTTCGAACTCGGACAAAGATTGACCGTGATGGCAATTTGGAGTCCGCCCATTATGGCAAAATATATGGTCCTTGGGAAATCTTCCGAGCCATGCATGCCTATGGCGTATATTTCAATCCAAAGGAGAATGATACTAATCTTGAAGACATTGAGACGGCAGATCATTCCCGTATGCTGCAACGCCAGCGCGAGGAGGATGAACAGTCTCAAAAGAAGAAGCGCAAGTCGCTTTGGCCGTTCTAAGGACACGATGATGAAGCCTCGCGTGAAAAACTTGACAGTTTCGCTCTTCTTCGTATTTCCGCTGATTCTGAATGCGGTGGGGCCAAGTGCTGAAGAGATGGCGCTTTACAAAGCGCGCAAGAATGGCGCACAAGCAAAGGAATGTCTCCGGGTCGTTGATCAGGATGGAATGCCCTGTTTTACGATAGGTTGACACTTTCTTGTTGACCTAAAGAAAGAAACAAAAAGCTGAAAATGTGGATGAGACGGTGAGCGTGAGACGCACGCCGCTTTTTAATTTCCAGACAGGAGATTAAGAGATTGCGGTTGGCGATAGACACGTTTGACGGTTTGACAGTTTGACGGTTGGACAAGCGTCCGGCGACAAGCGACAGGCAGCCGGGCCGCTGATCCTTAACCCCAAATCCATTCTTCATTTCCAAATTCGTCACTCGTAACTCGTAACTTCCCTTCCCCCTTGCCATTAAAATTTTGGCCGTTTTGGCACTTTCTGCTTGATTGTTGAAGGTGATTGAACGAAAATATACTGTTCGATTTTTGGAACCATTGTTTCTTTGAAAAGGTGAATTATGGCTAACACGAGCAGTCTGGATGCGGTTTCGTCGCTATGCAAGCGGCGCGGGTTTATTTTCCACAGTTCCGAGATTTACGGCGGCATAAACGGTTTTTGGGATTACGGTCCTTTGGGATGCGAGATGAAGCGCAATATCAAAGGCGCGTGGTGGCAGTCGATGGTGCGCGACCGCGAGGACGTGCTGGGGCTGGACGCGACGATTATCATGCATCCCGCGATCTGGAAAGCCTCCGGGCATTTGGATACGTTTTCCGATCCGATGTGTACCTGCAAAGAGTGCAAGAAGCTGATGCGCGCCGACCAGATTGAAGATATCCGCGCCGAGGTGGCGGCCAAGGCGGCGGCCAACGGCGGGTGCCCTTACTGCGGCGGCGAGCTGACCGAGCCGCGTCCCTTCAACCTGATGTTCAAGACCGTGGTCGGTCCGGTGGACGATCCCTCCAACGTGGCGTATCTGCGGCCGGAAACCGCGCAGGCGATTTTCGCGCAGTTTCTCAACGTGTACTCCACCAGCCGCATCAGCGTTCCGTTCGGAATCGCGCAGATGGGCAAATCGTTCCGCAACGAAGTCACGCCGCGCAACTACACCTTCCGTTCCCGCGAGTTTGAGCAGATGGAGCTGGAGTTTTTCATCCGTCCCGACGAGGCGGTGGAGCTGATTTACGGCAAGGTCACCACAATGGCCGACCAGCCGGATCTGTCGGTCCCGCAGAAAGAGTGGGGCTGGGAAGTCTGGCACAAGTATTGGGTCGAGCAGCGCAAGAGCTGGATCGTCCGCTGCGGTCTGCCAAAGGACTCCTTTGTGGAGTATTGGCAGAAGCCGGACGAGCTGGCGCACTATGCGCGGGCTTGCGTGGACATTGAGTACGCGTTCCCCTTCGGGCAGCAGGAGCTGGAGGGCATTGCGGCGCGTTCGGACTTCGACCTCACGCAGCACCAGAAGCACAGCGGAAAGAGCATGGAGGTCTTTGACGAGCCGCTTAAGCTGGCGGCGGCGAAACTGGACGATGCGGCCAAGGCGGCGTTCGCCGACAAGGTGGCGGCGGAGTGGCAGTCCCGCGGCAAAGACCCCGAGGCGGCCCGCGCCTTTGTGGCGAAACTTTTCGAAGGGCGTTACATCCCGCACGTGATCGAGCCGTCGGCGGGGGTTGACCGCATGATGCTCGCGCTGCTTTGCAACGCTTACGAAGAGCAGAAGCTGGTGGACGACAAGGGCAAAGAGGATTTGCGCGTGGTGCTGCACCTCAGCCCGATGGTCGCGCCGGTCAAGGTGGCGGTGTTCCCGCTGGTGAAAAACAAGCCTGAGGTTTACAACAAGGCCCGCGAGATTTTCGAATATCTGCGGAAGCGCACGGCGGCGTTTTGGGACGAGGGCGGGGCGATCGGCCGTCGCTATCGCCGTCAGGACGAAATCGGCACGCCATGGTGCATCACGGTGGATTTCGACACATTGGCCGACGGTACCTTCACGGTGCGTGAACGCGACAGCATGCAGCAAACCCGCATGACGCTGGAGCAGTTCAAGGCGATGTTGGACGACGCGCTGATTTTCTAGTGGATTTTTCCGGAAGGTGGAGTTATGACGTTACAAGAGCTTGAGTCGCAACAGGCGCAGTCGCTGCAGGAAGTGGCGGCCGCTAACGGCGCGGCGGAGTTGGAACAGGTCCGAATCAAATATCTTGGCCGCAACGGTTTGCTGCCCGCGATCGTGAAGCAGATGAAGGACGTGCCCAAGGAGGATCGTCCGGCGTTCGGCAAGCAGACGCAGGCATGGCGGGCCGCGCTGGAGCAGGCGTTGGCGGAAAAGTTCGCCGCCGCCGGAGGCGCACAGGCCCAGGGTCCGGCTTTCGATTGCTCGCTGCCCGGCCGCTGGACGCGCCGCGGGGTGCAAAGCCCGATTTCCCGGGTAATCGAGGAAACCGCCGCCATATTTGCGCGGCTGGGATTCAGCGTGGCCGACGGGCCGGATCTGGAGACCCGCTTCAACAACTTTACGGCGTTGAACACTCCCAAGCACCATCCGTCGATGGATGCCTCCGACACGCTGTGGCTGAATGACGATTTGCTGTTGCGCACCCAGACCTCGCCGGTGCAGATCAGGACCATGTTGGCCAACCAGCCTCCGGTTCGGGTGATTTGTCCGGGGCGGACCTATCGCCGAGACACCACCGACGCCACCCACAGCGCCAACTTCCACCAGATCGAGGGGCTGTATGTGGACACCAAACCGGTGTCGCTGGCCGACCTGAAATCCACATTGGCCTATTTCGCGCGGCAGATGATGGGCAGCAACATCGGGGTGCGGTTCCGCCCCCACTTTTTCCCCTTCACCGAGCCGAGCGTTGAGGTGGACTTCACTTGCCACGTTTGCGGCGGCAAGGGGTGCAGGGTATGCAAGCAGAGCGGCTGGATCGAGATCGCCGGCGCGGGCATGGTTGACCCGCGGGTCTTCGGTTTTGTCGGTTACGATCCGGCGAAGGTCAACGGTTTCGCGTTCGGTTTCGGGGTGGAGCGTATCGCCATGATTAAGTACGGCATCCCCGACATCCGCTGGCTGTACGAGAACGACGTCCGTTTCCTGGAGCAGGTGAAATAATGAAATTACCGATTAGTTGGCTTAACGAGTTTGTTGATGTTTCGGATTTGTCCGTGCAGGAGCTGTCGGATCGTCTGACCTTTTCCGGCGTCGAGGTGGAGGGGATTGAGACGGTGGGGCAGGAACCGCTGGACGACAATTTCGTGGTCGGCGAGGTGCTTACCTGCGATCCGCATCCGGACTCCGACCATCTGCACGTGTGCAAAGTTTCAACCGGTTCGGAAGTGTTGCAGATTGTCTGCGGCGCGCCGAACTGCGCGGCAGGCGTCAAGGCCCCGCTGGCGAAAATCGGCGCGGTGGTGCCGGACGGCGGTTTCAAAATCAAAAAAGGCAAACTGCGCGGGGTGGAGTCTTTTGGCATGCTGTGTTCCGCCCGGGAGCTGAAACTTTCCGGCGACCACAACGGCATCATGATTCTGCCGGCGGATATTCCGGCCGGCACGCCGGTGCGCGATGTGGTGGGCGGCGAGAAACCGCAGACGGTTTTAGACCTGGAGGTCACCTGGAACCGTCCCGACTGCCTGTCGATCGTCGGCATCGCGCGGGAATTTTCGGCTATTCTGGGCCGTCCGCTCAAGATGCCGGCGGTGGATTTCGAGGAATCCGACCGCGACGTAAACACCTTTGCCAAAGTGGTGGTGGAAAATCCCGAACATTGTCCCCGTTACATTGCCCGAGTGATGACCGGGGTGAAAGACGGCGAATCGCCCAAATTTATGCGCGAGCGGCTGGAATTGTGCGGGGTGCGTTCCATCAGCCTGACCGTGGACGTTACCAACTACGTCATGCTGGAGTGCGGGCAGCCGCTGCACGCCTTTGATTACCGGACGCTGGCCGACCGTACCATCGTGGTGCGCGACGCTAGGGAAGGGGAGACCATCCGGACGCTGGATGGCGTGGACCGTAAACTCGACCCTTCGATGCTGGTGATTGCCGATGCCGAGAAGCCCTCTGCCGTGGCGGGTGTGATGGGCGGCGAAGGCAGCGAGATTGAACCCGGCACGGAGCACGTGTTGTTGGAAAGCGCACTGTTTGAGCCGGTCAGTACCAAATTCACCGCGGGTAAGCTGGGGTTGGCCACCGAGGCGTCCTACCGCTACATCCGTGGCGTGGACACCGATTTGGCGGATTGGGCCAGCCGGCGGGCGGTGTCGCTGTTGCAGCGCTATGGCGGCGCGGTGGTTGCCAAGGGCGCGATCGACGTTGACAACCGGCACGGTTACGAACACACCGTGGCAATCGATTTCCGTCGCGTTAACAACGCCATCGGGGTGGATTTGTCCGGCGACCGGCAAGTCGCGATTCTGGAGTCCATCGGCCTTAAGACCGTCCGCCGCGATGATTCGGGCGCGGAGTTCGCCATACCGTCTTGGCGGCTGGATTTGACGCTTGAAGCGGATCTGGTGGAAGAGATCGCCCGTTTGAACGGATTGGACAACATTCCCGAGAAGTTGCCCGGCGTGGCGGCGGTTTCGCCGCTTTCCGACGCGCCGTTCTACGCCCGCAAGAAATGCCGCGACGCAATGCTGGGGCTGGGGTTCTCCGAGGCGATGCACTACAGTTTCCTCTCCAAGCAGGAGCTGGACGTTTTCGATCGTCGCCAACCCGAGCGTCGGGTGGTGTTGCCTAACCCGGTCAGCGCCGAGTACGGGCTGTTGCGCGATTCGCTGGCGCCGCAACTGATGGGATCGCTGGGCCGTAATGCCGCGCATCAAGTGGAAAGCGCCGGACTTTTCGAGATGGGCCGGGTGTTTTTGATGACTCCAAAAGGCGAGCCGGTGGAAGAGGAACACCTGTCGATCGGGTTGATGGGGCCGTTCGGCCGTTCCGCGATTGACCGCCAGCGCGCCGTTTCCAACGAAGAGGCGCTGTTGTGGCTCAAGGGCGCGATTGAGGCGTTGGCCGAAACGTTGCGTTCCGGTCGGCTGTCGTTTGCCGCCATCGAGCATCCGGCGATGGAGCCGGGCTTTGCGGTGGAGATTCAGCTCAATGGTCGGGCGATCGGTTTCATGGGCGCGGTGAGCGGTAAAATCCGCCACTCCTGGCGCATGACCTCGCCGATGGTGCTGGCGGAAATGAAGTTGCCGCCGTTGCTGTCCAATGTGGGCGGCAAAGCCGGCGCGGTCAAGCCGCCGCCGCAGTATCCGGCGGTGCGCCGCGACATCGCTTTCATCGCCGATGCCGGATTGACTCACGCCGAAGTGGTGAAGGCAATTCAGAAAGTTGCGCCTTCTACCTTGACGGGAATCGAATTATTTGATATCTTCCAATCTAAAGAAATCGGGAAAGGTAAGCGCAGCTTGGCTTACGCGTTGGTTTTCCGCTCGGCGGAGCGCACCTTGACCGATCAGGAAGTGAACGAAGCCTTCACCAAGATTATCCAGAATCTGAAGGATGTGCTTAAAGTGGAGGTTCGCGAGGGATAAAGGATTTGGAGCTGCGGCTTCAGAACGAAGTGGGCCCTGCCTTGTGCGCGGATAAACGGTTTTTCCCTGACCTTCGATTTGTAAAGGGAGTTTGAATACGCCGGAAGAAGGCTTCCCCCAGTCGGGAAACCGGAGAACGGCGGATAGAGCACCCACCTCTTTTTTAGGGGTTTCAGGGACGCTGTGTTACGGCAAGGCGGGGCTTTTATTATCTGGTGACACGGGGTGGTTGAGAGATGATCATGGACAAATTGCTGCCAAACGTCAAATCAACGGTGCTTAACAACGGGGTGACGGTGATTACCTCGGCGATAGATTCCGCGCAGAGCGTTTCGTTCGGTATTTTCGTCGGAAACGGCGGGCGTTACGAGCGGATGCGGGAATTGGGCGTCAGCCACTTTATCGAGCACATGCTTTTCAAGGGCACTCCCAGCCGGTCATCGGTGGAAATTTCCCGCGCAATCGAAGGGCGCGGCGGTTACCTCAACGCCTTTACCGGGCCGGACGACACCTGCTATTACGCCCGGATGCCTTACGAATGCATGAAGCTGGCGGTCGAGGTCTTTTGCGATATGTACCGCAACTCTTTGTTCGACCCCGAAGAGCTGGACCGCGAACGCCAGGTGATTTTGGAAGAGATCAAGATGTACGACGATCAGCCGTCGTCGGTGGTGCAGGAGAATTTCGAGAAGGCGCTGTTCGTGGATCATCCGTTGGGGATGCCGTTGTCCGGCGATGAAAAAACGCTGGGCAAGATGACCTCCGAGACGCTGAAGGATTATATGAAATCCCACTATGTCCCGGCCAACACGGTGCTGGTGTTTTCCGGGCGTTTGGACCATGACGCATGCGTGGCCGAGGCAGAGAAATGGATGGGCGATATGCCTAAACGGCGGCCCCCGGTTTTTCGTCCGGTGGACGGCCGGGTCAAGCAGAACCCGCTGGTGGTGGAGCGTCGGGAGGTCGCCCAGGTCCAGATGGTGCTGGGTTCGCGGATCTTTGGCCGGCACGACGACCGGCGTTATGCCCTGCGGTTGTTAAACGCGATTTTGGGCGAGAACATGAGTTCAAGGCTTTTCCAGAGCGTCCGCGAACGGCGCGGACTCTGTTACTCCATCCAGACCTCGCCGCTGCATTTGGAGGAAACCGGAATCTTTACGGTCAGCATGGGGACAGATTCCAACCGGGCGGTTACCGCCTTGAAACTGGTCGCCAAAGAGTTGCGGCGCATCGCCGCCAAACCGGTCTCCGCCAGCGAGTTGAAACGGGCGAAGGATTTCGCCTCCGGCATTTACCGCATGGGATTCGAGGCCCCGCTTTCGCAAGCGCTTTATCTGGGCGAGGGTTATTTGTCGTATGGCCGGATTATGAATCCGGAACAGTATCTGGACCACATAATGAAGGTAACCGCGGAGGATATCATGCGGGTGGCGGACGAGATTCTGGAGCCGACCCGGATGACGCTTTCGCTGGTGGTGCCGAAAAGCCAGCCGGAATCGGACGATTGTTGGCTGCAGGCTTTGCAGGAATAACCCATGTCGGCGGGGATAAAAAGAGACGGTCACGTTCGCTTGCTGCCGCTGCACATCGCCAATAAAATTGCGGCCGGCGAGGTGGTGGAACGTCCGGCCTCGGTGGTCAAGGAGCTGGTGGAAAACTCCATTGACGCCGGGGCGACCCGCATTGAAATTTCGGTAACCGCCGGCGGCAGAAAACTGATTGAAGTCCGCGACAACGGTTGCGGGATGAATCGCGATGACGCGATGCTGTGCCTGGAACGTCAGGCCACCAGTAAAATCCGCGATGTTGAGGATATCGAGCGGATCGACACCCTCGGCTTTCGGGGCGAGGCCATTCCTTCCATCGCCTCGGTGTCGCGGTTTTCGTTGCGAACCCGCCGGGCGGACGAGGACGCCGGAACGGAACTGGTGGTGGTAGGCGGGGCGCTTCAGGAGGTTAACGACATCGGCATCCCGCCCGGGACCACGGTGTCCGTGCGCGATCTCTTTTTCAACGTTCCCGCCCGGCGAAAATTTTTGCGCGCCTACCAGACCGAGCAAACGCACATCCGTTCGGTCTTCACCATTCACGCGCTGGCGCATCCCGATCTGGGATTGACGCTGGTTTCCGACGGTCGCCAGCAGGCCAGTATGCCGCCTGGCGCGACGCTGGCCGAACGGGTGCGGGATTTGTTCGGGCCGGATTTCATCGAAAATATGCGCCCGGTGGATTACCGTTCCGGGGCGATCAGCGTTACCGGTTTCGCCGGAATCCCCACCGTCACCCGCAACGACCGCAGCGAACAGTATGTGTTCATCAACCACCGCCCGGCAACCGCCCCGGTGATCGCCTACGCTTTGCGCGAGGCTTACCCCAATTTGGAAGGTTCGCGCAAGCCGATTGTGGTGCTGTTTGTGGATTTGCCGCCGGAGGACGTTGATGTAAACGTTCATCCGACGAAACGCGAGGTGCGTTTCTGCAAGCCGGCGGAGGTGCGCGAAGCCATCATCCGCGCCCTGTCGGAGGCGTTGGGCGTCCAACGCAAAACCGTGATGCCGCAACCCGCGCCGGATACGCAGATCGTTTCGGCGCCGCCGAAATCCGCGCCGTCCGTGCCCTTGCCGACGGATGTACCGGAGTCAAAACCATTTGTTCGCGGTGTCGCGCCGGAAGCATGGTCGGTGGACGCCCCGACTTTGCGCGGCATGGTGCCAGAAGCGGCGGGAGCGGCCCGCCCGGAGCCGATGCCGTCGCCGTTCCCATATCCCGCGCCGCAACCCGCCCCGCTGCCGAATCCCGTTGTACCGCCGGTTCCGGCAGTTCGTCCGCCGGTCACGGCGGAGCCGATATTTGAGGAGCTGGACGACTCATCGCCCTGGCGGTGGTGCCGGGTGCTGGGGCAGGTGGCGGACCGGTATATTTTGCTGGAAACCGACAGCGGATACGTGACCGTAGATCCGCAAGCCGCGCGTGAGCGGGTAATGTATGAACAGCTGATGGACGGAGTTTCCGGTACTCATGGGCCGTCGCAACGGCTCTTGATTCCTGAAACCGTCAATCTGCCGCCGCGCGACGCCGCCAGATTGCGCAAGCATTTGGAATTGCTGCGGTCGATGGGGTTCGAGGTGTCGGATTTCGGGAGTGACCACTTTTTGGTTGAGGCGTTGCCTGCGGTATTGGGGCAACCGCCGTGCCGCGAACTGCTGGCCAACATCGCCGCCGATTTGGAAGAGGCAGGGAGCCGGCGCGGGGCGGCCAAGTGGCGCGAAGAATTAATCGCCAAGGCCGCCTGCCGGGCGGTTTCCGGCACTGCCACTAAGATGGATTTGGATCAGGCGCAGCAACTGGTCAACGATTTGGCCGCCACCCGGATGCCGTACACCTGTCCACGCGGTCGCCCCACTATGATTTTTACCTCCTACCGTGAGCTGGAACGAAAATTTGGCCGCTGATTAATTTCCGGCTTGTTGGGTAGTGCGGCCTTTGTTATAATGGCCGTATGAAAAAAATAAACTACTGTCTGTATCCGTTGCCTGCCTGGCCTTGATGGCGCAGGCCGAATATGTTCAGGCCCCGGTTTCGCTCAAGACACCATGGGGCGAGAAAGTAACACCGGAAAACGCCTGGCGCGAATATCCGCGTCCGCAGATGGTGCGTGACCAGTGGACGAACCTCAACGGGCTTTGGGAATTCGCCGTGACGCGCGGCGAGAACACGCCAGACATGCCGCAGGCGTGGAAGCCGGATGCGATCGGAGAAACGGTCGCGACGGGCGAGATACTAGTGCCGTTCCCGATCGAGAGCTCTCTCTCCGGCGTGGGCCGCCGTTTTGAGCCCAAGGAGATGCTTTGGTACCGCCGCTCGTTCGACGCGGATATGAAGCCCGGCGAGAGGCTACTCCTCCATTTCGAGCAGGTCGACTTCCGCACGCACGTGCTCGTCAACGGAGTCGAGGCCGGAGTGCCGCACGAGGGCGGGCAGGTTCCGTTCACATTCGATGTGACAGATAAGGTCAAGACGGGCGCGAACGAGCTTGTCGTGGCGGTGTGGGATCCCACGCACGCGATGTTCGGCGCGCGCGGCAAGCAGCATCCCGGCCCGTTCGCGATCTGGTACACCCGCAACAGCGGCATCATGGGCACAGTCTGGACGGAGAAAGTCCCTGCGACGCATCTCGGGAACTATGAGATATCGACCGACTTTGACCGCGGCACGGTGTCGATCAGACTCGACTGCGTTGGAGACCAGCGCCATGCCGAAGGAGAAGTCGAGATCTTGAAGGACGGCCAGCGCATCGCCGTCGGCGCGGTGGATTCGTGGGACAAGCCGGTGACGCTCAAGCTTCCGAGTCCCGTGGCCGCCTGGAGCCCGGAGTCTCCTTCGCTCTACGACTTCGTTGCCACGGTACGCGACGCTCGCGCTAATACGTCCGACAGGGTGAAGGGCTATTTCGCGATGCGCAAGGTTGAAGTTAAGAAAGACCCGAAGGGCGTTCTGCGCATATACTTCAACAACGAGATGAGGTTTATCGTTGGCACGCTCGACCAGGGCTGGTGGCCTGACGGGCTTCTTGTGCCGCCATCTGACGAGGCGATCAAGTTCGACATCCTGTCCCTCAAGAAGCTTGGATTCGACATGATGCGCAAGCACATCAAGGTCGAGCCGCGGCGCTACTACCACCTCTGCGACAAGCTCGGCATGCTCGTCCTCCAGGATATGCCGTCCGGCGGAAAGGACGACCAGGTCGACTCGCTTGAGCGCTACGGCCTCTACCGCAAGGAACTTGAGGACGTCGTCAACCATCTCGTCAACGTGCCCTGCATCTTCGGCTGGGTACCGTACAACGAGGGCTGGGGCGAGCCCGGCGAATTCCTCGTGCACAGCTCACTCATGTGGGTGAAGCGCCGCGACCCTTCGCGTCTCGTGGATGGACCTTCCGGCGCGCACGACTGGGAGGGCGGCGAGATCTGGGGCAAGCGCGGCCGCTTGACGGCGCACAAGCCCGCGGGCGTGGAAGAGGCGGCTGATCTCGTCGATAAGCACGACTATTCGTACCGTCCGAGGCCCTTTGCCGTCAACGACCGCCGGGCCAGTTTCCTTGGAGAGTATGGGATTGGCGACGTGTTCGTTAAAGGGCACATTTGGAGTAAGCCGTATCCCGAAGGAAAACCGTCCACAGATATTAAGCGCAAAGAAACAGAGCTCCTTGGACTTTTCGGCCATATCCGTTCGCTTGCCCGTAAGGGAATCGTCGGGAGTGTATATACGCAGACGGCGGATGTCGAAGACGAGGTAAATGGTTTGATCACCTATGACCGAAAGGTCATGAAGTACGACGTTGAAAAGATTGCAGCTGCGAATGAGGCAATTCGCGAGGGGGCGCGTTTGGGCATGATGCCTTCCGAAACGGTCGAGCTTTTACTGAAACTGGATGCCAGTCCCGCCGCTTGGCGCTATACGATGTCCGACCCCGGAGCGGACTGGGTGAACCCGTCTTTCGACGATTCTGCGTGGAAAGTTTCCGCCGGAGGTTTCGGAAGCAAAAGAATTGCGTTGGACGTAAACAAGGAGGCTAAAGTCTCGACCCTTTGGGATACCAAGAATCTCTGGTTACGCAGGACATTCACTATCGACAAAACCGCAAAGGAAACGTTGGACGTCATTTTTGACATTTTCCATGATGACGACGTGGAGGTATACCTGAATGGTGTGCGGATTCTTTCCGTATCCGGCTGGAACAGGCGTTGGGAGGAAATCGCAGTCACGCCCAAGGAGTTTTTTGCCGCCGCGCGGCCGGGAAAGAACACGCTTGCGGTCAAGGCAACGCAATACGCCGGCGAGCAGTACATCGATATGGGTCTCAGATTGGAAGTCAGGAAGTGAGGGAATTTTCCGACATTTAAGTTTTTTGCACGAAGTTTAGGCTTGAACAAATAATAAATCCGTGTTAACATAATTATAGTTAATGGGGTGGAGTGTGTCTGACGCTTTGGAGGTTTTATGAAAAAAACTTGCTTTGCCGTAGTGGCGTTTGTGGCGGTAATCGCATCGGCGGACCAGAGTTGGATGGTTCAGGACGGGGTGTATTCGGTCGGCAGCAACTGGTCGGCCGGCACAATGCCCGCGGAGAATGAAATCGTTACCATCGGTAACGGCGGAACCGCATTGATAATCTCCGGAGATATAACCAACCGGAGTTTTTATGTCGGTAACCCGAATAACGGCGCTTTACGTCAGACTGGTGGTTCGTACACGCTTACCGATTATTCTAACGTTGGGCACGCTACCGGTACGGTCGGCACCTATACGCTTGAGGACGGCGCGTTGACGGTAAACAGCACGCTGCGATCCGGACGTTACGGCAGAGGAACTTTTGAAATGACGGGCGGAACGGTGTATGTTTCCGTGAACGTTGAAGTGTCGCGCTACGCCGGTTCGGAGGGGTCGTCAATTTCCATTAGTGGCGGAACTTTCACCTGCGCCGGAAGTTTCACGGTTGGCTATTCGGCGATGGGGTCGCTCTCGGTGCAAGGTCCGGGATCGCTGTCGGTCGGCTCCGCGCTTCAGCTTTCTTATTCGTCGGCGAATTTGGGCGCAGTCAATATCGGTTCCGGCGGAACGGTGGCGGCGGCCTCAATCAATGCGGTCGGCGGGGCGGGTTCGCTCTCGGTCGACAGCGGTACGGTGCGGGCCAATGCAAATTCTACTGACGCCGCGCCGTTGATCGGCGAAATGGTCGCGGTGGACATCGGCGCCGGCGGTTTGGTGATTGACACTCAAGCATACTCCACCAAGGTGTTCGGAACCATTTCCGGTTTAGGCGGCATCACCAAACGCGGTTCCGGGGCGATGGTTTTGTTTGGGGCCAACACTTATACCGGGGTCACCGCCGTCGAAGAGGGGGTGCTGATGGCGCAAACCACGGCTTCCCTGCCCGGATACAATACCCCTGGGCAGATAGTGGTGTCCGATGGGGCGGGGATTTCGGTCGGGCCGAGTTGGACCGACGCGGAAATTCAGGCGTTGGAGGCCAGCGTGACCTATTTGGGCACCGACCAGCTGGTGATCGGGCGGTCTTACGACACCTCCGACGGCGACGTGACGATTAGCGCTAATCTCAATTTGCCGTTGGGCTTGACCAAGTCCGGGCCGAATATGCTGGCGCTGACCGGCCACAACATCTTCGGCGATGTGGCGACGGTGCTGGGCGGAACGCTGCAGGCCGATTTCGGCGAGGGGTTGGACGATTCCCAGCCGGTAGTGTTGAACGGCGGAACCCTTTCCAGCGCGTCGGGCGAAATTATCGCCAGTCTGGGCAGCGGCGGCGGTCAAATCACGGTTCCGGAAGGGGCGACAATCGCCGGGTTCACCGCGCGTACCGTGCCGTTGACCGTCAATCTCGGCGATGAGGCCGGTACGATTACCTACAATTCCGAGCTGTTCCCGGTGTTTACCCTGCTGTTGAACGGGGCTGACGCCGATCAGCCGCTGACGTTTGAGAACTCGCTGGATATCAACGGGACAAACTGCTATGTCGAGGTGGACGCCAACGCCGTAACTATTACCGGAACGGTGGAAGATTCCTCCGAGATTGTGCCGCAGCTCGCGCTGGGCAAGTTCTATACCAAAGGTGCGGGTGACATCACCTTCACTGGCGGCATCTACGCCAACCGAATTTATTTGGAAGGCAGCGGTAATATTTACTTTGCTCCCGGCAGCGTGATTGACGGACGTTATGTTAAGGCCAACAGTTCGGGTTCGTGCACTTTTGACGGTGTCCATATTACGCTTCCCGCGTATAACGAAACCGCTTCCGACGGGTTCAACTCTTACAACGGCAAGATATACCTTGATGGCGGGTCGGTTTTTGATGTCGACAGTTTCCGTTGTCCCGGCGGCACCACTTACATCAATGACGCGACAATCAACGTGGCGGCATCCTTTTATGTCAACAACAGCAGCACCGTTATTCAAAACGGCGGCGTGGTTAACAATCTCACCACCGGTGAAAATACGAAATTCGCCTCCGGTAGCGGCAACTGCAGCTATACTCTAAATGACGGGTTGTTCAAAGCCGCGTACACCATTTCCGTCGGTGCCGCCAAAAACGGCATCGCCAATTTCCGGCAGTTCGGCGGTTTGGTGGATGCCACGCAGTACATCTTTCTGGCGCACTCGGCAGGGGCCACCGGCAACTACTACCTTTACGGCGGCGAGACAGTCATGCACAGCCAGGATAAAGGTTATTTAGGCTTGGGTTACAGGGGTAACGGTTTCCTTGATATCGGTTATACCGGAAAAATGACGGTTCCGTACGTGGTCAGATTGGGGTTGAACTCCGCGGTGACCAACTCCTTCCTGAAGGTGTCAAGCGGCGGTCTGCTTACCACGGCGGAGATTCACGGGGAAACCGGCATCAGCAAAATCTTTGAGCTGAACGGCGGCACGGTGCGCGGCTTGGCAAAAGGTTCGGGCAAGTATAACACCGCCGGCAGCACCTTTGTTTCCGGACTGACCGAGTTTACGGTGGGGCGTAACGGCGGCACCTTCGATACCGACGGGCTGGAATTGATGCTCGCCCAGCCGATGACTGCCACCAACGATGTCGGGCTTAGCTTCCAGAAACTGGTACACCGCTGGAAATTTAACGGCGATTTGGTGGATGATATCGGCGGCACCGAGGGAACCGCCTCCGGCGAGTATTCCACCGATGGTACGACTTACACGCTGGCCGGTGGCGCGTGGGGTACCTCGCAGATCGATTTGGGCGCCAACCTGATCCCGACCAACGGCGATCCGGTTTCGATTGAAATCTGGGCCACTGAAGTGGCGGCGCAGAACAACAGCCGCATCTTCGATCTGGGCGACAGTGAGACCGATTTTGTGATGATGAACTGGTCGAACGGAACCGACACCGGAAATGAAAAGTTCGAAGTTCGCCAAAACAACCAATCCGTACAGGCCGCCAACAAGTTGGGCGGATACGCCACCGGGCGGCAATACCATGTGGCGCTGGTGATGGAACCGCAGTCTGACGGCACTTGGACACTCACCGGCATCAAGCAGTACGGCGACGGTACGCCGCGCACAACCTACACCATTACCGCTCCGGCGGGCTGGTCGCCGGCCACGATGGCGCAGAGCCATTTCTATCTGGGCCACTCCATGTTCCCCAATGACAATGACGCCAACGCCACCTACGATGAAATCCGCATTTGGAATCGCGCCATTACGGAGGAGGAGATGTCCAACTCCGCGAGATTCGGGCTGGATGTTCCGGTTTCCATGAATGAGGAATATTGCGCGAACGGGGCGTTGCGCAAACAGGGCGAGGGTACTTTGATCGTGACCGGGCAGAACACCTACGATCTGCCGCTGGAGATTCTGGGCGGTACCTTGTCGCTGGTGCTGGGCGCGTCGATTCCTGAAGACCAGCCCGTTATGGTGGCTGAAGATGCCATCTTCCTGATGGGCGGCAACGAGTTCACGGTTTCCGGTTTGAGCGGCAGCGGCACTATAATGAACGGCAACGTCACGGTGACCGACGGCATTTATCCCGGCGCGAAAGGCGAGATCGGCACTCTGCATCTTGCCAACTCCGACACAACTCTTTCCGGGGCCTTGCATGTCGATGTCGGCGAGAATGGCGAGAGCGATTGTCTGGACGCTCCCGGCGGCATTGATCTCAGCCAGCTGAATTTGGTGGTGGAAAACCTCGATGAACTCGCTTCCGGCAATGTTTACACCATCGCCACCGGTAAGCTTTCCGGGAATTTTGACGGTACCAATCTGAGCGGAACGCCTTGGATGGTCTTTGCAAGCGGCAACTCTGCGAAACTTATGACCGGCGGTACCCTCTTCATGTTGCGGTAAAAAACGTGGGGATGGAATGGTCTTGTTTCTGTTCAGTCAGCCAGGGCGCATCTCCGAAATTCACCTGTGCGCATTCCTATGATTGAAAACAACACAAACAACTGCATGGACAACATTGGGAATGTATGCAGTTGAACTCGCCCGCATTAGATTTTAGCCAAAGGAATACGGGCGAGTTAGCCCGAGCGCCATTAATAGGTTGTCCTTGCAGTTGTTCAGGTTGTTTTCATTACAAAGGAGGGGCGGTGAAAAAGAGAGATGCGCCCGTCAGCCCCGAAAATTTGTTTTCGGGGTTGACTCTTTTTATGTGAATCGGTTAAAATATGCGGCGTTTTAACAATTAATCCCTCAAAAGGAGAGTAAAATGAAGAAAGTGTTGTTTAGTTTGTCGTTGGCAATGGTTTGCGCGATGGGTTCATTCGCCGATTC
The DNA here is from genome assembly GCA_002309765.1 of Verrucomicrobia bacterium UBA1200. Classification (GTDB taxonomy): domain Bacteria; phylum Verrucomicrobiota; class Kiritimatiellia; order RFP12; family UBA1067; genus UBA1200. The sequence continues at coordinate 49,352 of DBXY01000038.1, forward strand.
TGTTGCGGACGTTAGAGCCTTCATTGAGAAGCAGGCCGCCGACTCAAAGGCCGGCAACTTCAAGGCTACGTTGGAAAATGTTCCGGCGGCTTATCGGGCTGACTTTGATATGATTGCGAAGAAATTCGCCGACAAGATTGATGCCGGAATGTGGAACGATACCGCCGGGCTGTTGGATTCCATCGCCGACGCATTCGGATCCAAGGCGGAATTTTTTGAGGATTCGATGAAGCAGGGCGATCTTGCGAATTTGAGCAAAGAAGAGCGTATTGGTATGCTTAAGGGAACGAGCGGGTTCATCTCCGCGCTCGCGAAGGCACTCACCTATGAACGGGTCAAACAGCCGAACGTGGTGGAAGTGTTGGCCGAGCCTAAAGTCGCCGCCGCGATGATGAAACTGCAGAACGTTCCGTTCATACAGCAATTTTCCACCGACCCCAAGATTCTCGACGCCAAGGCGGTCGATAACGGGGTGGAGGTTACCTACGAATTTCTCAAGAACAAGAAATCGGTGGTGTACACCAACGTCGACGGCAAATGGATGGACGCGGAATTCGTCCGCAATTGGCCGACCTACAAAGGGCAGGCGTTGCAGTGGATCGACGGCTTGAAGGTGGACGACAAGTTCAAGAACCAGTTCAAGAGCATGGTCCCCATGATGAAGTTGGCGGCGGAACAGATCAAGAACGCCCCGGATGCCGAGACGGCGCAGAAAGGCGTTGCCATGATGGTCTTGCCGCTCATGATGTTCGGCGGCAATACCGCGGCGAACGTTAAGGTGGGGGATCCCAAAGAGGCCGCGAAGTAGGTCAAATTATTACGGCCGGCAGAGGAGGACGTTATGTTAAGGCGCAGAGATTTCGTACGGGCGGCTGGGGGAGTCGCCCTGTTTAACGTGTTTCCCCGCCGGTTGCTGGCGGGTAGCGGAGAAATCCCGCCCAGTGAGAGTGTAAACGTTGCGGCGATCGGCGCCGGCGGACGCGCGTCGGCGGATATCGACGGTTTGGCGCACGCCGGGGCCAAGATTATCGCCTTGTGCGATGTCGACACCCGGCGCGCCGCCGGACAGCGCGACAAGCGCAAGGGTGTGCCGTATTACACTTTCTACAAGGAAATGCTGGATAAACACGACAAAGATATCGATGCCGTGCTTATCGGCACTCCTGACCATTGGCATGCGACGATGGCGTTGGAGTGCCTGCGCCGCGGCAAGCATGTCCAGTGCGAGAAGCCTTTGTGTCAGAGTTTTCACGAGATGCAGGGGATGATTGACGAGGCCCGCCGCAATCCCAAACTCGTTACCCAGGCGATGAACCAGGGGCACGCCTATGACACCATCCGCGATTTCCGCGAATGGGTCGAGGCCGGATTGATCGGCGATGTCACCGAGGCGCACATTTGGTGTCCCGCCAAGTACTCCTTCATGGATATTCTGGACGATATGAAGAAGGAGTACGCCGTTCCCGCGGAGTTGAACTGGGAACAGTGGCAGGGGCCTGTGCCGCACCGCGCTTATTTCCCGAAATTCCTGCCCGGCGCGTGGCGGTCGTGGACGATGTACGGCACCAATACGTTGGGTGACTGGAGTTGCCATTTGATGGATCCGCTCTTCTGGACCTTGGAACTGGGAATGCCTTTGAGCGTCCGGGCGGATGTGGTAGGATCATGGCGTCCTGAGGTGCACGGTCTGACCTTCCCGAAAGGGGTTAAGACCACTTTCGAATACGCCAAGCGTGACGGTAAGCCTTTTAAACTGGTGTGGTACGATGGCGAGGCTTGCAGCCAAGTGCCGGTTCCGCCCGGTTACAAAGGCGATCCCGCCTACTTCCCGCCCACGATGAGCTGGGAAAAGGCTAAGGAAAAACGCGACGGAATGGCAAACGGCGCGTTCGTTTACGGAACCAAAGGGGTTATCGAGTACGGGCATCACGGCGCGAACTATCTGCGGATGTTGCCGGATGTGACATTGGAAAAACTTCGCGCGGACGGCGGTTGCCCGAAGCAGAAGTACCCGCGCATCCCTGGCAAGGATCCGAACTCCAAACCGTACAACGAATTCATTGCGGCGGTTAAGGGCGGACCGAAGGTAGGTTCTGATTTCGCTTACGCGGGCGCCATGACCCAATGCTCGCTTACCGGCGTGGCGGCGCTGTTCGATTCCGGGCGCACCCTGCATTGGGATGCGGCGGCAAACCGTTTCGCGGACTCCGCGGCGGCGAACGCCCGTCTAAATCTGCCCAGAATCGCCGGGTATTGATTTAACGTCAGGTGCCTGATTTGCCGTGCTTGGTTTAATGTCGGACATTTTGGACGTTATGCCGATATCAAAAGCCGTCGTACCGACGGTGCCTACCGTATCAAACTGCTGCACAATTATGCCGGGACCGATTGCGGTTATCCGGGAGTGGAGCTGTTGTCTGACGGTACGGTGGCGGCTACCACCTATGTGAAATACTGGAACGACCGGCGATGGCACTCGGTGGTGAGTGTGCGGTTCAAGCCGGAGTAACGCCACGCCGTTGCGGTGTTTTAAACTGTTTGAGGGAATCCGACATGGAAGAGACGAATTGTAATCCGCATATTGAAACTATCGCCCGCGGGGTTTGCGTGGTTGACGGAAAACTGTTGCTGTGTTACAACCGAAAGTCGCCGCTTTCCTATTTGCCGGGCGGACATATCGAGTGGCGTGAAACGGCGCGGCAGGCGCTGGAGCGGGAGATCCGGGAGGAGATGGGGCTGGATTCCAAAGCGGGTGAATTTCTCGGTGGGTGCGAGCAGGCGTTTGTCCAGAACGGAAAAGAACTTCACACGGAAATCACGCTCTACTTTAGGCTTGAGGTGCCGGATTTGGTTGACTCGGTTTCCGAACCTCCGGCAGTCGAACCGTGGATCGGTTTCAAATGGCAGCCGTTAGACGACTTGCCGGCGGCCCGGGTGGTACCAGAGGCGGTTGCCGGGACGTTGGCGGAGTGGTTGCTGCATCCGGGCGGGTTCGTTACCACCGGCGACGCTTGGCTGAGCATTGAGGAGTTTTAGAAATGAGTGACAATCTTTTGACGGTGGTGAGTTGCGGCATTGCGCCGGAGCAGGTGGACTGTCTGTTCGAACTGTTGGATGCCGACGATTTTACGCCGACCTCTTGGTACGATTTGGAAAAGAACGTCAGCCGGATTGACGTGTTTTTGGAAGACGCCGAACAAGCGCCGGCGGTTTGCAAAGCGTTGACCGACGCGGCCGGTCTGATGGGCATTGAGTTGACTCCGGAAATTTCCACGATGGCTAAAAGCGACTGGGCGGAGAGCTGGAAACGCTTTTTCCACGTGGAGAAGATTTCCGAACGTCTGGTGGTTCGCCCTTCGTGGGAAAAATATGACGCAAAACCCGGCGAAAAGGTGATAACCCTGGATCCCGGAATGAGTTTCGGAACCGGCAAGCACGAAACCACCCAGGCTTGCCTTCGCTTTTTGGACCGTCTGGCGTCCGAAAACCCCGACCGCCGGGTGATTGACATGGGCTGCGGTTCCGGTATCTTGGCCATTGCGGCGAAACTGCTGGGGTTTAGCGAGGTTACGGCGTTTGACAACGACCCCGACTGCATCCATGTAACCAAAGAAAACGCCGCAGCCAACGGGGTGGATTTCCCGGTTACGGTTGACGACCTTTCCCACCCGTATCCTCCGGCCGGGGTGGTGGTGGCCAATATTCTCGCCCCGATCCTGGTCGCGTTCGCCGAGCAAGTCGCCGTTTCGGTCGCCGATGGACAAGACGCCCGGTTGATCCTGTCCGGGATTTTGGATGAGCAGTATCCTGCGGTTCGCGCCGCTTACGAAGCGCAGGGAATGCGCGAGCTGGACACCATACTGATTAAAAACTGGCGCAGCGGATTGTTCGCCCGCGCCTCTGCCGGTTAAGACGAAAACCGCGTTGGGCGGCTTTTATATCCGCAGCGCCATTGCGGACACTATAAGGCGAAATCAGTTCGTCAAATTCTGCCATTTACTTTAATGGGAAGGCATGGTACAATTAATATTCCATTTCTCGGAGTCTCGTTTTGAAGAGAGGTAAACATGGAACGAAAAGTCATTTTATTGGCTTGCGCAGTGGCGGCGGCGGTTGCGCAGGGGATTGAAGTGCCGTTGGCGGATCTGGACATTTCCAAAACCCGGCAGGGTTGGAAAGAGGCCAAGCGTGACGCCAACCTGTTTGGCGAAAAACTTCAGGTGGCGGGTAAGACCTATGCCTCCGGAATGTCCACGCATGCTGAATCGGAGTTATATGTCCGGCTGAACGGCGCAACGCGGTTTCGGGCGTTGGCCGGTGTGGACGATACCCGCAACCGTCCCGGAAAACTGGTTTTCCAGGTGTTGGCCGACGAGCGTCTGTTGTGGCAAAGCCCGCCGTTGGGCAAGGGCGACCAGCCGGTGGCGGTGGATGTTGACTTGAGCGGCTACAAGACGGCGCTGTTGCGGGTTGACCAATGGAACGACAATGATTCTGGCGACCACGCCGATTGGTTGGACGCGAAGTTTGTCTCCGAGTCCGGCCAAAAACCGGAGGCGGTGGATTCCGAGAATTGGAAACGGTGCTGGCTGTCCACCATTGGCGCCGGTTTTGCCTTCCCGGAGGCCGTGACGGCGCAAGGGCCTTATTCGATTGGCGGGCGGAGTTACGCGGAAGGCATTGCCATGCCCGCCGGTTCCGAGCTGCAGATTATCCGCGGCGGTTCGGAACGCTTTGTCGGCAAAGTCGGCGTTGCCGCCGACACCGACGTGAAGGTCGGTTTTGAAATTCGTCTTGCCGGAAAAACCGTGTGGCAGAGCGGAGAGATGTCATCCCGTGATGCCGCCAAAGCGTTTGATGTCAGCCTCAAAGGTGCCGACGCCGGTATGCTCACGCTTGCAACGGTGGGTGCCCAAGGCGGACGCGGTTGCTGGGTGGAGACCGTGTTTTTGGGCGGCAACAATCCCCGTCCCGCCGCCACCTACCACGAGCGGCTGCTGGAACGCCAGTTGGAGTGGCAAAACCCGATGGTTTACCGAGTCGGCACTGAACCGTCCCGGGCGACGATGATGGTGTATCCGTCGCAGAAAACCGCCAAAGTGTCGAACGGGCGAGAGGAGTCCCCGTATTTCATGTCATTGGACGGCCAATGGAAATTTAAATGGGTGGCGCAGCCCGACGTGGCGCCGAAAGGGTTTGAAAATCCGGTTTACGACGTGGCGGACTGGAAAGAAATCCCGGTGCCGGAACCGGTTGAAGTTTTGGGCTACGGCACTCCGCTCTATAAAAACATCGGCTACTACTTCAAGGTTGACCCGCCGTTCGTGATGGGGGAACCGCCGGAGAATTACACCACCTTCCGGGAGCGCAACGCGGTAAGTTCCTATCGGCGCGAATTCACGGTGCCGGAAGTCTGGAAAGGGCGCAACATCCATCTGCGTTTCGACGGTTTCGCGTCCGCCATGTATGTGTGGGTGAACGGCGTTCGGGCCGGTTACGCGCAGGACGGCCGCCAGGGCGCGAGTTTCGATGTCACTTCGCTGGTGAAGTATGGCGCGCCGAATGTGTTGGCCGTCCAGACGTTGCGGTTGTGCGATGGCGCCTACATGGAAGACCAGGACTTTTGGCGGCTTTCCGGGTTATACCGTCCGGTTTATCTTTGGAGCACCCCGGCGGTACATTTGGAAGACTTTTTCGTGAAGACCCTTCCGGCGGCGGGTGAAAAAGCGGACGGTAAATGGGAGCTGAAAATCGATGCCGTGCTCAACCAGGCGGTAGCCGCCACTTTGGAGGCGGATCTTTATCCGCGCACGTTCCGGGGCGGCAAGGTTGTCAGTGGCACCGCTATGGCGGTGAACGGTAAAATCTCGCTCACGTTGCCGGTGGCGTCGCCGAAATTGTGGTCGGCCGAGACCCCAAATCTTTATACCCTGGTGCTCGCTTTGCGGGACAAATCGGGTCGGCTGCAGGAGGCTATCCCGCAGAACGTGGGTTTCCGGGATGTGGTGTTGAAAAACAGCCAGATTCTGGTGAACGGCCAGCCAGTGCTGTTCAAGGGAGTGAACCGCCACGAGATGGATCCCGACCACGGTTACGCCGTGCCGCTGGAGCGGATGGTCGAGGACATCAAGATCATGAAGCGCAACAATATCAATGCCGTCCGCACATGCCATTATCCCAACGATCCGCGCTGGTACGACCTTTGCGACCGTTACGGGTTGTATGTGATCGACGAAGCCAATCTGGAGACCCATGGGTTGGCGAACAACTCCCGCAATCCGGTGGTGGACCCGCACTTCCGTGAGGCCGCGCTGGACCGGGTGATGGGAATGGTCGAGCGGGACAAAAACCATCCGTGCGTGATCATTTGGTCGCTCGGCAACGAAAACAACGTTGATTCCGATTTCTTCGCCGAAGCCTTTGCCAAAGTCCGCGACCGCGATCCCGGCCGCCGCATCCAAAACCAGCGTAACGGGCCGCACGACACGGTTGACGACATGTACGCCCCGGTGAAACGCATCATCGAATACGGTAAGCGTACCGACACCAAGATTCCGTTCATCATGTGCGAGTATTCGCACGCGATGGGCAACTCGTCGGGCAACCTTGCCGATTACTGGAAGGCGATTTACACCTATCCGAATCTTCAGGGCGGGTTCATTTGGGATTTCGTGGATCAGGCATTGCGCAAGCCGTTGCCCACCCAAGTGGTCAAACACGGCGAGCCCGCGTATTATTGGGCTTACGGCGGCGATTACGGCGACATCCCGAACGATGACAACTTCAACTGCAACGGCTTGTTCCAGCCTGACCGGCGCGAGTCGCCGCAGGTGCCGGAAGTACGTTACTGTTACCAGAACGCGGAAGTAACGGCGGTAGATGTCACCAAAGCCGTGTTCAAGGTCAAGAACCGCGCCTTTTTCACCAACCTCAACGAATACGACTGCCGTTGGAGTTACGAGGAGAACGGGATTGAGATTTCCTCCGGCAACCTCGGCCCGCTGGATGTGCCGCCGCAGGGCGAGAAGGAGATTAAGTTGCCGATATCGATGGCGCGCCAGCCGGCTTACGTGGCGAGAGTCAGCACTTGGAATTTCAGTTTCCTGACCCGCCGCCGCACCGAGTGGGCAGACCGCGGTTTTATCGCGGCCCGCGACCAGGTGGTAGTGCCGGCGGAAGCATCGGAGGGCTATTCCAAGCACTCGGGCAACATCCGCAACAAACCGATCGAGCTTACCGAGGATGAGCGGGAGGTCACCGTCGCCGCTTCCGGATACACGCTGAAGATCAGCAAGCAGACCGGAGCGATAGTCTCTTGGAAAACCGCTGCCGGCGAGTTGCTGCGTACACCGTTGGAGCCGGATTTCTGGCGGGCCCCAACCGACAATGATCGCGGTAACAATATGCCCGCCCGCACCGCAATATGGAAAAACGCTGCCGCGAACCGCACGGTCAAGAGCGTAAAATGCCGCCGGGAAGTTGACGGCAATTGGGGCGTGGTGGCGGAGCTGGCTTTCCCTGAGGCACAGCAAACCACCGGTAAGCTGGCGTACATTTTCAACGCGAAAAACCAGATCCGGATTCAGTTCACGCTTAACCCGCAGGGCGAAAAACTGGCTTGGATCCCGCGCTTCGGGATGACCGCGCAATTGCCGACGGAGTATTCAAACGTAACGTGGCTGGGGCGCGGCCCGCAGGAAAACTACTCCGACCGCCAGGCCGCCGCGTTCTTCGGCCTTTATTCGCTGCCGGCCGGTGACTTCTTCTTCCCCTATGTGGAGCCGCAGGAGAGCGGTAACCGCTGTGACGTTTTCTGGGCCGAGTTGGCCGACGCTAAAGGTAACGGCATCCGCATCACCGGCGAGCCGAAATTCAACCTTAATGTTGGCAAGTACACCACGGAGGAGTTGTCCAGTTGCAAACATCCGTGGGAATTGCGGCCTTGCGGCAATCTGGTGCTGCACATTGATTACGGGCAAATGGGGTTGGCCGGCGAGAACAGCTGGGGCGTGTTGCCTTGGGAAGAGTACCGGTTGACGCCCGACCGCCAGTATGAATACATCTACACGCTGGAGACGTTTGAAAAGGAAGAGCTGTAATGAGCATCATCACCGTTCAGGCCCAACGCGACCACATCGCATCGCTCTGCACCGGTTCGCCGATCCAGGCGCTTTCGGAATTAATCTGGAATGCGCTGGACGCCGACGCGCTGAATGTTAAGGTTGATCTCGTCCAAAACCCTTTGGGCGGGATTGACGCCATTCTCGTTTCGGATGACGGCATCGGGATCGACCTTGCGAATGACGGGCACTGCTTTGCCAATCTCGGAGGATCGTGGAAGCGTACTGTTTACCGCACCCGCTATTCCGACCGGGTAATACACGGGCGCAAGGGCAAGGGACGGTTCAAGGCGTTTTCCCTGGGCAACCATGTGGAGTGGCGAACCACGGTTCAGACCGATTCCGGGCTTCACTCGTTCACGCTTGACGGGCGCGCCGACGATCCCGGCCACTTTGAGCTGACCGAATTCCCGCAGCCGGGGCCGGCCACCGGCACCGAGGTGAGGATCGGCGAAATTATCCGCGAACCTTCCATGCTGCTGGACAACGAGTGGGCGGTGCAGCAGCTGGCTTCGCAGTTCGCGCTCTATCTTCGCGCCTATCCGAACGTCAAAATCTGGTTTCGGGGTCTGCCGGTCAACCCGCTTATCGTGCAGCGCTCGGAAAACATTTTCCAGATTTGTGACGCCAAGGGGCAGAATGTAGCCGAGCTGCGGGTGATCGAGTGGAAAAACAAGCAGGGGCGCAGCAAAATCGTTTTCTGCAACCATGACGGCTTCGCGCTCCATGAGGTCGATGCGGCGGTTCGTCCGGGAAGCGGATTCAACTACACCGCCTACCTGATTTCGCCGCGTTTCAAACAGATGCACCAGGAAAATCTGCTGGTGCTGGAGGAGTTGAATCCGGAAATCAAGACGCTGCTGGAAACCGCCCGCGAAATGCTCCGCGAGCATTTCAAGGAGCGTAAGGCTATGGCGGCGGCGGATCAGGTGAACAGTTGGAAAGAGCAGCAGGTTTACCCGTACCGCGGCGAACCGGCTGACGAGGCGGCTGCGGTGCGCCGCCGCCGGTTTGACGCCTGCGCGTTGGCGGTGCGGGCGGTATCAGAAAATTTCGACCAGCTCGGGGCTATGGAAAAATCGCTGATATTCGGTCTGCTCAAGGAATTGGTGGAGACCGACCCTGATGCCGCCGTAAAGAAACTCGGCGACATCCTCGGGCTGCCGTTGAAGATCAAATGAAAGAAGATCGGGACAAGCAACCATGAAATGCGAATTATGCCACATAAGGCCGCCGGAATCGGTGGTTTGGAAAGAAATCGACGGGGAAATGCGTGAGCTTTATGTTTGTAAGGAATGCGCTGAAAAAGAGCGCGGAAAGAAAAAAGCCCCGTCACGCGGCAATGCCCCGGAAGGCATCTGCATGAATCTTGACCTGTCGGGATTGACCCCGGCGCAAATCCACGACAAAGTGATGGAAAGCATCACCAAGCTAAATTTGCCCAAAGCGATACAGCAGGCGATTTTGGATCGGTTGCCCATCCCCGAGTGGATGAAAGTGCCGGATTTAATCAAAGAGAACGATGTGCAGTGCCCGTCCTGCAAACGTATGTTTTCTGAAGCGATTAGCACCTGGAGATTCGGCTGCGCCTACTGCTATGAGGCGTTCCGCGAAAAGATGGAAAAATACTCCGCTTTGAAGCGCAGCACCAGATATCTCGGCAAAGCGCCGGGCCGGGAGCCGCCGGGTGATTTTGAACTGTTGTAACGATTTGGAGAGCGCGAGCTAATGGATTTGAAGCTTAACAAATTGATCAAGGAATATTCGTACGAAAGGTGGGCCGACGACATTTTGGCCGGCCGTGAAAATGATTTGTGCGAATGCGCTAATCGCGTTGTTTCCAATAGCTGTCTCAGTCTCTCCCGCAATGTGGCCGGAATCAATTTTCCGCCGCAGTGCAAGCCCAAAGAGCTGTTGACCGTTCGGAATATGCTCAAGGCTTATATTGGCAAGACTTTCCCGCATGCCAAATTCTTCAATGCCGATCAACTTATGCCGCTTGAATTGGGCATGATGTTTAACCAAGGGTTTTACCGTGAAGAATTGGCGGAGAAAAATTCCGGCGCCGCGTATGTGTTCGATTTTGGCGCGCCGTGGTTTTATCTGCTGGTGAACCAGGACGACCATTTGCGGTTGGTTTACGATGACAGCGTGGCGCGGTTGTGGCAGGGCTGGCGAGATTTGGACAAGCTGGATAATAAGATCTCCAAAGGTATCGACTTTGCGTGGAATCAAGACCTCGGGTATCTGTGCAGCAATCCCGATTTGACCGGCACCGGGTTGAGCGTCAGCGTTTCCATGCAGTTGGTCGGCATTCTGATGCTGGGCCGTTATGACGAACTGGTCAAGCCGTTGGAGTCGTCAATTTTCAAGTTGTCCCCGATTGAGCCGATGGACAGTCCGCTGGTTGAATCCGGCAAGACCATGAAGTTCACCTTCAATTTTGACCGCCGGACATCCGAGAAGCAACAGATCTATTTGGCGGAAACCGCGATCGGTATCATCAGCAAGTTCGAGTGCGAATGCCGTGAAGAGTTGGCCAAGAACCGTAAACTGTTATTGATGGACTGGCTGGCGCGGGCGGTTGCGCTGGCTAAAAATTCGGAGTTGGTGACCGCATCGGAGGCGCGTTATTTCCATTCCGCGTTCCGGTTCGCGGTGGTTGAAGGGATTGCCAACCGCCGCAATGTCGATGATATTGACCGCCAGTTCGCGCATTTGTGGCCGCTTGATACGGTGACAGATTTGCCTAGCTTTGGTAAGGACCGTTATTTTGTCGATCATAAAAGGGCGGAGTTTCTCCAAAAGGCCTTTAAATCATTCCGGCTCGTCAATATGCCGGACAAAAAGAGCTGACCGTTACCAGAAAGGTTCGATTTATGTTAGAAAGTTTTAACGCGAAATTCACACCGCAGGCGCAGCGCGCTATTCGTTGCGCGATCAGCGAAGCCCAGCGGTTTAACCACGCCTATGTCGGGACCGAGCATTTGCTGTTGGGTTTGGCAGCCCTGCCGGAATGCAATGCCGCAATCATTTTGGATTCGTTGGCCGTGTCGATTGACGACATCCGGCTGGAGATTGAGCAGCTGGCCGGGATCGGCGGCGAACTCAAGGTCAAAGGCGACCTCCCGTTCACGCCCCGCACCAAAAAGGTGTTGCAGCTGGCAATTATCGAGGCCAACGAAAACAAACAGAGCCAGGCCGATACCGAACACATTCTGGTCGCGTTACTTCGTGAAGGGGAGGGGCTGGCCGCCGTCGCAATGCGCAATATGCACATTTCTCTGCCGTTGGTTCAGGAACGCATCAAGCAGCTGGCGCAGGATCCGCCGTTGCCCGACGACAACGCCGACTTCCCGCCGGACGAGTTGCCGCCCGACCAGCCGCCGCCTTTTGGTCCTGATGACGAAGGCTTTCCCGGCGACCCGTTCCCGGTGACCGATGATCCGCCGGAGCCGCACCAGCGCGGCGGCGGTAAGACCCCGGCACTCAACGCCTACGGGCGCGATCTTACCGCGCTGGCCGCCAAGGGCGAGCTGGATCCGGTGATCGGGCGCAAAGCGGAGTTGGAGCGGTTGATTCAGATTCTGCTGCGCCGCTCGAAGAACAACGCCGCGCTGCTGGGCGAGGCCGGAGTGGGCAAAACCGCGGTGGTGGAGGGGCTGGCGCAGGCTATCGTCAAAGGCGAGGTGCCGGAACAGATGTTCAACAAACGGGTAATCGCTTTGGATATGGCGTTGATGGTCGCCGGCACAAAATACCGCGGCCAGTTCGAGGAGCGCATCAAGGCGGTAGTGTCCGAGATCCGCCAGCAGAAGAACATTGTGCTGTTCCTTGACGAGCTGCACACCATTGTGGGCGCAGGCGGGGCGGAAGGCGCGATGGACGCCGCCAACATTATAAAGCCCGCGCTGGCCCGCGGTGAGTTGCAGTGCATCGGCGCCACCACCCTCAACGAATACCGGAAGACGATTGAGAAAGACGCGGCTTTGGAGCGCCGTTTCCAAACCGTCAAAGTCGAGGAGCCGTCAATTGACGATACCATCGAGATTCTAAAGGGCATTGCTCCAAAGTACGAGCAACACCATAACGTGAAATACGAGCCGGAAGCGCTGGTGGCGGCCACGCGCCTTACCGCCCGTTACCAGCCCGGTCGCCAACTGCCGGACAAGGCGATTGACGCGATTGACGAGGCCGGGGCCAGGGTACGGATGAAGGTGGCCAAACGTCCGCCGGAGATTTTGGAACGCGAGAAGCGCCAGCAGGATCTTTCCAAACGCAAGAACCAGGCGATAAACGATCAGCAGTTCGAGACCGCCGCCGCGTTGCGGGACGAGGAACGCCGCGGGGCAAAAGAGCTGGAACGTCTGATCGAGAACTGGAAAAGCGAGTGCGTCGAGCATCCGATTACCGTTACCGCCGATGACATTTCCAGCACCGTGGCGAACATCACCGGAGTGCCGATCAAGCGGATCACCGAGAGCGAAATGGCGCGGCTGCTTAACCTTGAGCAGGAGCTTTCTTCCCGTGTGGTGGGGCAGCTGCCGGCCATCAGCGCCATCTCCCGCGCCTTGCGCCGCGCCCGCGCCGACCTCAAGGATCCTCGCCGTCCGATCGGCTCTTTCCTCTTCCTCGGTCCCACCGGCGTCGGAAAGACGCTGTTGGCCAAAGCCATCGCGGAGAAGCTGTTCGATGACGAGAAGGCGCTGATACAGCTTGATATGTCCGAGTATATGGAAAAATTCACCGTGTCGCGCATGGTGGGGTCGCCTCCCGGCTACGTTGGCCATGAAGAGGGCGGCCAGCTCACCGAGCGGGTGCGGCGCCGGCCGTACAGCGTGGTGTTGTTTGACGAAATCGAAAAAGCCCATCCGGACGTTATGCACATGCTGCTCCAGATTCTCGAAGAAGGGCGGCTTACCGACAGCCTTGGCCGTCAGGTGGACTTCCGGAACACGGTGGTGATTCTTACCTCCAACCTGGGGTTCGATTTCGACAAACAGCGGCGCGGTCTCGGGTTCAGCGGCGGCAACACCGACTCCGAGGATTACGAGCGGTTGCGCTCGCAGATGATCGATTCCGCCAAGCAGGTGTTCAAGCCGGAGATGATGAACCGTTTCGACGACATTATCGTCTTCCGCAAACTAAACCGCGCCGACGTGGTGCAGATTATGGACATTGAGCTGACCGGAATCCGGGGGCGGTTGCAGTCGAAGGGTATCAAACTGGAGCTTGACGAATCCGCCACCGCGTTTCTGGTCGACCAAGGTTACGACCCGATGATGGGCGCCCGTCCGCTTCGCCGCACTATCGAGCGTCAAGTGGAAGACCCGCTGGCCGAAGAGTTGCTGCGCGGTGAAATCAAACCCGGAGTCATTGACGTTTCGGCCGATCAGGATCGCAAGAAATTGCTTTTCCGGCATCGCGACGGGGAAACCGACGCAAAGGCAACTCCGGAGGCTGCCGCCGATTCGGCTGAGCCGCCGGAAGCCCCGAAGAAAAAAGTTTCGGCGAAGGGTAGGGCGGCCAAAGCGGCGACGCCCAAAAAACCGCGTACCTCCAGTAAAACCGAGGAATAAAGCCCAAGGAGATCTGCCGTGAGTATCCAGATTCTACCCTCTCTGCTAGCCGCCGATTTTGGACGGCTTTCCGAAGAAATTGCCCGGGTCGCCGGATCCGGCGCCGACGCGCTGCATTTGGACATCATGGACGCGCACTTTGTGCCCAACCTCAGCTTCGGGCCGGACGTTGTGGCGCTGTCGCGCCGGGTCGCGCCGGGGCTGTTCCGCCATGTGCACCTGATGATGTCACGCCCCGATCTTTACATCGGTCGGTTCGTCGAGTACGGGGCGCAGACCGTCCAGATCCATGTCGAAGCCGATTGCGACATTTGGGCCGCGTTGCGGGAAATCCGCGCCCTTGGGGTGCGCTCCGGGCTGGTTTTGCGTCCGCAAACCCCTGTGGAAGCCATTAAACCGTATCTCGGGCTGTGCGACGAAGTGCTGTTCATGACCGTCAACCCCGGTTACGGCGGACAATCGTTCATGCCGGAAGTGATGCCCAAAATCGCCGCTTTGCGGCGTTGCGCCGGTAGTGCGCTGGACATTATGGTTGACGGAGGGGTGAATTTCGAAACGGCGGTGGTGGCGGCCGAGGCCGGAGCCAACCAATTTGTGGCGGGATCGTTCCTTTTCCGGCAGCAGGATATGGGCGAAGCAATAAATAAGCTTCGCGGAGTATTATCCGCTTGGAATTTTAACGGTAATATTGTATAATACCGCACGTTTTATTTTTTAGGCATTTCATCGGTCTATTATGGCAAAAAACGAGATTATAGCATTAGCAGCGGAAGGTGACGCGCTTCGGGGCGTGCGGTTTGTGCCGCGCGGACGCGACAGTTGGGCTCGTGTCGGCGGCGGCGAGTGGCCGCTCAAGGAGCAGAACCAGCCGCCGGATTCGGCGCCAGACGCGGAGTTTACCGATGTCGGCGCCGATGCCGGCACGGTAGTCGCCACCGACACCCCGATGTTTCGCGGGCTGACCGCCGCGAAATCAGAATTGGGCGCCGATAAAGTGGTGATCGCGCTACCGCTTTCCCGGCTGATGACCCGTATTATCAAGGTGCCGGTGGAGATGCGCGACGACATCCAGTCCGCCGTGGCCCTGCAGATGGATAAATTTTCGCCGTTCCAGGGCGAGGAGCAATCTGTCGGTTGCGAGATTTTAAGCGAGACCGAGACCGACTTGTGGGTGTTCGCGGCGGCGATGCCCGAACCGGTGTACGAAAAGATCCGCGAAGAGCTGGAGTCCGTCAAACTCAAGGTGATTCGCACCGACGTCGCGGTGCTGGGGTGGTTCCGTTCCCTTTGCGGCCCCTGCAAGCTGGTCCAAAGCGGCCGCCGTCTGGTGATGATGAACATTGGCGACGGTTGGGATTTGCTGGTGTTGGACAACGGTTGCCCGGTGCTGGCGCGCAATCTTGGCACCGCCGCCGACCCGGTTGAAATTTCCCGGGAGCTGACCATTTCGCTGATGAACATCGAGTTGGACGCCGGCAGTTCCGACGCCAGCGACATTTTGGTGATTTCCTCCGAAAAACCCGAAGAAGCCTTCTTGGAGACGTTGCGCAATGATTTCGGGATTCCCGCCACATGGATGAAGCTGCCCAACCCGTACGGCGGCGTCGAGGGCGTGGCGTTGCGAACCGGCGAGGGCGCGACGATGGATCTCACCCCGCAGTCGTGGCGCGACGATTTGCGCGAGCGGACCATCCGCAAGCGGGTGCTGACCTTCGCGGGGATAGCTATGGCGATTTGGGCGGTTGCAATGGGCGTTTTGTTCGCCGGTCCGGCGGTTTACACCCAGATGACCAACAACCTGAGGAAGAAATCCCGGTCTATATCCCGTTCTTACAAGCAGGTGGCAGACACCCGCGAGCGGGTTAATCTGATTCTGAAATATACCGACCGTTCATATTCCACGCTGGAGATGTTGCGAATGATTTCGGAGCAGTTGCCCGAAGGGATCACCCTCACCAGCATTAACTACAAGCGGAACGAAGGGTTGAAGATTTCCGGCGAGGCCGACCAGTCGACGCAGGTTTACGAATTGAAGGACAAGTTCGCCGCCAACAAATTGTTCTCGAACGTGTCCTTGACCGGTCCGTCGGTGGTTAAGGGCAAAAACAAGTTTGATATCAACGCACAGTTCCCGGGAGGCAAGGAAAAGAAATGAGCGCAGTGTCTTTCCGCGAAAAAAACCTCCTGATCATCGTGGCGGTACTGGCGCTTTACGCGCTGGCTGCGTTGAGTTACAAGAAACAGATGGAGAATTGGCGCACCGCCCGGCAAATTTACGAAAACGCCCAAAAAAAGCTCCAAGAGGAGAAAGACCTGATTGCGGTCCGGAACGATTGGAATAAGCGTTACGAGCAGATGCAGAGTTTGATGCCGGTGTTCCCGGAAGAAAAAGACGTGGATACCCATTGGCTGAACACCATGGAAGCTCTGGCCGAAAAAAACAACCTTACCATTTCCCGACGGCAGGCGGGGGAGGAGGTTTCGACCGCCGGGGATGTTTTCGAACTGCCGATTGAGTGCAAGGATTGGGAAGGTACGCTGGAGTCGTTGGTGAAGTTTCTCTACGACCTGCATCTGGAGGGGGCGATGCTCGATGTTCGGAATATGTTCATCCGTCCATCGTCCAAAGCGGGTTATCTTAAGGGAACCTTCTCACTATACTGCGCCTATATGCGCGGCGAGGAGCAGCGCGACGCGGTAGGTGGCGGATCGGACAAAGGCGGCGGTGCCGACGAAAAAACGGCCGCTGCGGATAAAAGTGACAACGAGGAAGACGGGGCTGGCGAAACCGACGGACAAAGCGGGCAATCGGAACCGGATGACGAATCAGACGGAACCGTAAAAGACGAAACCGGCGGCGTGGCTCCGGCCCCGAATGCGGGGACTCCCCCCAACGGATTGGAAGAGGACAAATAAATGAATACTTATTTTATCAACTGGATGAGACTTGCGGGCGTAACCGCCGCCATCGTGCTGATCTCGGTCATCGCCAACGCGCAAAACCCGCGTCCAACGGTGCCGACCACTGTGCCTAGGTCGTTTACCCCTTCCAGCACCGTGCGCAATAACACGCCCGCGGCTGGGGGG
>DBXY01000038.1:66147-72563 GCA_002309765.1 Verrucomicrobia bacterium UBA1200
GACGAGGACGAGGATGACGAAGAGGATGACGGCCCCGCCACCACCACTCCCGCGCTCAAGTTTGACAACGCCGACGGTCAGTTCCTGCTGGACGCTTACGCCAAGGAGACCGGGCAGACCCTGTTGATCGCCCCGGATATCCCAAAAGTCCAGGGCATCACGTTGCGCAGCCAAAAGGGGTTGCCGCTTACCCGCGATGAGTATTTGGAAGCGATCGAGATTACCCTTGGCATGAACGGCATCGTGCTGGAGCCGTATGGCGACAAGTTCCTCAAGGTGCTTCCGCGCAAAACCATCCGCGTGGAGGGCATCAAGATCAACATGGAAAAACCCGAAGGCGGCTATCCGGAAAAGAACAAGGTGATAAGCCAGATGATCCAACTCAAGGCGATCACCATCGACGAGGCCCAGAAAGCGCTTGAGGGGTTTAAGCGGCCCGACGGGCTGATTCAGGCGTTTGAACGTACCAACAGCCTGTTGGTCACCGACACCCAAGAGAACATCAACCGAATGCTGGAGGTGGTGAAATTCATCGACCAGCCGCTTGTCGCCACCGAGGAGGTTAATGTCAGGGTAATCAAATTCGCCAAGGCGGAGGAGATTAAAAAGCGTTTGGAGGAGATTGTCGCGGAGTCCCAGAAGCAAAACTCCGGATCGCGTGAGAATATCCAGATGAATCGTTCCGGCGCTCCCGGTATCAGCAGGCAGACGCAGAACTTCCAGTTCAACAACCCCGCGATGCGTCCGGGTTTGACCCGGTTGGGCCAGCCGCAGACTACGCCTCAGGCTTCCGCCAACGAAAACATCTCCACTCTGGTGAGTGACGCCGACCGCGGCATGATCCGCGGCAAGGTTCAGGTGATTTCCGATGAGCGATCCAACCAGCTCATAATTATCACCCAGAAGGAGAACATGGATTTCTTCGACAAGATCATCACCGTTTTGGACATCGAGACCGATCCGGACGTTGAGGTGAAAGTCCGCAGGTTGGATTACGCTATCGCGAAAGACGTCACCGATATGCTGAACGAACTGATCGGCAACTCTTCGAGCAGGAACGATCAGAACAACACTGCCAACAACACCCAGGGGAGTGCCGGGGCCAACAACGGCCGTAGTCAGTCGCTTAGCGATTTGGCGCGTGCCAGAGCCGGCATCAACAACAACAACCCCGTTGCGAATAATAACGTTAACAACAACAGCGCCAAAGCTAAGTTGGGCCAGCTCAGCAAGGATAATATCAAGATTATTCAGGATGAGCGCAACAACGCCATCGTCATGATGGGCAGCCCCGCTGACCTCAAGGCGCTTGGCGAGGTTATTGATAATTTGGATATCCCGCGTTTGCAGGTGTTGATTGAGACCGTGGTGCTGCAGGTCGAGTT
Source organism: Verrucomicrobia bacterium UBA1200 (assembly GCA_002309765.1). Taxonomy (GTDB): domain Bacteria; phylum Verrucomicrobiota; class Kiritimatiellia; order RFP12; family UBA1067; genus UBA1200. The sequence continues at coordinate 67,533 of DBXY01000038.1, forward strand.
GGGTGACGACATCAAGACGGGCATCGACTGGGTTCAGCGCGGCAAACATAAGGTCAAGGAGGCGTACACTTACACCACCGCCGACGGCGAAACTGCCACCGGCTACCGGTGGGTCACTACCCGCGACACTATCTTCAACAATGGCGACCAGCTCGGCGGCGGCGGCGGTACCGGTTCCAGCTTGTTGGGCGGGCTGTTGAACCTCGGCACCACCGTAGCTACCAATGCCACCGAAGAGGTGGGGAATCTCTTGGGGGCTAGGACCGGTATCAGCTATTTTCTTAAGTCCGATAAGCTGAACATCGCCGCTTTGATTGAGGCGTCTAAATCCGATTCCCGCACCAAAGTGCTTTCGTCACCGGTGCTGATGACGATGGACAACCAAGAGGCTACCATTGAGGCAACCTCAATGCGGTACCTTTACAAAGGCGTCCGTTATTCCGGGTCCTCTTACAACGGTTCCGAAGTGCCGGATTACGAGCAGCGTGACATCGGTTTGAGGGTCACCATCACCCCGCGCATCAATCCCAGCGGTGCCGTGGTGTTGACCATCGACGAATCGTTTGAAACCATTGGCGCCAACCAGACGGTCGGCACAGAATCCTATCCCACGGTCAACAAGCGCTCGCTCAAAGCCGAAGTGTCGGTGGAGAACATGCAGACCGTAGTGTTGGGCGGATTGGTGCAGAACGAGCTGAAGAAAGAGGAGACCGGCATCCCGATTCTCAAGGACATTCCGCTTATCGGGAAATATCTTTTCGGCACGACCTCTTCTTCCGACAGCCGTTCGGAATTGCTGGTGTTCCTGACTCCGTACGTCTTTAATGACGCCAAAGACCTTACCGCGGAGGCCATGCGTCGTAAAGCCGCGCTTTCCGACGACCGTCCGTGGATCGACTATGGTTGGTCGCGCAGCAAGTTGGCTGATCCGGTTTCCCATGACGAAAAGATGCGCCGGCTGAAACAGCGCTGGGCGAACGAGGATTCCGAGCACAACGCGGAATTGCTCTACCAAAAGGCTTTGAAGGCGCGCGAAGAGCAGCTTGCCAAGCGGGACGCGGAAGAGCGTGAAAAAGGAATCGCGTTGCCGCCGAAAGACGATCCGGAGAAGACCGACGATCCCGACCTGCCGCAACAGGCGGTCGGCGATGTTGGGATTCTGACCACCACCGACACCACCGAGGTTTTGAAACTCAATGGCGGGGACAACCGGCCGCAACCGCCGCCGGACGCGGAAACTGCCGCGCCGGCCAAGAAAAAGAGCTGGTGGAAGTTTTGGTAAGCCATGAGCAGTAAATCGCGTTTTTTCCGGGCGAAAGTGCTTTTCCCGTTGGCGGTTGTGTTGTTGGCGGGGTGTGTCCAGTTTATGGATCGTCCTTACTTTACCGTTGAGGAGTCCGGGCTGAATTGGATATCAATCCGCTATTACAATTACAACCGCAAACCCGTCCAAAAGTTAAATATGCGTTTGGACGGAAACGGGGTGGGTTATTTGCGCCAAGGCACCAGTTCGCTGGTCTCCAATGCGTTCGCCGCCGACACTAAAGAATCGTCGTGGCGGGATATGAACGAGACCCGGATTGTCATGGAGCGCGAGGATGTGATTCCGCTTTTCCAAATGCTGGTAGACAACGGTCTGTTTTTGGAGCGCCACTCCAAAGGCGAATCGGCCAACACCAACGAGTCGATTTTTGTGACCGCCAACATCCAAAACCGGACTTGCGGTTCCGGGAACGATGACGTGTTTGAGAGCGATCCGGAATTGGCGGAAAATCTTAAAAGCATCATCATGATGTTCTATCACCCGCGTCCCAAAAATCGCCGGTAAGCCATGCAAAGCCGCTCCCCGTTATTGACTTTAACCCTCTTGGCGGTTGTGATACTTTTGCTTTTCCAGCTGCATCGGGAAAAACATTACCGTTTGGAACTTGCCGGAATAAACGCCAAGATGGCCGCCATGCAGGGGACGCAACCTCCGAGCACCTCATCCGGCGCCGTTCGTGCCCCGGCCCCGCCCGTTTCTCCGGCCACGGAAATCTATCGCCATGTTTCGCCTTCGGTGGTGGCGGTTGCCAACAAGGCGCTGGTGCGCCGCGGATTTTTCAGCATGCAGATTTACGAGATTCCGCAGGGCAGCGGGACCGGTTTCGTGTGGGATAAGCTCGGCCACATTGTCAGCAATTACCATGTGGTGCATCAGGCCGACACCTTAACGGTGACGTTCCCGGACGGCGACCAGTATGACGCCCAGCTGGTCGGCGTCGCTCCGGATTATGATTTGGCGGTATTAAAGATCGACGCCCCGAAGGAAAAGCTTTCCCCGGTTGAGGTCAGCGATTCCCGCCAACTGTCGGTCGGCGAGAACGTTTTCGCCATCGGTAACCCGTTTGGACTCGACACTACGCTTTCCGCGGGCATTGTCAGCGCCTTGGGGCGTACCATCACCTCCATGACCGAGCGTAAAATCCGCGATGTCATCCAAACCGACGCGGCGATTAATCCTGGTAACTCCGGCGGCCCCTTGCTGGATAGCGCCGGGCGGCTGGTCGGGGTCAACACCGCCATACTCAGCCCCAGCGGGGCGTATGCGGGGATCGGCTTCGCCGTGCCCTCCGCCACGGTGTCGCGCGTGGTGCCGCAGCTGATTGAAAAAGGTCACGTGACCCGCGCCGGATTGGGGGTCGAGTTGCTGCCCGACCACATCACCGAGCGTACCGGAATTCGAGGGGTGGCGATATATGCGGTTGAAGGCAACACCCCGGCGGCGAAGGCGGGGTTGGAGGGGTTGTCACTTAACCGGCGCGGCGCGGTGGTTTTTGGCGACATCGTAACCGCCGTCAATGGTCATCCCGTCTCTACGGTAGAGGAAATGCGTACCATGTTCGACTCCTGCAAACCCGGGGATTTGGCCGAACTTACCGTGGTCCGCAACCGCCAGACCCGTCAAGTCAAGTTCCGGCTGGTTGAAGAGTAAAAAAATTCATTAGTCGTTAGTGTGTAGTCGCTAGTGGCCAGGTGAGGGTGCCTGCTTGCCGAATGCTCGTGACGCTGCTTTGATGGAGAGAATGGGTATGAAACGTTTTGTCGGATGGGTGCTGTTTCTCGTTTGGGTTTTGCCGGGCAGGGCGGAGTTGCCGCCGCCGGGGACATCGGTGGACAACGGGGTGATAGAACTCGTCGGGAACGTCTCGATGGAGCGGCTTGACCCGAAGGGTGTCCCGCTGGGATGGGGCGACGGGGATTGCCGGGCAATGAGGGAGCCGGACGGCAACCACTTCATCAGAATCGTGCAGAAGAATCCCGGAAAGATGACGTGTGTCTACCGCAAGCATGAGATACCGGCGGGATGCGCGGAACTTGCGGTCTCCATGAGGGGGCGCGTGTCGGGGCTGATTCCCGGGGAACAACCTTGGTTTGACGCGCGTGTCATCATCAATGTCAAGGACGCCACGGGCAAGGTGGTGAAGAGCGACTGCGTCGATTTCCCTCGCGACACCGCGGGTTGGGAGCGCAAGTCCAAGCGGGTTGCCCTGCCGGAGGGGACAGCTGTGTTCGAGTACATGATCGCGGCGTTTAATTGCAAGGCCTGCGCGTTTGACGTTGACGATTTTCGGGTGACGTTGTTGAAGAAGGGCGCGAAGCTTCCGGAGGAGGCGGATGGCCAACCCCGCGAAAGCCTGTTGCCCAAGGTCACGCGTCCGGCTCTCACGGCGGCGGACGAGCTGTCCGTGCGCGGAAACCGCCTTGTTAACAAGCCGGGCAAAGAGGTGTGGCTGCAGGGGGTTGCCGTGCCGTCACTAAGCTGGATGGCGGCGGGTGAACATGTGATGGAGTCGGTCGCGGTGGCGGTGGAAGAGTGGGGCGCGAACGTCATACGTCTGCCGCTCCACAGCAAATTCTGGTTCGCGACGGCGACGGAACCGTGGAACAAGCGGAATGACGGGGGTGAGGCGTACCGGGCGCTGGTTGACCGGGGCGTAGCCTACGCCAACGCGCGCGGATGCTACGTGGTCCTCGACCTCCATGAGTACAGAGCCGCCACCGAGAACCATGCAAGGTTTTGGGGCGATTGCGCGAAACGCTATGCCAACCGGCCCGGCGTTCTCTTCGACATTCTCAACGAGCCGCACGGGATATCTTGGCGCGAATGGCGCGACGGCGGTCCGCTAAAAGACGGCGGCGGCGACGCGCCGGCGGAGACGGAGGAGGGGCGTGACGTGCGCAAGTCGATCGGCATGCAGCGGCTCGTGGAGGCGGTCCGCGCGACCGGGGCGAGGAACGTGATCATCGCCGGCGGTCTCGACTGGAGTTATGACTGCTCGGGGATTTTAGACGGCTATGCGCTTCGGGATCCGTCAGGCAACGGCATCGCGTATTCGGTTCACGTCTATCCGTGGAAGAGCGACTGGCAAAAGAAGTTTCTCGACTGCGCCGAAAAGTATCCGCTGTTTCTCGGCGAAGTCGGCTGCATGTTCAAGAAGATGCCCTTCGAGCAGACGCTGAAGGATCCCTACCAATGGGCGCCGGACATGCTCGCCTGTATCCAGAAACGGCGGCTCAACTGGACCGCGTGGAGCTTTCATCCGTCGGCCGATCCTTGCGTGATCCTCGACTGGAACTACACCCCGACCCCCGCTTGGGGCGCTTTTGTCCGGTCCGCCCTGGGCGGCGCCCGCTTCGAATCGGATCGGCTGAGGTGACCGTATACGATAATCAATTGAAAAGGGGAGTGGAAATGAAAACGGCAATGGTAGTATGGCGGTGTTTGTTGGGTAGTGTTGTCGCAGGATTGGCGTTGGTATCTCCCGCCGCTTTCCCGCCGGACATTCGGGTCAGCGCGAACAGGCATTTCCTTGAGACTGTCGATGGAAAACCGTTCTTCTATCTCGCGGATACCGCGTGGGAACTCTTCCATCGCCTTGACCGCGAGGATGCTCTCCGTTATCTCGACAATCGGGCTTCGCTCGGCTTCACGGTGATTCAGGCGGTCGCCATCGCCGAGGAGGACGGGGTGGATACGCCCAATCCGTA
>DBXY01000015.1 GCA_002309765.1 Verrucomicrobia bacterium UBA1200
TACGACCCACTGGGGTTGCTGAAGGTTTATCCTGTCGGAAACTCTCCAAATAGCACGTTTAGATCTGATTTTTGGTTTGCCGTATATCTAGAATTTGAAAAAGGGGATGGCCCTTGGTTGATAATCAGAAAAGAAATTAAAGAAGACTTGTGCGACTGCAACAATGCGAGTGTTCAAAGCAAACCCGACAATCCACCGCGCAAAGACTTCTTGGAGTTTAGCGTGTCTTCCGCTTCTTCATGGCGGCATATATCAGATTTTGAAATCAACGGAAAGCGCACTTTTAAACGTCCTTATTTTGAATTAGCGCACCTTCCAAATTATGATGCCAATGAAGACAAAAAGGGAGAGGTGTATCTTAAATTCACCGTTGGTGTGACCAAGCGGCCCGGCACCTCGGTCAAACACGAAAAAAATGTCGGTGCGTCATACAGTCCAGAAGATAAAGAGCACGGCTACGATACTTACTATAAGGACAGTGACGATTTCGACTTTAATTTCTCATCCTCGGCCACTTTGGAAATGAAGCTGGAATTAAAGTGCGGAAATATTGTTAACCCTAACGTTATCAAAAAAACTGGTTTTAGTCTTTCTGCAAATGACCGTCTTGGTAAAAATGGGGAAGTACGTTTGGATGGAAAGTGTGATACGGAGGGAATAAAACCTTTCCCTCTTTTTGATTGGCGTGGAGAAGATGAGGACAAATGAAGATTATAGTATTTTTATCTGTGGCGTTAATAGCGGTTTTGTGCAGTTGTTTAATGTCTATAAATGAGGCTAGGGTTAATATTCGACAGGATATTTTAGCTGTCTATGTTGATAACACAAAAGATTTTGTTAACTTTACTGATGACTTTCGCTTTCCTCCTGGCGGTTCAAAAAAATATAGTGCCGAAGAGGCAAAAGAATTCTATCATTCAGAATTGCCAAAACTTATGGAACGGCGATTGGGAGTGTGGGAGAGCGACGAGCAGGACTTTTCCGATTTCGACGAATGGCGCGGGGCAAAAAAGCTTTGCCTAAAAGTGTTAAGTGCCGCTGACGTGAGGCTGGAACTGGTTAAACCGTCCGGCAACCATGTCACCGCGCCTGAAAGTAGCGGCGGATTTATGACCGACCGATCAATCTTTCTTGGGCCCGAACACAATGGGTTGCTGTTTGATTATGTGATGGCGTCGAACCATATTTATTCGTTGTTCAGCCCAAATGGATTGCAGAAACGGATTCGTTTCGTAAAGAGTCGGGAGTTAAATTCTGAAGAATGCGCAACGGCGACCAGAAACAACCCAAAGGTTTCTAATGTTCCAAATTTTTCTTATTTTGAATCATTTATCAAGAAATTCCCAGTCCCGGATGATTATTTCGTGTCAAACGCTGGGTTGTACTGCAATGAGACCCCTTTAAATGAGTGTCGCGAATATATGGATAAAGAATATATAATGATTAACAGGCATGGAGATGCCTTTTATTTTTACAAGCGTAAAAGTGACGGAAGGTTTGCCATAAACATCAATGGACAGCCGCGTAACTTTGACCGCTATCGTTTCGGCGGCACTAGGTATTATGTCTGCGGCGCCAAAATAATCACCACCGTTTCTCCTTCCAGTCCACTGGAATTTTACGAATTGCAGTTTTCGCTTTTTAGAAATTTCTACAAGCACAAGGATAATCAGTTCGATCGTATGGTTGAGGCATATCATCGTTGGCATGACGAACGTTTAATCGATTGGTTTGAATATCCCAATAGTAAACGGCAAAGAATGTTCAGAAAAGTCAAGGATATCGTTTTCAAAGAAGGGGATTTCGTGTTTACCGATGATTTTCACAAACTCCCGCAAAAAGAATTCGTTGATATGTTAAACCACGGCAAGAAGTTTTCCGAAGTTTTCGGCGAAAAGATTTATGATCCTTCATTAGGGGCGTTTTAACAACAGGGGAAATGACTATGCCTTTACACAACCATTTAACGAAACCGGTGGAGGGGGACTATGGTGCCGATGCCTACGTGAAGCTTCCCGGCCGCACCGTGAACGTGTGGGGGCGCGACCTCTCCGGCACCCTTGGCGGCGCGGGCGGGACTGGCGGCCTGCTGGCCGTGCAATGTGATGGCGTGTGGCACTTCCCGCTCTACGGCGGCGGCGGAAACATCACCGCGTACATTGACGAATCCGGCAACGTTGCAGCGACCTACGCCTACGGCCCCTACGGCGAAACCGTATCCCGCACCGGACAGGACTTCGACTACCGGTTCTCCACCAAGCCCTACAACGAGGTGCTTAACACCTACCGTTTCGCGTACCGCGAATACGCCCCGGATACGGGCCGCTGGCTGTCGCAGGACCCGATCTTCGAGCGCGGCGGCTACAATTTGTATTGCTACTGCCGTTTGATAAGGAGGATGATTTAGCTGATTTATTTTCTATACGAATTATGTGCCGTTTTTAGAATCGCCTTGATTCGCGGTGTCGTGGCGTGTTACAATTTTATCGTTGTTTGAAATGCGTCTATCGTTTTCATGACTTTAAACGGGGAGATTGGCGTTATGATGAATACGCGCAGATCGTTTTTGGCCGGGGCGGGGGCTTCGGCGTTGCTGGCCGGATGTTCGACTTCGCTGATGCGGTTGGCAAAGGAGCGAAAGCTCAATATCTTGTTCATCATGACTGACGACCACGCCGCTCACGCGATTTCCGCGTATGGCAGCCGGATAAATAAAACTCCAAATATGGACCGGTTGGCTGCGGAGGGCATGATCTTTTCCGATGTCATGTGTACCAACCCGATTTGCGCCCCGTCGCGCGCGGGCATTTTGACTGGACGTTACAGTCACAAAAACGGGGTACCGTCGTTCAACGCCATTTCCCCGGAAATCGAGACCGTTGGCGGATATATGCGCGAAGCCGGCTATTATACCGCGTTCATCGGCAAGTGGCACTGCGGCGGCCCGCGCACCGTCCGGGATTCCGATTGGGACAAGTGGATGATTTACGAAAACCAGGGCGTATATTTCGACCCGTGGTTTTGGGTGCGCAAACCGGACGGCACCTTCGGCAAACAGAGTTTCCCCGGCGAGTACGCCACGGAGAACATCACGCGCGTTTGCTGCGCCACCCTAGATGACGCTTTGGCGAGCGGCAAGCCGTTTTTCATGATGATGCACCACAAGGCTCCGCACCGCAACTGGTTGCCATCCAAGAAATACCGCGAGAAATTCCGTTCCTTGACGTTGAAGGACATTCCGATGCCCGACACGATTTTCGACGATTACTCCGGGCGGGCTTCCCCGATAAAAACTACCACCATGACCTTGCTTCGGCACATGCGTATCGGTCCGGATTTGAAACTTGCCGAATTTTTCGGAGCCGGACACGTTTTCGAGTTCGAAGGCAAAACCTATACAGGCAAAAAGAGCGCCGAAGGAAAATTCGTTAACGAGTGGCCCGACGGCATGGATGACCGCGCCAAGACCGCGCTCAGTTACCTTCGTTATATGCAGGATTATCTGGCTTGCGTTCAGTCGGTCGATGACTCGATCGGCGATATGGTAGAGTACCTTAAGGCGAAAGGCGTTGAACGGAACACTTTGGTTATTTACACTTCAGATCAGGGGTTCTTTCTTGGCGACCACGGGCTTTACGACAAACGCTTCATCATGGAAGAGACGCTTAAAATGCCGTTTATCGCCAAATGCCCGGCGTTCATCAAACCCGGCAGCGTGAATTCGGATCTTATCGCCAACATCGATTTCGCTCCCACCTTCCTTGATTTGGCCGGGGTTCGTAAACCGGAGGACATGCAGGGCGAGTCGTTCCTCGGCAACGTGTGCGGACAGCCGTCGAAAGAGTGGCGCGATTCGTTGTATTGCCGGTATTACGTGGAAGGTGGCGAGCACCACACCGCAGCCTGGTACGGTGTCCGCACCAAGACTGACAAGCTGGTTTACTACTACAAGCGCGATGAATGGGAATATTTCGATATGGTTAAGGATCCGGAGGAGTTGCACAACGGCTACGGTAATCCGGAATACGCCGCCCGCATTGACGCGCTGAAGGTGGTGCTGAAAAATCTGCGGGAAAAATACCAGGACGACGACCGTTACCAGAATTGCAAGGAGTACTCGCTCTGAAGTCGTTTTCTCTGCTTGTGAAACCGGTGGGCGGCGATTGCAACATGAATTGCCGCTACTGTTTTTATCGCCGACATCCGCCGGGCCGGATGTCCGGCACTCTTGCAACCCGTATGGTCAACTCTTATATGGCATTGCCGATGCTTGACCATGAGATTTGTTTTCAGGGTGGCGAACCGTTGTTATTGCCACGTTCGTTTTACGAGCGCCTGGATTTGTTCGGATGCGCGGTTTCCGTCCAGACCAACGCCACGTTGATTACTCCGGAATGGGCGGAATTTTTTGCGCGAAACCGTTGGTTGGTTGGAGTGTCGCTAGATGGTTCTCCGACGGTGAACGATGTTACCCGAGGTAAAACCACCGAGGCGGTGCAAGGGATTCGGCTTTTGGAACGGTATGGTGTGGACTATAGCATCCTTTGCGTGGTGTCGCGGGCAAATGTGGGGGAACCGGAGGCGACCGACCATTATCTGCGTGACAATTTTTCCGCTCCTTTCCGCCAGTATATCCGATGCGCCGAGGAGGTGTCATTGCCGGAGTATCGTGAATTCTCCAGCCGGGTCGGATACGAATTGCCTGAGCGTTGTTGCGGCAGTTATTTGGTGGTGGAACATGACGGCAATGTTTACCCTTGCGATTTTTATGTTGCGGATGAATGGCGGTTGGGCAACATCGGAGCGGATAGTTGGGAATCGTTGCGGGATTCCGCACTTTACCGGGAGTTTCAAAATCGGGTGTGCGAGATGATTTGATTCATCCAATTGGTGGTTGGGTAGTTAGGTGGTTGGGCGAATAGAAGCCGAATTGCCAGAGGAGGGTTAGCGGTTATGATGAATACGCGCAGATCGTTTTTGACCGGGGCGGGTGCTTCGGCGTTGCTTGCCGGTTGTTCCACCTCGCTGATGCGGCTGGCAAAGGAGCGGAAGCTCAATATCTTGTTCATTATGACCGACGACCATGCCGCGCACGCGATTTCCGCCTACGGTAGCCGGATCAACAAGACCCCGAACATGGACCGTTTGGCCGCGGAGGGCATGATCTTTTCTGACGTCATGTGTACCAACCCGATTTGCGCCCCGTCGCGAGCGGGAATTCTGACCGGGCGCTACAGCCACAAAAACGGGATGCCGTCGTTTAACTCCATTTCTCCGGAAATCGAGACTGTCGGGGGATATATGCGTGAGGCCGGCTACTACACCGCGTTCATCGGGAAGTGGCATTGCGGTGGGCCGCGCACCGTCCGGGACTCCGACTGGGACAAGTGGATGATTTACGAAAACCAGGGCGTGTATTATGACCCCTGGTTTTGGGTCCGAAAACCGGACGGAAGCGTCGGGAAACAGAGCTTTCCCGGCGAGTACGCAACGGAGAACATCACGCGCGTTTGCTGCGCCACCCTTGATGACGCTTTGGCGAGCGGCAAGCCGTTCTTCATGATGATGCACCACAAGGCTCCGCACCGTAATTGGTTGCCACCGAAAAAGTACCGCGAGAAATTCTGCTCCATGACCTTGAAGGACATTCCGATGCCCGACACGATTTTCGACGATTACGCCGGGCGGGCGTCGCCGATCAAAACCACCACCATGACTTTGCTTCGACACATGCGCATCGATTCTGATCTGAAACTTGCAGAGTTTTTCGGTGCCGGGCACGTTTTCGAGTTCGAGGGCAAGACTTACGCCGGCAAGCGTAATCAGCGGGGAAAGTTTGTTAACGAGTGGCCGGACGATATGGATGATCGCGCCAAGACCGCGCTCAGCTACCTTCGCTATATGCAGGATTATCTGGCTTGTGTCCAGTCGGTTGACGACTCGGTCGGAGACATGGTGGAGTACCTTAAGACAAAAGGTATCGAACGGGACACTTTGGTGATTTATACCTCCGACCAAGGGTTCTTTCTCGGTGACCATGGGTTATACGACAAGCGGTTTATTATGGAGGAGACGCTTAAAATGCCGTTTATCGCCAAATGCCCCGCGTTCATCAAACCCGGCAGTGTGAATTCGGACCTAATCGCCAACATCGATTTTGCGCCCACCTTTCTTGATTTGGCTGGTGCCCGCAAGCCGGAGGCTATGCAGGGCGAGTCGTTCCTTGCCAACGTGTGCGGACAGACGTCGAAGGAGTGGCGCGATTCGTTGTATTGTCGGTATTACATTGAAGGTGGCTTTCATCACACTGCGGCCTGGTATGGTGTCCGTACCAAAACCGACAAGCTGGTTTACTACTACAAGCGCGATGAATGGGAATACTTCGATATGGTTAAAGATCCGGAGGAGTTGCACAACGGCTATGGTGATCCAGAATACGCCGCCCGCATTGACGCGCTGAAGGTGGTGCTGAAAAACCTTCGGGAAAAATATCAGGACGATGACCGTTATCAGAATTGTACAGAACACTCGCTATGAAGTTTTTTCCTAGCTTGTGAAACTTGTGGGGTTTGTTATGGATAAAAGTCATGATTTTTCCAACAAGGCAAGCGCATGGGCATTGTTTCCTTTTCTGGTGTTTGCCGGGTTTTATTTAGGGTTGTCGCTGGCGGCGGGAGATTTTTACAAAGTCCCGATGACCATCGCGTTTCTTGTGGCATCGGCCACCGCGCTGTCGTTTGGACGTGGAAAACTCTCAGAACGGATTGAGACCTATGCGGCCGGGATGGGTGAGTCCAACATTATGATTATGTGCTTGATCTTCATATTGGCCGGGGCGTTCGCCAGCGTGGCCAAGGGGTCAGGCGCAGTCGATGCGGCGGTAGCGGTGGCGAGGTCGCTAATTCCGGCCCGTCTGATGCTGGCGGGAGTGTTTCTGGTCTCCTGTTTGGTTTCGCTCGCTATTGGCACCAGTTGCGGGACTATCGCATCAGTAACCCCGATTGCGTTGGGTTTTGCCCTTCCTTTGGGGTTAAGTCCGGCATTGTTGGCGGGAGCGGTAGTGGGCGGAGCGATGTTTGGGGATAACCTTTCGATGATATCTGACACTACGATTGCCGCCACGCGAACCCAAGGAATTGCAATGCGTGATAAATTTATTGCCAATTCCGCGATTGTTGCCCCGGCGGCGCTGGTGTGCCTGTTCGCGTACGCGCTGGTTGGTTATTCCAATGAAAACGTTGTGTCTGGGATTGAGGTCTCCATTACTTGGCGACATATACTGCTAATCATGCCGTACGCGCTGATTTTGGTTTTGGCCTTGACGGGTCTTAACGTGATGCTGCTGCTCTTCGCTGGAACAATATTGGCCTCGGTAATCGGCGTGGCTTTGGGGAAATTCGACACATGGTCGGTATTGGATTTGGTCGGCAAAGGCGCGTTAGGCATGAGCGAGACGTTGATCGTTGCGATTCTGGCGGGTGGGATGTTTCGCACCATCAAAGCTAACGGAGGTATCAGTTGGCTTACGGAGAAAATTTCACGGCTGGTTCGCGGACCGCGCACCTGTGAATTAGGGGTGTTCCTGCTGGTGTCTACCGTTAACCTGTTTACCGCAAACAACACGGTGGCGATTGTTATCGCAGGTCCTGTGGCCAAGGAATGTTCAGACAGATTTGGCGCATCCCCGGCAAGAATTGCTTCGGTGCTGGACACTGCGTCATGCGTGGTTCAAGGCGTCATTCCTTACGGCGCCCAAATCTTAATCGCGGCCGGGGTGGCTAAAGCGGCCCAGGTGCCGTTTGGTTCGTTAGAGCTGGTTAAGTCGCTTTATTATCCGCCGTTATTGGCATTGGCGGTGCTTTTGGCTATGCTTGTCCCACGCAAGCGGTTTAATTAGCAAAAAAGCGCGGGACTGCCAATACGGCAATCCCGCGCCTTTTAGCTATAGGGACGTTATTTCGCCTCGGCGAAAAGCGTGTCAGAGTCCAATACGCAACGTCCGGCGCTTTGCAACGCGGCGCGGGCTTTCTCGGTGTCGTCAAACCGGAATACCAGCACGGCCTCGTTTTTGTGGCGGAACGCGAAAGCGTACATGTACTCGATGTTCACCCCGGCGTTGTCGATAACGGCGAGGACCTCGGCGATGCCGCCGGGTTTGTCAGGTACGGTGGCGGCCACCACTTCGCGCACGTTCACCACCAAACCGGCGGCTTCCAGCGCGGCTTTGGCCTTTTCCCACTCCTCGACGATCAACCGCACGATGCCAAACTGCTGGGTGTCGGCCAGCGAGAGGGTGACGATGTTGATTCCGGCATCGGCAAGGGTCTTGCAAATACCCTTCAGGTGGCCCGGCTTGTTCTCCATAAAGAGCGAAAGCTGCTGAATCTTCATGTCGTCCTCCTATTTCTTGCGCAGGTCGGTCACGCGCTTAATCTTGCCCTCGCTGCGGGGCAGGGTGTGCGGTTCAACCAGCGTAATCTTGGCGTTGATGTTGATGATGCGCTGGATGGCCTGGCCGATGCGGCGGCGAAGGTTTTCCAACGAGCGAATATCGTCACTGAAGGTTTCTTGCGTGACTTCCACTTTAACCTCCAGCGTATCGAGATCGCCCTGCCGATCCACCACAATGTGGTAATGGGGCAGGACGGAGTCGATGCTGAGCAACCCGGCTTCGATCTGGGACGGGAATACGTTAACGCCGCGGATGATAAGCATGTCATCGCTGCGGGCGCTGACGCGCTCGATACGGCGTATGGTCCGTCCGCATTTGCAGACTTCGGGAAGGATTCTCGAAATGTCGCGAGTCCGGTAGCGAATCATCGGCATTCCGGTACGGTCGAGGGTGGTGAACACCAGTTCTCCGGACTCGCCGTCCGGCAACGGCTCTAGCGTGTCGGGGTCGATGATTTCGGGATAGAAGTGATCTTCGAAAACATGGAGCCCGCAACGGTACTGGCAATCGCCAGCCACACCAGGTCCGGAAATCTCGGTCAATCCGTAGATGTCGTGGGCGATGATTCCGGTAATGTCCTCCATCTTTTCGCGCATTTCCGTTGACCAGGGTTCCGCCCCGAAGATACCGTGGCGGAGTTTGGTGTCCTTGCGGAAATCCATTCCCTTCTTCATGCCTTCGTCAAGTAGGTGAAGGAAATAGCTGGGGGTACAGGCGATGGCCGTCACGCCCAAATCCCGCATCAGCATCAGCTGACGGTCGGTGTTGCCGCCGGAAGTCGGGAGCACCGTGCAGCCGATTCCCTCGCCACCGTAGTGCAGCCCCAACCCGCCGGTGAACAGACCGTAACCGTAAGAGACCTGCATGATGTCGGAACTGCGGATCCCGAACATCGCCAAGGCCCGCATGGTGCCGTTCTGCCAAACCAGAATGTCGTTTTCGGTGTTGGCCAGCACAATCGGTTTTCCGGTAGTGCCGCTGGAGCACTGGAACCGGATCACCTCGTTCATCGGGCAAGCCATCAGCCCGAACGGATATTCGTCGCGCAAGTCAACCTTTTTCATAAACGGCAGCAGCGCAATGTCCTTCAGCGTTTTCACGTGTTCCGGACGCACTCCGCGCTCATCCATCCGTTTGCGGAACAGCGGCACATTGTCATAAGCCCGCTTGACCGTAGCCTGCAGCCGATGAAGTTGCAATGCCGACATCTGTTCGCGCGGCATATAGTCGGGCGCACTTACCGGATGCACCGGGGTGTCCATGTCGGTTGCATATTCGTAGAGCGACATATTTGACCTCGGGGTAGGTAGTTTAGCAGCGGCCCTTGCTCTGCAGGAACTTGAAGGACTCGATTATGGACTTCAGGTTGGAAGCGTTGCGCTCGCACTCCACGATGTACCATTGCACGCCGTCAGCGTCGGTCACCGGGAAGAGCCGGTCCCATTCAACGCACTTCGCACCCTTGCCGGGCTGTCCGAGGATACCCTCGTATCCATCATTGGACTGGCCGTTTTCTTTGGCGTGGAGGGCGAATGAGCGGTGCGGATATTTGGTGTACTGGGCGCAGGGATCGCAACCGGCGGTGGTGGTCCAGCCCACATCCTGCTCCATCTGAACCGCCTTGGACGTATTGGAGAAGAAGTAATCCCAATAGGTGGTCCCGTCGGAGAGCTTCATCTTGAATTCATTCTGGTGGTTGTGCAACCCGATCAAGCATCCCAGTTTACCGGCATCCTCGGCAGCCTTGTTATAGTACTCCACCAGCTTCTTCATGAACTCGTCAAGATTTTCTCCCTTGCCCGGGAAGTTACCGCCGCCGGGGCAGCAGATGAACTTGTTGCCGTAACCGAGGTTGAATTCGCAGGTCTGCTTGACTTTCTCCGGGGAGAACTCGCCGCGACCCACATGGGTGCCGCACGCGACCAATCCGTTATCGTCCAGGATCTTTTTAAGTTCCGCAGCGTTCTTGCCGTAGTATCCGGCGAATTCCACGCCCTTGTAGCCAATAGCCGCCACCTCGGCCAGCGATTTTTCCAGCCCGTTGTTTTTAATGTAATCGCGGATTGAATACAGCTGCACTGCCACTTTGGCTTTAACCGGCGCCGCCGCCGCAAATTCAGGAACCGCGCAGGCTGCCGCGCCAAACGCTGCTGACTTTAAGAAACTTCTTCTGGAGAAAGACGTGAAACTCATTGCATAACTCCTATTAAATAAAAACCGATCTTCTGTTTCACCGTGAAACAAAACGCGTTTATTATCGCACAAAACCTTTGGCCGTGCAAGTGTAATTATGATTTTTGCCGCTTCAAATGCGGCTTATGTTTGCGCTTGATAAATCCATGCCGCTGTGAGATACTAAACTCGTTTTGCAATGGGGCGTGAAGAGCTCGGGCGACTTATCCGACCGTTTCGATCTCGTGACGAAATGAGGAGACAAACGATGTTTCGTGAATACAAGGTGATTCGGGTCAGCGAAAACGGTTGCGCTTCGATTCTGTTAGGTGCATCGGTTATTCCAGCGGATGTTTTGCAGTCGCGGTTGAACAAAGAGGCGAAAGACGGTTGGCAGGTGGTCTTTCAGGTAATTGAGCGCCAGCGTTTTCTGCTGTTTTGGCAACGCGAGTCGTTGGTGGTTACTCTTGGGCGTTAACCATTGCCGATAACGCAAAGGCGGCGGCGCGGCAACGAACAAAAAAATATTCATTTTGTTGTTGTTTTTGCCGTACGCTTTTGGTAATATTTCCCCCGTTTTTGCGGAGAGGTGTCCGAGTGGTCGAAGGTGCAGCACTGGAAATGCTGTGTGCTCCAAAAGGGTACCGAGGGTTCAAATCCCTCCCTCTCCGCCATTTTTTTTGCCTGTGTTTTCCTAGAATTCCTGCGCGATAAAACCATACGCGCCGAAACGGCAGGTGCCGTCTTTTTCGACTTTCACGTTTTCTGACAGGAGCGGTTTTTTCGCGGCATCCAGACTTACCCCGTCCGGAATGAACTCGGCGGTTTCCGGGCGCAGGTTGGCTGCTACGAACACGGCGCGATCACCATGCCTCCGCACGAAAGCGATCACGTTTTTAGCTTCGCCGTTGGTCACCCATTCCTGGGCGCCGTCATAGAACACCGGATCCTCATGGCGCAGTTTGGCGAGCGCGCGGATTAACGCCAGCCGCTTCTGACCGGCGGGCTGAAGGGCCCGCGCCCAATCTATGGTCTTTCTGGCCCGAGCCACGTCCTCAACTGGGGCGAAGAAGGTGTTGAGCGAATTGTCCGCGATTTCGTTCCCGTTGAATACGAGCGGCAAACCGCGCCGCAAGAAGGTGAGAACGAACGCCGCGTTACCAGCCTCTACTGGATTCACTCTGTCGAAACGGTTCTCCCCGTCGTCTGCCGCCGTGTCGTGGTTGTCCATGAAACAGAACATTAAAGCGTCTTTCGGAATACTCTCCTCGTATTTGCGAACGCCCGGCATCTTCTGGTCGAGCGTCCTGTTCGTCGCGGTCACCTGTCCTGGCAGAGACGGCGTGAGGAAGTTGCGGATCGAGAAACTCCACGGCCAGGCGTAACAAGCGTCAAACGCCTTTTCGAGCCATTCCGTTTTGGTCCCTTCGTTGATCATCACAAGTTCGGGTTTCTCTTTTTGGCACGCTGTAACGGCCTCTACCCAGAAGTCGATCGGTACGGCATCGCCCACATCGCAACGGAACCCGTCGCATCCGAGTTGTATCCAGTGGAGCATCGAGTCGATGAGATATTTGCGCACGTCCTTCGACTTGAAGTTGACATACGGGAAGTGCCATTTCGTCATGCGTACCGTGCCGTCGGGGTTCTTCTGGAACGCATCGGGGAAGAGGTCTTTCATTACGTTGCTTGGCCCGCAATGGAGATAGACGAGGTCCATGTAAACTTTCATGCCGAGCGCGTGCGCTTTGTCGTTGAACGCCTTGAAGTCCGCNNNTCGATCTTGTCGTAGTTGGAGATGCGGTATGGGTTCTTGGGCGTATGGTAGCCGCTTGCCTTCTGGCGCGTACTCCAGCCGCGCTCATCCATGTCGCAGTCCATCTCCACGAACGGCGTAAGATAGACTACATCAATTCCGGCGGATCTCACATGCTCCAACATCTCGGTGGCTGCCCGGAAATTGCCGTCGCGGGTGAAGTTGCGCAACACCATCTGATAGACGACCGCGCGTTTCAGATACTCCGGGGTGGGACGCATCGCGCCATGCGCGATTCCGGTCGCTAACAATGCGACTGTGAACAGCTTCAAACCGGTGATCTTCATAGGCTTATTCATTTCTTATCCTCTTTCGTTGAATAACGTTCGGTTACTGAAAAGCACAAGTTCTTTGGCGGTCAATTGTGCGGCGTTTCAAGGGCAAGGAGGATATCCCTGCGCACTTCGCGGTACAGCTTGCACGATGGATCGTAGTCGTCGAACCCCCGCGCGATGCGTTTCACCAAAGCGTCGGCCTTGTCCTTGTCGCGGCGGCGCAAGGCGGCGATCAAATCGGCGTCCTCCATACCTGCGCGCGTCGCTTCCAGACGGACGCTCGGCCACGGACCATCGGTTCCGGGATAGACGATGTGCGTGTCGCCCGGCGGGAGCGAATGACCGTCGTTCGATCCGCCCCATTTCTTGGGATAGGGTTCTTTGAACGGATCTTGCCCCTGGTTGCGCTGCCAGCGGTTGTAACCCCAGTGGAGGAATCCGTCGATATCCCACATCACCGCAACCCACGGGATGAGCGCCGGGCGCAACAATTCTCCGTCCATCGTTCGGTTCATCCACTTCCCGCCGGGAATGCAGCAGGTGTAGCACCAGACGCGGTCGCCGAAGTTGGTTCGAAAATTGTCGTACTGTTCACGGTGCCGTTGGAAGGCGTCCACTTTCGGACACCACACATCCAACGCCCCGGCGAAAGAGGGCTCCTCCACGGCATCGACCGTTCGGATGCCGGGCATATAGCGGCGCACGATGCCGGAGGTGATCCGGTATTCGGCGACGTTTTTGCCGCCAGGTTCGTCGGCAACATGCTGATACCAACGGTCTTTTAGTCCTCGCGCATTGATCTCCTCCATGTAGGCGCGGGCCATTTTCGATAGGGCGAGTGCGCCGGGCACGGTGGTGGTGATGTTTGTGGTGAAGGAGGTTTTGAACGCGGATGAACCCCAGCCACTCGTGAAACTGGCGAGGTGGGAACCTTCCAGATACCAAAGCCCGGCGCGGTTGTAGATGTCGAGGACGCGGGTGAAGCGTTCTTTGTTCAGGACCACGTTACCGGCTGCGTCCTTTTCAAACACGTCACGGACAAGCCCGACATTTTGGCGTCCGCGCGCGGCGAGCCGCACGTACTTCTCGATCATCGCCCAATGTTCATCGCTCCATTTCTTCAACCCGTGCGAGTCGGCCATACTGCCGAAGTCCATCCAGTTGGTGTACTTGAAACTGTCCTTGCCGACCGGCGGCAACGCGACGGCGTGGATGTTTACCGTGAGCGGCAGTTCACGTGTGATCCCGCCCTGCGCGACGCGGATCCGGATCGGGAACCGCCGCATCGACCCCTCCGCGGCGCGATCAAGCCGGAAGCGCAACGCCTCCGTTTCGGCTGGCGATGGGATGGTCGCCGCCGTCCCGAGCGCGGCACCATCAGGGTGCAGCGCGACCCTTGTGACGGGTAGGGGTTCCAGCACATCAAAAACCTCGAACGGGGCGCGACGCGCCACATGCGGGTTATCACCCGGATTCTTTTCAAGGAAGCCGCGCATGCCGGTGTTGCGCTTCACCGGCACCGCCCGCATCCGGTACCATTCGCCCTCGGAGTATGACGCGGAGATCGTGAGCTGATCGTCGGGCGTCAGACCGTTGATCAGGACATTGATGTCGATCACGCCATTTGACGGGACATCAATCTCGTCCATGCGTTCCACGGCCTCCGTTTTAGAGTCGGCGTACAGCCACGCGAGCGGATCGGTCAAGACCGCTTTAAAATTTGCGTCCGTTGGCGCGGCGGACGCCGCAATCGCCACCGCCAGCAACTGACATGCCATGCTGATGAACTTCATAATTCACAAATCCTTATAAGCGCTTACCACATTAAACCGATTGAAGTGATAAGTAACATACCACAACCACTTGTCCCAAGTCAATGTGAAACGGTTCCGTGCCGTTTTCCAACCGCCCTGCGCACGGTGCAAATTTGTGCTTTTCTTTTACAGGGCGGATAAGGTATAATTTTTAACCAGTTCGGGCGCAAAAGGTGGTGCGCCGTGACCAAGGAAGGTTTTTCATGATTTTGTCCCGTCGTGGATTTATGGACGCCGGGTGGTGCTGAACGGAGGCGTTTTATGGCATTTGACACCGGGAGACCGTCATTCCGTCTGTTTTATCTGCAGCAACAATACGATTCTAGTCTGGTGGAGGAGTTCGCCAAGCATGCCGTGCAACCGCTTTCCACCATTAAAACCGAGCCAATCACCGGCTGGGTGACCGGACGGCATTTGCTGGACCGCAATATTACCGACGAGCGGTGCGTGATCGGTCCGTATCTTCATCTGCAGTTGCTGAAGGCCGAGAAAAAGATTCCCGGCTCGCTGTTGACCGCGCATCGCAAGATGGAGGAAGAGGTCGAGATGAAGGCCCGCGAGGTCCACACCCTCTCCCGCAAAGCGAAGGCCGAGGTTAAGCAGCGGGTGATTGCCTCGCTGATGCCGCAAATGCCGCCGACGCTGAGCGGTATTCCGGTAGTGGTGGACTTCCGCAATGACCGGCTTGTGGCGGGCGCGCTAAGCGACCAGCAGATCGACCGGCTCTCCCCGGCGTTCAAAGAAGTCGCAGGAACGATGCCGATTTTGGTTACCGCCTCCACCGCCGCCATGAAACGCAAACAGGTTAACGTGCGGGATTTGGAAGGGGTAAGCTTTTCACCCGACCCTAATGTCGAACCGCCGGTGGAATGTACCTTAGGGATGGATTTCTTCACTTGGCTGTGGTTCAATTGGGAGGTCAACGGTTCGGTATTCCATTTGCCGAACGGCCACGAGGCGGGGTATATGTTGGAAGGTCCGGTAACCTTTTTCCGCGACGGCGAGGGGGCGCACGAGGCGTTGCTACGCAACGGTCAGCCGCTGGACGGCGACGAGGCGATGGTGGCGCTGTTTTGCGGCAAGAAGCTGAAACGCGCCAAGTTCGTGCTGGCGGTGGACAAGGAAGCCATCTCCGCCACCGTGGACGCGGATTTCTCTTTCCGTTCCGTGAAACTGCCAAAGAGCGAGATGGAGGAGGAAGAGGGGCAGTTCGAAGAGCGGATGATGAAGATCGAGCTGTTCTGCGATGCTTGGTTTACCCTTTTTGACCGGTTTTTGGATTTGAGGACGGACGCGAAAGCATGGAACCGGACTTTGGGCGCGATGCGCGAATGGATCGCCAAAGGTGTGGCGGGGTCTACGGTCTCTGACCCGGCCTAACGATTGCGGGGTGCGGCATGGGCGGATATCGTAAAAATTGGCTAAGTTTTGTCCGAGGGTTGTTGGTTGCGGCGGCGTTTTCCGCGGCGGCGGCTTTCGGTTACGATGCCAATTCGCTCTTGCCGGCTTGGGCGTCGTATGTGGGAAGCGTTTTTTCCGACGGTGACGAGGTAACTGCGGTAGCCGCCGGCAACGGCGCGGTCTATGCCGCCGGTTCGCTTGGACTGGGAGTGTTGGAAAACGACGACGGGATCGATTTTTCCAGTTTAGGCGGACGGGACGGTTTCGTGATCCGTACCGATTCCGACGGGGTGTTGCAGTGGGCCGCCGCGCTGGGCGATTTGTACCTTGACCGAATGTGCGGATTGGCGGTAGACGCTGACGAATGCGTTTATGCGGTGGGGCGTTGCCAGACCACCCGCGCCGACCGATCCGCCACCTACGGGTTCATATCCAAGCTGGACGGTACTACCGGTGAACAGAGTTGGCAATGGTCGATGCTGGGGCAGTGGGGTTCGACCAATTCGCTGAACGCGGTGTGCGTGGCGGCGGACGGCGCGGTTTACGCGGTCGGTCACGCTTCAGCGGCGAATCTCGCTTGCAACGTCACCGCCGCGACCATTCGCGGGGTGGATTACGGTTTGCAACCTCGCGGCGGCGTGGATGCGGTGGCGATGAAGTTTTCGTCTTCCGGTGAGCTGCTATGGTTGCGTTACATCGGCGGCTTGGGTTGGGATTCCGCCACCGCTTGCGCGGTTTGCGCTGATGGCGGGTTGGTGCTGGGAGGAGAAACCTACACTGCGGGCGGTTGGACCAACATCGGTTCCGACACCCAGTCCGCTTTATACAAATCCGGATTCATCACCAAGCTTACTGCCGACGGTGAACATCTCTGGACCAGTTATCTCGCCGGCGCGGATGCAGTGTCCGTTTCGGCGCTGACAGCCGACAGTTCATCGCAATACGGCACGATTTACGTGGGCGGGGTTACCGCCTCCAGCACTTTCCTGATGATTAACTCGGTGCGTTTCCGTAACGGTTTCGGCGGCGGGACGGACGGTTTTCTGCTGCGGTTGAGTGAGACCGAATCCGCTTTTTCGGTGGACTGGGGGCGGCTGATCGGCGGCGCTGGCAATGACTCCGTGTCTGCGGTTGTTATCGGTCGGGAAGGCCAGGTGGCGGTGGGCGGCACCGTCTCCAGCGAGGTCGCCGTTTCCACCGATGACGGCAGTGCGTTTTCCGGCGGGAAAGACGGATTCGCCGCGTTTTTCCCCTCCAACGGATTGGCGCACGTGTGGTGGAGTTACCAGGGCGGGAATGATAGCGACTCAACGCTTGCGCTCGATTTTTCCTCGGCGGGACTGTTGACCGGCGGTGTCACCAAATCCAAAAACTGGGTCCAGGGCGGTTTTAAGGACGACTGGGAGGATGATGACTTTTCCACTGGGTCGGAGATGGGTTACATCAAAGTGTGGGCGCCGCCGATGCCGCCGTCTTTTTCAAGCGATTTGCAGGATCTTACGGTGATGGACGGCGAGTCGGCCGTGCTCTCGATGGTGCTTTCCGGCACCCAGCCGTTGAGTTATTTCTGGTATTGGAATGATGTGTTCTATCCCGACGCGACGGGCAATTCACTGACGATCGCGACGGCTACCGACAATCTGGACGGCAGTACGTTTTATTGCGTGGTAACAAACGGGGTGGGTTCCGTCACCAGCCAAGTGGTTACCCTTACCGTGACCAACCGGCCGCCGGTGGTTGTGGCGGACGTAGAAAGCGTTACGGTGGTGGAGTTGCAGGATGCCAGTTTCGAGTTTTCCGTTGATGGCGGCAGCGCCCCGCTGTATTACACTTGGTATCGTAACGGAGAACCAATCGCGGACGCTGACGGTCCGGAATACTCCATAAACAGCGTTTTGCTTCAGGACAACGGTTCGCTGTTTTACTGCGTATGTTCCAACCAATCCGGGGTTGTCACCAGTTCCGAAGTACTGTTGACGGTCAACCAGCGTCCGTTAGGCCAGTTGACGGTAAATCTGACCCCTGCCGATTGCGGCGGCGCGTGGAGTGTGGATTGCGGTCACACGTGGAACGGATCCGGTGCCACCGTTTCGCTGGAGGATGGCCGCTACAATGTCATCTTCAAATCGGTGGACGGTTATGCCGCGCCGGAACCGATTATCGGGGTTTCGATGTCTCGCGGGGTGGAACGTACCGAGTCTGCCGAGTACTATTCCACCACTGCGGTTGAGGCGTTGCGGGTGGTGAGCGGCAACACCATAACGCTTTACTTCAATCCGCCGGAGGGAACCAGACGCTGGTTAGGATCGGAAATGGTTGCGGACGGGTTGAACGTAACTTCGTTGGTCGGTAGCGGTGCTGAATGGGATCCCGAATATCGTGAAATCGTGCTGAACGCCCGTGGTGAGACGCCGGTAACCATCACATACACCGTTAGCGGTCCTGACGGCGTTTACGATTTGGCTGGCGAGGTGAACTTTGGCAGCGGTTATCAGAACATCATTGGCGCGGAGACGCTGACCCTCGGCGGGGAAGGGGTGCGGATAATTCCGCCGCCCGATATTTTGTCCGTCTCCCGCGTCGGCGACGCGGAATGGAGGATCCGTTTCGTTTCGATTAAGGACGCGGTTTACACGGTGCAGAGTTGCGAGTCCGCCGGGGTGGATTATTGGCATCCGGTGACCTCGGTCAACGGCGTTGCGGGAGAAACCGAAGTTGTTGTGCCGGGCGGCCCGATCCGGCTCTTTTACCGGGTTTCGGCATCTGGGGCCTTTGCGGATAATGGCGGGGATTAGGAAATGCGAATAGCGTCTTGCGATTATTTTGTGGTGGGAAGCGGCATTGCCGGTCTGATGAGCGCGCTTTATTTGGCGCCCCACGGACGGGTGCTGCTGGTCACCAAAAAGAAGCTTGATGACTGCAACACCAATCGTGCCCAAGGCGGCATTGCCTGTGTAATGGAACCGGGCGACAGTTTTGAGCAGCACGTGCGCGACACCTTGATTGCCGGCGCGGGTTTGTGCAACGAGGCGGTGGTTCGCCAAATCGTATCCGACGGCCCGGCCCGCATTGCGGATTTGGAACGGCTTGGTGTGTGTTTCAATCCCCGTACCGACGGTACGCCGGGTTACGACCTTGGCCGCGAGGGCGGCCATTCGCAGCGCCGCATCCTTCACGCCGGCGACATCACCGGTCAACGGGTGGAGGCGGTGCTGGTTGAACAGGTGCGCAGCAACTCGAACATCCGCGTGAGCGAAGATTCGATGGTGATTGATCTCATCACCTCCCATTTCTTGAAGCTTCCCGGCGAGAACCGTTGTTTCGGTGCCTACGTGCTGGACACGGTGTCCGGTGAGATTTATGCCGTTCGTTCGCCGCACACGATTCTGGCCACCGGCGGCGCCGGCAAGGTGTATCTCTACACCTGCAATCCCGATATCGCCACTGGCGACGGCATCGCCTTGGCGTGGCGCGCGGGCGCGAAAATCGCCAATATGGAGTTTATCCAGTTCCATCCTACTTGCCTTTACCATCCCCAGGCCAAACGCTTTCTGATCAGCGAGGCGGTGCGCGGCGAGGGCGCGGAGCTGGTCGATCCGGACGGTCGTCCGTTCATGAAGAAATACGACGAGCGCGGGGCGCTGGCGCCGCGTGACGTTGTGGCCCGAGCCATCGACTCCGAGATGAAGCGCACCGGTGCGCCATATTGCTGTCTGGACATCCGCCACAAAGGCAAGACATTTCTTAAGGAACGTTTTCCGAACATTTACGACACCTGTCTCAAGTTCGGCATCGACATGGCAACCGACCTGATCCCGATCGTTCCGTCGGCGCACTACTGTTGCGGCGGCATTCAGGCCACGGTGGCGGGTGAAACCTCGCTGCCCGGACTTTCCGCGGTCGGCGAAACCGCCTGTACTGGTCTCCACGGTGCGAACCGTCTGGCGAGCAATTCCCTGCTTGAGGCGCTGGTGGCGGCTTACGGAAATGCCGAGCGGATTGTCGGGGACAAATCCCCGTTGCCCGACCATCTTAACATTCCGGATTGGCAGTACGGCACGGCGGTGGCGCAGGATGAGTATGTGCTGATCGCGCACAACTGGCAGGAAGTGCGTTCCTGTATGTGGGACTACGTTGGTATCGTGCGTACCAACAAACGGCTCGCGCGCGCTAGGAACCGGATTGCCAACCTTCGTAAGGAAATCCGCGAGTATTACTTCGACTATCTCGTCACCCCGGACACGCTTGAACTTCGCAACATTGCTTTGGTGGGGGAGTTGATTATCAAGAGCGCGATGCGTCGGCATGAATCGCGCGGGCTCCACTACACGCTGGATTATCCCGAAACCCGCCGAATCCCCCACGACACGGTTTTGGTGCGTGGTAGCCATTTCTAACGCAACTTCTAACGTGATTTTTTGAGGAGGATTGTCTTGGGATTGTTTCGGGAAAATGGCGGCAGCGGTGAGGTATCCCCGTTTTACCGTCCGCAGTGGCTGGTGGCCATCGGTTTCCTTACCGTAATTCTGATCGGCACCGGTTTGTTCCTGATGCCGTTCTCGGTGGCCAGCGGTGCGAAGCCGTTATCCTTCTCCGAAGCGCTGTTCACCGCCGCCACATCCGCTTGCGTAACCGGGCTGATGGTGATTGACATCGGAACCAGATTGTCGGTGGCGGGACAGTGCGTGCTGTTGGCCCTGGTGCAGATTTGCGGCATCGGCTTGATGGCGGCAACCACCTTCTTGTTGGTGATATTCGGTCGGCGGCTGAGTCTCCAGAGCGAGTTCGCGGTAATGGACGCCATCGGATCCAAGGGCGTTTACGGCGTACGCGGTCTAGTGTGCTGGGTAATCGGCATCACGCTCTTTTTTGAGTTGGCTGGCACCTCCGTTTTGCTTCCCTGCTATTTGCACCCGATGTGTCCGGAATTGCCGCCGATGTCGTTTAGAAGAGCCGTTTTCTACGCCTTCTTCCATGCGGTGAGCGCGTTTTGCAATGCCGGAGTGTCATTGCATTCCAACGGGTTGGCCTATTTCATGGACGATCCGGTGTACCTTGGGGTTATCGGGACGTTGGTGTTGCTGGGGAGCCTTGGCTTCTTGGTGCTGTTCAATCTGGTGACCATCAAGTTCTGGCGTAAAAACCTTCTGGAGCGCGGTGCGCTTTCCATGCACAGCAAGGTGGTCTTGTCCGCCACTGCGGTGTTGGTTTTGTTCTCCGCTGCTACGTTCTTGTGGGCGGAGTGGAACCACGCCTTGGCGGCGATGCCGCCCGGTCACCGGTGGTACGGCGCGCTTTTCCACGCGGTCTCATCGCGCACCGCTGGATTCTCGGCGCTGGACATGGCCTCCACTACCGAGTTTTCCCGCCACATAACCGCGTTTATGATGCTGGTCGGCGGGTCGCCCGGTTCGTCCGCCGGCGGGATAAAAACCACCACGCTCGTGGTTTTGGCGATGACGGTTATCTCCATGTGCCGCAACAACCCCAACACGGTGATTTTTTCGCGGACCATTCCGCAGTCCATTGTGCGCGAGGCGATTGTCATCGTGCTGCTGGCGCTTACCACGATATTTGTCGCCTATGGGTTGCTGTTGTTCACCGAGGCTTCCGCCGGTGACACTCATGGCGGCCGGTTGTTGTTTGAAACGGTGGCAGCCGCCTCCACGGCGGGTATGTCCACCAACCAGACCGAAATGCTTTCTGCCGCTGGCCGTTGCATCATAATTTGCTGCATGTACATCGGGAGGATAGGCCCGCTCGCCATCGCCTTCATGATCGGTTCCGGCGACGATTACCAGCGTGGCCGAATCGTTTATCCCGACGGTGAAATCGTGGTCGGCTAATTCTTGTGTTCTTCTCGTTCACCTTGGCGAAATCTGTTTCGCCAGCGATACAAATAATAACCACGGCAGGCTTGATTTCCATAGCGAAAGGTGGTAATATTTCGTTGTTTTTGATTGTGGGTAACGGCCTTGACGAGGCGTGTTTTTCCAAGGCATTAGTTCGAGAAACTGACGGGGCGTGTCAAGCGACGTATGGAAAGCCGACATCCCTTTCCACCCCGAACACCGAAACGAAAGGCTGAAGGTGGCTATCTCTCCGAAATTGACGACTGTGACATCTTTCTTGGAATTTTGGGCCACACTTACGGCAATACAAATACTGCCGGTGTTGCTGACGAATGCTGTATGGGTGCGCCTACATTGTGGAAAAGCCTAAGCTATAGGATATTTTGACATGAAGATTACGACATCAAAGTTGAAGACGCTGCTGACCATCGGCGAGAACCTGAACATAGAGTTCAAGCGGGCGGGCGACGGGCCGAAGGTCGATACGTTCGAGTCGGTCTGCGCGTTCCTGAACAAGGCGGGTGGCAATCTTTTGCTTGGAGTTGATGACGACGGTACGGTTGTTGGTCTTCCACCAAAGGCGATCGACGCGATGATCCGCAACTTCGTCAAGGTGATGAACGATCCGAATCTGTTCGAGCCGACGGTGCAACTTTATCCAGAGCATATCGTGTACCAACGCAAGCATCTGATTTATGTGCAAGTACCTGAAAGTCCTGAAGTTCATAGGTTCAAGGGCGCCACATATGTGCGAGTACACGATTCGGATGTGCGCATAAAGGGAACAGAACCACTTGCGCAGCTCTTCATTCGGAAACAACACGTCTTTACGGAGCAGCGGGTTTTCCCGTATGTTACGAAAAAGGATCTTCGATTAGACCTTCTTCCGAGGATTAAGGAGATGACGCGGGATGGACATCCGTGGCGCCGGATGTCTGCCGATGCCATATTCAAGAGTGCGAAGTTGCTCGGCGTGGATGCCGAGTCGGGCAAGAAAGGCTTTAAGGCTGCTGCTGTCCTGCTTCTTGGCTCGGACGATTGTATCGGCGATGTGTTCCCCGCATATAAGACCGATGCACTGCTTCGCCGTGTCAATGTCGACCGATATGATGACCGCGTGACGGTCTCAACCAATCTTCTTGACAGCTACGACCAGCTATTCGCCTTTGGAGAGAAGCACCTCCTCGACAAGTTTTATCTTGAGGATGACGCGCGCGTGTCCCTTCGCGGCAAGATACTTCGCGAGATGATCGGCAACCTGCTCATTCACCGCGAGTTTTCGAGCGCACGCTATGCGCGCTTGATTATCGAGCGCGACCGCATATATACGGAGAACGCCAATCGCGCGTTCCGTTATGGACGGATTACGCCCAAGAACTTGGAACCCGAGCCAAAGAACCCCATCATCGCGAACTTCTTTCACCAAGTACAGCTTGCGGATGAACTTGGCTCCGGCGTAAGGAACCTCTATCACTACGTCAAGATCTACTCAAACGCGGAGCCCGTGTTTGACGAAGACGATGTCTTTAGGCTTGTCGTTCCGCTTGATGACGCGTATTCCGCCGACCGGGCACTTGAAGGGGCATTACCAAAACCTGCCCAAGAAACCGCCCAAGAAACCGCCCAAGAAACCGCCCAAGAAAATCTTTCGGACATAGAATTGAAGATTCTATCCTGCATAAAAATGGATTCTGAGATCACGCGCAAGCTGATTGCTGAAAAAATCGGGATTAGTTCCGACAGCGTCAAGCGGCGACTTGACTCTCTGAAGGCGAAAGTCGGCCTTAGACACGAAGGGCCTACCAAAAAGGGCCATTGGGTTTTCGGCAAGTGAGGTGACATGCGATGAAACATGAAGCTAGATCCCTTGCCCCAGAGCCGACTGTGGTGAAAACTGTGGTGAAAACTGTGGTTGAAAGTGTGGTGAAAAGTGTGGTGAAAAATAGTGATGCGATTGTCACTATTCTGGCAGACAACCCGTCGGCTACCAGGCAACAGTTGGCGAAGGCGACGGGGCTATCCGTGCGTGGTGTTGAGTGGAACCTCAAGGCACTCAAAGATGCCGGTCGCATCCACCGCGTCGGCCCCGACAAGGGCGGGCATTGGGAGGTCATCGGATGAGCAATAAGCGCAAAATCCTCGCTTGCCCTCCGAAGTGCATAACACGAAGGAGGATCCTTGTTGCCGGCATGGGCACTTCGCCGGCGGTGCTGACGAACGCGGTGTGGGCGCACCAGAAGAATCCGTTGTTTTTTACGGGCGTAGACGATAAAGGGTGAAGCCATAATGAGGTTGTATGTACAATGTTCAGAAACATATCATTGTTGGTAGCACCAGGATTCGAACGATTGCAGGATCCATTTTTGAGGCGGAGGGGAATGGCGCGGTTGGCGTGGCGATTTTTGTGCCATGTGGGTTAACTGCGTTGCGCTGTGAGTTGCCACAATATATGATACCCTTTGGCCTCCCGATTGGAGAGGAAAAGGCATTCACAATTTTTCGCGGAGAAAGGCCGTCGGGTGTTGTTACCGTTCTTTGTGATGAGAATCGCAGCATGACACTTTATCCTGCAAGGGGCATCCCCATGCTACTCGACATGGCGCTGAAGATATTTCAGCGAATGGGAATTACCCGTATTGCGATGAACGGCATTCGGGTGTATTGGCCGCAAGGTGTAAAAGACCATGGACATCTTGCTGAGGCGTACCTTGTTGACAATGCGTTGTATTGGCTCAAGACACACGAACACGATTTCGTGGCCATTGACTTTGTTGATTTGCGGGGAGGTTTTGGCAAAATACATCTTGAAGAACCTGACGAACCTTCTGTGCGTGATGAGAAAGCGATGCCAATTGCTTCCGAGTATTTCTCAACTCAGAACTGCCCTATTCAATTTTCCGATGGGCATGGAGAACCTTAGGTTAGACAATCAATCAAAGGAGGCAGGATGAAACCTTTTGAGCATGAAATAACGGAGTTTGACGGGCATATGCTTGTCAATCTACAAGAGGGACGGTTCCTCATTGACACGGGATCGCCGACGAGCTTTGCACGAGGCGGGCGCGTATCGTTTGGTGGCGCGATTGAGGATGTGTCGGATAGCGCCATGGGGATGCTGGATGCTGACATGCTCTCTCGTTATGTTGGGACGCGGTTGGATGGGCTTGTCGGCATGGATATTCTCGGGCGGCACAGGCTGACGTTTGTGGGGAGCAGGCTGTTTGTTGGGGAGGGGGTCGTAGAGAATAGCGCAGGAACGCCAATTCGTGAGGAAACGTTGATTGCGCTTGAAACAGATGACTTTATGGGAATTCCAATCGTGTCGGTCAATGTCAACGAGAGTCCTGTTCGAATGTTTGTCGATACGGGAGCCAAAATATCATATCTGGACGCCTCAATGCTTTCCGGATTCCAGATTGAAGAGACTCTCCATGATTTCTATCCTGGAGTGGGAGAGTTTGATGTTGGCGTGTCTACAGTTTGGGCGGATTTGAATGGCTGGCCGTTCCGGGCTAAGTTTGGACGATTGCCGCCGTTGTTGCAAATGGCATTGCTGATTGGCGGTGTTGACGGCATTCTTGGTCGCGATCTTTTCACGTCGTATTTCATCCGAATTGAGCGTGGCGGTAAGCCTGTGGCGTTTGTTCCGCATATTTGATTTAGCCATCAGCTAAATTGTCCCACATCAAGTGTGATTTTTGGTATGATTTTGGGTATAATTGCCATGAAACTTGGACAAGCCCGTGTGGGCTGACTCTGAAAGACCATGGACCATCAATGAAATCCGAATCAAAGCGTAAAATCCTTATTGCCGGGATGGGCACTTCGCCGGCGGTGCTGACGAACGCAGTCTGGGCGCTCGCGCACCAGAAGAAGTCGGTTGTGCCGGACGAGATAGTCGTTTTCATCACGAAGAACGGCAAGACGTTGCTCAAGAAGGAGCTGTTTGACGGCGGCGTCTGGTCGGACATGCTCAAGTGCCTTGCGCGCGAGGGAGTCGATTTCGAAGGAAAGCTGATGTTCGGCGAAACGTCGATCCGCTCGATTCCGGACGCCAAGGTCAACGAGATCGACGATCTGCGCATGGGCGAGGACAACCTTCGCGCGGCGGATTTCATGCTCGCGCAGCTTCGGCAGTACACGGTTGCCAAGGGTGTTGGATATCTGCGAGCGGGTCCTATTCCAAAAGACGGCATCTGCTGGGCGGCGGCGTTCCCGAACCTGAACAAGAATGCGGTCTGCGCGCGGCAGATGCGATCGCTCGATTTCGTGCGCGCTCGGCGCGGTCAGGCGGGTGCTTGGACTGAAGGGGATGCGCTATCTTGGAAGACCCAGTAGCTACTACGGCTATCTGGAGAAGGTCGAGCGTCCGGCGCATGGGCGACGGCGGGTCGTGAATTTGTTGTATTCGGACCTGTGAAAATTGAGTGTAAGATTTTGCCTGTTGCGGCGTTTATAATAACAAAGAAAGGATAATGAGCATGATTAAGGAAAAAGAAATGGTATACGAAACGATTTCGGAAAAATTCCTTTCAGGCGTGAAGTCTATGATGGGCGCGATTGTTGAATGGTTGCGCGGGGTTTGACACTTTTCAGGAATAAAAGCGCCTCGGCGCGGGCCCTTACGAGCGGGCGGAAAAGCGCGACGGCTATGCCAACGGCTTCAAGCCGCGCTCGCTGCAGACGCGAGTCGGGAGGCTGTAGCTCATGGTGCCGCAGGGCTGTCGAAATTTTATGAAAACGCAGTTTCAATTTTTGAGAATCCTAAAGTTTTAGTTTAGAATTCTCAAAGATTTGGGTTGCTTTGCCAAGCCGGTAAATAGTATAATGTCCGCCATGAAATACATTAAGCGAAAGATTGAGCCGTGTCTCATGCGTATGTTGAAGATGTTCCCAGCCGTGGTGTTGACGGGCCCGCGCCGCGCCGGGAAGACCTTCATGTTGCGGAATGTCTTGAAAAACATCTCATGCGTTCAACTAGAAGATCCTGATATACTTCTTTCGGTCAAGGCCGACCCGCGAGGTTTCCTTGATGGTCTGTCACTTCCTGTAGTGATTGACGAAATCCAGCAGGTTCCGGAGCTGTTCAACTATATCCGGTCGAAAATAGATGCTGACCCCGATGCAAAGGGGCGTTGGATTCTCACCGGTTCTCACGAGCCGCTGTTGATGCGTAGTGTTGGTGAATCCATGGCGGGTAGAGCCGGTATCCTGCGGCTTTCGCCGTTTTCGCAGCTTGAGACGGCCGCCGTCACGCCGTTCACGGGCGGTTATCCTGAGGCGTTGGCCGCCGGAAAGGACGCTTCTCTATGGTATTCGTCCTATATTCAGACCTATCTTGAGCGAGATGTGCGTTCAATCGTCGCAGTTAGGAATCTGATGACGTTCCATCGCTTTCTGCGGATATTGGCGACACGGCATGGACAGATGTTGAACAAGACGGACATTGCCGCTCCGCTTGGCGTGTCTGTTCCCACCGTGACGGAATGGATGAATGTGCTTGAAATGTCTGGGCTTGTCATTAAAGTTTCGCCGTATTACCGTAACGCGGGTAAGCGACTTGTTAAGACGCCCAAAATCTATTTCGCTGATTCGGGACTTGTCTGTCATTTGCTTGGTATCCGCTCAACGGCAGAACTCGAGGTCTCTCCGTTCGCCGGGGCGGTGTTCGAGGGATTTGTTGTGTCCGAAGTAATAAAGGCTCAGCAGGCAGCCGGGTTGGAGAGAGATGTGTATTATTTCCGCGATGAACAAGGACTTGAGGTGGATATTGTGCTTTCGCCGCAAGAGGGAAAAGCGGTACTTGCGGAATGTAAGATGTCTAAAACCGTTACGCCAGATATGTCCGTTCCCATGCGGCGCCTTGCGGCGGCGCTAATGGGTAAAGTGGATGACTTGTCCATGTACCTTGTCCACAACCCATTAAAGTCTGGCAGGGCCACCCATACTGCGGGAGCGAATGTCCGGGCGGTATCGGTGAAAGAATTCATAGTCGCAATATCTTGACGGTGTGTTTTCAATAAAAATCCGCACTCGTATATGAAATGTCTCCGCAGCGGAGACATTTCGTCTAACTTTTGCAAATTCCATCACAACCGCAATTTGTTGTGATATAATCCCCCCCGTTTTCAGCAACTCGGAGCGAGGGTAAGCCCAAACCTTGTTCCGTGATGAGTTAACAAGGGCGTATGGATGCTATGCGATGATTGATAAAGAACGTGATGCAGTAAAGATGCTGCTTATGATGAATGCGGTCCAGTTTCTGGCGCTTGATTGTCCGCCAAACAATGACCGGCTTGAAGTAAATGTGTTCGCTCTTATTCCTAGAATGCGGGAAGTCATGGAGGCGAATGACCCTTCGGCAATTTGCGCCGGCGCCCTTGCGGGTTATTACACCGATTCGATAGAACCGGGGACTCCTGCTGCGAGGGCAAGAACGGATTATCCTAAGCTATATTCGGAATTGGAGGAGAAATTTCTCGAAAACAGTTGCATAAGGAACTTTCTTTCTGTTGTTGCTGACGCATATCGCGATGATGGTGAAATGACAATTTACAATCGGCTGGTTGAAAAGAATGCTTACGTGTCTAGCAGTCCCGGAAAAGATTTCGCGCGTGGCGGTCTTACAATCACACCCAAGAAGCGCGGTTTCTGGTCATCATTATTTGGTTAAGGAGGGATGGCATGAGTTGGTTGATTTGGATCATTATTGGCGCGGTTTTGGCGGTTATTGACAAGCGCTTGCTTTTGTTGGGCGCGATAATCTTTGGCATCGGGTTGGGTTTGAAGTGGTGGTAATGAGAAAGGGTTTCGCCATGGAAATTGTGGTGTTTGTTATTAATAATCAAATCAAGAGAGGTGTTCAATCATGGACTATGTAAAGCAAGCTGCAAAAGCAAATCCCTTCGAGGGGCTTTCGATATCCGATAAAAAGAAGATGGTCGTGTATTTTCATTATTGTGCGACCCCACGTTTGACTGATGAGGAAATATACAGACGATATGGTTTTGTCTTACCATTTGAAGAACAAATGTATCTAGGTGAGGAAATGAGGCTTGCTATGCAGATAGAAATGGAATTGTTGCTAGGAAATGCTTTTAAATCAACATCCACAAATGAAAAAGCTCCTATGTCCAATCTATCAAGTAAGGGTTGTCTCGTCCCGTTGCTTATTGGCTTGTCGGTTCTGGGGGTATTCATTGTCCAAATTGTGCAACGCGTGGATTAATCGGAATTATTGCGGGCTTTATCGTAGGGAAACAAGGATGATGAAAGGATTTTCGGGATGGAAACAAAAGTCGGTCTTAAAATCGCGTTTTGGGTGGTTAGTATCGCAACAATCGCAGTAAGTGCGGAAAATGGTGCGGTAATAGGAAAAACGAATAGAGTTGCGACTGCCGAGCAAAAGGTGGCGGTCAAGCCGTTCGATATTCCACCGTCGCTGATATTCAGAATGGAAGCGGCGCATTATGCGGCCCTGAGAGGGGAAAGAGGTATCACTAACGCTTTTGACGCACTTGAGCTTTTTGCGTTAGGAAAGGCGGGATTCACGAATGCCTATGAAATCTCAGTGCGGCCTCGCGGCGAAATGAAGTTTTGCGATGATCAGCTGACGGAAGAAGAGCGTAAGTCGCTTTGGCCGTTTGAGGTCGAGGCGTTCGAGAAGTCGCTTGAACAGAAGCTTGTACGCGACAAGGGCGGACGTTATCGGCTCGTTCGCAAATACTTGAGTGAGGTTGCCATGACAAACGATGTCTTTTCGCCTGTTCCCACGCTAAAGGCCGCACATCTTGAACTGCGTGGTGATGACGAACTTGAAGCATCCAACCCGACAATCCGCTGGGTGAACCATCAAATCGAGCAATGGGCGATAAAACAGATGGATTCTAAGTTCAAACGAATGGATGGCAAGTCCTTCTGCAAGATGTCGGGCGACGAAAAGATGCCGGAGGACACGTTCGCTTGGGAACTTGATAAGATGGGGGAGGATGGGACTGGTCGGGAATGCTTCGTTATCCAGCGCGGGGAAGGGGCATGGAATCCACGCGAATACATGTACATCCTTTGGGATGGGAAGGATCGCGTGGTCCCTGTTGCGTCTTTTGCTTCTTTCCCCAACCGGAAAGAAGCAGCGGCGTTGAGAATGTATATTTGCGACATAGCCGCGCTTCACAATCTTGCCGTGTTGGAGTGGCGGCATCGCGTGGACAGCCGCGCAATGAGTCCGTTACGAATCAAGCTGTTTCTCGAAAAGTCTAAACGATTGGAGGTGCCGACCGCGGAAGGGAATCTTAAGGTGCTTTTTGACCATATTCCCGAAGCGCGGCTACTAAAATAACCGTGCAGAATATGGTTTGACGGTTGGACGGTTTGGCCGTTTGACGGTCGGGCAAATGAAAAACCAAGAATTAAGAGTGAAAAATAGTGGCAGGACTCTTCATTTTTCATTCCCAAGCTCGTCACTCGTCACCAGTCACTCGTCACTTCTCCTAACCACTAATCCCTTATTGATAAATAGGATTGGCATGGCGAATGCTTACATACAGTGGTGGTGCGATATCGCACGGCAGATAGCGTAGCCATGGTTACTGAACAAATGTTGGCGATAAAATGCGGATAATGCGTTTTTATTGCCCGTTTTTAAGCGTTTGCGGCGTTAAGCGGACGCAACGGTAGGGATGTGTTCGTTATTACACGAAATGTAACTTTGTGCCGTGATGAGTTACATGATATGTAATGCGACTGCCGATTTTGTAACAGAGGAAAAGATGAACAAGTATGCTGATCAAGTGCTGAAAGACCTTCGGGCGAAGAACCCGAACGAACCCGAATTCCTGCAGGCGGCCGAGGAAGTCCTTTCGACCCTGGGTCCGGTGCTGGACGCCAACCCGCAGTATAAAGAGAACGCGATTCTGGAGCGGATCGTTGAGCCGGAGCGGGTGGTGATTTTCCGGGTTCCGTGGGTGGACGACAAAGGGATCGTGCGGGTTAACCGTGGTTACCGCGTGCAGTACAACTCGGCAATCGGTCCGTACAAAGGCGGTTTGCGCTTTGATCCGTCGGTCAACCTGTCGGTTCTTAAGTTTCTTGGTTTTGAGCAGGTGTTCAAAAACTCCCTCACCACGCTGCCGATGGGCGGCGGCAAGGGCGGTTCGGACTTCAACCCGAAACAGAGCCCACATACCCCCGGCAAGCGGTGCAGTGATGCCGAGGTGATGCGGTTTTGCCAGAGCTTCATGACGGAGCTGTTCCGCCACATCGGCCCGGACACCGACGTTCCCGCCGGCGACATGAACGTGGGCGGCCGCGAAATCGGTTATCTTTTTGGCCAGTACAAGCGTCTTGCCAACGAGTGGACCGGGGTTCTGACCGGCAAGGGGCTTTCCTACGGCGGTTCGCTGATCCGTCCCGAAGCGACCGGTTACGGCAACATTTATTTCGCTGAGAATATGCTGGCGATGCGCAAGCAGAATTTCGAGGGCAAACTGTGCGTGATTTCCGGTTCCGGCAACGTCGCTTCCTTCGCGGCTCAGAAACTGTTGCAGTTGGGCGCCAAGGTGCTCACGCTCTCCGACCGTTCAGGCTCTATTTACGTCAAGGACGGTATCACGCCGGAATTGCTGGCGGAGGTTATGGAGCTCAAGACTGTCAAACGCGGCGAGCTTTCCGAGATCAAGGCCAAGGGCGTCCAGTTCGTCGCCAAGAAGAACAGCTGGCAGATTGCGGACAAGATTGACGCCGCCTTCCCGTGCGCCCGCCAGAATGAGCTGAACGGTGAGGATGCCGAATACCTGCTCAAGCATGGTTGCACGCTGGTCGGCGAGGGCGCCAACATGCCTTCGACCCCGGAAGCGATCGACAAGTTCGTCCGCGCGAAGATCATGTACTCCCCGGGCAAGGCGTCCAACGCGGGCGGCGTGGCGACCTCCGGTCTTGAGATGTCGCAGAACTCCGAGCGCCTCAGCTGGACGCGCGAAGAGGTCGACGCCAAACTCAAAGGCATCATGAAGTCGATTCACGATAATGCGTGGGAAGCCGCCGCCAAGTACGGCAAGAAGGGCAATTACATGGTTGGCGCGAACATTGCCGGCTTCACCAAGGTTGCGGACGCAATGGTGGCCCAAGGCGTTTGCTAAACATTAGCCATTGACAAACAACGGGTGCCAAGAGTATCATATATACCCTTTGGCACCCGTCGTTTTTTTTTTGTTGTAAAAGAAGGAGTCACCATGTGTGAAAATTGCGTTAAGAGCGACCTGTCGCTTCTAGAACCGGTGTTCCGGGAGTTTGAAGGCGACGAACACGCTCTGGTTTCGATTTTGCAGAAGGCGCAGGAAGTATACGGGTACCTGCCGATTGACGCGGTTTACAGAATCGCCGAAAACCAAAAGGTGTCGCCGGCCAAGGTGCTGGGGGTGGCGACTTTCTATTCCCAGTTCCGGCTGCAACCCGTGGGCAAGAACCTGATTCTGTTGTGCAAAGGTACCGCCTGCCATGTTAACGGGGCGGACACTATCGCCAAGGCCATCAAGGAGGAATTGGGAATCGGCGACGGTGAAACCACCGCTGACGGAGTGTTCTCGCTCAAAGAGGTGGCTTGCTTGGGTTGTTGCTCGCTTTCGCCGGTGATGATGGTTAACGAAACCGCGTACGGTTCTCTCACTCCCGCCAAGGCTAAGGCTATACTGCGCGGGATCCGCGACGAGGGCAAATGACGGTGCCGTTGCCGTATCGGGGAACGCGGCGGCGGACTCGGGGTTGAGAAGACGTTTTGTTCTGTTTTGAAAGGTGCTTGATATGCGAATAGTTATCGGAGAAGGCAGTTGCGGTATCGCGGCGGGGGCGAAGAAGCTCCACAGCGCCCTGTCGCAGCTTGGCGCGGAGGTCGGGATCACCGGCTGTATCGGTATGTGTTACCTGGAGCCGATTATCGATCTGTACGAAGGTCAGGATTTGAAAGCCCGTCTGGTCCGCGTTCAGGATAAGGATGCCCAGCGGATTGTTGATGCGGCTAAAAGCGGCGACCTTTCCGGCGTTGAGGATTTGAGGATTTCCAGCGATGACGAGAGTTTCCTTTCCAAACAGACCCGTATCGCGCTTCGCCATTGCGGAATTATCGACCCGGAATCGATTGACAGCTACCGGGCGGCGGACGGTTACAAGGCAATTGCCAAAGTCCGCGAGAGCATGACTCCGGAGGAGGTAATCGAGGAGATCAAGATTTCCGGTTTGGCCGGGCGCGGCGGCGCGGGTTTCCCGACCTGGTTCAAGTGGAACGCCGCCCGCAATTCCAAAGGCGACGAAAAGTACCTGATTTGCAACGCCGACGAGGGCGACCCCGGCGCGTTCATGGATCGCGCGGTGATTGAATCCGATCCGCATTCGCTTTTGGAAGGAATGCTGATCGCGGCATACGCGATCGGGGCGAAACGCGCTTTCGTTTATGTTCGCGCCGAGTACCCGCTGGCGATTATCCGTCTGGAGAAGGCGATCGCCGACGCGACCGCCGCCGGCATTATGGGTGATTGCGAGATCCGCATTAAGGCCGGCGCGGGAGCGTTTGTTTGCGGCGAAGAGACCGCGCTGATCGAGTCGCTGGAGGGTAACCGCGGTATGCCGCGCCTGAAACCCCCGTTCCCAGCCGAGAAGGGATACATCCAGAAACCGTCTAACATCAACAACGTCGAAACCTTTGCCAACGTCGCTTGGATTATCCTCAATGGCGGTAAGGCGTTTGCCGCGATGGGAACCGAGAACTCCAAAGGCACCAAGGTGTTCGCCCTTACCGGAAAGATCCGGCGTGGCGGCTTGGTGGAAATCCCGATGGGGCTTACCCTGCGCGATGTCATATTCGATATCGGCGGCGGCATTCGCGATGGCAAAAAGTTCAAGGCGGTGCAGATGGGCGGCCCGTCAGGCGGTTGCATCCCGGAATCGCTGCTTGACACCCGTATCGATTACAAAGAATTGGGCGCGACCGGAGCCATCATGGGGTCCGGCGGCATGGTGGTCATGGACGATTCGACCTGTATGGTCAACATGGCCCGTTTCTTCCTCGACTTCACCGCCAAGGAGAGTTGCGGCAAGTGCGTGCATTGCCGGATCGGAACCAAGCGCTTGCATGAAACGCTGGTTCGGATTACCGAGGGCAAGGGCAAAGAGGGCGACGTGGAGTTGCTGGAAGAGCTTTGCCGCGGCATCAAGGACGGCGCGTTGTGCGGTCTTGGACAGACCGCGCCGAATCCGGTGCTGACCACCATCCGCTATTTCCGCGACGAGTACGACGCGCACATCCGTCAGCAGCAGTGCCCGGCTAAAGAATGCGTGGCGTTGCGTCGGTTTACGATTGACCCCGTTAAGTGCCGTGGCTGCACCATGTGCGCGAGAAATTGCCCGGTGGGCGCGATTACCGGAACGGTGAAGAACCCGCACGTCATCGACCAGACGAAGTGCATCAAGTGCGGCGCATGCAAAGCAACCTGCAAATTTGGAGCGATCAATGATTAAGCTTACTATTGATGGAGTGACGGTCGAGGTGGAAGAGGGTACCACCGTCTTGGCCGCGGCGGAAAAGGCCGGTATAGAAATCCCCAACCTTTGTTTTATGAAAGAGCTGAGCCCGTACGGCGCGTGCGGGATTTGCGTGGTTGAGGTCGAGAAATGCCCGAAACTTCTCCGTGCCTGCGCTACCAAAGCCACCGACGGCATGGTGGTGACCACAAATGGCGAACGCGCCATGCGGGCGCGCAAGTTGGCGATGGAACTGCTGATGGGCGACCATGACGGTGATTGCCTCGGTCCATGCAAGTTGAACTGCCCGGCCCACACCGATTGCCAAAAGTACGTCAAGGAAATCTCCGAGGGGCGTTTCGCCGATGCGGTCGCCACAATCAAGGAGACCTTCCCCTTGCCGGCGGCGATTGGCCGCGTATGCCCGCACCCCTGCGAGAAGCATTGCCGGCGCGGTTTGGTGGAGTCCCCGATTTCCATCGCGCATCTTAAGTATTTCGCCGCCGACCAGGTTCGGGCCGACGGAAACGAACACCCGGTTCCGGTGTCGTCACCGACCGGCAAAAAAGTCGGTATCGTTGGTGGCGGTCCGGCCGGTTTGTCCGCCGCGTTCAAGCTGGCGCAGTATGGCCATGCGGTAACCGTTTACGACCAGATGCCGGAGATGGGCGGGATGCTCCGTTACGGGATCCCCGAATACCGGTTGCCGAAGAGCATTTTGAAGTGCGAGACGGATGCGATTGCCGCGCTCGGGGTTAAGTTTGTAAACAACTTTAAAATTGGGCGCGATGCCCAGTTAGAGGAGTTGCGCGGGCAGTTTGATGCCCTGATCGTTGCCAACGGCGCGTGGAAATCCACTCCGATGCGCGTAAAGGGCGAAGATTTGCAAGGCGTGTGGGGCGGCATTGATTTCCTTCGCGCCGTGGTGACCGGGCAGTCGGTGGAAATCGGCAACCGCGTGGCAATCGTTGGCGGCGGCAACACCGCGATGGACGCTTGCCGCACCGCGGTACGTTGCGGCGCCAAAGAGGTTTATGTGGTTTATCGCCGTACCCGCAAGGAAATGCCGGCGGAGGATATCGAGATCGCCGAGGCGGAGGAAGAGGGCGTGGTCTTTAAATTCCTCTGCACCCCGGACGAGATCTTGGGACGCGACGGCCACGTGGTCGGCGCGAAATTACAGGTGATGGAGCTTGGCGAGCCGGATGAGCGCGGCCGCCGCAAACCGGTCCCGGTGCCGGGCAAGTTCGAGACCATCGAATTGGATACGATGATTATCGCGGTCGGCCAGCGTAACGACCCTGAGGGCTTCGAGCTGATGCCGAAAACCGAGAAAGGCACCATCGCCGCCGATCCGAAGAATTTTGAAACGTCGCTTCCCGGCGTTTTCGCTTGCGGCGACACTGTCAATCGCGGGGCTGGAATCGCCATCGCCGCCATCGCCCAGGCGAACGAAGCCGCGTTGGCGGTCAATGCGTTTCTCGCCGGCGGACGTTACGAGCCGGTCGAGCCGGTGGTGTCGGAGCGTAATCTTACGGCGGATAATTTCAAAGACGAGCCTCGGATTCCGCGGGTTAAGATGCCGCAGCGTTCGGCAGAAGAGCGCCGCCATGATTTCAAGGAGGTTAATCTTGGATTGACCGCCGAGGCGGCGATGGCGGAAGCCAAGCGGTGTCTCAAGTGCGGTTGCCACGATTACGCGGACTGCAAGCTTATCCGTTACGCCAACCTGTTGCGTACCGATACCCAGCGGTTGCGCGGCGATTTCCACACCGGGTATGTGGAGGCCGACTTGGTTGCCATCGAGCGGAACCAGCGCAAGTGCATCACCTGCAACCAATGCGTGCGGGTGTGTGAGCAGATTGCCAAGAAGGGACTGCTGGGACTTGTCGGGCGTGGTTTCAAAACCGTCATCAAACCTGAATTTAACGATCCTTCCGCCATTGCCGGTTGTCGTGACTGCCACCTTTGCGTGGACAACTGTCCGACTGGCGCGTTGCGGCTGCTGGATAAATAGGGGAGGAAAGGGTGACGCTGGCGTATGGAAGGTAAGAGTGCCAAAGTGCCGTGCGATATCGCGGTGTTGCAGGAGATATCAACGGCGGTTGTCCGCGAACGGGACCTCCGCCGCCTTTTGGAGCAGGTTATTGACATTCTGGACCGCAGCATGGGAATGTTGCGGGGCACCTTCACGCTTCTGGAAGGCGATGAGTTGCGGATTGAGGCATCGTCCAAGCAGCTGAACGCCGAGGAGCGGGCGCTGGGGCGTTATCGCATAGGCGAGGGCATCACGGGGTTGGTCGCAAAAAGCGGCAGGGCGGAAATTGTCCGCGATGTCCGAAAGGACCGGAGGTTTCTCAACCGAACCAAGTCCCGCGGGGCTGACGAGGCGCTCTCCTTCATTTGTGTGCCGTTGATTCGGCAGGGGCAGGTGATTGGCACCCTTTCCGTCGACCGCGAAATGCGCGACAATCCCGCCGCGCTGGCCAAGGATGTCGCGCTGTTGGAGATTATCGCCAACATCACGGCCGAGGCGGCGGCGACATTCCGCGAGGAATGCACCGAGCGCGAGGCGTTGGTAAACGAAAACCGGAAGCTTCGCGGGATGCTGGCCGACGGTCTTCCCAAACGGATGATCGGCGACTGTACCGAGATGCGGTCGGTGTACGAGCAGATACGCCAAGTGGCGTCCAGCGAGGTCACCGTGCTGATTCGCGGGGCGAGCGGCACCGGCAAGGAATTGGTCGCGCAGGAAATCCAGTCGCTGTCTGCCCGCAAGGACAAGCCGTTCGTGGTGCTGAACTGTGCCGCCATGCCCGAGATGCTGGTGGAGTCGGAGTTGTTCGGACATGAGAAAGGGGCGTTCACCGATGCGCGCGAACGCCGTATCGGCCGGGCCGAGGCGGCCAACGGGGGAACGCTGTTTTTGGATGAAATCGGCGATCTATCCATTGCCGTTCAGGTAAAACTCTTGCGCTTTTTGCAGGATCGCACATTCTCGCGGGTCGGATCTAACGAGGTTATCCGGAGTGACGTCCGTTTTATTGCGGCGACCTCCCGCAACCTTGAAGACTTGATGTCCAAAAAACTTTTCCGCGAAGACTTGTACTACCGACTTTCGGTGTTTCCGATCATGATGCCCGATTTGTCCGCCCGCGGCGGGGATATCGTGTTGCTTGCCCACCATTTCCTGGCCAAGAAGAGCGCGCAGCACGGTCGGCACGTTACCCGTATTTCATCTCCGGCGATGAACATGCTTCAATCCTACAATTGGCCGGGCAATGTCCGCGAGCTTGAGAATTGTATCGAGCGTGCGGTGCTTACCGCCAAAGATGACACTATTCACAGCTATAACCTCCCGGCCGCGCTGCAAACCCCGGAATTTGCGGAAGACCCGTTCCGCCCTGATGAGAAACTTTCGCTTCGGGAGCAGCTCGCAATTGCCGAGCGCCGGATTTTGGAGAACGCGGTAAAACGTCACAACGGAAACCGCGCGGCCGCCGGGCGGGAATTGGGCGTTAGCTCGCGTATGATGAATTACAAGTTGGGGAAATTGGGTATTCTGGATATCGGCAGGGATGATGATTGATTTCAGAGGTGGTAATTTGACTTATAACAAGCGTCAAAGGGTTTAGGTTTTGGAAAATGGTGTTGTTTGTTTTATCGCGCTGTGCGCGTTGCTGTTCGTAGGAAAATTACTGCGGGTAAATTGTTCGCTATTTCAGCGGTTGTATTTGCCAAGTTCGGTGGTTGGCGGACTGGTCGGCTTGACCGTGGTTTCCGTATGCGGCCGGTGGATTCCAGAGGAATGCGTTAAAGTCGCCGGTAAGCTGCCGGGCTTTTTGATCAACATTATTTTCGCGACGATTTTTCTTGGCGCTGCCACCCCGAAAATCAGGGATGTGTTCCGTTTGGCCTTCCCGCAGCTGGTGGTTGGGCAACTGTTGGCGTGGGGCCAGTATGTGGTCGGTTTGGGGCTGGCCGGTTTTGTGTTGGTAAAGGCGTTCGGAGTGCCGGAGACCTTCGGCAATCTGCTGGAGATCGGTTTTCAGGGCGGGCACGGTACTGCCGGCGGCATGGCGGAGAGTTTTTCCGAAATCGGTTGGACGGACGGTGTGGCGCTCGGTTTCACTATGGCGACCATCGGTATGGTGGTCGGCGTTGTGCTGGGCATGGTGCTGATCCAGTGGGCGCACCGTCACGGTTACGTAAAGGAAGTGCGGGCTTTTGAAGATCGCCGCATCTTTGAGCGTCGTGGCTTCCATCTTAAGAACCAGCGCCCGTCGGCCGGGCTGCAAACCGTTATGAGCGATTCGATCGACTCCTTGGCCTGGCACATTGTGGTGGTTGGCATTGCGGTTTTGATCGGTTACGTAATGCATCGCTGTCTGAACATAAGGGGGTTCCCGCTCTTTCCTTTCTGCATGATTGGCGGAGTGCTGTTGCAATTAATCACCAGAAAATTGCGTAAAACCCTGTTGGTGGACCGGGTGCAAATGGAACGGATTTCCGGCGCGGCGCTTGACTTTTTGGTGGTGTCCGCCATTTCCACCATCAAACTTTCGGTGGTGGCCGCCAACTGGCTGCCGCTTGCGATTCTGGCGGTGTGCGGAACTTTGTACAGCGTTTTCATCGTGCTTTTTGTGGCCCGCCGGGTGTTCCGCACGTTTTGGTTCGAGCGGGCGATCGCCGAGTTTGGACAGTCAACCGGCGTTACCGCCACCGGGCTTATGCTGCTGCGCACGGTTGACCCGGAAAACCGCACTCCGGCGGTGATCAGTTTCGGGTACAAGCAGCTGTTGCACGAACCCTTCATGGGGGGCGGGCTTTGGACTGCCCTTGCGGTGCCGTTGGTTTACAAA
The DNA here is from genome assembly GCA_002309765.1 of Verrucomicrobia bacterium UBA1200. GTDB lineage: Bacteria > Verrucomicrobiota > Kiritimatiellia > RFP12 > UBA1067 > UBA1200. Next base: position 39,155 of record DBXY01000015.1, read on the forward strand.
CTGGGCTGGTTGCCGGTATGGCTGATCTCCCTCGCGATGCTGGCTTTATGGTCTATCTTTGCCCTGATCATAGTCCGCCGCAACCGCAAAGGATAAACGGTTTGCACTCTTTTTCTCCGCGAATTGATTTTTTCAATTTTCACTGTTGACTCTGTGGCGGGAAAATAGTAAAATATTGCGCCAATTCTGTAGGGGAGATATCCCTTTTTGCAGATGGGGAAGTTCCCCGAAGAGACTTCAACTACGAAGGAGATTGTAAAAAATGGCTATCAAGGTTGGTATCAATGGTTTCGGCCGCATTGGCCGTATGGTTTTCCGCGCGGCGATTGAGAATTTCGCGGATGACATTGAGATCGTCGGCATCAACGATCTGCTGGATCCTGATTATTTGGCGTACATGCTGAAGTATGACTCCGTCCACGGCATCTTCCAGCACGAAGTCAGCGGCTGCAACGAGTCGAAGATCCTTTGCGTCGATGGCAAGAAGATCCGCGTTTTCTCCGAGAAGGACCCCGCTCTCCTTCCTTGGGGCGAACTCCAGGCTGACGTTGTCGTCGAGTCCACCGGCCTCTTCCTCACGGACGAGAAGGCCCGCGCCCACATCACCGCCGGCGCTAAGAAGGTCATTATGTCGGCTCCTTCGAAGGACGCCACCCCGATGTTCGTCTATGGCGTGAACGACAAGACCTACGCCGGTCAGGACATCATCTCCAACGCTTCCTGCACGACCAACTGCTTGGCCCCGATTTCCAAGGTTCTGAATGACACCTTCGGTATCAAGCGCGGTCTGATGACCACCATCCACGCCGCTACCGCGACGCAGAAGACCGTTGACGGCCCGTCCAANNTCCAAGAAGGATTGGCGCGGCGGCCGTGGCATCCTCGAGAACATGATCCCGTCCTCCACCGGCGCGGCTAAGGCGGTCGGCAAGGTTCTTCCGTCCCTCAACGGTAAGCTCACCGGCATGTCCGTGCGCGTCCCGACTTCCGATGTCTCCTTCGTCGATCTGACGGTCGAGCTCGAAAAGCCGGCGACCTACGAAGAGATCTGCGCGGCGATGAAGGCTGCCTCCGAAGGCGAGCTGAAGGGTATCCTCGGTTACACCGACGAAGCGGTGGTCTCCACCGACTTCCGCGGCGACGCCCGCACCTCGATCTTCGACGTCAAGGCTGGCATCCAGCTGGATCCGACCTTCGTCAAGGTTTGCTCTTGGTACGATAACGAGTGGGGTTATTCCAACAAGGTGTTGGAGATGGCCCGCGTCATCGCGAAGTAATTCCGTTAACGGATTTACCAGAAAAAAGCGGCCCGCCTCGGCGGACCGCTTTTTTTTTTCACTTTTCTCCTTGAATCCGGCAATGCAAAATTGATATGCTAATCTGCGTAAGGGTGGTGTTTTAACGGGAAACGCGAATATGACGAATAACTCAAATTTGGCGGTAAGGTTATCGGCAATGGCGGTTATGGCCGTTGGCATTACCGGTTGGTGCGGTGTCGGCGACTATCCCATCGTCATGCCCCGCATGGGCAGCGTTCAGGCTACCGGCGGATTTTGGGCCGCACGCGAGGCAACCAACCGTTTGGTTACCGCCAAGGCCAACCTGAAGCAGAGTCGCGACACCGGTCGCATTGAGAACTTTGTCAACGCCGCCAAAAAAATCCGCGGCGAGGCGCACGGGCCGTTCAAGGGAATCTTTTTCAACGATAGCGATGTTTATAAAATCGCGGAAGGGATGGCATACGAGCTGGCCATATCCCCGGATGACGAATCCGCGCGTGAGTTGGAAGAGCTGATTGAAAAATTTGCGGCCGCGCAGGAGCCGGACGGGTACTTGTACACCGCCCGGACGTTGGGTGACCGCCACGAGCGGGTCGGTGGGCATCGTTGGTATTGCGACGACGCGCACGAGCTGTACTGCATGGGCCACATGATTGAGGCGGCGGTGGCGCATTACGAAACCACCGGCAAGGACAATTTTTTGAAGGTTGCCTGCAAGGCGGCGGACATGATGCGTCGCACCTTTGGCCCCGGCGAAGGGCAGATCTGGTTTATGCCCGGTCACGAAGAGGTGGAACTGGCGTTGTGCAAGCTCTACCGGGTGACCGGCAAGAAAGAGTATCTTGATATGGCGCTGGATTTCCTATCGACCCGCGGGATGCCCCATGATAAAAGGGTGGGGGAGGTTAAACGCGGCTTTCCCAAAAATCACGCCTATTATCAGGATCATCTTCCGGTGCGGGAACAAAAGGAGGCGGTAGGGCACTCCGTGCGCGCGGGTTACCTGTACACCGGAATGTGCGACGTTGGTATGCTGGCCGGCGATCAGACGCTGTTGGACGCGGTGGACGCGCTTTGGAACGATATCGTAACGAAAAAGCTTTACCTGAGCGGCGGTGTCGGGGCTAGGCCGGAAATCGAGGGGTTTGGCCCGGCTTATGATCTGCCTAACGAGCGGGTTTGCCTTGAGACTTGCGCGGCAATCGCTAATGCGTTTTTCAACGAGCGGATGTTCCTGCGTACCGGCGAAAGCAAATACCTCGACATCGTTGAACGCATCGCCTACAACGGTTCGCTCTGTTCAATTTCCATTTCTGGCGATGAGTTCTTTTATCCCAACCCGATGGCTTCGCGTGGCGGATACAAGCGTTCCAAGTGGTTCGGATGCGCCTGTTGCCCGCCGAACGTGGTGCGCTTCATTCCGCAGTTTATCGACTGGGCGTATGCGTCCGACGCAAAGTCCGGGGTTTTCTATTGGAACTTCTTTATCGAGTCCAAAGCCGATCTCGGGCGGGTGAAATTTTCGCAGAAAACCGACTATCCGTGGAGCGGCGATTCGGTGCTAACGGTCAACCCGGCCAAAGACGGTGATGAATTCTCGGTCAAAGTCCGCATTCCCGGTTGGGCGAAAGGAGAACCCGTCCCCGGAGGGCTTTACACTCAAACGAAACCTTCCCGTGCGGAAGATGTCCGCTGCTGGGTGAATGGTGAAGACGTTGATGCCAAACCGGGACGAGACGGCTACATTACCATCACCAGGGCGTGGCGGAAGGGAGACACGGTGTCGTTAAGTTTGCCGCTGGAAGTTAAGCGCATCAAGGCCGATGACCGGGTGGAGCAGGATCGCGGACGGTTGGCGGTAGAACGTGGTCCGTTGGTGTACTGCGCGGAAGGCGCGGACAACGGAGGCAAGGCGTTTAACGCCGTGTTGCCGGCTAACACGGAATTTACCGCCGGGCCGATTGTGATCGCCAATACCAAGATGACCGCGCTTAAGGGCGGCGGGATAACCCTGGTGCCGTTTTTCGCCTGGTGCCACCGTGGCGCTGGCGAGATGCAGACCTGGTTCGCCACCAGCCGCGAAGTGGTCAGCGGTAACAGTCAAGGCGTGATCGTGTCCGCATCGCACTGCTGGCGACTGGACTCCACGGCGGCGTTGTTCGACGGTAAATTGCCCGCATCGTCGGCGGATGAATCGATTCCGCGATTCACTTTTTGGAATCACACCGGGACCGAAGAGTGGGTGGAGCTGGAGCTTCCGATGCGCAAGCCGGTGAAGTCCATCGAGGTTTACTGGTTTGACGACAAACACGTTCACCGCGGCGAGTGCGCTTTGCCTGAACGGTGGCGGGTACAGAGCCGTCTTTTCCCAGGACTGCCGTGGACGGATGTTGAAGGTGCTTCGTACACTACGGAGCTGGACGGTTTTTCGGTTGCCACGTTCAATAAGCCGATAGAGTCCGAGTCGTTTCGGATAGTGGTGAAGAGCCGTCCGAAACTTTCGTCGGGGATGTTGGAGATCAGGGTAAATCAATAGGGCGTCGCCGTGTTGGGGGGCGCCCCTTAATTCAGGAGAACGGAATGAAACATATCATTTGGGTGCCTTTGGCGTGTTTGCTGGGGCTTTTGGTTGGCAGTTGGGGTCCAAACGAAAAAATAAAAAATCTCAAGAATGAGATTGAAGAATTGCGCATCCATGCCAATAGCGACAACATTGGCGGGTTTGGGGTATTGACCCAAATGACGCATATCCCGGATCGCGCGCGGGTGCGTCCGCCGTCGAAGGAGGCGGAAACCAATGTTGTGGTACAGGTCGAATCCGACGGAACGGCGACCGGTACCAACGAAACCCAAGTGGTGCGTAAGGGCCCGGACGCGCCGCCGCATTTCCGCCGCCGCCATACCGAGGATTTGCGTGCCCGCATTGACGAGGCCAAAGAACTGTGGCAGACCCGGGTGGATGTGGCGCGGTCGCAATGGATCGCGGAGTTTGGGCTTGAGGGTGACGCGATCGCGGCGTTCGACGAAACCCTTAACCAGATGAACGAACAGCTTTACGACCAAATGCAGGGACTGGCCGACCAACTAGTAAACGAGGACGAGATGTCGCCCGAATTGGGATTGCGGTTTATGAGTAACTTCACCGGTGTGCTGGCGGAAACCTATGATAAATTGGGTCAGGTCGTGCCGGCGGAACGGCGCGGCGACGTTTCAAAAATGGAGGTTTATGATTTTATCGATCCGGGGGTAATTGAACCGTTGATTGCGGTTCAGGGTAAACTCGAAAACTTGCCGGGCCCGCACCGGCGGATGCGCGGGAGGTAAGCGATGTGGCATTTAACGCAAATCTGGCGGGTGGCGGTGTACGAGTTGCGTGATGCGGTCAGGAGCCGCCGCGCAATTGTGGTGCTGGCGCTTTATCTGGTGGCGGCGGTCGGATGTATGTACGGGTCGATTTCCCTGTTGGGGCGGTTGGAGGCCGATCTGGCGAAGATGCTGCAGTTGCCAGCCTCGCAAAAAACCGGGGTGGTTTCCACCACGCTTTGGAAATCGAAACCGTTTCAGCACATGGTTCGTGGTGCGGTGCGCGATGACATGGTTTACAATGACATTGTCGGCAAACACCCAGTTGAACTGATTTACGCTTGGTTCACGTTGACTTACGCGCCGTTGCTGGTGATATTGGTGGCGGGCAACCGGATTGCCGACGACGTGCGTTCGGGTGCGGTGCGCTATATGATTTCTCGGGTCTCGCGGGGTTGCTGGTCGTGCGGAAAATTTGCCGGTCAGGCGTTGATGATCGGTCTGGCTCTCGCGGCCGGAACGATCGGGGCGTATATTACCGCCAGAATTAGGCTATATTCGGCGGCGGGGTCGTACGATTTGCTGCTGCCTATGTTCAACTGGTCGTTTCGGGCGTGGGTTTATTCGTTTGCCTACCTCGGCATGGCGTTAGGGGTGTCGCATCTCACCAGATCCGGCAGCAAAGCCACCGCGCTGGGGATTTTGGTGATGGCGCTCTTTGCCCTTGTACCCGCCTGTTGCGATTTCTTTGCGGAGCCGGTAGGCTGGCAGTCGTATTTGCCGCAGTTGGCGCAGTTGGTGCCGGGCGGACACAAAAGTTCAATCTCACGGAGTTCGCTCCCGGTATTCATCCACGCCAGTCTTTTCCTGATTGCTTTGGGCGGCTGCTATCTTTCCGCCGGTTTCTGGTTTTTCCGAAAAAGGGATTGCTAAATGGATTACGCGCTTGAAGTTAAAGATTTGGTGAAACGTTACGGAAGACGCACGGTATTGGATCGGTTAAGCCTAGCCGTTCCGGAGTTTTCATCGGTGGGATTGGTTGGCCCGAACGGGGCGGGAAAAACGACCTTCATGATGACGGTTGTCGGTTTTGTCCAGCCTACCTCCGGCGACATCAACCTATTGGGTAACGGACCGTTTTCCGCCGAAGTCCACTCGGGGCGGATTTCAATACTGCCGCAAGATTCCGAATTGCCGCTAGAGGGCAAACCGCAAGAGTTGCTGGAGCAGTACGGGATTCTGCAAGGGTTGTCGGCGCGTGACGCCCGGCTTTCGGCGGCGGAGCTGCTGAAAGCGGTCAACCTTTCCGACCGCGCCGATTCGCAAATCCGTACCCTTTCCCACGGAATGCGCAAACGGGTGATGGTGGCGCAGTGCTTTGTCGGCTTTCCGGAATTGGTGCTGCTCGACGAGCCTTTGAGCGGGTTGGATCCGCTGGAGGTTTCACGGATGCGGGCGTTCATCCAGTCCCGCCGGGGGCGGCAGACCATCGTAATTTCGTCGCACAATCTTCACGACATTGAAATATTGTGTACCCATGTGGTGATGATTGACCGCGGACGGGTGACGAGGTTTGAGGAGATGGAGCGGTTGACCGAGGTGGGCGACCGTTTGGTGTACAAGTTGACCGCGGTGCCGGGTGATTTGGAGGTTTTGAAAGACGCCGTGCCCGGTTTGACTTTGAAATGGTATCCCAACGACAATTCGCTGGTTTGCGTCTTTTCCGATAGCGGCATGGCTCCGGAGAAAATCAACGCCGCGCTGTTGCCGATTTTGCTGGAGCAGACCGGGGTGCTGTCGATTTCCCAGGGGTCGTCTTTGGAAGCGGCTTATCTTAAGGAGCCGGTATGACCACTCCGTTGAACGTGGTTTTGGTGCATCCGGAAATTCCGCACAACACCGGGGCGATCGGTAGACTCTGCGTGGGGTTGGACTGCAGCCTGCATTTGATCAAACCGTTGGGGTTCCACCTGTCCGACCGTTACGTCCAGCGGGCCGGATTGGATTATTGGCAGTTTTTGAGGTTGTCCGTCCACGACAGCTGGGAGGATTTTTTGCGTTCGGTCGGGGAGTCGCGGCTGTTTTTCCTAAGCACGCACGGCGACCGGTCGCTTTACGAATGCGAATTCCAGAACAACGACACTTTGGTCTTCGGCAGCGAGGGGAGCGGGCTCCCCGGCAGTTATTACGACCGGTACCGCGAACGGCTTTTTAAGATCCCGATGCCGGGAGCGCATGCCCGGAGCATCAATCTGGCCAACTCCGTTTCAATCGCGGTGTACGAAGCGTACCGTCAACTTTTAAAAGGAGGGTATACAAATGAATAGGGGGTTAATCGTGATGGCGGCTGTCGCCATCGGTGTCGGGGCGTTTGCCGGCGAAGTGCGTACAACCTACGGGGCTAACGCCGAGCTTGTGGATTCCGGAATCTCGTTTTCGCCGATTGTGTTTACTCCGGAGTGGCATAGTTACGGAGCGGGCGGTGATTTTAATGAGGAATCGGACGGTCGCCGCCGTTTCTCCATGGGAACCGACCGACAGAACGCCCCGACTCTGCGCGGGACGTTGATTTGCCGTCAGTCCGGCGACGCGGTACGGGTGGAATATGCGTTGTCTGTCGAACGGGACTTTAGGATAAATCAGCTTTGCATTACTGCCCGGTTAAAGCATTCCGACTTCGCTGGCGGCCAAGCGGTACAGGATGACTATCGCGCTGAGCTTCCGGACGATAAAGGACTCACCCATTTTTTCAACCATCGCGGCAAAAAATTCTCGATTACCGATGCCATGGGGAAACCCCGACTGACGATGGATTTTGACGAGCCGACGCATATCGCGATGCAGGATAACCGCGAGTGGAATGACCCCAGCTTTTCAATCCGGGTGTTTTTGGCGGAATCTCGCCAGCTCAAGACCGGCGAGGAATACCGGATCGCCTTTAACATTACTGACGGAGGAAAGACCGTGCTATCCCAGGAGCCGGGCGGAATGACAGTCAGCGCCGGCAAGGATTGGATACCTATGAAGCTGGACGCGGAGATTGCTCCGGGCGGGCCGTTGGATTTTTCCAAACTGCGCGGTACGGAATCGCCAGCCGGTAAATACGGTTACGTGGTGGCTCGTGGACAGAATTTCGAGTTCGAGCGATTGCCGGGCGTCAGTCAGCGTTTTTACGGGGTTAACGTTTGTTTCGACGCCAACGTGCCCGATTACGAAACCGCCCATCGCTTCGCCCGCCATTTGGCGCGGGTGGGATACAACGCGATACGCTTCCATCACCACGAAAGCAGTCTGGTGCAGCAGGACGGCGTGACGCTGAATCCGGAGAAGATGAAGTGTTTTGACGGTTTGGTGGCGGCTTGCGTGGAAAACGGGATTTACATGACCACCGATTTGTTCGTGTCGCGCCGCCCGATTTCTTATCGGTCGATCGGCATCGATCAACCCGGTTCCGTTGAGATGAACGAATTCAAGGAGTTGGTTCAGGCGCATGACGGCGCGTTCGAGAACTATCTTAAGTTTGCGCGAAACTTTTTGGGTCACGTCAATCAATACACCGGCAGGACATTGGCGGCGGAACCGGCGATGAGTTGGCTGTCCTTCGTCAATGAGGGCAATCTTGGCAACCACGGCATGACTTGGATGGCAAAGCACCCGGTGTTCGCAGAGAAGTGGGCCGCATGGTTGGAGGACAAAAAGCGCGCCGAGCCGGCGGTTTACGCCGATGTCAAGCCGGAGTTGCCAAAGTCGCTGGACAACCGCAAGGACCCGCAGGTATGGGCCTACGTGCTGTTCCTTCAGGACTTGGAGACCAGGTTTGCCGCCAGGGTGACGAAGTTCCTGCGGGATGAGATGAAGTGCCGCGCCCTTACCACCAATTTGAACAACTGGCATTATCCGGCGGCTTTCCAGTTGGTGCGGGCCAAGAGCTACGATTATGTTGATGACCATTTTTATGTTGACCATCCGTCGTTTTTGGAACATTCCTGGCGGTTGCCCAGCCAGTGCAAGAATGAAAATCCGTTTTTAAACCCCAGCCTCGGGGCGCAGGCGCTGGTGATGCGGCGGATCCTTGACAAGCCCTTCACCATAACCGAGTACAACTTCGCCGCGCCGGGGAACTTTCGCGGGGTGGGCGGGATCGCCTGCGGTACGGCGGCGGCGCTGCAAAACTGGGCGGGGTTGTGGCGTTTCGCCTGGAGCCACAACCAGCAGGGCGTGGCGCATCCTGACCAACGGCCGCTGGGTTACTTCGACATGTGCGGCGACCCGTTGGGGCTGGCTTCGGAACGCGCCTCGATTTGTTTGTTCCTCCGCCGCGACTTGAAACCGTTGGACCGCACATACGCGATGCTTCTTTCAGAACCCGCCTTGCATCGTCCGGAGGCCGCCATGTGGCTTCGCAGCGACTGGAACTGGGCCAGTTGGTATGTTAAAACCGGCGGTTTGGTCGCAGATGCCGCGCCGGAGAACACCGGTTGGAAAACCGTGGGTTTCCCGGAATGTCTTAACAAAAAGTCGGATGAAGTCCGTCGCGAAATCCTGCCGGAATCGGCTGACGGGCCATTTCCGCCGGCAGGGAACGGCGCGGTCGAGATTGATCGGCAGAGTGGTCGTTTCGTGCTGAAAACCCCGCGCACTTGCGGCGGGTTTGGCGAGGGCGGGGTGATTCGCGCCGACGCGCTTACTGCGGAGCTGGACAGCTCGGCAACGATTTGGGCGAGTTCTCTGGACAGTTTGCCGATCCGCGAATCGCGGCATTTGCTGGTGACCCATCTCACCGACGTGCAGAACAGCGGCATCAAGTACGCCGACCGGAGGATGCGGATTCTGCTGGACTGGGGACGTCTGCCGCATTTGATGCGGGTCGGCAAAGCCGGGGTGCGCCTGTCGTTATCCGGTGAGAAATGGAAAGTCTATTCGCTTTCGTCTGGCGGCAACCGCCGTCGGGAATTGCCTTGCCGCGTTGCCGGAGGCGAACTGTCGTTTACCGCCGATGTGGCCGCCGATCCTGCGGACGCTTCGTATCTTTACGAATTGGTGAGGGAGTAATGTCTTGATTAAGGAGGAGACGTTTATGAAAAAATGTTTGGCTGTTTTGTTTGCGTGTTCGGCGGCTGCCGCCTTTGCGGAACCTAACGCCGTGCCGGCTTATGGCGAGGTTAAGCTGAAAGGGCCGATGGGCGAACGGTTGGAGACGATGATTAAAAACCACGTGATCGCCACCGACACCGAGTACATCACCGCGCCGTTCTTGGAAAAGACCGAACGCCACGGCTGGTGGCAGACCGAGTTTTGGGGCAAGTACATGCACGCCGCCGTGCCGTTCTGGACCTACACCGGCGATGACGGGTTAAAGCGTAAGATTGACGCCGGTTTGGCCAACATTCTGGCCTCGCAGGAGCCATCGGGATATATCGGAAATTATCCGGACGAGTTGCGTTGCGGCGAGGGCTGGGACGTGTGGGGCATGAAGTACACTATGATGGGGCTGATGCACTATTACGACGGCACCGGTGACAAAAAGGCTTTGGAAGCCTGCGGCAGGGTGTGCGATTATCTGATCGGCCAGCTTGGTCCGGAAGGAATACGCGGTTACCACCTCTACAAAAGCGGCAATTGGGCTGGATACGCCAGTTCCTCGGTGCTTGAGCCGGTGGTGTGGTTGTACAAGCGGACCAAGGAACAGAAGTGGTTGGATTTCGCGACATATCTGGTCAAAGACATGACCGAGGCCGAAGACGGGCCGAGGCTGCTGGATCTGGCGTTGAAGGGGGTTTCGGTGGCCGACCGCAATAACCCGGAGTACGGATTGAAGCCGGACGAAAAACGCGGTTACGTGATGAAGCGCAACCGCTCCAAAGCTTACGAGATGATGAGTTGCTATCAGGGGTTGATTGAGTATTACGAAGTCACCGGGCGCGAGGAGCTGTTAAAGGCTGCGGTGGCATCGGTGGACCAGATCATCCGCGACGAAATCAATCTCGCCGGCGGCAGCGCGTGCTCTGAATCGTGGTTCCACGGCGCGACGAAACAACAGTTCCCGTATGTGCGGTTGCAGGAGACCTGCGTGGTCACCACCTGGATGCGGCTGGTGGAAAAACTGCTTACCGTCACCGGTGACCCCAAATACGCCGACGAGCTGGAACGGGCGTTTTACAACATCTATCTGGCCTCGATGAACCGAGACGCCACCGAGTTTGCGGCCTACACGCCGCTCAACGGTTACCGTTACCGCGGCCACCACCATTGCTATATGCACACCAACTGCTGTAATGCCAACGGCCCGCGCGGTTTCTTGGCGTTTCTGCGGGCATTTCTGCAGGCCAACGGCGACCGGGCGATTATGAATTTCTACGCTTCCGGGAAGCAGAAAATCACCCTGCCGAAAACCGGCGAACCGGTGATTTTCGAGACCTACACCGAATATCCCAAAAAGGGTTATGTTCGTATTGTAAACCATACCGCCAAAAGTTCGCCTTTTACGCTGTCGCTGCGTGTTCCGGCTTGGTGCGCCAGAGCTACGGTTAAGGTCAACGGCCAGCAGGTTGACGCCCAATCGGTCAAGGCGGGGAGTTATTGCAACATCAGCCGCGATTGGAAGATTGGCGATGTTGTGGAAGCGGATTTTGAGCTTACGCTGAGAGTGCATGAGCTTGACCACTATGTGGCGTTCACCCGCGGCCCGGTGCTGCTGGCGCGAGATTCCCGCTTTAATGACGGACCGCTTGACGAGGTAATCCGCCGAGGGATGGTCACCAAAGACCGGCCTCCGCAATACTTCCAGCAGGTCCGCAGTCCGTCCGACGACATTTGGATGACCTTCTCCGCCACCATTCCGCTCGGCTCGCATCATGAGAACCCGGAAGGCTTCAATTGGCCGGAGATTCGTTTTTGCGACTACGCTTCGGCGGGCAATCTTTGGCAACCGTCCAACTCCTACCGGGTGTGGTTCCCGGTGGAATACAATCTGGGCGAGTAACGTTGGGCGCATCCGGGGTGATTCCCGGATGCGCTTTTTGTATTACAGCATATTCTTCAAGGCCACGTAGTCAATCTTGCCGGTGGCCAGCAACGGGATCTCCTGGATTTGGTGGAAGTTGGCCAGTTTGGGAATCCAGAGGTTCGGGATGCCGTTGGCGCGGAGTTTAGCGCAAAGCGTCTCCGCAGTGCCAGCGGCGGCGGTGTAGAATACCGCGAGGATGTCCGCGTCGGTCTGGGCATCGCGTCCTCCCGCCACCGCCACGCAAGGACCGGCGTTCTCCAGCCCGGCCCGCAGCGCCGCCTCCACGGCCCCGTGGGGAACCATTTCCGCGCCGATCTTGCTGAAACGCGACAGCCGGTCGGTCAGGAAAATGAAACCGTCGCTGTCAACTTTCGCAATGTCGCCGGTGTTGTACCATCCGTCATGTATGGCTTCGGCGGTACGTTCGGGATCATTCAAGTAACGGTTCATCACATTCGGCCCTTTGACCAGCATCAGCCCGGATTCGTTCACGCCGCACGGCGCCCCGGTCTCCGGGTTAACAATCTTGACCGCCACGTTGGGCAGAGGACGCCCAATACTGCCCGGTTTGTTGCCGATTACTTTTTCCCGCGCCAGACGCTGGTTGGGAAGCGACAGCGCCGCTACCGGCGACAGTTCGGTCGCGCCGAATCCCTCCAGCGGGCGGATCCCGAAATCCCGCTCGAACGCATCCGCCTGCGCGGGGTTCAGCTTTTCACCGCCGGCAACAACGATTCGCAACGAAGACAGATCTTCACGGGTTGCTTTGCGGGCAAGTGTTTGCAGCAGGGTAGGGGTAGAAATCATCAACGTAACGCGGTTCTTGCGAATAGTGTCGATAATTTTTGCCGTTTGCAAGGGATTGGGGTGGCAGACGATACTGACATTGACCAGCAACGGCACCCATACGCATACCAAATAACCGAAGGAGTGGAACAGCGGCAACGAACCCAACAGCAAGTCGGTCTTGGAAAAATTGAGCAGCGGCGGTATGGATTCAAGATCGCCGAGCAGGTTGGCGTGGGTAAGCACCACGCCTTTTGGGATACCGGTGGAACCGGATGAGAAAATCACGCACGCTTCGGCTTGGGGGTCGCGGTTTTTGCATAGCCACCGCGCCGGGGCGAATGCGGCCAACAGAAACGCTTTCACTTTTTCGATGGCGGTAAAATGTGTGGCCAGCTCTTCAAGGGTGACGAACCTCACCGGCAGTTCTGGCAGTGTGATTTTTTCGAGCACCTTATTGGAGGTTATCACGGTTTTGATGCCGCTCGTGGACACCGCTGAGAGCAGCATTTGCGGCGCAATGGTGTGGTTCAGGTTAACCGCGCATTTACCGGTTATGGTAAGTGCCGCGTTGACGGTGATACCGGCAACGGTGGTTGGCAGCAGCACACCCACGCGGGGTTCGTCGCGCAGTTCGGCATTAAGCCGCTTGCCGAGCATAATCGCGGCGGTGAGCAGTTGCGCGAAATTCATGCGCATCCCCAGAGTGTCAGAAATGATATGGCGGAAGAAGTGGCGGCGGGCGTTGGCGATGAACCGGTTTCCCAGAGTCTGTCCGCTGCGGGTTGCGTCGGCGGTGGCGGTGTCGGCCGCCAGCTCCATCACGGCCTCGCGGGCTTCGTAAGCCGTGGCGTTCGGCGGCAGCGGTTTGCCGATATTGATAACCACCCGGCGGCGACCGAAATGGCGGGGGAACCGCAGTCCCGGCTCGCCGTTGGCGTTCTTGCAGCTGAAGATGCTGCCCCAGAGATTGGACATGTGGATCGGGATGACCGGCGCGCCGGTGCCTTCGGCAATTTTCTCGAACCCTTTATGGAAGGTTTCTATATCCCCGGTCCGGGTCAGCCGCCCCTCCGGCCAGATGGCCAGCAACTCGCCGTTTTTGAGCGATTGTTGCGCCGCCCGAATTGACTGCACCAGTTTGCGCGGACCGTCTGTCGTGTGGATCAGGATCGCGCCGATGAAATTGAAAACCAATCGGCACCATGTCCAGTCGCCGTAGATTTCACGGGACATCACATAACGGATCGGGCGCTGGGTAATGGCCTGAATCAGCACGCAATCGCTATATGCGGTGTGGTTCATCACCACCATCGCTCCGCCGGATACCGGAAGGTTCTCCATGCCTTTGATTTCCACCTTGTACACGCAATGGGTCAGCATAGTGACGGCAAACCGGAGCGACTGGTAGGAAAGCCGCCAGAACGCCCAGAGCGCGACCAGCAGCGTGCCAAACCCGGACAGTGCCAGCAGCCAATTTGCTCCGAGACCCAGCACTTTGGCAAAGAGATAGACCAATCCCGCCGCTAGGATCATCGCCACGCAGCTTGCGAACTCCACCGCGCCGAAAATCTCGCCGCGCCGTTCCGCCGGGGCTTCGCTCTGCAGATGGGTGGTCATCGGAACAATCCAGCACCCCGCGCCGAATCCGGCCAGCACCAGCAATATGCCGGAAACGATCCAGGTGTGCGCCAGCGCCAGAACGAGCGTTCCGGCGGAGAGCAACAGAACGCCCCAGGGAATCACGCCACTTTCCAGCCGGTGGGTGGAAACCTTGGCGGTGAACCATGAGCCGAGCGCGATTCCGACCGCGAGGAAGAAGAAGAGGTAACCGCCGTATTCCACGGTCAGCCCCATCGACTGTTCGGCGAACAGTACCAGATTCTGCTGGAACAACGCCGCCACGGCGTTGAACAGCACGCTGCCCCAGGCCGCGCGCCACAGCCAGGTGTTTCCGCGCACGGCGCGGAACGCCGCCACGGTATCAGGAACCATCAGAGCGGAGCGCAGCGTTACTCTGGCGGCGGGGTTTTGCGCCGGGACCCGGTCGATTCGGTAGGCCGAGAAAAGCCCGTAAACCGAGAGCGCCGCGCCGACCGCCAGAACGCCGTAACAGTTAAATCCGCAGAAAGTGGTCAGTAGCGACGGGATAAACAGTCCGACGATGATGCCAAGATAGGTGAAAGCGGTCATCTTGCCGTTCGCCGCCGCCAGATCGGTTTCGTCCACCAGTTCCGGCACGATGCCGCGTTTTACCGGACCGAACAGGGTGCTTTGGGTGGCCAGTAGGAAAACCATCGAGTAGATCGGCCAGGCGCGTTCGGACGCTAACGCCGGAAAGGCCAGCAACATCAGCGAAAGTTCCGCCCATTTGGCCGTAATGACCAGCGAGCGCTTGCTGTGGCGGTCGGCCAACGCCCCTGCGATGTTGGAGAACAGCACGAACGGCAGCACCAACAATACGGTGGCAAACGCTAGTGCGTCGGGCAGGCTTTGCTTAAGCACCGAAGAGGCGAAAATCACGGCAACCATTTTAAACAGGTTGTCGTTTAGGGCGCCAATCGTCTGCGCCCGGTTCAGCCATTTGAATGAAGTCTGGTTCAACATGGTACAAATCCTTTCATTGAAAACAAAAATCTTTTGCAAACGGTGTGCCAAAGCAAAATGCCGCAAATAATCGCGTTTTTGCCGCCGTTACCGGCATTTGTGGCATCGTTTAGTATATTAATGCTTGGATTGTACTGCAAAATATGCATGATGAATGTGCAAAAATTGGATTACGCCTGGTTGATAAGCCGTTTTACCGTCCGCCAGTCGGTTTGGGTGATCTCGGCGACTTTACCGTAGGATTTGTGCCGGTTGTAGAGGCGGCGGCAGTACCAGGAGCCGAGTTGTTCAATGGAGAAGGTCCCGTTGGCGAGTTCGTTGGGGAAATCGCCGTTAGCGTTGTTATCTTGCAGAGATGGATCGCCGGGGTAGGAGCCGGTTAACAGCACGGAGCGGACCGCCTGTTCCAATTCGCGCACGTTGCCCGGCCAGGGGTAGTTGTCGCCCACGCCGTTGGTTATCCGCTCGACGGTGGGTGCGACAAGCGGGCCGGACTGTTCCCCGGCGATGCGGGATAGGATTGAGGAAGTGAGCAATTCCAGTTCGGTGGGGTTTTCCGCGATCCGTTGGCGGAGCGGTGGCAGTTCGATCCGGTCGGAACACAGTCGGTAGAAGAAGTCGTTTCTCAGTCGGCCTTCCCTGCGTTCCTCCGAAAGCTCCCGGTTGGTGGCGGCAATCACCCGTCCGCCGAACCGGAGTTTGTTGTGCGATCCGACCGGGGAGAACTCCCGTTCCTGAAGCACCTGGAGCAGTTTGATTTGGATCGGTTCGGAGACCTCGCCGATTTCATCGAGGAAAATCGCCCCGTACGGGCTGCATCGGGCGAACACCCCGTCGTGGTTCTCTACCGCTCCGGTGAACGCGCCCTTCTTGTGCCCGAAGAGTTCCGACTCGATCAACTGTTCCGAAAACTGGGAAAGGTTGACGGAGATGAAAGCTCGCGTGAAATTGTCTGAGAACCGTCGCTTCTCGGCATCGTAGGGGATAAAGCCGGATTTGCCGAGCGCCGCCGCCGCCGCGCCTTTGCCGGTGCCGGTTTCGCCGAGCAGCAGGGTCGAGAAATCCTCAAGCCTGCCGTACAGGACATTGATGTAGGTTTGGGTGTCGTGGGTGAAAATGTTTCGCCAGAGCTGCATCCGCAACCGTTTCATGCAGGCACTGTCGCCGACCAGCTGTTGGGCGATGAAATAAAACGCCCTTCGCAGTTGGAAAAAGAACCCGATATCGAGTTGGGCGTCTTTTGGGGTAATACCGTAACCCAACAACCGTTGGAACATTGCGTGGGTGCAGGGCGCGGAGACGATTTCGCCGGGGCTTTGCGCCTGTTGGACAATCATCCGGTCCATGTCGTTCAGATTAAGGTGGAAAACCAGGAACAGCAGCCCGATTTGCAGGCACTTTGCGTCATCGGCGGGGTAGAGCCGGATATCCGCCGCACCGTTGCGCTCCAACTCATCCACCCGGTGTTGCAGGTCGTCCAGCAAACACACCACGGCGTCGTCCAACCGGATATTTGAATCAACAGGCTGTCCGGCGGCCAACAAGTCTGACGCAATCCGTTCGTCACTGAACGGATTGGCAAAGGCTGATTGGGTCAGCCGTTGGAAAAAATCGCGGTTTGCGGCGGAGAGTTTTACGCTTGCCATGGTTCACTACCTCGCTTTCGTCAACTAATTTACCAAAAACAGCGGGAAAAGTGAAGCGGCAAATGCCGGTTGCAAAAAATGGGCAACTGTCCAGTTTTATTTGTTATGTTGACACTTGTTTTCCAAATCGAGAAAGGAAAGCAGGTGACATGAGGGACAAAAAACGTTATAGTGAGGCGTTCAAACAGAAAGTCATGAAAGAGCTTCGGGACGGGACGCGGAAGACGGTGCTCTCGGCGATCCGCCCCGAACTTCACAAGGCCGGGATCGGGTGCAACCGCCTAGGCACGCTGCTGAAACGCGAGGGCCTGCTCGTTGAGAGGCGAAGGGTATTCCACTGCTTGCCGCAAGACGATGCAGAACCCGTCGCTCGCGCCGTCGCCGAACCTCGTCAAGGACATGGACTTCGACAGGCCCGTCCTGCCGCTTTCTGCACCGCCCCTTCGGGGACGCCCGTTTGTCCGTGCGGAACAGCGCAGCAGGGGTGAAAGTCACGCCTTGTCGTCAAGCAACACAACTCAACAACGAAGTGTCAACTTTAAGCGGGGACTTGACAATTAGATTCCGCACGTTTTGTCACCCTGGAAAAACGCTCACTTCTGACGCAGAAGCTCGAGCATCTTCCTGTCGATTTTGCGACCGTCGACTTCGATGTACTCCGCGTCCCGGCGGCGGGAATCGACGAAGCCGAACGGCCCGTCGTAGTCCCAGATCGCCCAGCCGTAGCCGCGCTTCTTCCATTCTTTGAAGCCCACCTCCATCCACTTGAGACATGAAACATGGTCCATGTCGGCATAGCAGCCAAACTCGCCGATTATCACTGGATATCCCTTCGGGATGCAGTCCTGTTTCGCAAGCATGTCCGCCTGTCCCTGCGGAACCCACTGCATCTCCTTGTCGTCTGGGCCATTCGGCCAGCGCGGCCTCACATTCGGGTGACCACCGTACCAGACGCCATAGTGGCTGAACGTGTGCGGCGCATAGCCGCGGAACGACTGGCCCGTAAGCGGTACGTTGAAGAAATGCGGCACGGGCTTCGTCGCGCATTGGTTGCCGTCGAGGATGATGAACCGTCCAGGATCGACCTTGTGTATTGCGTCCACCGTCTCGCCGAACACGCGGATGTAGTCCTTCTCGGACCAAGTGGGCTCGTTGACGAGGTTGAACGAAAGCTCGCTGTTCGGGATGCCCTTGTAGCGGCGGGCGAATTCGCGCCAGATGCGCTTGAAGGCCTCCATCGCCATATGGTCGCTGCGCAGGGACTGTATCGACGGCTCCGCCGGATATTCGACTTTGCCGGGGGCACGGTAGAGGCAGAGGTTGACGTGGATGCCGTACTTGCGCCCGTACTCCACGGCGGCATCCACCTTCTCAAGGCCGTCCTCAAGCCAATGTTCCCAGTCATCCGCCGAGACGAAGAACCGGTAGTCGATAGGCAGGCGCGCGAAGTTGAGGCCGAGCTTCTTGAAGAGCGCGAATTCCGATTCGAGGTAGCGTCCGTAGGCACAGTCGTCTGTCACGTTCCACGGCGCGTAGAACATCGAGACGGCGTTGACGCCGCGCCACGAGCCGACATTAGGCACAATGGGCGGCGTGTTGCCAGAGGCGAGTCGGCGTGTCAGCACGGACATGACCTTTCCGCCTTCCGCCACGGCGAACTGCGTGGGACGCGTGAGCGTGAGGTAGTCGGCGCGGACGCGGTCGGACGAAGGCACCGTCTTCGCAAGGCGCATCTCATCGAGATAGCCGCAGAAGTACTCCTCGTTTGCCTGCCGCTCATAGACAAGCGCCTCGGCAAAGTGTCCGATTGTGAGCGGAAGCCCCGTGACCGTCGGCGCATACGCCGTGCCCTTCTGCGAGGCGGCGAGCCGTCCGTTGAAGTAGATTGCGCTTTCTCCTTTTGGGCCGTCGAACGTCACGGTTACGTAAGCCCATCCGTCGCGGAAACAGTACTTGTCCATGCCGCCGCGCTTGTCGGCGTCGTACCAGAAGTTCTCCCGGCCCTGTCCGCACGACCAGACGCGCTCGCCGCCGGCTACGGCGACCTCAAAGCCGAGTGCGTCGCCGAAGTCCGCCTTGTTGCAGACGATGCGGGCATGGTGCGTTTCTTTTTCGCTGTCCGGCTCCATGTTGCTGTTCACCATGAACGACACCGTGAGACAGCCCGTCTTCGTGTAGGCTGTCCAGCGCTCGTCATCGGGAACGACGAGATACGGCCCATCCTTTGTTGTGCGGGACGCGGAGTAGTAGCCCTTGCCCACGTAGGCGGCGGCGTGGATGAACTTGCGCGTATCCTTGCCCATGAGTTTAGCGGCAAGCCCGTTCTTCGAGTCGATTGTCACACCGTTTCTGAACTTCGAGAAGTGCCACACCGCGAGATAGTCGTCGTTCCATGCTGAGTTTGAAAGATTGAACGTTTTAAGGTTTGAAGGTTTGATACCCCACTTAACGGTGATGGCGGTCATCTTGGTGAGTTCGGGTACGCGTACCCACACGTAGGACACGCCTTCAGGATCCCACGTGTCGATCTCACAGGCGAGCGGCTTGCTGTCCGCGCCGAAGAACGCGATGTCGCTTCCATCCGGCGCGGCATCCCTGTAGTCGAATCCCGTGAGCCCGTCTGGGATCTTCACGAGTGCGGGGAAATCCTTCAGTACCTCCCCGCCTTCATAGCCGGAGAACACAAGCCGGCATGACTTCGCCGCAAGCGTGGTGTCTTCCACCCTGCTCGTCGCCGCAAACGACTGAAGCGCCGCGAGCAGAGCCGCCGCGCAGCATATGGCTAACTGTCTTGTCATCATTTCCATTCCCTCTAGCAGTTCGCATAGTAAATGCATTTTGGCCAGAGCAACGCCTACTCACAACCAACGCTAACAATGCTTTCCAATGAACACAATCGTATTCTATATTATTGAGGTTATGCAAGTCAATTGCACTTTCATGACAATTATAATTGTAATTTTACATTGTTACGGATGGCGTTTTAGAATTTTTGAATGACCGTTAGGATTCTTGGTTTCGGAATTCTTCCGCCGTTAAACCGGTTTTGGACTTGAAGAATCGGCAAAAATATTGGGGAGAGGCGAATCCGGACAATCGGGCCACTTCGGCAACCGGCTTATGCGAGAATACAAGAAGCTTTTTTGCCATTTCAAGGCGTGTCCAAAGTATATGGTGCTGTACCGTTTGCCCCGTTACACTCTTCAATGCGTGTTCGACTGTAGCTTTTGAACGTTTTGCGAATGCGATTACATCATCTACCCGTATGCCGTCTGCGACAAGACTCGATATGTAATCCAACATTTCAGAAACCCAGTCGATTTCTACCGCAAAGGTTGCCGTCGATGCCCGCTCATAAACACCTCTTGGTTTTATTATCAGATGTTTTGGCTTTTTACGTTCTTCAGATGAATTAAACATCCGTGAAAGAAGAGCAACCGATGCCTTGCCGATGCGGAAAGGTGAATTGTCGATTGAAGATAGGGTTGGCGCAGTGAATGAGCAGACCAACTCGTCGTTGTCAACTCCCATTACCGCTAGTCTTTGCGGTACGGGGATTTTTTCCAAGCGACACAACGCTAGGACTTGTCAGGCGCGTACATCGTGGCAGCAGAAAAGGGCGGTATGGTAGGCGAAAGACTTATAGCGCCGTTTTAGGAAATATTCAGCCGCAAGTCGTCCGATTGTCGGCTGGTCTCCATCTATGGAACCGAATTCCGGTCTTATTATATCGGTATAAATGTCAACTACCGGAAGTTTTGCCTTCGTGAGTTCAGCGGCAATTTGCTCGTTAGATATTCGTGCGATAACGCCGTCAAAACCTTTCAGCCTGGTAACGTTCACTTGTTCTGGATAGTCCAAGAACTCCAATGACCAATTTTTCTCATAAGTCGCAGCCTCGGCAATTCCAAGGCAGACTCCACGCCCATACGCACGGTCGCGTTCGCATATTACGGCAATGCGCTTGATGTTCGAGTTAACTGCTGACTGTTTCATAGATTGAGGCTGTCCCACATTTTGAGCAATATACACACATTATCAATTGAACGGTTAATGGTTGGCATCTAACACGAAGACATGGGGAATATTACCATAACCCTAATCGTTTTCACAAGCGTAGATTTTAATAACCCGAATCATTAGCGAAGATCTTTTTGAACTTTTGGACGGGATTTGGACCGCCACGGGTTCTTCGGCGTTGGGAAAGGGTGGCGTTTCCTGACTGTTTTCCGGGCCGTGCGTCAGACGCGGGTTGTGCTTTCAGGGGACACGATTACGAGTACCACCAGAACATCTTGCCGTCCGTCTTCCGGCACCGCGCGTCGAAAAGGCGCGGCTCGCTGGCAATCATCTTACAGAGCCCCGGCTCCCGCGCCGGATTGTCGATGAGGAGGAGTCCGCCGAGGGAGGACCCCCGCCCGTTCGGTGAGACCTCGACTTCGCTAATGATTCGGGAAAAATCGGTAACATCGACCGTGATAACTATGGCACTTTCGCCATTAGGGGAATCTGAAGTCCAAAACCGTTGTCTCGCCCCCGAATGCAAGCTCTGCGGTATCTCCTAGCCACGGCATTCTGATGAACGGGCTGCAGATGCTCCAGTTTATTGTCTTCACGTATGGCTCGCCGTCTATCATGCTGCCGTCGTCGCCATCTAGCAGCATGCGGAAGCTGTTGCCGTAGATACCCGTGTAGTCGAGCGCGGACGGCGTGAGCGCAAGCGTTGTCTTCTTCACCTTCGCGCGAAACGCCGCCTCGTCCTTGAAGTCGCATGCGCGCGCGGTTTCAACGATCACGGGCGACCATTCGTCGGCGCACACAAGGAACTTGCCCTTGGCATCAAACGGAATCTCGGCACCCGTTCCGGCCCCCGCGAGACGCGCCTCTCCGCAAGCCACGCGCACCGCGCTGTACGCGCCGCCGCATTTCGTAAACCACCACTCGCCGTCCCGCTCAACCTTGTCAACCCCGCCTGCCGCAGAGAAAAACACCCTCATGCCTCCCGTCTGGTTGGCATAGCGGTTCTTGCGCGTGAGCAGAGTCCCCTTCTTCTGCATCGACCAGAAGCTGTTGTAGCCAACGGACGGCAACTTGGCCGTCTTAGCGTGGCGTCCATTCACTGCGGGAATCGGTAGCAGCTGCGCGTCGCGAGGGCCGTAGACGATGCCGTGGAAGCGGTTTTGCGAACTGATCAGGCACCATTTGTCTCCGGGTGCCTGCGGATACATTTGCGTACCGACGATGAAGTCGGGCGTAGCGTAGGTGTAGCGGTAGATGTGTCCCCATTCGGGGTCGGGACGGTAGTTGGGATACTTGTTTGATGGCAACGTCCAGCCGAGCGGACGCATCTCGATTTCATATACGCCGCGCGCCTGCGCGTCGGCGGCGATCTTCCCGATGAGCGGATGCGGCCTGT
Source organism: Verrucomicrobia bacterium UBA1200 (assembly GCA_002309765.1). Taxonomy (GTDB): domain Bacteria; phylum Verrucomicrobiota; class Kiritimatiellia; order RFP12; family UBA1067; genus UBA1200. The sequence goes on from DBXY01000015.1 coordinate 61,199, forward strand.
ACGCGCTGTCGAGGCACACGTAGTCCATGCCGCCAGGCTTGTGGGCGAGCGATGGATTGACGCCGAAGTACCAGTACGCCCATGTGGCCGCCTCGTCGGCCGTCTTCACCGCCGTGCTCGGATAGACGCGCGACATGCCGCCGCCGGACGCACCCGCGATCTGCTCCTCGGCCCACAGCGCCCAGTAGAGGTCGATGAAGCTCTTCGCGATCCGCCGTGTCTCAGGGCGTTCCGAGAAGTCGTAGAACGGATAGACGTTCTTCATGGTGTGGATACCGTACACCCGGCTCTGCACCTCGATGAACATCGACCGCTTAGCGCGTTCGCGCATCCAGACGCAGAAGAAGTTCTCCCATGCGTCGTAGTGCTCACGCAGCGTACCGCCATGCGCAAGCTTTCGCGTTCCGTACGCGGGATCGACCTTCAGGAGCGTGTGCATCAGCTGCCAGAGGGCGGAATTGCGCTGCACATGGTGGTTCTCGCTCTCATAGACGCGCCAGGTCTTCGTGCCGTCCGCCGCCGCGTCGGAGAGCTGCGACATGTCGTGGCAATATCCGAACGCCATCTCGAGAAACGCCGCCTCGGCCTCAGGCGAGAGCCGTCCGGGCGCGACGTCGCCCTTCGAGCCATAGTGAAGCACGATGCGGCACAGCTCGCCGACGTTCCAGTAGAACGAGTCGCGGTCGTTGCGCACGTCCTTGTTCTCGATGTAGAAGCGGCAGTTCTCCACGATCTTGGCGTTCGCGCACGCGTATTCGTTCGTCTCTGCGTTGTGGAACACGCGCAGGGCAAAGTGGATGATGGCAAGCGAGTAGGCGCGCGACACACGCGGATGGCCATTGAAGATGGGCGGCGACACGGGGACCTCGACGTATGGCTCGCCGCGCCGGGATTCCCACGCCGTCGCGAACCGCGCAGAGGACGACGATTCGGCGAAGGCAATGGAAAAGGCACCTGCCACCAGCAACGCAATCGTTAAACTTTTCGTCATTAGCTAACACTCCCGTTGGTTCAGCGTTCAAGAAGAAACACGGCTGTGGAATACTTCGGAAGCGTCCAGGAGAAGCGATCGGCATTCTCCGCCACAACTTTCTCCGTCGTGATCTCCGTTATCTTCCTGACTTTGCCGGGAAGCGCGATTTTGTTCTCGCCGTCATGTCGCGTGTGGAGCATGAGCCACGCGGAGTTGGCGGAAAGCACCACGTCGGAATCGGCATAGACGTGGACGCCCGCCTCCCGGTAGATGCCGCGCAGCTCGTCCGCGTTCTTCATCTTCAGCGTCTCGTATGTCTCGCCGCCCGTGAGATGCTTCACGCGGTCCCACGAGAGCGCAGTCTGGCTCGCGTAAGCGGGCGCATGGAAGAACACGAGCTTCCGCCCTTGTTCCTTAAGCTTGAGCGCGAGGGCGTACTGCTCGTCCGAAAGGTACTGGCAGTCGAGGAACGCGACAACCTTCGCCTGGCCCTTCACCACGGCATCGAGGTCCTCGGCGAGATACCAGTCGAACGGCGCGCCCGCCCGGTAGAACTCGCCCATCTGCTTCACGTACAGCTGCTGTGTAACCGTACCGACGAACCCTCCGCCTCGTCCGGTGTAGAATCCGCTCTGCGGCTGCGACACGACGGCGACCTCCGAATGGTGCGAGCGGTCGTACTTGAGCGCGGCCTCCGCCCACTTCCTCATGCGCCCCACGGCATCGACGATCTGCGGATCGCGGAACGTGCCGCGCGTGAGGTCCATGTACCAGAGCCCCGTGCCGTGCGTCACGGTCATGCCGAACTCGCGGTAGAGGAGCGCAAGCGACTCCTCCATCGTGTTCACGGTGCAGCGGCGGTCGGGACGCTTCTTCAGCTTTTCGAGGTGCGTCATGTCGTCGCCCTCGTCGATGAAAAGCTTGCCGTGCAGGGCCGCGCTCGCGAGGTACTGCCGCTGCATTCCGTCCTCGCCCAGCTTGCGGCGGCGGTAGGTGTGCGGCGCGGAGAGCATGTCGAGGTTCTTCGAGAGGTACATCTTCGAGATGCCGCGATGGTCGTTCTCGCACACCCATTCGTCGTCCGCGACGTATCCGTAGAACGCGAGCGTGGGGAGCGTCCCCTTCGACTCGTCCTTCACGATGCCGCAGTAGTGGTCGATCATCTCCGCCGTCGTCTCATTGCAGCATTCAAGGTAGTCGATCACGCGGCGTCCCTTCGCCGGATCGCGCCATCCGCAGTCAGACGCGCCCCGATCCTCCTTGCCCGGCAGCGTGACGCTCTCGAAATCGGCCTTCGGATCCTTGAACGCATCGCGGAGGCGCGCGACGTCATTGCCGTACTTCCTTCGGAGGTATCGGATGAACGCCTGACGCATCGGTTCGGAAAGATCGCCCCACGAACTTCCGGAACTGTTGGCTCCCCCAAGCATGACGTCCCAGCTGAAATGCTCGCCGCAGGGACCGTTCGCGACGTGTATTCCCATCAGGCGGTCGCCGTAGCGGTCGATCAGGTGGCGCACGGCCTTGCGGTAGTACGGCGAAAGTTCCTCGCGGCACTTGAGCGACGCGAACGACTCGCGCGCAGGGGACCCCTTCCGTGGCGTGGCGAACACGTGCCGCTCGTCGGGATGGGCAACGCTCCACCAATCCGGCGCGGTGTAGAAGATGCGCGGGAGAAACGCGGCCTTCGGCGCCCACGAGAGGAGGTTGTCGATGTGCGAATCCTGGTACGCCATTCCGAACGAACCGTCCTTGCGCCAGTACGGATTGCTGTAGTGCGGGAACGAGCCGAACATCGCGAAGATGTCCATGCCCGCCGCCGACATATCCCGCGTGTCCTTCTCTTGCGGCTCCCACTGCCAGAACATCATGGCCGGAACGGGCTTCCCGTCGTGCCAGAGCCCCGGCGCGCCGTTCAGCTCCGCGACGCGCCAACCCTTGTCGGCGAACACGGACTGCGACACTCCGACCGCGCCGACAAATACCGTAGCAATGGCCAATCCCACGGTCCAACGACTACTGTGAACTTCCATTTCCTCTCCTACGTACTTATTTGCTGCGTTTTCTTTCCCGCAGCAAATTTCCAGTGCGACACCAATTGCAAAGTCAAGGCGGAGCTTTCTTGTGAACACGGCGTATAGTAACACATCCCGATTTGGGGATACAAGGGGAAATTGGGCCAGTTTGCGATTGCTTTTACTCAGTTTTTTTTATAAGATTTACATGTTGTTATTACGGAGGAATTATGTTTTCTTATCTCAGTATTCTCGGTTTTGCGGGTTTGGCGTTGGCGGCGGTGGCGGAACCGTCGGTTGTACAGCTTTGGCCCGAAGGGAAAATCCCGCTCAAGACCAGCGAAAAGGTCGAACACGCTGTTCCTTCTCGCGGCGATGACATTGTTCGTCTTACCGATGTCAACGTTCCCACTTTGACGGCGTTTTTGGCTCCCGATACCGGCAAGCCGGTGCCGGCGGTGTTGATCTGCCCCGGCGGCGGATACAGCATTTTGGCATGGAACCACGAGGGCACGGAGATTGCCGAATGGCTGAACAGTCAGGGTGTTTCCGCTTTCGTGCTGAAATACCGGGTGCCCGGCCAGCGCGATGCCGCGTTTTGCGACGCACAGCGCGCAATGGGGTTGATTCGCGAACGCGCCAATGAGTTCCGCGTCGATCCGAAACGGCTTGGTATCATGGGGTTTTCGGCCGGCGCGCACCTTTCGGTCCGGGTTTGCACCAATTTTGACAAGCGTTTTTACGAGCCGGTGGATGACGCCGACCGTCAGTCGTGCCGACCGGATTTCGCGCTGATTATCTATCCGGCGTATCTGTACAAAAAAGGTACTTTTGAAATGGTGGACGATTTGCCGGTGACCAAGGAAACCCCGCCGACGTTTCTGGTTCAAGCCGAAGACGACCGTTCGCTGATCGATAGTAGCATCGCGTATTTCATTGCCCTTAAGGCGGTCAACGTGCCTGCGGAGATGCACATTTATCCCAGCGGCGGACACGGATACGGTTTGCGCCAGCGCGGTAAACCGACCGATCGGTGGGGGGATTTGGCGAAAGTCTGGCTTGGCGGCATCATCAAAAAATGAGGCGGTAATGAATAGCGAAAACGATGGCATCGAACGTAATTTGGGCGAACAGCCGATTGCCAAAATTTTGGCCGACCGTGGGTTGAAGCACCATGATTTGGTGGTGGCTTCGGCTGTCCCGATGACGCACAAGATGGTGGCGCGGGCCTGCAAGGGGCGTCGGCTGACCCCGAATGTAAAGGAAAAAATCCTGCAGGCGTTGTGCGCCGCAACCGGCGAAACTTTCACCTTGCGGGACTTGTTCAATTATTAATTTTTAATGCGGGGGCGGTCATGTTTGCAAGCGTTCCGGTTTCACGCCGCGATTTTATCGCGATCGCCGCTATGGCGGNNGCGGACGCGGAGCCGCCGTTGTCCGACCAATCCCCGAAGCAGCTGGCGTATTCACGCGCCAAAGCGGCTTGGGACGCTTTCATTCGGGTGTATTGGGCTCCTCGCCCCAGGCTGTTTTTCAAGGATGGGTTGCGTCGGCTAAAAGTTTTGGACTTTTGGTTGGCCGCCCATGCCTGGGAATGCGTGATGGATGCGCAAGAGCTGTTCAAGACCGCGGAAACGGCAAAACTGGTTGATGACGTTTACGCCGGTTTTTGCGCGCGCGAGCGAGATTGGAAAAAGAACCCGTTCAACGACGATTTGATGTGGTGGGTGATGGCGTGTATGCGGGCTTACCGGCTGACCGGCAAGAAGATTTACCTTGACCGCGCCCAAGCCACTTACGACCGGGTGGCGGAAAAGGAAATCGACGAGACGTTGGGCGGAGGAATGTGGTGGAAATCCGACGAGCACAAATCCAAAAACGCCTGTGTGAACTGTCCGGCCATAATCGGGGCTTGCGAACTTTACCAGGCCACCCGTCAGCGCAAATACCTTGATCAAGCCAAAGCGATGTACCAGTGGGTTTGCGAAAAACTTTTCGATCCCGCGACCGGGGCGGTTTGGGACAGCATGAATCTTGGCGGTAAAGTGTGGAAGGCGACCTTTACCTACAATCAGGGCACCTTTATCCGTTCCGGTATGCTTTTGGATAAGCTGTGCCAATTGCCGGAAGCCGCCGACCGGTCGCGAAAAACCATTAATTTCCTGCTAGGTCCGCTTAGTCCTGGCGGGGTGATGAAGGGTGAAGGGCAGGGGGACGGCGGGGCGTTCAAGCAAATCGCGATTCGGGCTTTGGCAGAGTGGATCGCCGAGCCTTCAAACCAAGGCAAACCCTCGACGCGCAAAATTTTTGACGCCTTGTCCAAAAACGCCGAAGCCGCTTGGGAAAACCAATCCGAGGGTCCGTTGTTCGGCCCGGACTGGCATCGGGCTGGAATGCCGCCGCGCAGAATCGAGTGCGAGACCGATGCCACCGCCGTTTCGTTGTTGTTGACCGTGGCGCGTCTGCATCCGTGACCTGCGATATCCAGGAGGTTTCAAATGCTGAGATTCTTCGACACCCATGCGCATTTTGAGGGAACCGACACCGTTTCGGTTTTGGACCGGGCGATGGCGGCGGGCGTCGTAAGGGTAATGGCGGTGGGCGGTAGCGATAGACTGAACACCGGGGCGGTTGCCGCCGCGAAGGCCCGGCCCGGACATGTTTGTTTGGCGTTGGGGTTTGACCGCGACCAGGCTGGTTTGGCAACGCCCGACACGTGGTGCTTGGCGTTGCGCGAGTTGGTGGTAACTGCAGGGATAAAGTTGTCCGCCGTTGGGGAAATCGGGTTGGATTACCATTACGCGCCGGAAACCCGCGAACTGCAGTGCGAATTGTTTGTGGCGCAACTCGGGCTGGCCGCCGAATGGGCTTTGCCGGTTTCCATCCACACCCGCGAGGCGGATGAAGACACCTTGCGGGTGTTGGATTCGGTGGCGTGGCCGCATCAGAAGCCCCGCGGAATTATCCATTGCTACACCGGCGGCGAGGCTTTCGCCGAAGAATTGCTGTCCCGCGGATTCATGATCAGTTTTAGCGGGATTGTCACTTTTCGCAATGCCGACGCATTGCGTCGAGTGGCGGCCGTGGTTCCGGACGACCGGTTGTTGGTAGAGACCGATTCTCCGTTCCTGGCTCCGGTGCCGTTGCGCGGCCAGACCAACGAACCGGCGTTCGTGGCGCACACTGCGGAATGCGTAGCGAAACAGCGTGGTTGCGGGGTGTCGGAGCTGGCCGAGTTGACTTATCAAAATGCGGTTTCATTGTTGTGGCCGCAACAAGGTGGTGAAAATGAGTGAAGGTGGCTGTGCTTCCCGCCGGGAGGCGATTTTTGTGGTGGCGCAATGGCTTGAGACCAAGAAATTCCCCGACCGGATGATTTCTGACAGCCCCGATCGCGGGTTTGTCACGGATTTGGTTTACACCGCCGTGCGCCATTTCCGGACCCTAGATTGGATGCTTGGACAGCTGGTTAAAAAAATGCCGGTTGGCGAGTCTCGCGCCGCATTGTTGGTCGGGGCGGCCCAACTGTTGAAAATGCGCGATGTGAAAGAGTACGCGGCCGTACACGAGACTGTGGCAGCCGCCAAGCTGGCGTCCAAGGCGTCTGCCGGTTTTGTCAACGGCGTGTTGCGGAATTTGATCCGCAACCGGGAACGGCTGGAAAACGAGCTGACCCGCCAATCGCCGGGAGTCCGTTACTCGCATCCCGATGCTTTGGTGGTGCGGTGGCTGGAGCGTTACGGAGCCAAGGACACGGCAGCGCTGTGCGCTTGGGACAATACTCCGGCCGACACCTTTTTGGCCTACCCGCCCGCCAGCGGGAAAGATTTTGTTAAGCTTGAGCACGGCCGCAGGGTGGAGGATGTTGAAGGATATGCCGATGGCGCGTTTATAGTTCAGGATCCCGCCACCGCCGGGGCGATTGAACTGCTGGACGTGAAACCCGGAATGCGCGTTCTAGACGCCTGCGCGGCACCGGGCGGCAAGACGGTGCAGATCGGTTGGCGGATGGGTGGACGCGCAGATGGACAAAAACTGGTGGCGATGGATTTGCGGGAGGACCGCCTGGAGGCGGTTCGCGACAACCTTAAACGCACCAAAATGGATTGGGTCGAGGTGAAATGCGGCGACCTTGCCGATGACGTTGCCGCTCTCAAGGCCGAGCTGGGAACTTTTGACCGCATATTGATCGATGCCCCGTGTTCAAACACCGGGGTGCTGCGCCGCCGTCCGGACGCCCGCTGGCGTTGGTCCGGAACACGAATGAAACAGTTGGCCGAAACACAGCAGTCGATGCTTATTCACGGCATGGAGCTGCTTGCGCCGGGCGGGTTGCTGGTGTATTCCACGTGCAGTCTGGAACCGGAAGAGAATCGGCGCCAGATCAATCTGTTGCGCAAGCGTTATCCCAATCTCCAGTGCCGCGGGGTGGTGGAACGTTTGCCATTTCGAGACGGTACCGATGGTGCGTTTGCATGCGCTTTGGAACGTCCAGAACAGCCGTAAAAGCCCGCAAACAGCGGGGTAATAAATTTTTTGTAAATTTTTTACGGTTTGGTGTTGACACCTCAGGGTGGTTTTGCTAAAGTACACACCCGTTTTTCCGCCTTTCCGGGCCAGGCCCGAAGGGCGGCGGATCTTTGCGATCGAGAAAGGTTTTCAGACAGACAAACGGAGACGCTTCGAAGCGTCCCCCCGAGGGCCTCGGGCCCGGGGGGGATGCGGACGAGGAGCGGTTTCAATAGT
>DBXY01000023.1 GCA_002309765.1 Verrucomicrobia bacterium UBA1200
AAGGGCGACAAGAACGGCGGGATTACGCTGGCGGAAAAGAGTCCCGCACCGTGGAATGCCGGCGGAGAATGGAACTACTGGGAGGACAAGAATGGCAACCCCATTACCGACCCATCGCAGCTCTCCATCTCCTTCACCAAGGCAACGGGGCTGTTCTCCGGCAAGGCGACGCTCTATTTCGACTACTATGACGGCCAGCGCCAACAGCACAAGACAGCCAGCCTTCCCTACAGCGGCGTCGTCATAAAGAACGCCGAGGAAGAGGGCCTTCTAGACGGCTACGGCGCCGCCATCTACAAGGCGGCCAGAACCGACTTGCCTTGTTATGACGGGGCAAAGGAGAAAAAATACACCCAGACCGTATCGCTGCCGGTAATTTTGGTGACCGGTTGCGGCAATTGCGAAGAGATAGGAGATTAATCCCCGCGCTAGGCTAATCAACTAAATCATAGGCGGCGGACGATAACGTCCGCCGCTTTTTGTATTTTTCCCTAAAAAACTAGAATACCTAGAAATTCTAGTACCCTATAAGCCTAGAAAATCTGGAAAAACCCCGGTTTGTCTGCCATTTATGTCTCACTTGTCCCAAAGTGTGACATAACTGTCTCTTTTTGTCTCTATTTTGGGGCTGGGGCGGGGGTGGCGGCATTGGCACGGGGTGTGCATAACACTGTCGAAGAAAGGAGTTCTAAGATGAACACACTGATAAACATGGATCCGTGGGGTATTTTGGATGACCTGTTCAACGTCAATTCAAGGACGTTCAGGGACATGAGGGCACGCGCAGCGGGGCGGTTTCCGCCCGTGAACGTGTTCTATGATGACGATGCCATCATTATTGATATGGAGTTGCCGGGAAAAACCGCGAAAGACATCAGCCTCTCGCTGGAACCGCAGGCGGTTGTGATTGCGGACAAACCAGCCGAAACCACCGACGCCGAGACCGGCAAACCCGTGGCCACGCGGCCGGCCTGGTCGCGGCGGTTGGACCTTCCGTTCCGCGTCAACGCCGATAAGGCGAACGCCAAATTCACCAACGGCATTCTGCGCGTGGAGCTGCCGAAGGCCGAGGCCGACGGCGTCAAGCGCATTGCGATTGAGGGCTAACAGAGAGAAAGGAGCTTTGAAATGAACGAGGAAAAATTTGTGGTGCCGAATGCGTTCCTTACGGAGAAGCCGGAGGGATACGAGCTGAAGATCCAATTGCCGGGCATCGGCAAGGAAGACGCCCAGCTGCACGTTGAGGGCAAAACCCTTACGCTGAAGACTCACGCCAAGTACCAAAACCCGGCGGGGTTCAAGAAGGTGATCGCGGAGTTTGACCGCGCCAATTACGCGATGAGCGTCGATCTGCCCGAAATGGCGGATGTCTCCACGCTCAAGGCGAAACTGGAGAACGGCGTCATGACCGTGACGATCTGCAAGCGTCCGGAGACCCAGGCGAAACAGATCGAGATACTGTAACCGCGGCTTTCGCGGCAAAGCCCGGCGCGCCAGCAGCGCGCCGGGCTTTTTTATGCCCCGTTCCGGCAAGCGTTTGGTTTGCAATCCCGTTCAGGTTTTGTTATGATTAGCCCCGTCAACCAAAGAAAGGGACTACGGTGAGCAATAACAATACCAAATCCGACGGCGGCCAATCCGGGCAAGGGCGCAAACTGCACATCCCATACGTGCCGGCGACAGAAAATCCCCGCGAGATTACCGTCACATCGATTCTGCTGGGCATCCTGCTGGCGGTGGTGTTCGGCGCGGCCAACGCCTATCTGGGGCTGCGCGTGGGTCTGACCGTGTCGGCATCGATCCCCGCCGCCGTGGTCTCAATGTGCCTGCTCCGAATGGTGCTGCGGCGCGATTCGGTACTGGAGAACAACATCGTGCAGACCATCGGCTCGGCCGGCGAATCGCTTGCCGCCGGGGCGATCTTCACCATGCCGGCGCTGTTCATGTGGGCAAGCGAGGGCAAAACCGCGCTGCCGGGCTTCCTGCCCGTGACGGTGCTGGCGCTGGCGGGCGGAGTGCTGGGGGTGCTGTTCATGGTGCCGCTCCGCCGCCCGCTGATCGTGGATGAGCACGACAAACTGATTTACCCGGAAGGCACGGCATGCGCGGATGTGCTGCTGGCCGGCGAGGAGGGCGGCAGCGGGGCCAAGGGCATTTTGGCCGGACTGGGCGTGGCGGCGGCCCTGAAAATGGTGACCGACTGGTTTAAGTGGATTCCATCGGCGGTGTCGATCCCGGTCAAAACGGTGCGCGGCGAACTGGGGCTGGATGTCTCGCCGGCGCTGCTCGGCGTGGGCTACATTGTCGGCCCCCGGATCGCCACGCTGGTGTTCGCCGGCTCGTTCTTCGGCTGGATGGTGCTGATACCGTGTTTCGCGTTCTGGGGCGATGCCGACCTTTACGCCAGGGCGGGCGCGACCGGAATCTGGAAAGAGTACGTGCGGTTCATCGGCGCGGGCGCGATCGCGGCCGGCGGCTTTTTCTCGCTGTTCCGGTCGATGCCGGTGTTTTTCCGCTCCCTGCGCCAAAAGCGCGGCGGAACCTCCGTCGGCGGGGATGCCGCGCTGCGCACCGGGCGCGACCTGCCGCTTAAGCGGGTGCTAATCGGCATTGTCTGCGTGATCGCCATTCTCGCCGCGCTGCCTGCCGCCCCGGTGGGCATCGGCGGGGCGCTCCTGATCGCACTGTTCGGCTTTATGTTCGCGGCGGTGTCGGCCCGCATGGTCGGGTTCGTCGGCAGTTCCAACAACCCGATCTCCGGCATGACCATCGCCACCGTGATCGTTTGCGCGTTCGTGCTAAAATCGACCGGCACGGTGGGCTCGGCGGGGCTTACCGCCACCATCGCCATCGCCTCGGTGGTGTGCATCACCGCCGCCATCGCTGGCGACACCGCGCAGGATCTGAAAACCGGCTTCCTGCTCGGGGCCACGCCCTGGAAACAGCAGCTGGGCGAGTTGGCCGGGGTGGCGGCTTCGTCGCTCGCGATCTGCGGGGTGCTGTATCTGCTCCACGCGGCGTGGGGTTTCGGCAGCGACTCCATCCCCGCCCCCCAGGCGACGCTGATGAAAATGCTTACCGACGGCGTGATGGGCGGGCAGCTGCCGTGGGAGCTGCTGGCGGTGGGCGCCATGCTGGCGGTGGTGCTGGAAATGCTTAAGGTTCCGGTGATGCCGTTCGCGATCGGGCTGTACCTGCCGATCCGCCTGAACGCCACCATCATGCTCGGCGGGCTGCTCCGCGTGGCGTTCCAGCGCTGGCAGAAAACGCGCGAGGACGGTTTTACGCTGGTCTCCGCCGGACTGATCGCGGGCGAGGGGATCGCCGGTATCGCGCTGGCAATCATCACGCTCTGTTGCAAACGCTAACCCAAAGGCCGAATATGAAAAAATCCGCAGTTTTTTTAACCGTAGCCGCGTTAGCCGTCCTGAGAGTGGCGGCAGCCGACACCCCGATGGAGCTGGAGTTCCGCCGGGCTTGGCAGGGGCGCTTTGTATTTGACCAGGAAATCGACTTCCCGGAAGGCGTGACCTTCCTGCCCGCCGCGCACTACGCCGCCGAAATCAAATCGCTGCCCGCCGCGATCCGGATCGAGACCAACGACGGCAAGGAGATCGCCAGCTACTCCGCGCCGACCAACGTCGTCCCGCCGTTCACCATGCATCTGGCGCTGACCTGCCTGCACCGGCCGGCGGTGTTCGCGACCAAGGACGGCGTAACGAGCCTTAGCCGCATCGACGATCTGCCGAAAGGGTTCGACCCCCGGCCGAAGGATAACCTAACCCGGCTCCGTGTCCGCAGCGACGGCGGCGCGGGAAAGGTGCGCGCCACCATCTCCGCCGGGGTCGGACAAGCCGACGTGCGATTCGTGACCCGCGGCCGCGAGAGCGCGCTCTACTGGGAGGGCGGACGGCTTTTCTTCACCTTTTCCGCCCGTTTCTACGGCGCTTGCCAAGCCGTGGCCAGCATTGACCCGCGCACTTTGGACATCCGTTACGAGGGGGAAATCCTCTTTGACTACGGCGACGGTATCCTGCGCAACGATTTGGCCGCGCACCTGTTTTTCGACGAGGAGGCCGACGAGTGGCGCGGCTGGGCGTCCAACTTCTCCACCGGCAGCAACGCCCTTTCCGCCCGCGCCAAAGGCGGGTTGAACGCGGTATGGAGCAAAAAAGCCCCGCTGCACGGGCTGAACGTGATGTCGGCTAAATCGCTGAACCTCGACGGCATGAACGAAGACCCGTCGGGCATCTGGGACCCGGAGGCGAAGAAATGGCGGCTGTTGGTGTCGAACTTCACCAAGGCCGGGATCCGGGCGATGATGCTGGAGAGCGACCGTTGGGACGGGCCATTCGCGCCGATCACCGGTACCGTAAGCGAGGATTCCACCGGCACCACCATCCAGTGGATGAACGGTCGGCGCTACTGCTTCGTCGGCAGCGCCGCGCACGCCATCCACGTTTACTCCTACCCCAAGCTGGAGCTGTTGGGCAAAATTAAGCTGCAACCGGAACCCTGGGGCGACACCGCGTTGCAAACCCCGTGGGGCGTGTTGCGCACCGGCAACTCCCGGGTCTGGCCCTGTTTCGCCGAGCTGCCCGACGGTTACCCGCAACGCTATCTGCTGATCACCATGGACCGGATTAACGTGCCGGGAATGCCCAAACCCAACTGGACTTACGGCGGGCTGCACGTTTACACTGCGGAAAAATAGGCAGACCGGCTTGTTTAGCCATTGACTTTTCGCCAACCAAATGGCATAATGGCAAGAAATGTCAGGGTTGCATTGTTGCAGTTGCCGTGACAAGGAGGATTTTATGCAAGGATTAATTAACCATTTGAACCAGTTGCAGGATTTGGTGCTAATCCGCGACGAGCACCGCGCCACCGGGGACGGTACCCACCTGGACCGTCTCAACGACGCCATCGACGAGCTTACCGACAAGCTCCCGCCGGAGGTGAAATCCCTTTACCAGCGGCTCTACACCAAAGACCACCTGGTGACCGCCCCCATGTACAACGGCTGCTGCTCCATCTGCGGAATGCGGCTGCCTATCGCCCAAGTGCAGGCGGTGCGCCTCTGCAAGCAACTCCAGAACTGCCCGAACTGCGCCCGCATCCTTTACGAGGAGAACGATGCGCCGCACTGGGTGGGCGAGGCTCCCAGCCGCACCGCGCCGCGCAAATCCGGCATCTCCCGCTTCTCGGCAGAGTCGCTGATGGTCGCCGATCTGAAGGCTGCCAACGGCGCGGACGCGATCCGCGAGTTGGCAACCCTGATGGAGAAAATGAACTTCATCTCCAACGCCGACAAACTGGTGATGTCCGCCCTGGAGCGCGAGGCGGTGTTGAGCACCGCGATGGAGAACGGGATCGCTTTCCCGCACGTGCGCGGCGTCGAAGGCGGCGGCCTGACCCTGGCGCTCGGCATCTCCAAGAAGGGCATCCCATTTGATGATGCCGGCACTATGGTCAAAATCGTGTTTTTCACCACCATCCCCACTGCGGTAGGCCCGTTCTACCTGCACCTGATGGCGGGACTCACCGAGTCGTTCATGAAGGCGGCAAACCGCGAGGCGGTGCTGGCGGCCGAAGATTCCGCCCAACTCTGGAAAGCGCTCACCAAAGCCACCCGCCACTCGGTAAAATAACTTTTCGCTATGACAATCCTAAGAACCTATTGGCGTTTTTTCGGTTTGGTGGCGCTGCTGTGCGCCTCCGCCGCGGTCGCTGCCTCCCCGTTCTCGGCGCGGATCGCCGAGCCGTCGCCACGGCAACCGGACCAGTCGCTGCCCTTTGAAATCACGGTGTCCGTTCCCGAACACCACGTGGTTTACAAAAGCTCGGTCGAGGTTAAGGCCGAAACCGGGGCCGCGCTCGGCGCGGTCAAGCTGCCGGACGCCGTCACCAAACCCGACCCGGTGGACCCGGACACCACCGTCGAGGTGTTCAAGGGCGACTTTACCGTCACCGGGACGCTCAAACCCGGCCCGGATGCCGCAACGCCAAAGCTGACGCTCTCTTTCCAAGGGTGCAGCGAGACCGAGTGTTTCATGCCGGAAGACCACACGTTCGTCTGCCGAAACGGCAAATGGTCTGCGGATAACGGCGAAACCGCCGCCGCGCCCGCCGCCGATAGCGGCTTCGACTGGACCGGCGGACGCACCCCCGCCACCGCCGGCGGTTTTCTGGGCGAGAACGATCTGTTGGATTTTCTGGACCGCGCCGCCGGTAAAACCGACGGCCAAACCGGAGGGCTGAAGGGCTTTCTGGCCGACCCGACCCGCTTTTTCCGCAGTTACGGGCTGGGGCTCACGCTGCTGCTGGTGCTGCTGGGCGGGGTGTTGCTGAACCTCACCCCGTGCGTCCTGCCGATGATGCCCATCACGCTGGCGATCATCGGCGCGGGCAGCGCGGCGGGCGGCAAAAAGCGCGGCTTCCTCTTCGGCGGGGCATACGGCATGGGCATGGCGCTGGCCTACGGCGGCATCGGCTGGATTATCCTGCGCGGCGGCTTTTTTGTCGGCTCGTTCCAGTCCTCCCCGGTCTTCAACATCGCGGTGGCGGTGCTGTTCCTAGTCTTCGCGCTGGCCATGTTCGACGTTTTCACGCTGGATTTCTCGCGCCTGTTCAAGCGCGGCAAACGCGGGCGGGGCGGCATTTGGGCGGCTATGCTGGCGGGGGCGTTCTCCGCGGTGCTGGCCGGGGCTTGCATCGCCCCGGTGGTGCTGGCGGTGCTGGTGCTGGCCGGCGCGCTGATTTCCGAGGGCCACCCGGCGGCGCAGTTGCTTCCCTTTGCGCTTGGCGTCGGCATGGCGTTGCCGTGGCCGTTCGCCGGTGCCGGGTTGTCGGTGCTGCCCAAGCCCGGCGCCTGGATGGTCCGGGTGAAACAGGCGTTTGGCGTGCTGCTGGTCCTGCTGGCTGCCTACTACGCTTTCACCGCGGTTAAGACTCTGCGGCACTCCGCCCCGGCGGACGGGGAATCCGCCGACGCTTCGGTAATCCGCATCGACGCCGGCAACCGCGAGGCGTGGGCGGCGGCGTTGGAAAAGGCCAAGGCCGAGTCAAAACCGGTGTTTGTGGATTTCTGGGCCAGCTGGTGCAAGAACTGCCTGGCTATGGAAAAGACCACCTTCCGCAACCCCGCCGTAAAAGAGCGTTTGTCCGGTTACGTGGTAATCAAAGTCCGGGCGGAAAACCCCGATGAACCTGCCGCGAAAGCCATGTTGGACGCCTTCGCCATCCGCGGTTTGCCCGCTTTCGTGGTGTTGGAGTAGGAAACGAAATCTAGGTTTCTAGAATGCTAGAATACTACATCGCTAGCCGGCCAACCGGCTGGCTAGCGCCGCGACGGTCCAAGAACTGCCGAACACCAGCGCCAGCGCCACACCCAGCACAATGAGCAGGGTGGCGAACGATCCCAAATGCCGCCGCAACGACGGTACCGCACGCAACAGCAACCCCAGCCACAACATTGCCCATCCGGCCAGCGCCGCCAACGCCTGTACTCGGCAGGGCAGCAGGTAATGCCAGAAGAACACCGTGCGGTACCAGGGCAGCTCCGCCCGGGGCTGATCGTTTATGATCGCCAGCGCGGACAAAACCCCCGCCTCGCTTTCCGGCGATTCACCCTCGAAACTCTCGGCGGCGCGGAAAGCCGCCAACGCTTGGCGGCCATCTCCGGCCATCACCAGCGCGGTGCCCAGATTCCGGAACAGCGGCCCGTTGCCGACCCCGTCATCCACCAACCGGCGATAGGTGGCGGCGGCTTTCTGGTAATCTTCCGGCGTGGCGGCTGCCGCCATCTGCGAGTTGGCCTGTTCCCACAAAAACCGGCGCGACGCCTCGTCCGCCTGGGCGCACTGCGCGGCCAAGAGTCCGGCCAGCAGCACCAGCATCGCCGTGCCGCCCGCGTTCGACGAACCGCCGCGACGCAACTGCGCCTCCAGCTCCTGCAACAGCGCGGCGGTTTCGCCGACCTTCCCGCTGTCCGGCGCGGCGTCAGGACGGTACATCAGCGCGTCCAACCCCTCCAAATGGCGGCGGAGTTTGGCGGCGGTATCGGAGTCCACCCCGCGTTCCTCCAGCAACCGCCCGGCATCGCCGGGGGTGAGGGCGGCGGTGTCCGCACCCAACCGGACGGACAAATAGCCGCGCACGGCCTGGGCCGCGCCGGCCGGGGTGGCGTTGCGACGCAACGTCCGCAACGCGACGCCGAGCGCCCCGCTGCGGCGGCTGCGGAAATTAAGCCAGCGGAACAAACGCACCGCCGGTCCGGACAACACCGTCAACAGCCACAACACCGGCGGAATCAGCAGCAACATCCAAAACTTCCGAGGTTCAGGCAGCAACATTCCCGGCGTCGCGCCCTCCGGAGCGAGGGTGATGCCGAAAACCTTCGGACGCTCCTCCACCGACAGTTCGCCGGAAAAGGCTTCGCCATCGCCGTCATCGGTGGCGATCTGAGTGGTGGCCCGCACCTGAACCGGTATCGGCAAGGTCTGGGTTTCAACGTACTCCTTACGTGCGGTGTCGTAGTAAGATACCTTTACCGGCGGAAATTCAAGCGTTCCCTCGCGGAGCGGGCGCACACGGTACTTGAAACGGCGGCCGTTGGAGATGGTTTCGGAGGATACGCTGTCATCGTAGATCCGGAAATCGCGGGAAAGGTCGGGCTGTAACCCCAGTTCCGGGGAACGCATATTGGAGATGCTGACCCCGCCGGTCACCTCCAGCGTAAGGGTAAGCGGATCGCCGACCTTGCATTCCGCCGTGTCCAGCGCGGCGGTGGCGGTCATGTTGGTACCGACGGAACCGATGAAGCTGTCGGGGCGACCAGCGTCCGGCGGCGGTGTCACCCGCACGGTCACTGCCGGGCCGATGGTGTAAATCTCTTTGGTATCGGCCTGAAGCCGCCCCGCCCCGGAGGAAGTTATCGCGGAGATAATTTCGCCCTTGAAGGTTACCGGGCCGTAGGTGAGCTGGCCTTCCTTGAGCGGCACGTAGTCCAGCGATAGCCGGTATTCGCGGTATTTTATCCCGTCGCGCTCCACCGGTTCTGGGTTCAGTTCCAGCCGGAACCGCATCGGACGGCGGGCGAAGGGGTCGCCGCCACCGAAGAAACTGTCGAACGCCGGCGTACGGTCCTGATATTCGTTGATCGAAAAACACGGCTGGCGGCCGGTCTGGTCAACCAACGCGCTCAAAATCTGGTTGAGATCGGGGGTTTTTACCGCCGGGTCGGGCTGGCGGATGTCCAAAAATTCGGCGGAAAGGTGCGGCGGACGGGAGTAGTGGACCGGTTCCACCGGATCAATGCCCTGCGGTTGCTGCGGTTCGCGGATTTTCACCGAAAGGGTGATGGTGAACGGCTCTTCCACCAGCACCGCCGAAGACGAGGCCGCCACCTCCACCAGCACGTCGTTTTGCGGCTCGATCCCCTGCACCTGCACCGACACCCCGGCGCAGCTCGCCGTCTCGCCTCCGGCGGTGGCGGTAATCGGACCGGTTTTGAAGATCCCCGCCGCGCCGGGCGTGATTTCGTAGGTAAAGGTCTTGCCGACGAAGATTTTGCGTTCCGTCTTGCCGTTGATGATGGAGATGCTGCTCCGGCTGCTGCTGTTGCTGCCCAGCAGACGTTTGGAGGCTCCGTCGGGTAGGCTGAACGACGGCTCACCGACCTCGCGGTCCGCCCCGCCGACCTCGACCGACAGGTTGAAACTCTCCCCTTGGTAAACCCGGCGGCGCGATGCCGAAGCGGTAACCGTGAGTTTGGCGTCAGCGGTAAAAACGACCGCCGACAAAGCCGCCAACGCCAGAATCAGACGCTTGATCATTCTTCAAGATTCCCCAATATGGCATTGTAGCGCATCAGGTCTTCGTCCGAGAAGCAGCAGAACACCACCTCGATATCCGGTTTGTCGGAAGATAGAAATCCGCGCACCGATGAGATGGCTATCGCGGCGGCGGCGTCCGGCGGAAAGCCGTAGACCCCGGTGCTAATGCAGGGGAAAGCGATGGACGAAAACTTGTGGCGGGTGGCGATCTCCAGCGAACGGCGGTAGCAGCTGGCCAAAAAGGCGCGTTCGCCGCGCCCTCCGCCGTGCCAGACCGGGCCGACGGTGTGGATCACATAGGCGGCCGGCAACGCATAGCCCTTGGTGAGCTTGGCGTCACCGGTCTCGCAGCCGCCCAAAAGCCGGCACTCGTTAAGCAGTTCCGGCCCGGCGGCCCGATGGATCGCGCCGTCCACCCCGCCGCCGCCCAGCAGCGTGGTGTTGGCCGCGTTGACGATCGCATCCACGGCCAACGTTGTGATATCCGCCTTAACCGCCCGAAGTTTCATGCGGCACCTCCCACACCCAGGCTATTCCTTCGGCGTGTTGACCAAAGGCAGGATGTAGTCGGACTCTTCGTCGAACTGGATGCGCCAAATGAGGAAGATGTCGGAGAGATCCCAATCCGGCGCTTTGCGCAGCAGGTACTCGTACGGGACGTAAATCCGGCAGCGGTGGTTTTCGTCGAAGGAGTCCGGCATAATCGCGTACTGGGACAGGAATCTCCACCCGTCCTTGTACGTGCCGGAGCTGAGTTCCTCTTCGGTCAGGCTCCTGCGCATCTTAAGCTTGAGCGTGGCGCCGCCCCAAAGCGAGGTGCAGTTGTTGCCGTCAATGGTGAATTGGATCGTCAACCAATGGTTAGTATTGTCGTCCTTCTCCAAGGCAACGTTTTCGCCCAAGAAGACGTGTGCGATCGTCGGATTGGCGTTGAACCAATACAGCTCGGTCAGGGTCATCGGCTTACCGTTGAAGGTACTCTCGACGATCGATCCGTCGCCATACTGCATCACCCAATTCAACACGTCCGGCCCAAGGTTCTGCTTAGTCAGGTCGTAACTCAACCCAACCGTTGCAGCCACTTCCACCGCCTGGGTAAGATTGGGCAGATCCAACTTGTAAACGCGGTTGGTGGCGCCGCCTTCCGGCAACTGCACCGGCACGCCGTTGGTGGTTACCGACAGCACCCGGTACCACTCTGCGCACTCGTAAATGATGTTGGTAGAGGCGTTACGGCCGACCTTGAAGGTGATCTTACGCGAAGACCCGTTCTGGGTGGCCAGGGAGTAGTTGTTCAAGGTGCCGGTCACTACCACGTTGGAAACGCCGGGGAATACCTGCGGAATGGCCGGCATCACCTGATCGACGTTGGGCAGACCGGGAGTCCACTGGATTGCGGGCTTCCAGTCGGTGGCGGTGAAACCGTTGTTGGTCAGCACGCTGAGCGAACCGTCGGCGATTTCTCCGCCAAGGCTGATCGCGCGCTTGTAGGGATCAGAATCGGCCAATTCATCGGCGTAGCCGTTAGTATCGGTATAACCGCGGAAGGTCAACACTTGCTCAACGATTCCGGAAGGCCGCTGCAGCATCAGAGCGATGGTACTCCATTGCAGCATGTAGTTGCGGAGTGCGCTGTTAGACTGGTCGATGTATTTCGGCGCGGTCGGCAGACCGTAGTTACTCACTGGTTTGTCTACCGACACCACCCAGAAACTGTAGCCGTTGGTGACTGCGGTCTTGGAGGCGGTGGAAGCGAGAACGATCCGGTTGGTGGTGGTACCGTGGTCGAGCACACGGTCCGGGGCGTCCACAAAGAGCAGGTTCCAGCCTTGAATGTCGATTTCCTCCGGCATTGCCACCTCAACGTACGGAATGGCGTACACGCAATTCTCGGTGTCTTGCCTCAACGAAGTTAGCTCATAGACATTTATTTCGTTGATAAACACCGTGCCTTTCGGAATGTCGTAAATGAGGAAGTACGGCGTCCACCCCTGAGAAGCCATGGTGGTGTTCAGGTTCATCGGCTCATACCAGCTCGGGTTGGTGAAGTCGCTCTGCTCCTCGTAGTAACTGGTCAACCCCTCTGCATCGGTGTAGGTGGCGTACACGTAGTACTGAATCACGTCGCCAGCGTCGAAATAACCCAAGTCGGCATCCGGCGAGGTACGGTAGATCTGCGGATCGTCCGCCGCCTGATACATCTTGAGAATCCGGCGTTCGCCGGTATTACGGTAGTTGGAGACACCCCAAACGTTCGTCCCCACGTAGTAGCACACGTAAACCTCGATGTTCGACGGCGACATCCGCATATTGGACAAACGCGCCTCGATGCCCACCTTGTCGGACGCCAACGGCTGCTGCCCTTGGGCCAGATTGTACTCGTAATCGCTGTTCTGGCAAATCGGACGGGTCGCGCTGATGTCGAAACCGGGGAATACCGGCTCGGATACCGAGACGTTCTCCAAACACACCCGCTTGCCGCCGGTGGTGGTGGTCTGCAACCGCACCGCTTTGTACTTGGAGCCGTTCTGGCCCGCGCCCCAGCGGTAGGTGGAGAACCAATCGCCGGTGACATCAATGGTGTCCAGCAGCTCCCAGTCGCTGTCCGGCCCGTACCAGTCGCCGGCGGTTCCGTAAATGTACACTTTGGCGGTTTCGCCCTTATTGTATGGGCGGGCGTCGAAACAGATCTCGCCGAGTCCGCCGGCCAGCAACGGGGTTTGCAGATGCGGCTGGTGCTGATCCTGCAGCGGGCTGGCTTCGGCGCTCTGGCTGTTGTTCAGGTAACAGCCGCGGGTGGCGTCCAGAATCAACCGGTCGGCGTCATGGTCGGTCACCTTGGCGTTGTATGCGTACCAGGAGTCGGAATCGACATAAGGCTCGTTCCAAGCGGTCATGTTATTGAACTCGACAATACCTTTGCTATAGTAAACCTCGTCATTGTCGTTACCATAGCGGCGCCGGTCGTTCACCACCCGCATATATCCGCCGTTGGTGTTGCCGATGTAGAAGGAGTAGTGGGTCCAATTGTTGTTGGCGGGCAGCTCCACGGTCTTGCAGTCCTGCCAATCTGTAGTCCAGCGCCCGGTGTACTGCACGGTCAGACGAACCGGCCCCCTAGGCACGCGGCAGTCAAACTCCAGCGACCCGCAACCGTCCACCAGCAACGGGGTCCGGATGCCCTGGGTCTGACCGCCGGCGTACATGGCGTCATCATTTAGTGAGGCCCGCGTGAGGTCCAACCGCACCACGGTGTTGGCACTGTTGGCGGTGTCGGCCTGGATCCAGCCTTCGGTCACCAGCCACTGCATATTTAGGGCGGCTGACGATCCCTCCGGATACTGCTTGCCGTGCCAGGAGGTGGTGTGAAGCTCGTCCACCACCACGTCGTAATCGCCGGGCAACACCTGCAGCCGCACAAACTCCGCCTGCCAATGCTCCAAAGTGATCGTGGAAAGGTGGTACGTGAACCCGTTCAGCGCCACCGTATCGACCAACTCCCACTCGGTAATCGACATATCGGGACGGGCTCCGCTGTTATACTTCGTCTTTTGCACGAAAACGCCCACCTTCTGGGTCTTCTCGGTCATCTGCAACATCGAGCCAGAGGCTTTCCACAACCCGCTGCGGGTGGCCCAGTCGTTCGAACTGATGTCCATACGAGCGGAGGTACTCCCGGCCTTGTTGTAATATAGCTGGCCAACGCTCACGCTGCAGTCGGACGACATGAAACCGAACGTGCCGATGGTGGCCGAGCTGAACGCACCGGTAAGCTTTGTTTCGTTCCCACCGGTACCCTGCGAGAACACCACATTACCGGCGGTGAAATCCAACGCAAGCACACGCCCGCTCAAGCTTTGCGTGTTGCCCTCGATGAGCTGCGTCGTGACCGTTCTGTCCACACCATCGGTCCAATTGTGCAACTCCATCCTCAGATGCGGGTTTTTCAGGTTTTTGGTGTTCGCCACCAACACCAATCGCCCT
The DNA here is from genome assembly GCA_002309765.1 of Verrucomicrobia bacterium UBA1200. Taxonomy (GTDB): domain Bacteria; phylum Verrucomicrobiota; class Kiritimatiellia; order RFP12; family UBA1067; genus UBA1200. The sequence continues at coordinate 13,821 of DBXY01000023.1, forward strand.
TCCACGAAGTTGCCGTCATCCCGGTAACCGCCGATGATCGAAATGGAGCGCTCGCCGGGTCCGTCGGAAGAAACCGTGAAAGCAGCCTGAATTCTGTAAAGGTTGCCGTAATTAATGGCGTCCCAACCTTTGTTGAAGAAGGTAATCCGGCTCGGATCGACCCCGGTGCCCAGACGCGACTTGAAGCTGATGGTCTTGATACCGTCGGTTAACGACTCCGGCAGGGTACAAATCGACCCAAGCTCGGTCACATTATCGGTGTTGATCAGCAGCGAGTTGGACCCGATCATCCGCACCGCAATGTTCTGGTACTGGTCCTCAGTAGTGTAAGAGGACGGCCTATTGTTGGCATCGGCCTGTCCTATTTCCTTTTCATACTTCGCGGCGGCGGCATACCAGTTTTTAAAGGTAACGAAGGCCCGCGAATATGAAAGCGCTGTCTCAGGGAAACCGATGAAGTACTCGCTGTAAGCGTCGTCCTCGCTGTGCGTCCACGCCTCAAAGGTGGTGTTGGAAGACACTTTGCGGGCGGACTCGGCAAAGTCGGAATAATCGGAGAACACAGTGTCGTTGGCAACCCAGGTGTTGAAATTCTGGTAATCGGCCTTGCAGATGGTGTAGTTGCCGGTCCCGATCTCGAACCGCACCAGCGCGTAGTGGGCGTTTTCGCACTCGATCGCCATCCGGTCGGTCGCAGTGGCCTCCACGCACACGCCTCCCGACGGCGGGGTGGCCGCCGCGCCTTGGCCCACCTCGGCCCAGTAAGTCGGTACCGCGTTGGTCATTTGGGTGGCGGCGTCGTAACCGCCGATACCCATGAAGTTGAACCTGAAGCTGTCAATCGACAAAGCTCCGACATTCAGCGGAATCCATCCCCACCAAGTCTCGTTGTCCATCAGCGTCATCTCGATCGGCTCGGTGTGCTTGTCGGTCACGATGTACAGCTGTTTGTAGTTGGTGGTGGCCTTGCGGATCCGCAGCGAGAATTCCTTGCCGCTGTCGCTGCGCAGGTTGCGCGGGGAAAGCGATTCTGTGCCCACTTCGGGATTGCTCTGCAGGTATTTGTAGCCGGTCTGGGTGTAATCGGTGGGCTTGTAGCGGTAACCGTCAAAGTTGCAGACGAAATAATACTCCAGATCGCCCTCCATTTCCTGGCCGGCAATTCCCGCCTCGTAAAGCTCGCCGTTGCCCGCGCCGTCGTCACCATCGGCTTCAGGCACGTAGCTCATTGTCATCGACGCCCAGTCATTCACCTTTTGGTCAAGGTAACGCCAGCGGTAGAAGACCGTAAGCGAACGGCTGCTGTGGTCGGTCGGCACGTTCATATCGACATTCTTCACCCGGCAGCGGATCCGGAACGGCTCGCCCGGAGCCGGATACGGCGGCACGAAGGTCATGTCGTCGTCATACACCACCACGTCCGACGGCGGCGGCGAGACCTGAATGTTGTCGACCACCGCGAACGCGGCATCAACGGCGGCGACACCTTTGTCAACGCGTACCAGCCGGAATTTGATGATGTCACGGTACTGCATGATCTTCTGATACCGCAACACCTTACCCTCAATATTATTCTGATCCAAAATAATTTCGTCCGCGTCAATCCAATAGTAACGGTATTCGTGGATAAGCGTCTCATCCTCAGAATCCACTTCGTCATACTCATGATCCGCCATCATGTCAATCGGCTGGGTGTATGAATATGCACGGTCAACCATATTGGTGGCAACCTGAAGCTTCAATGTCACCGGCACCGACCCCAGATTGTTTACGGCGTCAAAATAAATCGTCCCGATACCATCGGTGTAAACCGGAGACTCGATCGACACCCCCTCCGCATTTGCCAGGTTCGCCGCCCAGTTGGTGCATACGCTTGCCGATCCGACCGTGAAGTTGTAGAATTCCGGCTCGACAATGGATTTTCCGCTAACGCCAACGGACGTGCCGGTCCAACCGCCGTTAACCAGCCACCCCGCTGAATGCACATGGTTGGTACCGTTCAGCAACCGGCGCTTGGCGGCCACACCGGTAACCGCAGGACCAGAATGCACCCACGCAGCACTGAAATAGTCGCCCAAATCGGTCAACACCGGAAGTCCGGTATCCACATCCTGCTCTTCCCACTTGTTGAAGAGCATCCGCCGCTCCACCGGCAGTGCGGTAACCACGTTGGCCAAGCTCCAGTTAGAAACATCAACCGTTCTGGCCTCGGAAGCGAACGCCGGCGGAGGCTCAGAGTTGTCTGCCGTGTCCCAATAGTAATATTCGGACTCGGTGTAGTCCACCGGCAGGTAGCAATCGAAGGTGTCGTTGGCCACGCAGTAAGCGGTAATCTTTTCGGTATCGCTGCCGTTCGGAAACTCCACTGTGGCGAAATACTCCTCCCCATCGCCATTCGACCCCGTACCGGCCTTGTAATCCATCTTTGCGGAAAGGTACGTCCCGTCGCCGCCTGTGTAGTAAACCGTAACACTGCGTTTGGTGTTGTCGGTCTTCAGTGCGCCTGGCAACCCCGGCAAGTTGGACACCGTGCAGGCGATATAGGCGGAGGTGGGCTGGCCAGAGACCTTGGTAATGATCGGCGTTTCCACCGTCAGCTTACCGTGCGGATAGGACACGCAAATGTTGTCCACCGCCAAATAATAAGTATTGACGGTGTTCAAGGTCAAGGATTTGTCGGCCCGACGAATTCGCACCGTTACCGGACTGGTAATGTTAATCGGTATAGCGTAACGGCCGACGCCTTCAACAATGAAATTGGTGACCGTGTTCCATGCCAGCGTCCCGGATCCGTAGTTTATCGGCAGATACCCGTTCGATGCGGTCACCTTGTTGGTGGCGAACTGCACCTCTACCGTGGGCTTAACCGCCGTAAAAACATTTGCCGCGTCAAAATACAACACCCCGATACCATCGTTATACACCGGCGACTGCACCGCTGCGCCAACGAAGTTTTGCAGGTTTGCAGCCCAGTTGGTGTGGACTATTCCGGCGGAAGCGTCGGAAAAGGCATATTCGGCCGGCGGGACAATCTGTTTCTGGCCCAACGCGACCGCAGTGCCAGTGAAACCGTTAAAGACCTGCCATCCGCTGGTGTGGACATGGTTGGTACCGGCCAGCAACCGCTTTGCCGAACCCAAATTACCGGCCCATACGTCGTCTGGGGTGTGGGTCCAGTTGTAGTCGTAATGGCCGAAATCGTAAATTCCCTCGACCCCGCCGGGCGGGGTTTCTTCCCACTTGTTGAACAGCATCCGCCGCTCCACCGGCAAGTAGCTGTAAGTATCAGCCGCCGCGCAAAGCGCCGCAAACTGTGCCGCGCACAGTGCCGTGCCTAAAATAACTTTAAGGAATTTTTTCATGGATTGACTCCTTTCCGGCTAAACGTCCATCCCCGGCCTCAAGCGGCCAAGAAACCGGCTCACTTCATCCTTACCAAAATGTCGTCGTCGATCTCGTAGCCCGAGCACAACTGCTGGGTAAGCTTCTGGAGGTCGCTTTCCGAAGCTTTTCTCGGCTCCACCAGCGCCTCCACATGACCGTCCGCAAAGGCGACATGCGCGGTGTAGCGGTTGGCCGTCAAATGGTTAAACCCGATGTACTCCTTGTTCGCGCTGTTGTTGTAACTCGAACTGAAATCGGTCTGGCTCTTCATAATCGGGGTCTCCAACACCCCGTCGGCCCAACACGGCATGCCGCCGTTGTAGCCGTTCTGCACCTTGTCCGCGCGGGGCTTTGACCCCGGAGCGAAAACCGGCAACTCCGCGAACAACAGCAACGACGCCGCGTTGCCGCGGTTCGACACATCCTGAAGCGGGATACGGCGCCACGGCGGGCAAACCGCGTCACCGCTCCGGCAGTCGTACCCGAAATAGGCGTTCATCACATACGAGCGCATCACGTAGCGGGCGTTGTTCCGCTGGCAAACCTTCTTGTGCGTCTCGCATACGTAGTTCTTGAAATCCTTGCCCGACAAATACCACAACGCCCCGTTGGTAACGGAAACGTACGCCACGTCGGACCGGTTCCAGGACGACCCGAAAAACTTCGCGCTCTGTCCGCGCGTAGGAGTCGGCTTCGACCCCGGGGAACGCCCGGTCCAGCTCACCCAGCCCGCGTTCTCGTGGTAATAGGTCTTCCAACCGTTTCCGTGGTCTTCCGGCCACGGATGCTCAAAACAACCCGCCGCCGCCATGTACTCGTTCTCAACCCCGTAGTTGATGGCAGCCTGTGCCAGGTTCTTCAAGTTCACGCGACACCGCATCGAGCGCGCCGAGTCCCCGGCCTTGGTGACCTGGAAAACCAACGCTCCCGCCAAAATGCCGATAATCGCGATCACGATCATAAGCTCAACCAACGTAAATCCTGCTCTGCGAAGATTCATGGCACTCCTATCTCAAGCTACTATACCGCTTCTTTTAGCAAACGCATATTTTGCCCTATTCCGGTGTGGTTTTGCAAGGATAAAATGGCACAAAGATAAAAAAAAAGGCGGCCGCTTTCGCGACCGCCCTTTTTCAGCTTTGCCTAAGCAAGCTCTCCTTACTTCACCAGTGCTTTGACGAAGTACTTATTGCCCTCGGGGAGAGCAATCGTAATCGTGGCCTGATTGGCGTTGTCGGCGTCCGGGGTGACCGTGATGCCCTCGGCATCCGCCGGGAGGTCAACCCAGTTCGCCAGATCTTCGGAAACGCTGATCGTCAACGCGCCGTTGATGGTCGACCAGTCCACGCCCGCTGCCGCTTCGACGGTAATCGTCGCGGCGCTGTCACCCATCTCGACCTTCTTGATCTCGATAGCGGTGGAGGCTTCGGGGGCGACGTTCAACAGATACTGGTTGTAGTAAGTGTCGAAGTCCGTCGTGGAGATGCTGTTCGCCAGACCCCAATCCGCAGCCTTGCCGGCCGGCGCGTTGTTCGCACCGAACGTACCGTCGGAGTACTTGTTCGCGGCAATGGTAATCGCAGCGTCCGCTCCGTTGGCAATCGCCGTGAAGGAGGTGGTGGTGACCCGGCCGGACAGATCCGCCAGCCCGTCAGCAACAGCCGTGGCGTTAGCTTCGACAGCCGTGATCTGATACCAGTCGTTCGCCGTTACGGTAATCGCCGTTCCGGAGTTAACCGTGGCGCCGTCAGCAATCGCGCCTTCGCCAGCCGTAACCGTCAACAGTTCGCTGTCAAAGCCGATCGTCAGCGTGAAGGAAGCCGGGGCGTCGGAGAAGGTAGCCTCGGTATAGGAAACCGTCAGGTCGTCGACCGCGCCGGTGCCCTTGAAGGAGACATACTTCAACGTCGGGGAGGTGGTGTCCACGCTCGGGAACCAAACCTGTCCCGTAATCGCTGAACCTTCCCACAGCTCATCGCTAACCAGACCGTCAACGGCAACGCCGTTAACCCAAACGCGGGAGGCGAAAATCGAGCTGTCGATGGCGATCGTTTCGACCGTAACACGATACCAGGAGTCGGCGTCAATCGCGATCGTGGTGGTCGTGGCGACCGGGTCAAGAATCGTGCCCTCATCATCCATTGTCGCGCTGTAAATGACGAGATAATTATCGGCATCCACCCACATGGCCAACTTGACGTCCGCAGGGATCGAGGTCGGCGTCTCGTCGCTCTTGACAAACTTGATCATCGTATCAACCCAAATCGGGTCGGATTCGAAGCTCGCGCCTGCCGTGAACTCATGAGTAGTGTCGTCGTAGTCACCCAATTGACGGGACAGCGTGGCGCCGGCGGTGTTCAGGTTGAGGAACATCGAACCGGCGGTCAGACCCATCGGGAAAGGCTGGGCGGAGTAATCGTAGGTCTCGGAGACCAACGTGGACTCGTCCGTACCATCCGCGGTCCAAGCCTTTACGCCATACTGGTTGGCTTCGTCAGTATTTGTGTAACGCAGGTTCTTGTAGTCGGTCGCGGCCATGTCCGCCGCAGCGTTGACAACATTACCAACGTTAGGATCGAACCAAGATTCATCGGTCTCGAAGGTATCCACCGCCGGGAACAGAGTTGTGGTCTGATCCGTCGCAGCAGCGGTAAGAGCCAAACCGGCCGCTACCATGAGACTTGCCAAAACACGCGTAGAAGTCAGGTTCATAAAACCCTCCTTGATTTCTTTTGCGCACTAATAACCATCAAAAATTCCGCCTCCGCAAGCCTTTTGGCTGCCGCCTTAAGCCGCGAAAAGCGAAACCATTCTTTCGTTGTTGTAAATAATATACCCCAAATCGTTCCCGGATGACAAGTGAAAAATGAAAAAAAATTAAAGTTTTTTTAAAGACGCAGGTCGCCCGATATCTTCCAGACCCCGCCGTCACGGTTAATCCGCATTCCGCGGTCGGGGAAAATTTCTTCCAGCCGCGCCCCGATGTACTCCACCGCCGCCGATTCCGCCGCCCGGCGCAACTCGTCCGGCACCGGACGCAGGGTGACGATATCCACCTTCAGCACGTAGCCCCGCCCCAGTTCGGAGCCGAACCCCGGCGTAAAGGTGGAGGTCACCCTAAACAGGCCGTCTTGCTGCGGGTTGGCGGTAGCCCCCGCCTCCGGACGCGCCGGATGCAGGGGCATTTTCCCGCCGAACCTCAATTCCAGCTCGCGGTCGGCGTCGCGCAACAGCTCTTCCAACCGATCTTCCCACTCTTCTACTTTGGGGTTTCGCATTACGTCCCCGTTTTCTTCCCTAAATCACTGGCCGCCGCCTCACATCCCCAGAGCCTTGGTCTCTTCCTGCAACAGCTTCAGCGCCGTCGGGTCGTCCTTGGCTTTCTCCAGGGCTTTGACGAAGTACCCCTTGGCCTCGGCTTTCGCTTTTGCGGCCTCGGCCTGATCCGGAATCCCTTCCAATATCTTGGCAATACGGGCCGCGTTGCGGCCCAAAATCCATTCTTTGCTGTAAGCGACGTTGGTGGAGGGGTCGAACTCTTCTTCCTTGTCCTGCTCCTGCCACACTTTCATAAATTCGCGGAAGTGCTTGACCGCCTCGCGCGGCTGATTGCGCTCCAGCGCGTAGTGCGCCCGGACTTTGGGGAGCGACATCTTGTGCCAGGCTTCGTCACGCCCCGGAATGCCCTGCTCCAGCATCTCGATCGCCGCCGCGTAGTTGCCGGTGATGAACGCGCCGTCCAGCACCTTCACCTTGATCCCGTTAACGGTGTTGGAGTTGGTGCACTTCGCCATCAGCTGCGTCCCGATCAAACACAGCTCTTTGACCGTGGCGGGGTTGTTCACCGTGTTGTAGAAATATCCCTCGAACAGCGATCCCAGCTGGTCGGGATCGAGCTTGGCGGCGGACAGCTCCTCCAGCCGCTTCGGCAACAGGTCGGGGTTGGCCCGCACCCCGGCATCGACCCACTGCCGCGCCGCGTACGCCGCCGCCCGCTTCTTGGCGGCCGCGCCTTTCACCAGCTCCAGCGACAGCCGTTCCACCAAATCGGCGCGCTCCGCCTTGCGGGCCGCCCCGAAGGTATCCCGCGCCGACCGCAGCAGCATGTCGTCGGGCAACTGGCCGACCGCCGCGCCGAACAGCTTGGCGGCTTCGTCCCAGTTCCCCCGCGCGCACGCGCCGGTTAGCTGCAGGCGCAGCGCGAAATCGGCGAACGCGCCGGGCTTGGCCCCGGCCCGCCACTCGCCGATCGCCCCCAGCAGGGCTTCGCCGTCGGCGCCCGAAAACAGCGGCGAAAGCGCGGACTCGACCCGCTGCAGCAGCGCGGATACGGCCTTGCCAGTTTGCGCGGCGTTACCGTCCTTGCCGGACTGCGGCTCGGCGGCGGACAGCTCGTCCGCCCGCGCCCCGAAATAATCCAGCGCCTCTTTCACCGGGCCGCTGTCTTTCAGCCGCGCGCCGGCTTTGGCGACGTTAAGCCACAGGTCGTTGCGGTAACTCGCCGGCACCTGCTTGGCGCCCGACAGCTCCTTGCACCAGTCCACCAGCCCGCGGTCGTCTTTTTTGGACAGATATTGGCCGATCAGCGCGTCGGCGGCGGAACGGGCCTCGTTCAACCCGTCGCGCCACATCGCCACCACTTCGCGCCTGGCGTCGGCGGCCCGGTCCAGCTGGAACAGCAAATCGGCCCGCTTCTGGCGGAAAGAGCCGCTAAAATCCTTGAAGCGGCGCTTGCCGGCGGCCTTGTCGGCCAGCGCCAGCGCCCCGGCCAAATCGCCGGCGGCCTGGGCATCGTTGATCTGGGCGGTAGCCGCCTCGACCTCCGCCCGGAGTTTTTCCGCCGCCGCCGCCCGCTCTTCATCGGTGGGCTTACGGCAACCGCTAAACTGCGGCACCGCCAAAGTCGCCATCAACAGCGCGGCGACCGCCGCCCCAACTTGCGCTCTCTTCATGGTGTCTCTCCTCCCGTCGGGGCCTCTCGCCCGCCGACCGCACTAATGCCTACCGCACACTGTCCATCAATCCGCGGAAATACCCGATGCACTCCGCCACCGGCACCACGTTGTCGGTGAAGTCGCGCTCATACTCCAGCGAGCACACGCCGGTGTAGTTGATCTCGCAAAGCGCCCGCACCAGCTCCGGCAGATCGATCTTGCCGCGCGGCAGCTGAATGGCGCCGCCCTTGCGGGAGTTGTCGGTCACGTTCTTGAGGTGCAAGTCGTAAATGCGGTCGCGGTAGGCGCGGACCGACTCCACCGGGTCGACGTCGAAACGCAGTTCGTGGCCGATGTCAATGCACAGCCCCACCCGCTTGTCCAGGTCGCCGATCATATCGTAACCGACCTTGGCGGTGGGGAACAACTCCGGCATATCCGGGCCGTGGTTGTGGATGGCGTAGCGCATGTCAAACTCGGCGCAAAGCTGGCTCACGGTCTCCAACAGCTTGCGGGAACTGCAGCGGGTTTTCTTGCCGTTGATCTCGCGCATTTCGAACGGTACCCCGACCACGGTCTTGACCCCGGCGCGCTTGGCGTACTCAAAAGCGTTGCGGGCATCCTGTTCGCTGCCCATGTAAATCGGGCCGACCGCGTACCCGGTCACGCCGTACTCCGCGCACTTGGCGTGGAAAGCGTCGCACTCTTCCTTGGTGCTCTTCAGCGGCAGATGGAAGTCTTTGATGCACAGGTAGTGCAGGTCCACCCGCTGCATAATCTTCAGGGTGTCCTCAAGGTTGAACTTGTTCATCGTGAACCCGGCCATGCCCAAACGGAACGGGCACTTGTTCTGGCCCGGAACGCGGACTTTAGCCCCTCCGAAGGAAGGCGCGGCGGCAGCCGCCAGACCCATTCCGGCTACGGTGAAGAACGAACGGCGTGAAATCATTTTGCAAATCCTTTCTTGACTAATTATTGATGCCAACAATCTAAATAATACCGCAAACCCCCACCAATTTGCAAGCGCAATTTTCCGGCGACCGGGTTGAAGTTTTGACACATTGGCGATTGGACAAATTCGTGGGCATCCGCAAATCGTGCAAACACGGCGGACAGGGTGAGAAATACGGGTGGAACGCACCCCGTTGCGTCTGGGTTGCCGTCTCCATACCTTTGTGGCTAAAACCTTCGCGCTTTTCCGGATTTCCACTTCTCAAGAAACCGATCGATTTTCCGTTTCAGGTACATACCCCCCCCACTGTTTTGGGTTCTTTGTATCATAGCCGTAAAACGGAAGTAAACACTTTTTTAGCGAACTTTCGACAAATCTTGCACTTTTTTGAGCGAATCGGCAAAAATCGATGTCCGAATACAAAAAAAAGAGGCCCGGACGAATCCGGACCCTCTTTATTGTTTAAGTGCCGCTTCATACCTAAAACGTTGAAGTGATATCAGCGGCGGTGAGAAAATCCACGATGTTTATGTGGCGAACCCCGCGGTATGCGACGGGGGTGCGGTCTCGTGAGACTACAAGCTTTGGGTAATGGTCTGGCACGGCGTCATAATTGCCGAATTCCCGCTTCAGGTTTCCCGGCGTGATTTCATACGCCACCTGCACGTAGAAACGGTCGCCGTCCCCGCGTGATACAACAAAATCGATCTCCCTGCCGTTGGCGGTTCCGGTGCGTACGGTGTAGCCGCGCGCCACCAGCTCGTTGTACACCACGGTCTCGTACAGCGAACCGTAAAGGTCGCTCACCAGCGATTTCTTGCTGTTGACGAACGCCGTGTCGCAACAGTATGCCTTGTGGTTGAACTCCAGGGTCTTAAGCCCGATTATGTCGTACCGGGGCGCGAAGCTGACTATGCACGACTCGCCAATCGCCTTAAGGATCTCCAGTACCGTGGGCAGCGACGGCATCCCACTAATACCGGACAACCGTGCGGCGATACTGTGGCCGGAAATGTAGCTTGATGTAACCGACACTATGTAGTCAATTATCTTTTCCAGCTGGGCGGATGAACGTAGGTTTTTGCGCCTGACGATATCGCGCAACACGATGGAGTCGTAAATCGACTCGAGCATCACCAGCCGGTCGGCGGCGGTGCGTTCACGGAACACCAGCGGGAAGCCACCCCAGTTCAGATACTCCTCAAAAGCCGCATCGGCACTGGAAAAACTCCGCCCGATTTGGCTGGCGCAACCTAAGAACTCCTTGAATGTGAATGGCATGACCCGGAATGAGACGGTTCGCCCACCCAAAACCGACTCGTGGTCGTCATTTAGCAGTTGGCCATTTGATCCAGTGAGGAATATGCTGATGTTGTTATATTTGGCTTTGAGAGAATTAACAACCTCGGGCCAGCCGTCCACCAGCTGAATTTCGTCCATGAACACATAGTTCTTAGACTTAACGTCCATTTCGGCCTGGACATGGGCGTACAGGGCGGCGGCGGAACGCAAACCCATGTTCTCCAATAACTCAAAATTGAGGTAAATGGTTTTCCCTGAATGGCACAACTCCTTCTGAATCATTTTTAGCAGCTCGGTTTTGCCGGCGCGCCGCACTCCGGTTAGGATCTTAATTTGTTCGTTGTCGTAAAACGGCCTTATCCGGTTAAGGTACATTTCCCGTTTGAACAAGTTCGACATAATATCCTCCTTACGCAAAAAACATAAATTTAGTTTAACACTTTTATCAATAATGTCAATAGTGTAAAATTAACATTATGAAAAATCTAGCTGTGCATCTATGGCGATTTCGTCCGAACCATTGTTATCCGGCATGGTCTAGGGGCACAACAACTAAAGCTGCCTGCGCATTACTGCATCGCACACGTCTTTCGACAAACAAAACAAAAGAGGCCCGGACGAATCCGGACCTCTTTTATCAGAACAATGTCAAACTCGGCAATTACTTGCTGAATTTGCGGCGGAGACCGAAAGCGGCCGCGCCGAGAGCCAACAGCGCCATGCTGGTCGGTTCCGGAACGTCCGGGATGATCGGATCATCGCCGCTGCCAGCAGTATAAGTTTCCCACTTAACGGAATCAGCGACATTACCGAAAGCGAAGATCACATTACCAGCATTTCCCGTCTTATTAACGTCTTTCACTGAAGTAACGCCATACTTCCAATTCCCTTTGTCATCGGCTGCGGTGATTACCGCAACAAATGCAGAGTATTCACCAGTCGACAAACCATCAGTGATTCCGCTGCCAGTCGTAGTGGCAGGAACGTTAGCCACACCATTTTCTCCGGCAACACCCTTATTGCCCCATGCTATGGATGACAAATCGGTCTTACCTGCGGCCATCAGTTCTATAGCGCTGTCAGTATCTGACCCGCTAACGAGGAATGCAGTAGAACCTGCGCCAATACCAGCTACAGACCATTGAAGTCCAATAGCCTCTGATACAACGGCAACTAACAAAGCCGCTGCAATCATAATCATTTTTTTCATTTTCATTTCCTTTCCAAAATTCTTCGAAAATGACTGTCATTAACGAAGAAATCAAAAGAATCAATATGGAGGAGTGAACGTAATATCCAAATCAGCCGCTGAGGTAAACAAACCAACACCGTCTCCTGGATTTAAAGAAGCGGAAACCGCCCCATAGCTCGCATCACCCCACCAATAATCAGTCTGCTGACCGTTCATATCCGCCAACGGATCGTAGTAATAATACTCACCGATAACAGCGCCGCCGGCATCAAGGGTTTGGATAATTTCACCACCCCATCCAATTCCGCCTGCGCCACCATCCGAAATGGTGATGTTAGTTAAGGGCAGAGGTGCTGGATAGAAATTACCAGTGAAGTTGTAACCAGCCACAGATTTAATAGTCACACCTTTGCTGGGAACTTCGCCAGCTGTAGTAAACGTTAAATCCTCACTGGAGGTATACAATCCAAAACCATCAGCAACTGAAATTGCGACATCCACTGCTTGATAAGCTGCATCACCCCACCAATAATCAGTCTGCTGACCGTTCACATCTGCCAACGGATCATAATAGTAATACTCACCGATAACAGCGCCGCCGGCATCAAGGGTTTGGAGGATTTCACCACCCCATCCAATTCCGCCTGCGCCACCATCCGAAATGGTGATGCTCTTCAAAGAAATCGTATCGGCACCAACGTCTTGAAACATTGGGGCGAACCAATTGTAGCCAGACGTCGAGGTCTTCTTCGTGTAGCCAACGATGTTGTCGCTAGTGATATCAGCGGAAACGAATCCGACGACCATCAGAGCTGCACAAGCTGCTAACATTTTCTTCATTTTCATTCCTCCAATTGCCGCTTCGGGGACCTCCCGAGTGGCAATTTTGAGTGTCCTAAAGGAGCCGAAACTCCTACCATTTCCAAAAACAAGACCATATTATGCCATAACCGGGCATAAAGGTCAACAACCAAAACAGAAAAATTTTCGCTCCCGAAAACCGCAGCGGAATTCTTGCCCCGCAATCAGCACGCCGCCAGCCAAATCCCGGCTCGTCCACCGTTGCGGAAACCCGGATCCCTTGCACCGTTAAAACCGCCTTCAGCGGCTCCCGGCCCCGGCACAACCGCCTCCGCTTTCTTCCCGCCCGTGAACCGTCCGGCCTGGCCGCGCACAACAACAACGAAAGAATGAAACCATAACAACGCGCTTCCAAACCCGCCGGCCCCCGCTAGGGAGCGTCAGCGCCGTAACCAAAAGGCCCTGGAAAATCCGCCCGGCTGCCCTGCGGCGGCCCGGCCCGTTTGCGTCCGTTTTTCCACATCAGACCGCGCCCGCCTGAAACGGGCACAATCCGACCTTTTTTTACAACAGCGCGGATATTAGCATAACGCCAAGAGGAATGCAAGGGGAAAAATGAAAAAATAATCATTTTTTTTTTGAAGCAGCCTGTGGGAAGGAAAGGACTTGCGCCGGGGTTTTCCTTTTTGCTATTATTACGGCGTGTCCTTGAGAATGGGTACCGCTTGTGCGGCAAAGAGAAGTCCGGATGTCTGAAGTCCGAAGTCTCGCGGTTGAACGGCAAGCTATAGTTGAAGGGGCGAAAGATGAATCGGGTGATATTGGGATGCGCGGCGGTTTGCTGCGCGGCGTCGGTTTGGGCCGACATTGTGCTGTTTGACGCGGCGGCCACCCCCGCCGACGCGATCCGCGCGCAGGATAACGCGGAGATCGCCCTGAAGGACGGCGTTCTGCGCGTCAAGACGCCGAAATCCAACGCCTACCCCGGCGCGCGAATCAGCGGCAAGTGGGATTTAACTGGGCACAACGTTGTGGAGGTCGAACTGGACCAAGCATACGCCGGCAGCTGGCCGATGCGGCTGCGCCTGCTGAACCCGGGCGGCAACCCCGGCGCGCGGAAGGATTCCTACGTGAACGTCTTCCGCACGGACGGCAAGAAAAGAGTTTTCTCCAACTTCGTGCCGCCACGCATGCCGGAGTGGGACAAAATCGTGCAGAAGCTGACAGTGGTCCGCAAATGGGCGCTCCCCGCGGCGGTTTTCCGCTCCATCGACATCGACGGGCTGGAGTGGGACCGCAAAATCTCCTTCTGCGACTTGGACCCGGCCAACGTTACGGAGGTGGCGGTCTATTACAACGCGCCGATCGAGGCGCACGAATTCGGCATCCGCCGCATCGTCGCCAAGAAGAGCGAGGCGCAGGTCGCCGAATTCGCGAAGATGAACGCGGACACCTTCTTCCCGTTCATCGACCAATACGGGCAGTTCAAGTGGAAAGAGTGGCCGGACAAGGTCCATTCCGACGCCGACCTGCGGCGGATGCGCGATAAGGAGCGGGAAGACCTCGCCGCGCACCCCGGCCCCGACAGGCGGGACAAGTTCGGCGGCTGGCTCGACGGCCCGCAACTGAAGGCGACGGGCGCGTTCCGCGTGGAAAAGGTGGACGGCAAATGGTGGATGGTCGATCCGGAGGGGCGCCTCTGGTGGTCGCACGGCCCGGTGCGCGTAACGCCGTCGAGCGCGATCACGCCGCTCGACCAGCACGAGGACTGGTTCGAGAGACTTCCCGCCGCAGATTCGCCGTTCGCGCAGTTCTACACCACGCGCGACGAGCTGCTTTGGCCGTATTATGTCAAGCGCAACATCAAACGCACCTACGACTTCTCCGCCGCCAACATCCGCCGCAAGTACGGCGAAAATTGGTTTGACGCTTACGCCGACCTCTCGCACCGCCGGCTGCGTTCGTGGGGGTGCAACACCATCGCCAACAGTTCCGACAAACGGATCTGCCTGATGGACCGCACGCCCTACACCGACCGCTTCGAGCTGAAGTCCCGCCCGCTGGTGGACAAGGGCATGTGGTGGCCATTCCGCGACCCGTTCGACCCCAGCTTCCGACAAAACGTGCGGGAGAACATGGAGGCCCATAAGGAGGAGATGGAAGACCCGTGGTGTTTCGGCTTTTTCGTGGACAACGAGTTGTCCTGGGGCGGCGACGGGGATCTGGCGCGCTGGACGCTGCAAGGCCCCGCCGACCTCTGCGCCAAGACGGAGTTCCGCCGCTGGCTGCAGGCGAAGTACCCCGACGCTGACGCGCTCAACCGCGCCTGGTGGAAGGGCGAGAAGGTCTATGCCGACTGGGACGCCTTCCTGACCGCCACAAAGGTTCCGGGGGCGGACGCGAACGCCGACCTAAACGCCTTTGCCTGCGAGATCGCCGAAGCCTACTACCGCAACATCCGCGAGGAGTTTAAGAAAGCCGCGCCGAACAAGCTCTACATGGGCTGCCGCTATGCCGGCGGGGCGAAGGATTTCGTGCTGCGCGCGGCGGCGAAGTACTGCGACATCATCAGCTTCAACCGCTACGCGAAGGAGATCAGCGGGTTAAATCTGCCAAAGGGTATCGACAAGCCGGTGATTATCGGCGAGTTCCATTTCGGGGCGCTCGACCGCGGCCCGTTCTGCCCCGGCCTGATTATGCTGAAGGACCAGAACGAGCGCGCCGCCGTTTATCGTCAGTACGTGCGCTCGGCGCTGGAAAACCCCATCATCATCGGGGTGCACTGGCACCAGTACAGCGACCAGGCCACCAGCGGGCGCTTCGACGGCGAGAACATGCAGGTCGGCTGGACCGACGTATGCGACACCCCGTATTGGGAAACCGTCGCCGCCATCCGCGAGATCGGCTACCCCATGTACGAAATCCGCTGGAAGGCTGCCCGCACTACATCAACGGAGAAGTAACCCATGCGTAAGCGAGACGACGCGCCCGATTTGTTCGTAAGCGCAAAAGAGTTTGACGAAAGCACCCCGTTGGCGGAGCGCATGAGGCCGCAAACGTTGGACGAGGTGTGCGGTCAGGCGCACCTGATCGGGGCGGGAAAGGTACTCCGGACGCTGATCGAGCGCGACACCGTTCCGTCGATGATCTTCTGGGGTCCGCCCGGCGTCGGCAAAACGACGCTCGCGACGGTAATCGCCCGCACCACCGACGCCCGCTTCATAACCTTCTCCGCCGTGACGAGCGGGATCAAGGAAATCAAGGAGGTGATGGGCAAGGCCGACGAAGCGCGGGCCTACGGGCAGAAGACCATTGTCTTTGTTGACGAAATCCACCGTTTCAACAAGGCGCAGCAGGACGCCTTCCTGCCGTTCGTGGAGCGCGGCAGCATCATCCTCATCGGCGCGACCACGGAGAACCCGTCGTTCGAGGTGAACGGCGCGCTTCTTTCGCGCTGCAAGGTGTTCGTGCTGAAACCGATTTCGGAGGACGACCTTGCCGCGCTGCTCCGCCGGGCCATAACCGACAAACGCGGATTCGGGGAGAAACGCGTGGTTATCGCTGACGACCTGATACGCGCCATTGCCGTGTTTGCGAACGGCGACGCCCGAGCCGCGCTTTCCACGCTGGAAATGGTGGCGCTGAACAGCGACGAGACCGACGGCGTAATCTCGGTTACGGAGGACAGCGTGGAGCAGTGCATCTCGCGCAAGTCGCTCCTATACGACAAAAGCGGCGAGGAGCATTACAACATCATATCCGCGCTGCACAAGTCGATGCGCAACTCCGACCCCGACGCCGCGGTCTATTGGCTCGCCAGAATGCTGGAGGGCGGCGAAGACCCGCTGTACGTGGCGCGACGGGTGACGCGCTTTGCGAGTGAGGATGTTGGACTAGCCGATCCCCGCGCACTCGAAATCGCCGTAGCCGCCTACCACGCCTGCCACTTCATCGGGATGCCCGAATGCACCGTGCATCTCGCCGAGGCCGTGATCTACCTTTCGCTCGCTCCGAAGTCCAACTCCTCCTATATCGCCTACGAGCGGGCCAAGAAGGACGCGCTCTCCCGCACCGCCGACCCGGTCCCGCTCGCCATCCGCAACGCCGCCACGAAACTGATGAAGGAAGTCGGTTACGGCAAAGGGTACCGGTTAGCGCACTACGAGGAGAACAAGATCGCCGACCTCGACTGCCTGCCCGACGCGCTGCTCGGCACCGAATACTACACGCCCACGGAGGAAGGCGTGGAAGCGCGGATCAAAGCGCGTCTGGCGCAAATCAAGGCATGGAAAGCCGAATTGAAAAAGAGGAGAAAAAGTGATTAGGGGAGGAGGTACGAAAGCTGCTATGAAAAGATTCTCGATAAAAAACGTTGTCATCGCCGTTCTGGCGGTTTTGGGCATCGTATTTCTGGCGTTGGCGATTGATCTCGGAAACGTTATCTGCAAGCGGGACTCGAGCGTAAACACCTCCGTCGAAAAACGCGAAGTGCGTTTCTACAAAGACGGCGACAACTGGTACGCGGACATTCCGCAACACACGCAACAGCAAAACCAGATGGTTGCCGGCGCCGACACGCTTCTCGACACCGTCGCCGACGGGCGCGGCAAGGTTTCGGTGGTTCTTTCGGCGGATATCGCGACCCCAGACGAATGGCAGATGCACCTTCACATCGTGGAGCACGACAAGTACGGCGCAACCTACCGGGTCCGCACCGCCGGACAGTCGTCCTCCCGTTTAATCTGGCTTTGCAACGTGACGCACACCGTGTTCGGCGGCGAACATCCCACCGACATCTACATTCACTCGATCAAGGCTGAGTGATTGCCTTCTTCGGCGAATTGCGATTTTTTGTTTTTTGCCCTTGACTTTTCCACGCCTTTTATGCTAAATTTTCACCCGTTTTTCGACGGAGGGCAATTAGCTCAGTTGGTTAGAGCACTACCTTGACATGGTAGGGGTCACTGGTTCGAGTCCAGTATTGCCCACCATCTTGGCAATGGCGTTCGCGAGGCGAACGCTTTTTTAGTCTTTGAGCCGGAGTGGTGGAATGGCAGACACATCGGACTTAAAATCCGAAACGGGTTAAACCGTGTGCGGGTTCGATCCCCGCCTCCGGCACTTCCAAACGCCAAATTTATAATGGGTTGGCGCATTTTCGGCAAAAAATAGCACTTTTTCACATTTCCGCAAATTTGCCCTTTTGCCCCTATTCCATACCCCACAAAAAACCACCAAATAACCACCAGACTTCCACCAACCCGCCGAAACCGACAGCGCAAGGGTAAAAAAAAACGCCCCGGCACGAAGGAACCGGGGCGGAAAAGCCGGCAGGACAAACACAAAACCCGGCTTTTTGAGTGCCGCATGGGATCGGATAACCCAGCCGCAACGGCTGGAAACTCATTCAATTACGGGCGAATGCCTTTTGCCCTTCCACTTGCTTTCCGCGCCCACGCCTTGGCATTCGGGGAACGCGGCCAGCAAACGCCGCTCTATCTGGAATTGCCTTTGCCTTGAGACTCCCCGCAGCCGGGCGGTTTCCGCCTGCGTGTATCCGCGCAGCAGCATTTGGGCGTGTTCGGCGTTCGCCCTCACGCGCATTAGCCGACAAAGGAAATCGGCCAGCACTTCCCAGCCCTTCGCGGCTTTGAACCCCAGCGCGTCGGCAACCGCGCCCGGATCGCCCCGCAGCGGGGCAAGATCCGACAAATCGGCGGCTGAAAAGCTCATAATGCCGCCCACCAGCAAATCAATGTCGCGATCCGCCATCCCGGAAATCTCCAGCTTGCGGGGTTTGAGCAGTTCGCGGTAATCCGGGCTTGCCTGTTGGTGCAAAACGCCGTCCGGGTTCGGCATGGCGTTGAGGGATACGAAGCATTTCCCGTGGTTGCTGGTTTCGGGAAGCTTGCAATCCTTCCAGCACCATTCGCCCGGCCCGCCGTAAGGGCAATTGTGGCAAAACGGCATTCTTCACCCCTCTTCCCTGCCAAGTATGCGGTTCATTTCGGCAAGGATAACCGCCGGGGGAACTTGCTTTTGCTCCGTCTCGACTTTCAGCCGCTGGCTTTCGCCGTACCCGCGCCCCTTGCCCCTGCGGTCAAGCAGATATATGATGGCCTTAAGGTTGCCGCCCTCGACAAGCTTCTGAAGCTGGCTTTCCGCGACATCAAGGCGGCACTCCTCGGCCTCGGCCAACTCCTCGGCCATCTCCGACCGAACAAACCTTGAAAGCTGGTTGCGCCCGCACCCGATAACCTTCGCCGCAGAAGCGAACGACATACCCGCCGCGATACACTCGCGGATCTTGGGCTTGTCCTTGGCGGTCAGCGGGTGCTTTGTTCTCATAGGGGCGGTTTAGCAGATATTCGCCTGCCGCCGGTTGCAAAGCGCGATCTCGTCCCGGATATCCTTGCGCTTCGTCTCTATGGCGGACATTTCGGCGTGGATTTTCGACCAGGGGCGGCAGCCGGGGACGCGCTCAAGGTCTGTAAGCCCCTGCGCCTTGGCTGATTCCCGAAGGTGGGTGTACTCGTTCAGCAGCTTCTCTGATTCGCGCTCAAGGGCAAACCCGCGCGAACGCAGCTCCTCGCGGTGGCGGCCGATCGTCAGGCCCTTCTCCCGCTTCCAACCCGCCAATACCCTGTTCCGCTCTTCGGAGTGTGCCTTGCAGTTGGCCAACCGCTCGACCATCGCCTTGTCCATGCTGTG
>DBXY01000025.1 GCA_002309765.1 Verrucomicrobia bacterium UBA1200
CCTCAAGGTTGTAAACGGGCTCTTTCATATGGGGGATGATAGCGGAAAGAGGGGAAAAGGTCAACCCCAAAATGAGACTTTGTGGCGGAAAAGTCTAGACGGCAGGATTTGTCTGAGACCGGCGCGGGGTGGTACGGCGGGAAAAGAAAATGAGACTACGTAGCGGAGAAAATTATTTTTTAAAAAGCTTGGTATTTGGGAGCACATACCGATATTTTTTGCGTAAGAGTGAATTACAGAGATACGTACCATGATATTGGTATGTCCAGAAGCGGCTTGACTGTCTTGTTTATAATTGATAACCTTGGCAGAGTCAATTAGGCGAAGTGTCTTTGGGTTTGCGTTGCCGTTGTACGACAGAAGGGGAATGCGGAATGAAACAGATGTCAGTTCTTGTCTGTGTTTCGGGATTGCTGTTTTTCGTGGGTGGCGCAAACGCGGTTGTCTTAACCGCACCCTGCGGAAAGCTTGAGTTGGATAACGAGAACGGTTCGATCCGTTCGGTGGTACCAGTGGTATCGTCCGCTTCGGTGTGGAGCAGCGGCACAAACGGCCTTTGGCAGATTACCTTTGCCGACCAGACTACACTTTCTTCCGCAACGTTTCACCCAGATGACGAAATTAATCGTTTCCGAATGTCGTCATACAGTCCAGAGTCTTGCATTTTGTCATACGCAGCGCCAGCGGTTACAGTTCAAGTCGAGGTAACGGCAGCGCCGGAGGGACGGGGATTTGATTTTCGAGCCACCGTGAAGAACAATGCCCAATCCATCCTTTCGCTTGCGTTGCCTTGTGAACTTCGGTTCTCACCCAATGACGTTCGGCGCCTGATATTCCCGCAAGACGGAAACGTGGGTTTGGGGGTTGCCTGGAACAGTCTGTTTTTCAGTGATCATTCCAACGCAATGGACGCAGGATGGGAGTCTCAAGTCATTGGACCACGCGGTTACAACCGTATTTTTGGCGATGCGTTGAATTATCGCGATGTCCATGATCCTGAAGTGCCGGTTTCCGTCACCGAGGAGGGACACCGTTGGTTTTCCCCTGCAACCGAAGAAAAATTGTCCCGCCATGCCGTGGTCGCCAATCGTGCTTCGCGTAGCGGACAGTACGATCGTGTTCTTCTTGACACTCAGCACGGGCCGTTTTTTGCCGCATCCGCTTTAGGCGGCAACGGTGCGCTCTGGCGCTTCGGAGGCCCAATTCGGCAGGAGGACCGCGAGGTTGCCACCATAACGGTGGAGGCTGTCCTTTCCCGGTTGGCTTCACATCAGGATGGGATCAGGAAAACCATCTCTCTGATTTCTCTGTACAACGGTCCCCGGATTTCGGGATGGAGCAGCGTGGCGGTGACGGATTGGCGTGAAATCATGAGTCGCGTTGCAAAACAAACGAATGCGGAGTTTCGCGAATTGAAAACCCCAAAGGACGTTTCAAGCGCCCTTTCCAATCCGAACGTCTTGTGTGTCCTCAATCCCTATGGCGAGAATTTGCCGGTCGATCCCAATTTCGGATATGATCGGATGTTGGACAAAATACGTGCGTTTGTCCAGGCGGGTGGCAATTGGTTTGAGACGGCCGCGTTTTCATTCCACTATCAATTCCGTCCGAGAAAATATCTGCGATATGAAGTGCCATATCCGCCAGCGTTTGCGGATTTCATGCGGTTGGAGAGCTGTAACGGAATCGCCGCGCTCTATCGTGTGCAGCCGCGTACCGCGAAAGAACCTTGGCAATGGGC
This sequence comes from Verrucomicrobia bacterium UBA1200, assembly GCA_002309765.1. GTDB lineage: Bacteria > Verrucomicrobiota > Kiritimatiellia > RFP12 > UBA1067 > UBA1200. Next base: position 1,742 of record DBXY01000025.1, read on the forward strand.
CTCGTCTGATTTTTTCCTTCCCGGTTCTATCTGGTGCGCAGGAACCCCAGACGGCGGAGCCTGTGGCCGTTCGTTCTCAGTCTGTATCAAGAACGGTTCTTCTTTTACTTTCCCGGTTGTGCGCATGACGTTTGGACAACATTCGGCAGAGGCGGATCTGAAGGCGTATTCAGCCGACAACGCTCTGACCCGAAAGCTGGAGGATAAGATCAAGCCAACGGTGTTGGCTAAGTTGTGTCAATCGCCGTTACTAAAGCTTAACTCAAACGCATCAGACTTGATTCGTTTCACGCCTTCAATTCCATCGCCTTCATTAATCCATTTTTGCGATTATCTTAAAGGCGGGTTTGACAAGGAGTATCCAGACCACTTGCCGCCTAACCAACGGTTCGGAACGGCAGAACAATTGTCGGAATTTTTCAAAGTTGCCCGCGCGAGCGGACATTTGCTTTGCCCGTATACCAATCCGACCTGGTGGTGCGATCATCCTAAAGGGCCAAGTTTCGAGTCTGCGGGGGATGTCGCGCTGTTGCGCCAGTTGGACGGACAGCCCCGTCGGGAGGTGTACGCAAAAAATGACGGCTGGACAATCACCTACTGGCATCCCGCAGTCCGTCAGGCAAACCGTAAAACGGTCCGCGAATTTACCGTTGACTATCCTGTCGATCTTCTGTTTCAAGATCAGTGCGGAGCAAGAAGATGGTTATACGATACCAATTCGTCCTCTCCTGATCCAGCAGCCTATATTGAGGGAATGCTAAACATGAATGACGAAGACAGCCGCAATGTTCCAATCGGTACGGAAAACGGATGGGACCGGACGGCGAATTTCCAGACTATGCTCTGCGGTTTGAGTTGGGGACATGTTCCTACGCCAGGGCGTACTTGGCAATGGTATTTCAAGGAACGTTATCCGGTGTCCTGCTGGGAGATGTATCCGATTGCATTGTGGATGTTCCATGAAAACTGTATTTTCACGCATCATGATTTGGGACAGTTTGTGATGCCGGGTCGATACGATACGCTGGTTTGGACACTCGCCACCGGATACGGGCTGAGTTTCGTTTCAAACGCAAAGAGCCTTGTCGAGCAGGAGAACATCAGACGGTGGTATGAATTGCTTTCGCGGCTTCAAAAGTCCGTCTGCGCCAGATATATTGGACAGCCGCTTATTTCATTCGTACACGACCGTTCCGCTTTAGTCAAACGCGGTATGCCGTTGGATGATGTTAGCGATGACGGGGTTATCCGTGCGCAATTCGGCCCGGTTAGAATATTTGCCAATCTTGGCAATGTCCCTCGGGAATTGGACGGACATCCTCTTGCGCCGTACGGGTTCTGGATTAACGAACCTGGCCGCTTTACTGCGTCCCGCCTAGAGAATCAACCAGTAGTAATAACCGAAGGCAACTCCACTTGGCAATGGAATCAATAATAACCGTCGGCGGTTTGGCGACAAGAGATCTCCGCTATGCGTTTAACACGGTCGGATTTTGGTCTGGTCATTCCGTAACGATTAGGCCTTTGCCTTTACCATAACGGGAGCCGTCACGGTCAAATAGTACGGTCAGATTACGGCCGTGATAGCGGATGCCATCCACGCACCACCAGTCCCACGATTCCGGGGCGAGCGGTTTAACGGTCACTTTCCCGTTTTCCTGCGGTATGATGCCGCATAACCCGGCGATAACCAGATCGCAGAAGGTGGAATGGTTGTAATCTTTGCCACGTTCACGGTATGCCATTTTCCTGATGCCGGCGGCATTTTGTCCAATCATAATCTTTCTCGCCAGCCACTCCCCAGTGAACGGATCCAGATTTTCATCAATCCATGGTACCGTTTTGCCGTCATCCCGAACAAGTCTCTGTTGTACGGCGTACTGGTTGAGAAGCCTAACGAAGTCCGAACCCGTTACCGGGAGGTCCTTATTGCCGACTTGAAGGGTTTTATACAGTGCCGTGAGAGCAACGCTGGTTGCGTAAGGCCAGCTCGGACCATTCCAAAGGCATTCGTGTTTTTTGAGATCAACCGTCACATCGAACCCCGGCGTTTCCCGCGCCGGGAAGGTAAGGCCTTTAGGAGCAAAGAATCCGCGTTCATCCATAAGCGGTTTCCATGCCGCACCGAAACCATCGAGCGGCATCTGGAAGTAGAAAGGCGCGTAACCGTGAAGTTCTCGCACGGTATCGTGTTTTCCATCAGTACCGATGGAAGTGAAAAATTCCCGCTCCTTGTCCCAGAGTTTCGTTTTAATCGCACGTTCCAATGCGTCCGCTTTAGCAGTGAAACGTTCCGCAAGGGCTTCGTCGCCTGCCATACGGGCAAGCTTTGCCACCGCAGTCATCTCCGCCCACATCATCGAGTTGACCATTGGACGCGCGCCGTCGGGCGAGAGCGCGTATTCGGTTCCCTCATAGTTGCGTGGCAGATCGAACAGTTCCCGTTCCGGCTTGAATCCGGTGCTAAATTTTCCCAACATCCAACCCTTCTCCCAAGCTTCGCAGTTGCGGACGAATGCTGGCAATAACGCCCGGATAGATTCCGTGTCCCCTGTCACTTTGGCCCGTTCCAGAGCGGACCATGCCGGGGCGCAGGCATAGGCGCGCGGACCGTTGACCGTTCCTTCCGTGACCATAAAACGCAGATAGTCGTCAAGGTACGCCGGGTTGCGGAGCCAACGCCCTTCCAAAATATGGTGGTTGAGGGGGCAAGATATGGTATTGTTTTTTCCCGCCCAACCGACATCGGGCAGAAATTCGGTCACAACCCATCCGCTTCCCGTTCGGCGCAAATGCTTGCGGTATGTCCACCAGCGGAAGTAGTACGTTTTTTCAATATCCTTGTCGGGGCATTCGAAACGAGGAATCGCGGTCAACGCCCATTTCGTCGAGTCCGCGTTACGGATGTTATGCGGGTAAAGCTCTTCGTCGTCTGCTGAAAACCCGTCGAAATAACCGCGAACGGTGTCATCGCTAATTACGGCGGTAAACGGAGGTGCGGTTGGCGTTGGCGGCGGCGTTTCTAGGTCATATCCGTTCCGTATGACCATGCCGATGTATTCGTTGCCGCCCTTGCGCCCGTTGTACCAGAGCCGCCAGCAGTTGGCTTTTTCATCCCACACGACGGAGGGTTTGTAGCATGCGTCCCCATCCCATGCTCCGGCGGTCGGTTCCACCAGAGGGTTGAATTTCAGCCGCTTCCAACTGCGTATGCCGTCAGGCGAAATCGCCGCCCCGATACGGGCGGTATGGATGTCGGAATAACCGATGTAGAACAACGCGTACCGACCGTCCTTCAGCCGCTTCACCTCGCAGCCGCCGATGCGGTCGCGATCCCACACATTGCCCTGGCCTTTGATGAAAATCGGGTTTATTCTCGATTTGTCCCAATTGATGCCGTCTTTCGATTCGGCGTAACACAGTACGTTCGGCTCGTAGGTTTCACCGCTCGAATACCACATCCGAAAAACGCCTCGCTCTTCATCCCGTATTACGTAGGGATTCATTACGCTGAACCCTTCGTGCGGCCGTTCCGGAATCAGCACTGGGTCGCGTGACACGCGGGTGAAGGTCACGCCGTCTTTAGACTTCGCGTAACCGATCCAGCTGTAACTGGCATTCCGCGCCTGTCCGGTGTACCACATGTGGTACTCGTTGTTCCAAAAAAGCGTGCAGCTCCGGTTGACGATATCCTCCCATCCGCTTGTCGGATCTTCCCGGAGGCAGATGACCGGTTCCGACCAGTGGATACCATCCTCCGACCTGACCAGAGCGATTGACCGTTTAGGTCTCCACGAAAAGTACATATTGTATTTGGAGTTTCCCTCGCTAATTACGTTCACGTCGAAGCAGGTACCCAGTTTGGCATTGCCCAAAACCGGATTACCGGCATATTTCACCCAACCGCCATGGTCGGTTTCCCCGCCAACCGCCATAAAGCCAATCAACGAAACTATCACGATGTAAAAACGCATAAACACCTCCAATGAAACGCGGCATTCAAGCCCACACTTAAATGATATTCTGCTCCATCTCTTCTGTCCGGCCGATAACCGGAATTTAGCGTAACCCAGTTTACTTTGCGGCGCAGGCACCATATCGCGCACGACGACGTATGGTAAGCACGATGACTAGAAGGATTGTCGAGGCAAGCCAAATGGCGAGCGGTTTGGCGTTCGGACCGAACAAGTGAACCGCGCCGGGAACGAATTCTTTCCCAAACGCCGAAAAAGCGGAACGGAAAAGTTCCTTCGACATATATGCGAGAAGCGCCGTCTGCCCGAATAGGACGAGTAGCCAGGTCCCGCGTCTGAAGCGCATAATATCGGTTAACCAATAGAGTACGGCGAATAGCAGGCAACTCCACCCCATTGCTTGCGCCGTGAAGGTGAGGGTAAAGATGTGCTTAATCGAGGGAATCCACGGGACGAGTGCCCAACCAACCGCAAGAAGCGCCGCACCGAGCGCGGCAAGGTACGCAAACCTGCGCATCGGCAGATTGTCAGAACACAGAATCTCCGTCGCTTCCATACCGCACAATCCCATTGCGGCGAACATCGGGATGGTCGCCCACCATGTGTACCCGGAATCCGCCAGTTTAAGGACCTGCGAACCGTTCGGTGTCACGAATGGTACAAACCAACGCTCGAAAAGTATCGCGGCGTTACCATTCTGCGTATAGTCTCCGCCAAAATGAAGTATTAACGTATAGGCCGTCGCAAGAAGAATTGGGATCGCGATTCGAATGCGACGGGATGGTATGAGCATTACAATTGCGGCGGCTAGATAACCGCAGGCGATCGTCTGTAACGTATTGTTGAACGGACTGATGCACAACGGGTCCATTGAGAGAAGCCGTCCTTGCGCGACCATGCCTAGAACCCATAGGAGCGCGACTCGGATAAGGACATGCCGCCAGTAGCGCCAACCGGCGTGTCCGCCATCCATCCGGCGCGATAGGGCGAACGGAACGGACGCTCCGCTCATGAAGATGAAGAGCGGCATAATGATATCCCAGAGCGTGAAACCGCCCCATGCGTGACGGAACTGCGCCATCACGCTTTTGGGGAGTTCCCATGTCGAGTTGATTGCGTAGAAGAGCGGTCCCACCACAGTCAACAAGACCATGTCCAATCCTCTTAGGATGTCAAGCGAGAACAGCCTGTCGTTTCCTGTGTCTTTCATATTGTCCTCTTACTTATTTGGCGAGAAGTGCGCAGCAAAGCCGCCGCCAGGAGCGAGTTTAACCGCAAGCGGTTCGCCAGCTTTTAGTTTGATGATGCGCCGCACGTAATGCTCGGCATTGACATCGGCGTCCAATGCGTCTTCGAACAACTCAACGACCCACTCTTTTTGAGTTGCACCGAGGAAATCCGTCGGCAGTACGAGTTCCCGCTGATCCCAGTTCGTGATTGCGCCTAACCACCATTCGTTGCCTTTCCGCCGTGCGACGGCGGCGGATTTGCCAATTTCTCCCGTCACGCCCACCGTTTCGTCCCAAACTGTTGGGACGGACGCTAAGAAGGCAGTACATTCCTGAGCAGTGCGGTATTGCGTCGGCGAGTCGCATAGCATCTGTACCGGAGCTTCGAAGAGCGGGAAGAGCGCAAGCTGGTGGCAGCGCGTCCCGTAGCACGCGGGTGCGTCGCGGGTCTTGTCGAAGGGCGGCGCGTTGAAGGCGCGATTGCGCATTGCGCCGGGGGTGTAGTCCATTGCGCCCGCGACCATGCGCGTATAAACGAGGTTGACGTCGTTCGAGACGACAACTTTCCGTCCGCCGATGGAGTGGCCCTGTTCGAGGCCATAGACTCCTTCGTAATTGAGAACGTTCGGATAGGTGCGGCAAAGTCCCGTTGGCTTGTGGATGCCGTGGTACATGACAACGAGTTTACGTTCCGCGGCATCTCCCGCCGTCTCTTCGAGAAAGCACTCAAGCAGTTGGTCGTCGCGGTTCATAAAGTCGATTTTGAAGCCTTTAGCGCCCATTGCCGCATAGCGGTCGAAAATGCGCAGTCGCGCCTCGCGGTCAATAAGCGGCGCCCATGCTGCCCATAGTATTACGCCAACGCCCTTTTCTTTCGCGTAGGCGATTACGCCCGGCACGTTCACGGCTTCGCGCGGACGGTCAAGGTCGAGATGCTCCGACCATCCTTCGTCCATAATGATATAGGCGATACCGTTTGTTGCCGCGAAATTCACGTACTCTTTGTATGTTTCATAGTTGCAACCCGTCTTGAGACCGGGTACATCGGTGATTTTGAATCCGTTCCACCAGTCCCACGCTACCTGTCCGGGTTTAACCCACGATGTATCCTTTAGGCGGCTCGGCTCAGCGATAGCGTACACGGTGTCAGCCTCCACGAGCCGGTATGGCGCGTCGGCAAGGATAAACACGCGCCAAGGAAACACTCGCGTTCCTTTCGTTTTCGCAAGATACGGCTTGCGCGACTTGACGTTCGTCATCCGGCGCCCTTTCTCCACGTTGTCAGGAACGCCCGCTTGCCATGAACGCAGCATATCCTGTTCGTTGTCTTTTCGATAAAAGTTGAGCCCCGGATAGTCGAAAAGGTTCGACTCCGTCACGCATACTACACCCGCATCCGGAACCGTAGCCGTAAGCGGTGTCATCACGATTTGCGGATGCCCGGCCTTCACGCTTTCAACAGGCCCGATCTTCGCCGGTTTTTCCCAACCAGTTTGGAAATGTCCTTCCTGTGAGTAGCAGAGTGTCGTCTCTTTGGGGAAGCGAATGTTCGTATTTTCTGCCGTGACAGTGATTTCGTCCGGGAATTTCGTTTCAAAACGCCATGCAACGCCATCGTTGCGCGCGAGGAGTACGACTGACCATTCGCCGAAATCGACGCGAGTCTCGTTTGCGGCGAGATTGACCGAAGACTTCTTATAGATTGGCGTTGGCAGAGAACCTTCGATATTGCGTTTCGTTGCCTTGGGATTCGCGCCCGCGCCGTTAAGAAATCCCTTCTCTTTTAAGCGAAGGGAAATCTCGGTCGGTTCCACGATTACCTTGCCCCGCCGCCAGACGGAATACACCATATCATTGTCTCCGGTTTCAAGCCGCAGTTCATTGAGTCCGTCCGGCGAAACGGCGGCGAAAATCTCTTTATCCGCCGCGTAGGTGTTTGGCGCGGCAAACGCTGCGACTGCGACAAGCGCAATCGGTAAAACGAATCTGGACATTGTTGGTAACATCATGTCGGCATTTCTCCTTTCTTGAAGCATTTTAGCATTCCCGTCTTCGCAAGAAGAAAATTCACATTTTGTGAAACACATTTTGTGAAATTAATTGTTTGCGCTAGAGACAGGTACCCAAGGCACGGACTTAGGGTCCTTCCAAAGATCCGCAATCGAAAGTTTCTGAGCGCGGGCCATTTCCACGGCGGCTTTTGCGTAGAAGTATGCTCCCGCGTCACGGACGTGAGCGGCATCGTTCTTGCCGTTCGGATAGTTCGGGCTTTCACCCGGCTTCACGAACATATAGAACGACTTTGCCTTTTCAAGCCCCAGCTTGGGCAGATTCTCCTCGGCGTAACGGTTTAGGTCGAGTAGCGGCGCACCAGTTTTTGCGGCGACCTCCCGCATCGCCTGTACGTATGGCCCAAGACCTTTAACCCCACCATCTACTGTAAGAACGCCGTCTTTCTCAACGAAACCGTCAGAATGCGCTATAGATGTGGCAAACGCGATGTTTGCGCCCTTTGCCCGCACGTCTGTCGCGAAACTAACAAGGAAAGTTTTGTACTCTTCCGGTGTGGAATAGTCATTCTTTGGATCCTTATTGCGCTTTTTGTTCGAGTCGTTATGGCCAAAGGAGACAATTACCCAGTCGCCTTTATTCAGCTTGGAAGCGATGTTTTTCTCCCACCGTCCGGATTCGCGAAAACGACGAGCACTCCATCCGCTCCGTGCGCAATTGTGAAGCTGGGAAGGATCTTTCATAAAAGCCTTAAGGGCTTGTCCCCAGCCGTATTGCGGAAACTCCGTCGGTTTGTATTCCGCCATTATGGAATCGCCAGCCATGTAGATGTCGGCAGACGCCATGATAGCTAACAATATCGCCCAGTAGATAATCAACGTTTTCTTCATCACGTTACCCTCAATTTGTAAGGTTCTTACGCCTGCTCCTGCGTTAACGCCGTTTTGCCTTGACCTTCACCATATCGTAATCCGATGTGCCATCGCAGATATAGTGCATGGTCATTGCTTTTGGGGTGACAGAGAACCAGCACGCCCCGTAGGAAGATCCGTTTTTATCGCGCATAGCGACGAGTCCGTCGCCCTTTCCCAGTGTCGGTTTGGAAAGTTGCGAGTCGATTTCGGGACAGACCACGTAAACTGTTCCGGCGTCGCTGTCCTGTTCGCCGCGAATTTGCCGTGACCGTACGTAAGAATGCGAGTCGCCTGAAAGCGCAAAGTCCACACCCAGGCGGTCGAAGATGCGGTTCCAACGCGCGTAGCAGCCGTAATCGCACGGGCCACTCTTCTTGAAGTAGGGATAGTGCTGAAACACGACCAGATAACGGAATTTGCCTTTCATCAAGGTTACCGCTTTTTCCAGCCACTCTTCTTGAAGACGTTGCGCGTTTTGGCGTACATTGTCGTCCATCTCGCGTCCCTCGCATGCGAGCGAGTCCAGTCCGACGAACAGCACCCCATTGTACCGGAAGAAATACGTACCCGCGAGTCCCGTAGCGCCGTTCGGCGGATTGTTCCTTGCGTTCGTGAACCATTTGTCATGCCAGCGCAACTTGCCCTCGTCTTGGTAGTATTCCTTGTTTCCGCTTATCGCCGCGAAGATGTATTCCGCCATCGTCTTTGAGCCGTTCCACTCGTTCCAGCAGGCGTAGGTCTGTCCGTTTTTTACCGCATCACCGGTACAGAGGATGAAAGCAATGCCGCTCTTTCCGGTTGCCGCTTTGGCGGCGTCTAGAAGACGGTCTACCGACTTCATCTTTCCGGGACGGTTGGGGGTCGAATGTATATCTCCGATCCAAAGAAAATTAAAAGTTCCGTCTGTCCCCGCTGTTCGGAATGTCTGCTCTTGAGAATTAAATTCGCCGCTCACTACTTTGTATGTATATTCACTCCCCGGTTTCAAACCGTCAAGTTCCGCCGTGTACCGGTAGTAGTTTTCGTTGCCCGTATATGCCACAGGGGTCTTCTCGCTACGGCATGGCACCCACGTAAACGTACCGCTGTCGCTAGTCTTTAAAGCCACTTTGCATGAGGGATTCGCCGAATGCCACGATAGGCGCACTTGGGTGGACGAATCCTCGCCCGGACTTGCGCTTAAGAGCGAGACCTCGGGAACTTTAATTGCGGGTTTGCTGCGTTTTCCTGGCTTTTCGTCTTTGGCATCGGTAACTTTACAGAGAGTCAGGATTTCGCCGCTATTGTCCCCGGCGGATATTTCTCGGCCCACACATGCCGTCTCACTGCGCCATACCGCGACGGAGGAGGAGTTGACGATTGCGGGTGAGAGAAAATTCGCCGCAAAAACCGCGCATAACGCGACAGCCTTTAGGAGGTTATCGACGTAAAGTCTGGTTATGATTACATTCTCCATCGCGGTTGGCCCTTTCTGGCTTTGGCAGGCTTAGCTCATTCTTCTGCGGGATTGTCTTCCACAGGTTGGACGGCCTCGTCCGGACGCCTGTCCTGCTTACATCCGTACACGAGGAATTTGGAGAGGCGAATGGCGCTTGTCTGGAAAACTCCCTCGGTCCAAACCCGCACAAAACGTACGTTTCCCTGAGAACCGTCGAGCGGAATACGCCAAAAGTCGGCGGGTTGGTCGAATATTGCAACCTGGCGCCACTCCTTACCGTCCGCCGAAACCTCCACCCGCATCGGCAATTGGGCGGCGCGTTGTTTTTTGCTTAGCGTGTTGACGATTAGTATGCCGGTCGCCTCGCGTTCGCCTTCAAGTTGTAGTCTTATCCAAGTGCCGCCCTGCGTGCCTATTGCCAAAGCAGGCGTTCCATCGCGCAAACTCCTTGCCGGTGAAGCATCGCAAAGTTCCCCGTGCAACTCCGGTTTTGCCAAATAACTGAGTCTGGAAATCTGCACATAGGCATTGGATGATATGAGTTCGCCTCCGAAGTCGTTAAGCGGGTAAGCTTTCCCATTCGATTTAGCCGGGGTGCGGGGATACAGTTTGTCCATAAGCGCGATTATGCGGTCGCGACGATCACGAAAGGCAGCGGATTCCGCATCGGCCATTATCTTGCGCAACACGTATTTTGCGCCGGACCTTTCCGGTCCTGTCGTAGCCGGTTTGTTTTTTTCAAGCACGGAATAAACGAGCTTTGTATAGGCCTCTTCGAAGTCCTGTCTCCCGATGTAACGTTTGGCTCCCCATGCTAGTGTTTGCGAGAAAAACTCGCCGCAGCTTGCTTGCGATTCCAACGCGGTTGAGTAGATGTTAAACAAACGTCTTGCCGAGATTTTACCAACTCGATCCAGGGCAAGATTCAGTATTTGGGAGAAGTTCGGATATTCCGAGAACTTGCTTTCCGGCAGGCGTATGGCACAGACGATGCGTTTGAACGCGGAATCAAGTTCGGCCGCTTTTTCTGGCGCGGTGAGCGTGTCAAGATACGGTTTCATCAGCTCGCACAAGATTGGGAGACCGTTTGACACTGTTTTAAGCACCGTGTCGGCGTAATCATCCCATGCCTGTTTAGGCGCGTTACATGCCAGCAAATATTTTTGCCAATCATGTCCAGCCGGCCAATTGCACGGAGCACTCTCCATTGCGATCCGATAGAGCGTGGCGATTTCGGGACTGAATGCGGTATCGGCGGATTTGGCGCGGCGCACGGTTGCGAGCCAGCGGGGGTATTCTCTGGCGGGAAGCCCGGTAGCGGTATAGAGCGCCTCCGCCGCGAGAATATTCTGGTAACCTCCCCACTTGAATACCCCCCATTTGCCTTTGGTGTAGGGTTGAATGTAATATCGGACTTCCCACTGCCGCGGTCCGCCGCGTTCGGGACGAACCTCGAACGCGCAGTGTCCGGGTTGCCCGGCAATGACCGCCATCATTCCGTGCGAATGACCGAGTTTGCTCGCGAAACTCGATATCATGCCGCACACCCCGCCGATTTCCGGACTTGTAGCGTATCGCGATTGCGCGTGTATCCAAGGCTGGAAATATTCGGGTTTGTGCACCGACTCGCCGAAACAGTTTCTGAGCCGGTACGGGATTTTCCAACCGAGTCTAAAGGTTTTGGCCATGGTAGTGTTACAGAAGGCGTTCATTGCTAGCAGTTCTTCGGGATCGTTTTCGTCCCAAGGATACATGACATAACGCCATTCATAGGTGTCAAACGAATAAATTGAATCGTGAAGTCGTCCGGCGCTTGATAGTTCGGTGAAGATTTGAAGGGTGCGCACAAGTTTTTCGTCGATCAATGGCGCGGCATTGGTCAGTATCTGCGAACCGGAAGTTGTGACGGAGTTGGTGACCGGGAAGTTCATCGCGAAGGCGGTTGCCGCCGTGCGTTGGAAGGAATTGGTGTACATGCCGGGTCCGTTCCACGCCATGATGTCCAGCAACTCCAAAGCGGAATCCGCACCATAATGCCAAGGCCCGGATCCCGCAAACGCTTCCATCCATTCGCGGTTGGCGAAGAAAGCGTTTAGAAATTTTTCTCCGCCTTCACGGGAAAGAATATGCGTCACCGCATTGTCTCCAGCTGAAACAAGAATGTATGAACGCACGAGAGCGGTTCGGCATTCCGGCGAAAGCGATGCCAGCGATTCCGTTCCAATGTTTTCTAGGGTATGCATATCGGCGGTAATAACGGCTTTGGGGTCGAATCCCTCGATATTTTGGGACATTCCCCTTGGTCGCAAAACATTTTGCCTGAGCTTGGGCTTTATGTACTTTCCCGCTTCAGTTGCTCCGTACCGATTCAAGAAGCCCACTGCCGCCATTCCCCAAAGTGTTGTGGAGTCTTGCGCGGCGATGCTGTCGAGCAACCTGATGTTCTCGGCCTTGCGGTTTTCGTCCGTGCGGTATAGCGCGAAAGGAAGTAACTCCAACGCTTGGCGTTGGTTGAGGGTGAGATGGCGCGCGCTTTTGGCTTTCTCGCGGGCGATAATCTGTTCCCCCTTTTCGAAGTTATTCTTCTCACGCGCCGCGTTAACCTCGGTGATTATTCCCACACCGTTACCCATGGTAAACCGACGCCGCCATGACGTGTCATCGTTCGGATCGAGTGTCTTTAACCGCTCGAAGACCGCGCCGTAGCACTTCTTGTCCAGAAGCCGTTTCACCGTTCCAAGTTGCGGTTCGAGGATGGAAAGGGCTTCGCCAATCTTCTCGGCCGCCGCAGCCCCCTCCATGTTTCCGGCTTCTGCGATTAGTGCTTCCGCTTTGTCGCGGACCAGTTCGGCGGCAGCCAACTTAGCCGCCAAATCGCCCGCCGTGATTCCGGCCGGGATGTTTTCCAGTACGAGGAACCCGCGGCCATTCGACCCGACAAGGTAGAGCGCCGGCATCCTGAATGAGTCGAGATCCGCCGCCTCTGCATATTTGCAGGACGCTTTGCTTTCGTCCGTAGGCTTTTCCCGCAAATCAATCGTCCCAACCACATAACGACTTTCTACGGCTTTCTGGAATGCCGCCGATTTGTAGGTACTGCACACCGCGCGTCCGGCTTCGCTCCAGTCGCTGCCGTACGCAAGCACGACCGCCCCTTTACCGGCGGCTCTTGCGTCGTCAAGTATTCCGGCACCTTGCGCTTCCGGAATTACAGAAATAAAAGTTACGATAGTATAAATGGCCAGCGTTTTTAGATATAATCCGTTGACTTGGTTGTGCATCGCGTCCTCCTGTGCTTGAGAGGTAATTAAAGAAGATTTGCCGTTACGGGCGTGACAAATTTTAATAACGCCGTAGCAGTTCCAGCATCTTACGGTCGAGTTTGTACCCTCGAAACTCTTCGTATTCCACATCAGACCGCCCACTGTCGATAATCCCGAAACTGCCCCGGAGATTCCATAGTGCCCATCCCATTCGACGTTCTTGCCAAAGTTTCAGATTGTCCTCCAGCCACGCCAAAACTAACGGATGCGGGGTTTTATTGTGGGCGCCAAATTCCCCAACCATGCAAAAGACCTGCTTGCCCAAAGGTTCGTCCCACTTGGAAAGCGAATTACGGTAGAGGTATTCCCGTCCGGAATCGGGATAGCGGATGGAATTTTTTGCATCTGTGACAGTGAATGCTGACGGTGCGTCCCAGCCTGCGAAACGGACTTCGTTGTATTCAGGCATTCCCCACGCCTGGGCGATCGGGATCTGCACCGACTTGCCGTTGTTTCCTGAAAAAGCCAGCCGAATGATTTGCGCCCAATCGCCTTTGCTTATATCAATTTCCACCCGTTTTGACGGTTGTGAGAGTTCCAATTCAATGGGCTTAGTGTAGCGTCCCTGATAAACATTCCATTCTGGATAATGTTTGACTTCGGCACAATAGGGGGAGTCTGGACGCATCTCAATAACGGTTTCGTTGCGAGTTGTTCCGTCAACCTTAATCTCCAAGGTAATATCCCCAGAAATCCTGCCCATTTCCAGGGTCAACTTTCCCGGGGGCAACCCAAGAAGTTTCAGCGGCGTGTTCCACGGAGCTTTGGTTGGGCCGAAACGGGTGGCGGTAGCCGCCAAAGGCGGTAACGGCCAGATCGGCTTGGTGTCTTCGGGCATGGTTACCCAGTTCGCTTTAAAGTGGGAAATCCCCATGGGGGTATAACCGCGGGTGGCTTGACCGATGTTCTCCAATCCGTACAGCTCGGTAACGGGTTGTGTGCCCCATGCGGTTCCATCGGCGACAATAAAACGATTCGGATCTTCGGCGCGGATGGCGGCAATGAGTTTTTTTGCGACTGCCGCGTAAACTTCACCCTTAATCTGAGCCGGCTCGTTGAAAAGGTTGAAACTCATCCGCTCGTTTGGAATGCCCCGGTAACGTTTGGCGAAAAACGCCCAATGCTTGCAACACACCCGCTGCGCCTCGGAATCGGTAAACAGGTCTTTCTGTTCCGGCGGTTTGGCTACGGTGTAACCGGGGGCGCGGTGAAAACAGAGCTGGACATGGATGTGGTATTTCTCGCCCCAAGCCACCGCCTGATCGATCAGTTTTATCCTATCCTCGTCGATTTCATCCCAATTTTTGTTCTTGATCCAAAAGCGGTAATCCATTGGCAAGCGTGCAAAGTTGAATCCCCATTCCCGCATTACTTGGAAATCGAACTCGTCAAATCCCGGTTGCTGTCCCCAATCCATGAACATTCCCAACAGGTTGAAACCGCGCCAACGTTCAGCGGGACGCCATTCTTCAGCGATTGCGGAGAGACTCCAAACCATGGTTGCGGCAAGAATTATGAGAACACGCATAAGCACCTCTGCGGATAACCGCTAAAAACGGAAAACCCGGATGCCGCGTTTCCGTCGGCATCCGGGCGGGAAGCATAAATTACTGGAGGATAATCATCGTACCCTCGCTGTATTTAACCAGCTGGAAGTCGCTGTACTTCACCGCGCTGAGCGGCTGTTTGCCGGCACTTCCGGTGGCGGGACCGACCAGTAGCGTGTTGTTGAACACCCCGTCGGTGTCGCTGTAGGTGTAGAGTACACTCCAATCGGCGTTTTCCTCGGTCTTAACGGAGACGGTAAACTCGCTCCTGACCCGTTTAACCTGAATCCAGCAGGTTTGGGCGCAGGTGTTATTCCAACCGAAATTGTCCTTGATTGCCACGCCGTTTGAGAGCAATCCGGGACGAACTTTGCCGTTCCAGCGGTAGGTGGTTTTCTGGTAACGCTCGGCGATGGTGAGGAACATGGGTTCGCCTTTCGCCAGCGCGTTACGCAACATCAGCATTCCACGGGTGTTTGATGAATTTTCGTTGGATTCGGAGAAATCGATCTTCATCGAACATACGAACGGACCGCTGATTTCCTGCCAGAGATAACGGAAAGACTCCTCACTACTGTAGGTGTCAAGTCCGCCGTGGGAGATTGAGATGCTTCCGTCTTCGTTGAAAGTGGTCAACCCGAGGAAGTGTCCTTCAAGCGAACGGGTGCCGATCCAAGGCGATTGCACCGGGTCCACCGCAACTTTTTCCGGGATAAGCTGGCTAGAGGGGATAATCTCCGTGTTTAGACAACCGCCCCAGTAAAGTTTGCAGGATGCATTACCGGTGTTTTCGTTGTAATCGATACGAATGGAATGTTCTCCTGCGGTCAATGTAGCGGTACCGGTGGTGGCGTATTCAGCTCCCACGTTGTCCCAATCGTTCAACACGATGGTATCGTCAATGATAAGACGGATTCCGTCATCAAACTCCGCAGTGAACGAATAGGTTCCGTTGAAGGGGATGATGATCTTGCCGGTCCAGAGGGCGGAGAAGTTATTGGTAATTCCGCTGTACGGTCCGCCGGCGGCCCAATCGAAGTCAAGCTGGGAGTCAATGCGTTCGCCGCAAATTTCCTCGTCGGGGTTATACGAGCGGCTGTAGTTTTTGTAGTAAACGCCGTACAGTCCGGTGCCGTTGCCCGGCAGGTAGGGGATCGAACTCACATCTTCGGAGATTACGATATTGCCCTCCGCGTCAGACACAACGATCCGGTAGGCGTAACGTGTTCCGTCGTAAGTGACGTCAGAATCGGTGAAGGTCGGGGCGGTTAATCCGTTGGCGGCAATCGTCCAAGACCCGTCATTGACCTGCCGTTGCACTTGGTAGGAACTAGCCTGGCCGCACTCTTCCCAAGCCACGACCGTGCCGTCGGCTGTGGGGGTCAAGGTAATGTTCTCCGGCGCAGCCAGCACCTGCATCGCATCCTCATGTGACCAACCGTAGAAACGAAGTTCCGCCACGTTGTTGTTGGCGTTTTTGCCCAACAGCAGGTAACGGTATTCGTTATCCGAGGTTCCGACCGCCGTGCTCCAGGTGATGGAAGAGCAGGAAATCGAGGTTGATATCGCTTCCGCACCCGCCGCCCAATCGGTGGTGTCGTTTGAGCCGTAAGCTACCGCGCCGTTAAGTCTGGAAGCCCATCCGCTGCGGGGATAAGCCTCTACGGCGGTTAGTCCGTACAACCCACCCATGTCCAAACCGAGCAGGGCAGACCCCTCGTTCATGTCTGGGAAGGTATCAAGGTTTCCGTCGAACGCTTTGGTCGCATATCCGGTGCCGGACTCATCGTTCGGCCACATCGTGCCGTTCTTGATAACGGTAAAACCGGGGAGCAGTGTGGTCTCATCGTCAGGATCGCGATCCAGACGACGGCCGCGGCGATAACGCACCAGTTCGCTCATGCTGCCATCGTAATCGGTTTCGCCAACCGTGTTGCGGTAGGCGATGGCGTAATAGTAACGAGGGCCGACCAGCAGCGTGTCGTCAGTATAAGTTGTGGCATCTGCGGGAAGATCATCCGCCAGGCAGGTCCAAGGACCGTTGGTGTTGTTAGAACGGTAAACTACGGTGGCGGTACGCTTTACGGTGTTGGTGTCCAGAGATGCCCAACTCAAAACGGCGTATTCGTTGTCGAGGTCGGACATGGTTACCGAAAGTTCGGGAGCAAACTGCGGGGCGGGGGTGAGGTCAATCTCCAGCTCGCTGATGTTGAAAACCAAATCGCTAGGCGCTTTGATGCGAATATAACGGGCTTGCACCGGTTCATTGAAAACCAGTTCATAGGTCTCAGTTTGAACTGCGCCGGAAATGGTTGCCACTGTTACCGGATTGACGAATTCGCAGTCTGCATGACCGGTGGGGTCCTCGGTGACCTCATCGGCAATTTGGACTTCGCAGGTGTTTAACCGTCCAGCCCAATTGGCACGGCATGAAGCTCGGATTCCGGCGATGGTTATGGTTTTACCTAAGTCCAATCCTATCCAACCGCCTTTGTTTGGTCCACTGGGGGGGTCGAAATAGGTGCTGAACAATCCGTCGAACGCCTTTGCTCCAGTGCTCGTGCTATCATAAGCCCCCTGTATGCCAATCCAGTTACCCACCGCAACATATTTAGGGGCAAATGTGCCGATGTCAAACCAGCTGGACTGTGTAACCGTGCCGTAAGCGCGAATCCGGTAATCGGTCGACTCGTACACCGGTTTAGTGTCAACGAATTGGTATCCGGTGTCAGTGGTTTTAGTGTAGCCGTCCCAGGTGAAGGGGATATACCCGGCTACCTCCCAGGAATCATCGCCGCCGGAAGTGGGTTTGCGTTGCACTTCATAAAACGGAACTCGGGAGGTGTAGGCTACGCCGATGTTAAAGGTATAGTTGATAAAGTGCTTGGATTTGAGATAGCTTGCCGGGAAATCTGGAGATTTTCCGTCGAATGTGGACGAGAGTTTCGCCGGTGTGATGCCGTAAAACTCAACTTCGCCCGCATTGCCGCAACAGTTTCCGGTGGAGGATTGTCCGACAAAGTTCGGCGAGAGGATGCGCAGGTATTTGTAAGACTTCAGCGAATCAGGGTTGGCTACCAGGACGTCCGCCCAGTTATGCGTGGTTCCCCAACCGTCATCGGCGGATGCGATGAACAAAGTTACGGCATCGGAGAAATCCGCTTCGTTGGCGCCTTGGAACAGGCAGTCGTACATCCGGGCATAGTTGGAGTCGGCTCGCCCGTAGTAGCGGATACGGGTAACCACCATTGGTTCGGTCAGCTCAAATCCGGCCCAACACTGGGTGTCGGAGACCACACTGCTCGGCGGGTCGAAGAATGTACTGGTGTCGCCGTCAAACACTGCGGCTTTCGTTCGTGCGGCGTTGTCATTGTAGGAACCTTCGGTGCCCAGCACCACTATGTTCCCACCATCGTCTTTTACTGCATAGTCATTCAGTTTGGTCTGGGTCCATTCGTTGGCCGCCCACAGAGAGCCAACCGCCAAAGAAAAACACGCCGCCACTCTCAAATACCGATTATCCATACCAATTCCTTTCGCAAACCATAACACAACCAACAAAACAATTGTATCATAAATAATCTTAAGGAATCAATCCTATCTTAAAAATAATCTGTTTTGGTCTTATGCGTGTTGTAAAGTATGGACGGCATAAACCCGCCTATACTTCTGTTTACGTTATTCCGCTAACGGAATTTCTACGCATTCGACGTATCCGCCGAACTTTCCGGCTTTGGGCGGCAGGTACACGAACGCCACACAGTTGCCGTTCTCCTGTGGACACAGCACCGCGCTGCCGCTGGCACTGTACACCACATCTTTCTCGGTTCTAGCGTTCACGCCGGTAACGAATTTAGCCGCCACGGTGATGTTACCGTTCGCCTGGAGTTTCAATGTCACATTTCCGGCATTTCCGTCTGCGGTTTCAGTTTCATAAGCATACACTGTGTTGGCCAATCCCTTACCCAACGTCTTCCACGGCTCGTTCTTCCAATTGTTCTGGTAAACGGTGAATAGTCCGTCCGCTACCGCTACTCCGCCGAAAATCCCAGCACCGAACGCAACTTCGTTGGTTATGGTTTGTTTGCCGCTCGTCCCGACCAGCGTGGCGGTGTAAATCTGTTCGGTTGTGTCCCAACGATCGAAACCGTTGGCGGCTAGCGTCCACGTGCGTCCGCCCTCCAGCCACTTGCCACTGATTTTGCCGGTTTTAGCCACCGTTACTGTCGCCTGCCCGGACTCGCCGCCGCCGTTGAACGTCCCGACTGCCCACTCCGCGACTGGTTCAACCGTTAACGCTATTGAATATGTGGCGGAGGATTTTCCTGTCGTGGAGGCGGTCAGTTTCACCGCGGAGGGCACATATTCGCCGCTTTTAGCATCGACTTTCGATGCCGCTGTCGGAATGCCGTAGATGGTGTTGGCAGGTACGGTGACAGCTTTGGTCTTCGTGTCTACGATGTCTTTCGCGGTGAACTTCAATCCCGCCGGCAGGCCGGACACTTTTACAGTGGTCTGGGAGAGCGCGGCTACCGCCACCGGCCACTCCAGGTAAACCCCGGACATCACATTCGTTTCCAAACTGGCGGTTACGGAATTAAATTGGAATCCGTCCACCGCCGCCGTTATGCTTGCCGCGTCTTCCGCCGCCGTTACGAATATTGCGGTAAACGAGATATCATTCGCCGGCATTGCTAAAGTGAGTGTAGGTTGCTGTCTATTGCCTGTTATTGCAATCGAATCGCTTTCCCAGCCTGCGAACACGCTTCCTTTGTTTGCGGTTGCTTTTAGCATGACACTTTTCCCGAAAGGATATCTGCCGCCACCGGTTACATTGCCAGACGCGCTAGCATCGCCCGCTACCGCCGTTTGCAGCGTCAGGGTGGGGAACACCACTTCAAACGTCGCCGTGGCGATTTGCTTTTCCTTGGACTTGGTTGCGGCGAAAGTTACGGTGAAGAACCCTTCTTTCGTCGCGATTCCATCAATTTCGCCTTTCTTTGCGTTGTACTTGAGACCGGTGGGCAATCCTGTGACGGCTAATTTCCACCCGTCATCCGTTATGGCCTTGATTGTTGCCGCGAGATCTGGCGCGATTCCGGCAAAAAGCAGATAATTGTCGTTAGAGACAAGACCGGCGGCTGTAAACATTGGTGTCGTGAAATTTGGCACGGTTAGCATAAACTCTTCGGCAACGGCGTTTTTGCCCGTCGCCGAGGCATTAGAGGCGGTAACCTTCACTGTGTAAACACCGGGTTTTGTCGCCTTTCCGGAGACAGTCATGGTCTTTGCGTCATACTTTAAGCCCGTCGGTAATCCGGCGACCGTGAGCTTCGGAGCGGACAAAGACTCTACGCATTCCCCGAGGTTTAGCGTGTATGTGCCATCCGCTTCCGTTGTTCCGTTGTCTATGTTAAGTTTTAGGCTTGCCGCGTCATCGGCGGCAGACGCGAATCTGGCGGTGATGGTGACATCGTCATCTGTCACCGTGTATTTGAAGGAAAGCGCTGTGGATAACGCAGGTTCGTTGTCGTTGGCGAACCAGCCGAGGAATACGCTTTTATTTTTGACCGCCGCCTTAAGCGTGACGATTTTCCCTGTTGCGTATAATCCGCCGCCGGTTACGGAACCCAACGCTTCTTGGCCCTCCGCCACCATAACTAAGAGTTCAGATGTGCCGGAATATTCCCATTGCGCGTAGTAAGTGACGTCGCCGGTGATTATGGTCGATGCGGAAACTTTTTCATTTTCCGCTGTAAACCAACCCAGGAAGCGGTGTTTTTTGCGCATTGGCGTTGGAAGCTCACCGACGGCGGCGCCCTCTTCCACGTTGCGCGTCGTTTCGCTCTCATCAAGGTTTCCGCCGTTTGCTTCAAACTTGACCAGAAACGTGTCTTCAAATGTGCCGTCTTCCCGGTAATAGATTACTTTTACCTTGAAGCTTCCGTCGAAAACCTTGGTTTCGTTGATTGCGCCTTTGAGCGCGATTGGAAGGTATGCGGTTTCGAGGGCGGCGTTGGATCCGAATGCGGATTCGCCGATTTCGCGCACATTCGGCGGTACGCGAACCTCGGTCAGGACTTTGCAGTTGTTGAAGGCGAACGCCGCGATTTCTTCAAGCGAATCTGGCATTGTGACACTTGCAAGAGATTGGTCGCAATTGCATACATACGCCGGAATGCGTTTAACACCTTCGGCAAAAACCACATTGGTCAGTTTTTGACGGTAGCTGAATGCGTCATCGCACACTCCTCGCACGTTACCCGGAACCGTCACTTCGGTCAGGTTCGGTTGGTCACTGTCAACAATCCAGCCATCGAGCATTGAAACATTGACGATAGTGTTCGTGTCGAGCAGATTGTCGCATCCAGAAAACGCGATGTTCTCAATAATCCTTACGCTGTTGGGGATGGTCAGCGACGGGATCGCTTTACATCCGTAGAACGAGGCGTTGCCAATAATCTCTACGCCTTCATCTATCGTGACGCTCGTCAATCCGTTGCACCACTGAAAAGCGCACATGGGAATTCTTTTTAGAGCTGCGGGCACGACCAGAGTTTTTAACCCCGTGCATTGTTCGAACGCGCTGTCGCCCATCTCGACTAAACCGTCGGGGAACGTTATCGCGCCGAGCTTTTTACAATAGGCAAAAGCGTACTGTCCGATGTTGGTGACACCAGATGGAATGGCAATTGACAAGAGCTTCTCGCAGTTTTCAAACGCATAGGCTTCTATCGATTTCAGCATTACGGGGAGCGTTACAGATTCAAGCGAACGGCAGCCTAAAAACATAGAATTGCCAAGGACATCGATTCCGGGCGGTAATATCACTTGCGTAACATTGCGTTGGTCTTTGAAGAGTCCATCCGCGATGCCGCCCACTCCGGATAGATCGATTATACCGACCGGGGAATCGCACCCGACCGCCCAGTCCGACAATAACTGTACGCCTATGATGGTTGATGTGTCGAAAATCGAATCTGGGCAATATTGGAAGGCGCGTTCTCCGACTCTGGTAACACTTTTGGGGATCGCCACATTTACTAACGATGTGCATTGGTTGAATGCGCAGAATCCGATAGTCTCCAACCCTTCCCGCAGCACGGCGGACTGCATATTCCCGCATAAGTAGAACGCACGTTCGCCAATCGTCCTTACGGTGGCGGGAAGATCGATGGCTGTAAGCGAGGAACAATTTAAAAAGGCGTCGTTGTCTATAGTCACGAGTCCGTCACCGAATGTAACGGTTTCAAGACCGTAACATGCCGCAAACGCGGAGTCGTTTATTGTCTTGACGCTTCCCGGAATATCGATATGCGCAAGGGCTTTGCAGAGGCTTAGCGCGTTAGGGCAAATATTTGTGACGGTATTCGGGATGTTTACGAATACCAGTTTCTCGCAGCGCAAGAAAGCGTTTTCGCAGATATCCAAACATCCCGCGCCGATGGTTACGTTGGTAATAGTGGAATTTCTGTCGAAATAGAATGCGTTCGGAGCGATGCGGGGCAGACCGTCTGGCAATTTCACGCTTTTCAGATTAACGCAATTGCGGAAGAGTCCTGGTGACATATCGCGGACGGGGTAGGTTGTTGCACCGTTCGGCCCATTCGGCCCGATCCGGGAAGGAACGACGATGTCACCTTCGATATACTCCGGGCGCATAAGATCCACAGCGATTGTGGCCGAGCCGTTAGCGACGGTGTATTTCCATGTCAGCTTCTGCACCGAATCGTACCAACGTCCGGAATCATCCGCGTTTGCGTTGAGTGCCGCGCTTGCCGCCAGAACCAGAGCAATCAGTTTTTTCGTCATTTGGCAACTCCTTTCAAAACCATTGCGAATGCGGACGGGACAAGACCATCCCGACCGCATTTTTTAACTAGAAGGAGATCGGCATAAGATGTCGTGCTCGCCCGTTTTGAGGCGGGCGCAATTACTTACCGGATCATAAACACGGTTCCGGTATAGATTAGGCACAGGCCTCCCTCTTTCTTTACGAACGAGAACCCGCGTTCCGCAGTCGTTTCGTCCGGGATGAAGGTCACGCCCTCGTCAGGAGGGCTTGCCCACGTCATCACAAATGTATCGCTACTGGCCAGTTGCGAAATGTCGTCGCGTCCGTACAGATTCACCATAACCGTTGCGCCTTCATCGAAGGTGACCGTTTTGCTGTTGTTCTTGTTCACAAAGGTGGTGGACCAGCTTCCCGTTTTTTCGGAAAGATCGATGGTGGAACCATCGAGCATCTGAACATTGTGGCCGTAGGGCGATAGCGGCGTGAAGGTGCCGTAAACGCGGTAAACGCCATTGCCGGCGACATCGCTGTTTGTTGCGCGTACCGTCAGGTTGCTCACCGTAGAGGTACCGTAATGGCGCAGAATCGTCGCGATGTCGTAGCTGCCGCCTTCGGTGCCATCGGTGTCGATGTCGTGGAACCAGCCGTTACCCTGCGTCTTCACCGTGCCGTTCTTAATGACGAGTGTGGCCGATCCCGTTTTGTTGCCGTTGCTGCCGAACCAGATGTCGGGATCATTGCCTTGGAACACGATGGTGAGCGTATGGTTGCCGAGGTCCCACACGGAGCCGTTGCTGATGATCTTGTCCGCCGAGACGGAATTATTTGCGTCGAAAACCATCTCCGAATCGGCGGTAAGCGTGATATTCATGATGGCAGAGATCATATCAGCAACCGCAAGGTTACGGGTGTTCAGCAATTTTCCTCCGTCCAAAATGAAACTATAGTTGTTGATATTCCGGCTCCATGCGTCAGCCGTCGCACCGGCGGCGACTTCGATGGTCGTTCCAGTCACGCCGAAGGGCGCGTTCACGCTGGTTACGCCGAACTTGACGCACCCCGCCGCGACCAATGTGCCGCCGGTGTAGGTTTGGTTTGCCTTTGATGCCGTCAACGCGCCCGGGCCTTCCTTAACCAAACGGAGATTGCCGTCCAGCTGGCAGTCCTGATTGACGGCTTCGATTCCCTCGCCGATTACCAAATGCAGCTCTCCGGGATGTTCCGTGTCGGTCGAGCTGTCGGTGACGGTAAAGACGGCGTTGCCGACACCGGAGAGCGTGAGTTTCTGTCCGTTCAGGTCGATTGTCGATCCGGCAGTAAGGCGATTGATGTCCAGCCCGCTCCAGTCGGCGTCTGCCGCCAACCGGGCATTATTGATGGTGACCGACTTACATACCCATGTCGTACCGGCCGGAACTGCGAAAGTTGTGGCACCGCTCACGGTGACATCGGTGTCAGCTGTTGGGATGGTGTCTGGCAGAACCAGATCTAAAACGTTGCGGCAGACCCAGTTTGCCGGATCCGCCAGATCCGTTGTGTCGGTGCCTTCTCCGACCCAGACCGCGGTCACCGGCACGTTTGCGTTAGCATTGTAGGTGTCGCTTTGCGCCCGCACCCATCCGTAGCGTGCTGCATCACGGTCTTCACCCGCAGTCAGCGCGTCACCACCACTGGCGTAGAAACGGCCTGAAATGTTGTCGAACATGCCGGCGGTGCCGTCGGCGGTCACTACCGGAACGAAATCCCGCACGGTGCAGAGCGTAGTGGCGAGAGTGAAGGTGGAATACCGGCCTTTCATCGTCTGGTCATACGCTGCTCCAACTTTCAGATTGCGGAAAATGTTGATTGGCCAGCCGCTTTCGATAAAGGAGGTTGCGACCAGACCGGTACCGTGCTGGACATCATCCACCTCCAGTAAGACGGTAGAGAATATGACGTGGTGCGGTACGTTTAGCGTGCAAGCAAAAGGTCTGTCATTGTTGCCCGATATCTCCAGATGCCAGAAACCGGTGTCGATATGGCGCGCAATTCCGAAGTTAGCCTTCTTGTTGCTGCTGCTGCCGTATGCGCCGAACATCCAATCCCACGTTCCGTTCTGTTCGGTAAGCAATATGTCGAAAGTCGCAGTGAGATCGCGGCGCGGCGCGATGCCCGTGTCGATGTAAGAGCCGCCGTCGGAATGTACATACGCAACCTCGCGGGCGTATGGCAGGGTCTCGGTCTGCATGAGGAAGAAACGGAATTTCGCATCGGCATCTTTCAGTGCCTGTGGGATGGTGTAGGTGTAGTCAGTTGTTGTCGGGGTAATGGTGGCAACCGTTTCAAAATGACTCCAGGCGTATTTGTCGTTTGGGGCATCGGTCTCGCCCGAAGCGACACAGAGCTGATAGTTCCGGGTACGGCGACCGCCGAACTCCAGCGTGACTGTGTCGGTGTCGGTAACATTGGCCGTCATTGTCGGCGCATCGTTTGATTCTATAGTCAATAGACCACCCAGTCCCATTCCGGCGCGGCCGTAGGTGTAGATACGGCGGATTTCTTCGTGCGACAACCCGCGCGTCCATAGGGCGAAGTCGTCCACGCCGCCCACGAATTTCTGTTTGTAATTTCCGGTGCCGTCTTGTCCGATGCAGAACGGATAACCGCTTTTGAGCACGAAGGCATCGAAAGGCGCCGATGCCCAGTTGAGTGTTCCGTCACTCCGCCCCTGGTAGGTTGTGATCACCCCTTCGTCAGAGCGCGTCACGGCGTAGAAGGTCCAGCGGTCCGAAGCCTCGTAGTCGAACGGGCCGATGTTCATCCGTGCCGAACCCGAGCCTCCGTTGAATCCGACGCCGGCGGTGGATGACCATGATTCCTTACGCGCGGCGCAGAGGAGCGCGCCCTTGTTGACGCCTTTGTTCCAGTCCGAGTTTCCGAAGATCACCGGATCGCTAGTTTGCGTATCCATCTTCACCCATACGATTGCCGTGAAGCTCTTGTTGTCGCCCTCGAATGTAAGCGAATCAGAGCCTAAAAGCCGCAAGTAGCTTCCCGACGACGGTATGTTGAGGTACGAGCCAACCATTCCGTTACTGGTGATGGCGGGTGCGCCGTTGATTTCTGGGGTGACCCCGGAATTATCGACCGTATTTTCCGTTTCGGAGGTGTCGAACGGCAGATATACGGCAAGTCCGTCGTCGAGCAGACGCGGAGTGTCGGTTACCGCCGTTTGGTCGATTAAGGTCGCGTCCAGTCCCAAAGAAACGGGATTTAAGCCGAAGTGGGCGATCGCCGATGCGGCAATGTCAAAGTTGTACGGCGACCCTGGCAGACGTCCGGGCGTGACATCGCGTCCGGCAATGATGATCGGTACGGTGTGTGCCTGCCGCCCAGTAGTCTGGCCGTGGTTTTTCCCGTAACCGCCATGGTCACCGGTGACCAAAATTAGCCAATCTTCTTCGTTAAAGGTTGGGCGGTTGACGATAGCGTCCAGACACGCGCCGAGATAGCCGTCAGATTCGGTCAGTCCGGCGAGATAATTGTCCGAATGCGGATAAAAGCCGGAGGAGTGGCCATTGTGGTCTGGCAAATCGATGAAGTATAACGTCGCATCGGGCGCGTCAGTCGAAGCCAGCCGTTCCGCCAGTTCCACCGCATTCCCGGCGTCACCTTGGTTGATGAAGGTCACGCCGTCGGCCAGACCGAGATCCGCGTCCTCGCTCCAGGAATAGACGAACAGTGCCTTTCTTGCGGTGTTTGCATCCACCACCCGTTTCATCCAAGTGGGATATTGCGTGTAGTTCCCGCTGGCGATTTGGCCGTTCGCGGAGACCCCATGTTTCGTAGACAGCACACCCGTCGCTATTGAAACATGGTTTGGCGCGCTGTTTGGCGCGGCGATCGGTTCGGTTTGCCCGGTTATAGTCCATGCACCTTTGTAACCATTTTGCCAGGTGCCGTTACGAAGCTTGGTTAGATTCGGCATATCCGCCGCCTCGATAGCGTCGGCACGCATACCGTCGAACATCACCATAAGCACCATGGGACGGCGAGGTTCATCGCCAAACGCCGTTCCCAAAAACAGCGTCGCCGTTAATGCTAGCAAAATACGTTCCATAAAACACGCTCCTACAGTTTTGCCAATATGAACATCCGTGAATGGGGGTTTCCACATGAAAAAGATTAACGTCCGATGGTTTCCGTGTATGTACCGGGCCCGCGTTCGATAGTCGCCCCGCCCGGGACACGCACCGTTGCCGTAGTGCCCTTCGGGATAGTGTAAGTCCAGACGCACTTGCCGTCATCGCCGTATTTCCAAGCGCTTTCAATCTTTCCGGAGGCGGAACGGTAGGTACACTCGACGAACCCCACCCGACGGTCGGGTTTGGGAGCTAGGAAGAAGTGCTTGAATCCCGGAGCCTTGGGGTCGGCCTTGATGCCCGCCATCGACGAGTACATCCACCCCAACACCGCGCCGTAGGCGTAATGGTTGAAGCTGTTCATGCCCGCGTTGCCGAAGCCGGACTCCTTGGTGTAGGAATTCCAGCGCTCCCAGATTGTGGTTGCGCCCTGATCGACCGAATATAGCCAGCTCGGATTCTTGCGCTGCAGCAGTAGCGTGTACGCCATCTCGTCTTCGCCGATTTCACTGAGCGTGTCGGTAAGAATCGAAGTTCCCAAAAATCCGGTTTGGAGGCAGTCGCCGTGATCGGCGAAATTCTTCATCAGCGCCTCGTGCGCGACTTTAGCCGCCGCTTCGTCTTTGAACACGCCGAGCTTAAGCGCGAATAACGCGGGTGTCTGCATGTGGCGCAACTCTTGAGGCAACTGGCCGTCGGGGCGGATGAACTCCCGACGCAGATAATCCAACGCCAGCTCCGACATTTTCCGGTACGCCGCCGCGTCATCGGGGCGGCCGATGGCTTCTGCCATCTCGACCATCATCCGGGCATCCCACAGCCAATAGCATCCGCCGATGAACCGGCAGTTCAGCGGCTGTGCTTTGCCCGCGCGTTCATACGAAAGCCAATCCGCCCACTGGTGGCCGACGTTCAACCAACGGTTGCCTTCAACGAACGTCATGTATTTCTTCATCGAGTCCCAGCTGTTGCGGATTACCTCCGTATCGCCGAATTGCGTCCAGATTACATACGGCACAATAATTCCCGCGTCGGACCAGCCGAAACCGATCGACTCGCTCCCGTACTGCGCGATCGGCGCGACTCCGGTAAATGCGCCGTTGTCGTGCTGCGTCTGGCAGACATCAGCCATCCATTTCCTGAAGAAACCGCGAACATCCGCCTGGTAACTCGCCGCCATTGTAAACACCTGCGTGTCCGCCGTCCAGCCCAGCCGCTCGTCGCGTTGCGGGCAATCGGTCGGCACCGAAAGGTAGTTCGAATACATTCCCCAGCGGACGTTGGAGATTAGCTTGTTCACCAGCGGGTTGCCGGTCTTGATGGTGCCGATTTCATCCTCTTTAGCGATTGAGGTGACCGGAATCGATTTGAACGAGGATATCTTAATCTCGCCGTCAGCGGTAATCGCCGCATAGCGGTATCCGAAGAAGGTAAAGGTGGGCATATATGTCTCTACCCCGCCGCCTTTGCAAATGTATTCAATCCGGGAAAGCGCCCGGCGCAGATTTTGCCGGTATAGGCTGCCTTCAGGGCCGTCATTTCCTCGCGAGGTTAGTCCGTTGCCATCGTTCAGAATTTCGGCCGTTTTGATCGTAACCTTGGTGCCTGCCGCCGCTGTCAAGGCGATTTCCGGTTCCGCCGCCGCGTTCTGCCCGAAATCCACAATCAACTCTTCGCCGGGAGAAACCGTCATCGTCTGGCCGGGTTGATAACGGCGGATTACCGTCACTTTGCCAAAGGCTTTTTTCGGCTCGCCGCCGGAGGCGCCTTTCCACACATACGCCGCCACCGGTGAGAGTGTCAAATCGCGGCGGACTTTCACGTCCGCGCCGGGTTCTTCCACTATTTCGCCTGAAAACTCGCGGTTGATTCGTGAGGCCGCGAACGGCGCACCGGGCTCGCCGGTTTTCAGCCAAGCCATGTCCACCCGCGCGTCATACTGTTCGCCATCGAAAATCGCGGCGGAACGCACTTTACCGGTATGGGCCGAGAGCCATGAAGGATCCGTCCCGATCACCTCCCGCGTCCCGTCGGTATATGTCAGTTCGAGCAGACCCCGGAAGGCACTTTCCTTGCCGCGCCTGCCTGTAACCTGATCGCGCCACCAACCCTGCGTGACGACCGCCGCCAGCACGTTTTTTGCCCCGACGGCGGTATTGAGCATTTCGGTGACATCGGTGGCCCGTTCTATGCGGCGCTTGTACACGTGCGTAAAACCCGGTTTCAGAAAACCGCCAACCTCTTTACCGTTCACGTAAGCTTCATAGACCCCTAGGCCGGTGGTGCGCCAGATTGCTTTTTTGACTGCCTTAATGTTTACGAAGGTTTTCACGAAGGCCGAGCTGTCGCACTCGCCGTTTTGGGGCCGTCGCGCGGTGGAGATGAATGCCGCGCCGTCTCCGCTATCCAAGATTACCCGCGGATTGGTTGTGCGGTAAGGGCCCCATTCGAGTACATTGTTACCGTTTTTCGCCGCTTCGGTGATGTCGATCTTTGCTACGCCAGAGACAGACTGGTTGATGGTTTGTCCGTTGAGTTTCAGCGTCAGGGCGTTGCCTGCCACCGAGTCGGCCATAAAGTAAAGGCTGGCGCAAGGACCGAACGAATTCAGCTCAAACGATGCGGTTGAATCAACCATATCATAGCTTGCCCCCGACGTATTTGCAAAATTACCCCAAGGTTGGCAACCGAAATCACCAAGCGCTGCCGGTTTTGCGAACGCACCCCCGTTTCTCGTAACCTGCCATGTTGCGTCGTCGGTCGGGAATCTTACCGTCTGACCGTTGCCGAGTTTTGCCTCCAGCACCGCTACGAAACCCGCAAAACCTTCGGTGTGGTTTTCGCAACAGGCGGAGATTTCGTTGCGGCCGGTTTTTAGGAATTTTTCCAGCCCGTCGACGCGCTTCAAGTTACGCCAAGAGTCTTCGTCCGTAACTTGAATGGCAACGGTCTGACCGTTGACGCTGATACGCGTCCCGTTGTCGCATGTGAAGTAAAGCCGCGCTTCCTTAACCGCCGCACCCGCGGGGATATCCATGCCGGCACGGAAGGAGACCTCTCCCTTCGCCGTTCTGTTTTCGGCATGCCAAAGCCATTTCGCCCCTTTAAACGCCTCCGGAGACGCCGGTTTAACCGTCGCAACCTGCCGTTGCTCCGCCTTGAGCGGAATCGTCGCAATTCGATCCGTCTTAGCGCAAGCCGACAGCGAACAGAACATTGCCAACATCAATATCGTCACTCTTTTCATTGGATTCTCCTTACCCCTCATTTAAAAACAATAATTATTATACCCCATTTGCCGAACTAGTGCAAGAATGGATAAGCAATTTGCCACCTGCTTTTCCATTCGCCAAATCCTCCCTTGCGCACCTAACCGGAATGTGCTAAACTACACCTTATTCACAAGAAAGCATTGTCAGCGTATTGTGGAGCGGGTGTTGTACGGGTTAATGGTTGACGGTTTTTTAGGGGTTATGTAGTTAGGTGTTTGAGTGTTGACGGAGCATTTAATACCTATTTGAAACGAGGGACAGAACGAAGATGGCAAACGATAGAATCAGTGTTGTCGGAACGAATATAGCAGAAAAGGCCACCATGATTTGGAACGTGGCCGATATGCTGCGTGGCCCATTCAAGCCCCATGAGTACGGTCTTGTCATCCTGCCGATGACCGTTGTAAAGCGTTTTCACGATTGCCTGCTTCCCTCATGGCAGGCCGTTCAAGATACCTATGACAAGGTGAAGCACCTTGCCGTTATCGATGGCTTTTTGACCAAGGCCTCCGGCTATCAGTTCTACAACACCAGCAAGTTCACCTTTGACAAGCTGCTGGCCGATCCCGAGAACATCGAGGCCAACTTCCGTGACTATCTGGCCGGGTTTTCCCCCAATGTGCAGGACGTTCTTTCCAAGTTTGACTTTGACAACGTCATCAAGCGCATGGTGGAAAGCAACACCCTGTATCTGACCGTCAAGGAGTTCAACAGCCCCAAAGGCTACCTCGGCCCCGACAGGATAAGCGCCGTGGACTGCGGCTATATCTTTGAGGACCTGGTACGCCGTTTTTCGGAATCCTTTGGTGAGGAAGCCGGGGCGCACTTCACCAGCCGCGACATCATCTATCTGATGACCGATCTGCTGCTTTCCGACGCCGATCTGACCCACGCCGGGAACGTAACCGTCTATGATATGACCATGGGAACCAGCCAGATGCTTTCCTGCATGGAAGAACGCATCCATGACTTGAACGCAGATATAGAAGTCACCTGCTTCGGGCAGGAGTTCAACCCGTCCACCTTTGCCATTGCCAAGGCCGATATGATGATTCGCGGCGGCGACCCGAACAATATGCGGTTCGGTGATACGCTATCTGACGACCAGTTCAAGGGCTATACCTTCCAATACTGTATTTCCAATCCTCCGTTCGGCATTGACTGGAAGCGGGAACAGAAAGCTGTTGAGAAGGAAGCTGCGCAGGGAGAGCTGGGGCGCTTTGCCCCTGGCTTGCCAAAAATCTCAGACGGTCAGCAGCTTTTCGTTCTGAATGGACTTGCCAAGTTAGCCCCGAACGGGAAAATGGCAATCATTCAGAACGGTTCACCGCTGTTCTCTGGAGACGCAGAAAGCGGCCCCAGCGAGATTCGCCGTTACATTCTGGAAAATGATTGGCTGGATGCTATTGTGCAGCTCAGCACAGACCAGTTCATGAACACGGGCATTTCAACCTATATCTGGGTATGCTCCAAGGATAAACCTGCCTACCGCGCTGGAAAGGTACAGCTCATTGACGCAAGCCATTGTTATGAAGCACGGCGCAAGAGTATTGGCACCAAACGCAACGATATTACAGACCTGTGCCGCCAACTCATTGTACAGGCTTACGGTGAATTCCAGAACGATGCTGTCTACGGAGATAAAGACGGCGTTTTTTGCCAGAGCAAGATCTTCAATACAGAGGATTTCGGGTACTACAAAATTGTAGTGGAACGCCCTGAACTGGATGCAGAAGGCAAACCCGTTTTGAAAAAGGGCAAGCCAATTGCCGATTCAAACCTACGAGATACAGAGAACGTTCCGATGACAGAGGATATTGAAGAATACTTCCAACGGGAAGTGCTGCCGTATGCCCCTGACGCTTGGATTGATACAAAAAAGACCAAAGTGGGTTATGAAATTCCGATGACACGGTATTTCTATGAGTATCAAGCTCCTGAACCTGTGGAAGATATTATGGCACGTATCACAAGATTGGAAGCAGATATATCGGCCAGTCTGCAGGCACTATTCCATAAGGAGGACTGAGCATGGCAAGACTGATGATGGATTCAGGGATTCCATGGATTGGCGAAATCCCTGAGAATTGGAAAATTGGCAGAATCGGTCAGCTATACACTGAACGGCGAGAGAAGGTTAGTGATGTAGACTACCCTCCGCTTTCTGTAACGATGAAAGGTATCGTTCCTCAGTTGAGCACCGCAGCCAAAACAGATTCTCATGATGACAGAAAATTAGTGCTTAAAGGAGATTTTGCCATCAATAGCCGTTCTGACAGAAGAGGCTCTTGCGGAATCTCTCCCTATGATGGCTCTGTTTCCCTGATAAACACCATACTTACTCCGCGTGAGGAGATGCATCCTGTATATTATGATTGGCTTTTCCATTCAACCATGTTCTCGGATGAATTTTATAAATGGGGACATGGTATCGTAAATGACCTCTGGACTACAAATTGGCAGGACATGAAGAAAATTTCTGTTCCAATCCCTTCTTATGCTGAGCAAGGACGAATTGCGGGTTTTCTCAACATTGAATGTGCCCGCATCGATGCTGTCATCGAGCAAACCCGCGCTTCCATCGAGGAATACAGGAAGCTGAAACAGGCTGTCATCACACAAGCCGTCACTAAAGGCATCCATCCAGACCGTCCAATGAGGGATAGCGGAATTGAATGGATAGGTGCTCTACCTGCTTCTTGGAAGGTTCTTGCGCTGAAATACTTATGCACTATGCAGTCTGGGAAAAATCTGGTTTCTGAACAGATTACAGAAACAGGTACTTATCCAGTATATGGTGGTAATGGACAAAGAGGCTTTTTCGATGAGTATAATTGCGAAGGGAAAAGGCTGCTTGTAGGCCGTCAAGGCGCTTTATGTGGAAATGTGCATAGGGTCGATGGCAAGTTCTGGGCAACAGAGCATGCTGTTGTTACCGAGAACACCCATTTCTGTGATATGGATTTTCTGTATTATCTCTTAATTGGGATGAATCTAAATCAATACGTATCATCCACAGCAGCACAGCCAGGATTAGCTGTCTCTACCATACAGAATGTTAGAACATGCTTACCTCAGATAGATGAACAGATTGAGATTGCACACTATCTGGATATCAAAATTCCAGAGATAAATGACTTGGTAGAAAAGAAAGAAGCATTCTTGGAAGAACTCAACAACTATAAGAAGAGTCTTATTTTTGAATACGTCACAGGAAAGAAGGAGGTGCCAGCATGAGCATTGATACTACGAACGAAAAACGCTTTGAATCCGATATCGAAGCGTCGTTCTTGTCTCCCGCTGGCGGTTACGTCAAAGGAACAGATACCTATGACCCGAAGCTTGGGCTATATGTAGATACGCTGGTTACCTTCATTCAGAAGACCCAGCCCAAAGAGTGGGCGCGGTTTGAGAACGCGAACAAGGTCGATACGGTGCGGAAGTTCTGCGTGGCGTTCAACAATGCCTGCGATATGAGCGGCCTTGTTTCTGTGCTGCGGCATGGCTTCAAGCACCGTGGCATCACATTCCGCGTCTGCTACTTCAAGCCTGAATCCTCATTGAACCAGACGGCTGCAGCGCAGTATGCCCGAAATCATGTTGCCTGCTATCGCCAGTGGTATTACAGCGCCGACACGAAAAAGAGCGTGGACATGGTGCTTGTCCTGAACGGCATCCCCGTCTTTGCCTTTGAGCTGAAAAATCAGTACACGGGCCAGACCGTGGACAACGCCAAAACACAGTGGATGTATGACCGCGACCCGCGTGAAGTCTGCTTCCAGTTCAACAAGCATATTCTGGGCTACTTTGCCGTTGACCATACGGAAGTCTGGATGACCACCCAGCTTGCAGGTAAAGATACCTACTTCCTGCCATTCAACCAAGGCAGCAACGGTGCAGGCCGTGACGGTGGCAAGGGCAATCCTCCGAACCCGAACGGTTATCCTACTGCCTATCTCTGGGAAGAGGTATTCCAGAAGGACAGCATGATGGATATTCTGCAGAAGTTCATCCATCTGCAGGTCACGGAAGAAAAGAAGCTGCAGCCTGACGGCACGGAAAAGGTTATCAGGAAGAAGCGCCTGATATTCCCGCGCTACCATCAGCTTGACGTTGTGCGGAAGCTGATTGCTCACGTTTCCGAGAACGGTGCAGGTCACAACTACCTTATCCAGCACTCCGCTGGCTCTGGCAAATCCAATTCCATAGCGTGGACGGCCTATCGTCTGGCCTCTCTGCATGACAAGGATAACAACGCTATCTTCTCCAGTGTCGTTGTCGTGACCGACAGAACGGTACTGGATGCACAGCTGCAGGAGACCATCTCTGGCTTTGACCATACGCTGGGCGCAGTGGAGACCATCGGTGAAGACAAGAACAGCCGCGACCTGCGGGATGCTATAAACGCTGGCGTTCGCATCATCGTAACCACGCTGCAGAAATTCCCTGTCATCTATCAGGAAGTGGACAGCGCCAAAGGCAGAAACTATGCCGTCATCGTGGACGAAGCGCATTCTTCTCAGACTGGCTCTTCTGCTTTGAAGCTGAAAGCTGCTCTGGCCGATACCGAAGACGCTCTGCGCGAGTACGCTGAAATCGAGGGCAAGGCCGAGGAAGATATCGACCCGACTGACAAGCTCGTTCAGGAAATGATTGTCCACGGGAAGCACAAGAACCTTTCGTTCTTCGCCTTTACCGCTACCCCGAAGGGAACAACGCTGGAGATGTTCGGCACGGAGTATGAAGACGGCAGCTTCCACCCGTTCCATATCTATTCTATGCGGCAGGCCATCGAAGAAGGATTCATTCTGGACGTTCTCCAGAATTACATGACCTACGACACCTGCTTCAAGATTGCCAAAACCATAGAGGACAATCCCGATGTGCCTGGCTCCCGTGCAGCCAAAACAATCCGAAAGTATGAAGAGCTGCATCCGTACAATATCAGCCAGAAGGCGCAGATTATCGTGGAAACCTATCTGGGAACGACACGGCACAAAATCGGTGGGCGCGGCAAGATGATGGTCATTACATCTTCCCGTCTGGCAGCCGTTCGCTATTACCATGAGTGCAAACGGTATATCGAGGAAAAGGGTTATGATGATATCGGCGTTCTTGTGGCCTTCTCTGGCTCAGTCAATGACGGCGGCGAGGAATACACCGAACCGAAGCTGAACGTCCGCAAAGACGGCAGCCATATCGGGGAATCCCAGACCAAGGCCGAATTCCATGAGAATTTCAATGTGCTTATTGTGGCTGAGAAGTACCAGACAGGTTTTGATGAACCGCTGCTGCACACGATGATTGTTGATAAGAAGCTCCGTGGCGTAAAAGCCGTTCAGACCCTTTCCCGCCTGAATCGTACCTGCCAAGGCAAGACCGACACTTTTGTTCTGGACTTCATCAACACACAGGAAGAGATACAAGAAGCGTTCCAGCCGTTTTATCAGGAGACCATGCTGGAGCGCGAGGTCAATACCGACCTGCTGTATCAGGTTGTACATGAGCTGCGGGGCTATTCCATCTATTCCGATGACGATATCGCCGCGTTTGCTTCCGAGTATTTCAGCTACAGCAAGCAGGATTCACGGTCTATGGGACGCATGACCAGCATACTGAAACCTGTTGCTGACCGCTATAACAAGCTGAATCCTGACGAGCGTTACCAGTTCCGCCGCCTGTGCCGCAACATGATCAAATGGTATGGTTATATTTCTCAGGTGGTGCGGATGTTCGACACGGATTTGCACAAGGAATATGTGTTCCTGAGCTACCTGCTGGGGCTTATCCCGCCTGAGACAACGCAGATGATTGACCTTGAAGGGAAACTGCAACTTGAATACTATAAGCTGCAAAAGACCTTTGAGGGGGCGATCTCGATGGAAAATGAAGATGGCGTTTATTACACGGCAAGTGCCAAAAGTACGGCGAAGCCTGAAGAGAAACAACCGCTTGATGAAATCATTGCGAAGATTAACGAACAGTATAAAGGCGAGTTCACCGATGCGGACAAGGTGTTGCTGATGGCACTCAGGACAAAGCTTATGAGCGACACCAAGTTGCAGACCATGGCGCGTACCAGCGATCCGCAGATTTTTGCGGAAAGTATTTTCCCGAAGGCATTTGGATCGGCGGCACAGGACAGCTATACGGAGTCGCAAGATACATATACCACCCTGTTTGAAGACCAGGCCAAGTACAACGCCATCATGCACGCACTTGGAAGTATCATCTATCGTGAGATGAGGGGGGTGGGTATTGATAACACTAATACGATTGAGTAAGGAAATCAGTTACGCGTTTAGGCATTAGCCTTGTTATGCGACAATTTGCCGCCAGCGTTTATCCGCTTTTGATGAAAAATATTGTGACGCTGAATGATTTGGCAACAAAAAACCGCCGTCCGGGCAAGAACCGGGCGGCGGCTTTTGTTTCATAATCGTTTAATCTGGCAAACCGTCAGTACAGGATAAATAACGTTCCGTTCAAACAGGCCGCTTTCAAAATGCCGTCCGTGAAGCGCAGTTCCACTGGCGGCGGCGTGTCGGTGACCAATTCGAAATCTTCAAGTGACACACCGGTTGCTTCGGTGAGGTCCAGCAGCGGAACAACGCCGGTGATTAACGGAATCACCACTTTAATCTTGCCGCCGTCGATTCCGCTAACCGCGCCGCTGATCTTGAGCGGCGACTTGTTTTCTCCATACGTCAAGGTGCCGAGTTGTAAGGTGCCAGAACCTGCCCCATTGGCGGCCAGATTGATTGCCGGAGCGGCGGAGTCGTCCGCAACGTCAAAGTTTACGCAGTTTATACGAACCGTGTAAGGTGCATTTTCTGCTCCACTTGCGGAAACGCCTACAGTCGCGTCCCCCGCAAATGTCACATTCTCAATAGCGGTCATATCATTCGCCCCCGCTGCCACCCGCAGAGCGTCAGTGCCGCTGAATGTCACGTCGCCGTAGCCACCGTAAACGCCATTCCCGCTGTATTCGCCTTCCATCTTGAATCCGTAGAAATACTGCTTCGCGTTGCGTCCGCCGGTACCGCCCGAAACGGAGAAGTACGCAAACGCATTGCCAAAGTACTGTGCCAGATCCACCTCCTGCGATAACGTGGCAGAGTTTTCTCCCTGCTTTACCGTGATTTCAAGCAGACCGGGCGTGTACGAGAGTACGAAGTCCATGGGACTCTTGTTCTTCGGGCTCACGCCGTTCAGCGCCGTCACGGCAGTGCCGGCGGTGGCGTTTTTCACGGGAATGACGGCAGCTGTGGAGTTTACCCTGAATATCCAGCCGATTGCGGTGGAGAGTGTCTCGCCGTTGATACCCAGACCGATAATGCCGCATGATCCGCCGCCAGCCGCAATGTCGGTGGGGCGATTCACATGCAGGAACACGGCGGCTCCGTCCGCAGGATTGCCGCTACTGTTGTCGCTGGTATAGTGGTACGTGCCGCTGATGCGGAACGGTGCGCCCACATAGATGCGCTCAAGTCGCGTTACTACGCCGGTGTTGTAGTTCGAGGCATCGGTCAACCGGAATGCAGGAATGTCGCCA
This sequence comes from Verrucomicrobia bacterium UBA1200, assembly GCA_002309765.1. Classification (GTDB taxonomy): domain Bacteria; phylum Verrucomicrobiota; class Kiritimatiellia; order RFP12; family UBA1067; genus UBA1200. Next base: position 38,920 of record DBXY01000025.1, read on the forward strand.
ATCGGCTCATACACGGCATGGCGATTCAGCTGCCACTTTGCGGAATCGTTTGCCACGTCAAGGTTCGGCAAGCCGACAGAGGCGTCAGCCTGGTAGAAACGGAAGTCTGTGATGCGCTGATCGCAATACGCTCCCCCGGTCGCGCCGGAGAATCCCATCCATGCGGTGGAGGATCCGAGCTTCTCAAGCAGATTGACGGAGTTGGTGAACGCCACGTATTTGTTGCCGGAGAGAATCGACTGGATCATTTTGCCTTCGCCGTCATACGTAACCCACACGTTCATCCCGTCTTGTACGGAGATGCCGTTTAGGGCCGTACTCATGCTGGTCTTTCCACCATCATTGATCCATCCGGCGGAATCGGTGTTGTAAATGTTGTAAGCAACACCAACCGACGGAATGATCCCGCTTGCGCAAATGCTGCCGCCCGTCGCGCCAATGGCATCGAGACCGTTCTCGGAGTTGTGCAGGAAGAACGCAAAACCGTCCGCTGGACTCGCAGGCGGGTTGACTGTCTTGTAGGTGAAGTGCGCCTGCCACGGACGGGTCACGTTCACGCGCTTCCGCCAGAACGCGGTACCGCCTTTGTACGTTGTCGCCTCCGAAAGCTGGATCTCGTTTTCGTCAATCATCGTCACACTGCCGTTCAACTTGAAGTCTGCAAAACCCTCCACTACGGTTCCGGCTCCAGTACCGGTCAGGGCGAGCGATGCATTGTCCACGGAAATCGCGGCGGTGGTAACCACCTTGCAGTCCAATGTGGCACCGTCTTCGGCGGAAAGTTCCGCCGTTCCCCCCAGCATCCGATCGATTGTCGTGTCGTTACCTCCGGCGAACCTGATTGTGCCCGGCCCGTAAATCGGCGCTTTGCCGAATGCGTCAGTGGCACTGCCCGCAAAATCAACAAATATGTCGCTCTTGTTGTAGATTGAGGACGTTGAGGTTATCTGTTTTGGGGCCGTAAGGTGCAACGTGCCGGCTTCCACAGAAGTGGCTCCGCTGAAAAGTTGCGCCTGCGAAAACGATAGAGTGCCCTCGCCTTGTTTTTTAAACGCGCCGGAACCACTCACCACATCGCCAAAAGTCACATCTTCCGGCGTGTTCAGCGCCACGGTGCCGACAGAAGAAATGCCGCCGGCAGATGCCCATGAAAATGCGTTAGCGCTGCCAATCGTGAAGACCGTGGAAGCGTTTTTAACTTCAATCGCGCCATCGTAAGTGTTGTGCGAACCGCTCAGGGTGAGATGGCCGCCGTCGGTAAACGTGATTTTACCGTTTCCGCCCAGACCGCCCGGCACGTTAAGCGTGTAACTGCCCCAAGGATGGAAGGTCATACCGCCTTCGCCTACCCATATTCCGCGGTTGGCGTTCAGTGTGGTGTTGGCGTTGCCGTGACGCAAGACGCCACCGTCTACAAAGATGTTCTTGGCATCGAATGTTTCCGGCACCGCCCCGAAACCATCGGTTGCCGCAAAGAACACCTGTCCCGCATTTGTCACCACCGTACCGCCGGAATAGGTGTTATCGGAGTTCGACAGATTGATGGTACCCTTTTGGTCCACGACAACTTTTGTCGCAGTTGCGCCGTCAGCCAGTATGCCGGGCTTGAGTCCGGAATAGCTGGAAGCGTATGGGGTGTTGCCGCCGCCGAGGGTGAACTCGCCGTCGCAAGGTGTAACCGTACCGGTATGTGTGACAGACGCCGTGGCACCAATGGTGCCGAGACGGCAGCCGGGGAAGCGGGAAAGGTCCACATTACACGCTTCCCCGCCCGGACTGATGAAGATGAATGCCGGGCGCGAATCAGCCGTCACCCTGGTTTGCAGGAAGTGGGCTCCCAACGCGGCCGCGACTTCTATTGCCACCCCTTCGTCAAGCGACACATTTCCGGTACCGGCGGCCTGGGCATGGGAGAGGCGCAAGCGAACATTGCCCGAGGCAACGATGCCGCCCGACATGCCTGAGTTGTCACCGGCCAGATCCAATACGCCGCCGCCCACGGTGTCCGTCACCGTGATGCGGGCCGGTACGCCGTTGGCGTCGGTCATCGAGGCCTTCAATATGCCAGTTTTACCGTACATATCTAACACCAAATGGTTGCCGTACGGAATCAAAGTGCCGGAGAATCCCGTGCCGCCGTCCCAAATGGCAAGTTTGAGATTCGGGTACTCGCTAAGGTCAATGGTGCTGGTTCCGTCGTAGCCGTGCAGCATCAGTGTGCCGCGGGAGTTTTTGTCGATGAACTTGAGCAAGTCCTTGGCACCGCCGCCGGAGACATCGCAGCTCACCACCGCGTCCTCGGCCACGTTTATCACCACATCGGCATCGTCGGCGAATTTGTTCGTGAATGTCAGGCGTCCCTCAAGCACGTCGATTGCCCCGGAAATCCCGTCCAACGGACCGGATACAATAAGATCGCCGCCGCCGGTCTTCACGAAATGCGCCGTAGCGCCTTCCGTCACGTTGGTGAGCGCGGCTTTCATGTAGGAGCTGCCGCCGGTCGGAATTTCGAATGTGATGGAATCTTCGTAAGTCACCGGCAACACCGTGTTCAGAATCGGGGTGTTGGCATCGTATGTCTGTACGGGGTACAACTCTAAGGTGCCGCCGCGCACATGCAATTTCGCGAGTCCTGTGCGTCCGCTCCACGAGGCGGAATTGTTCCACATCTGCGTACCGCGCGCTTTGATGCGCCCACCCGGTTCCAGCACGAGCGTGGTTTCGCTCGCCTCTCCCACGCCAAGTGGATAATTGCGCACCAAGATGGTGCCGGCCACTCTGGCGTTACATACCGCTGCCTGCGAACCCATCAGAATCATCCCGCTCTCAATGTAGCCGCCCGGAGCCACATACAGGTCGCATGTGCAACCTTCTCCGGCTCCGAAGCGGACCCACACGCTGTCGCGTACCACGAGTATCGTGCCGTTCGTGAGGACATTCACCTCCATTTTTCCGCCGTCGCCGAAACCAAAGAAAGTTTCACTGTTCGCCAGCTCCACCAAAGCCTCGTTGCCGGTACCGCCCACCGTCAGCTTGGAAGGTTCTACATCAATCGTTCGACCGTACCTAATCACCTCCTCGTACTTCATCACACCGCTTAGAACCTCGATATCCACGGGGTCGGTGAAAAGCGTACCGGGATTCATCGTGCCTGATCCCGTTTTCACCACTTTGGCGGCTGTGATCGGTCCGGTGCCGGTGAACTTGTAATCTTGATCTCCGCTCACAGTCATGCGCGTAGTATGGACTGCTGTGGGGACGGCCACTTCATCTACCCGTATTTGCTCTTGTCCGTCGAAAACGATTGGCCAGCCGTCCACGAAGTTAGACATCTGGCTGCCTACCAGCCAGGAGGTGGTATCCCACGTGTCGGCTACGGATTGCGGGCGCCACAACGCGCCTTCTCCGGGGCACAGGTAAGCATAGGTTTCGGAGACGGACACATCATCGGTGTCCGATGTCATCACGAACGCGAAGTAATACGTCTTGCCCGCCGTTTGACCGGGGAACACGGCCTTAATCGTCCCGGGCGCGGTAAACCCGCCCACTTCAACGGATCCGCCCTCAAGCGTGGTAGTCTCGCCCCACTTCAGTGCCACCGTGACGCTCGTAGCGCCGGTGGCAAAGCGAGTGATCGTCCCCGTAACTTCCGCGCCTTCCGCAGTCTGTGTCACAGATTCAAACGCCGCCTCGCTACCCCAAGTGGCAACGTTCTCGGTCACTGCCCCCGCCACCACGAAGTCATCGGCGGCCATAGAGTCGTGTTCGGCTTTGAACCAGTCGGCTGACGCGATACCGTCGTAGATACGTATCTCATCCATATCGCCGATGAAGTTTGAGCCGTGTGTTGTCATCGCGTAGGAGCCGACCGACCAGTAATCCTTGTCTTCGTCGCCCAGCGATTTTGCGGCCGCGTTGGAATAGATTGATTCGCCGTTGAAATAGGTGTTCACGTTGCCGCTGGCGATGTAGGAGAATCCCACGTGCGCCCAAGTGTTGTTAACGAGCGCACCCTTGCCACCGGTACCTTGATGGGCTGACTGCACCGCCACGGACATGTAAGAACCGCCTTCGCAAATCAGAAGGTATCCCGTTCCTCCCCACGTTCCCTTGCTTGCGGCGATAATCGCCGTCTTCCCGCCGCCGGTGGATGTTCTGTACCATGCCGAGAAGGAGAAGCGCGTAACATCGGTAAGAATAGCGTTTTTTACGGGATTGGGCACGTTAACGCCTATTGTGTTCTGTACGGGCTTAGTTACGCCGCCGCCGATTATTCCGCTGTCCGCAGTGGCGCTCACGCCGCCGCCGTCCATAATGGCGAGGTTTTGGGGCGAAGAGTCGGTCAACCCCGAACCGCCGTGTATCACGGTGATGTACCGCGACCACACGTCGCTCGGCGTTACGGCGGGCAACACGGAAACGTTGGACACGCCATAGTACATCCGTACCACGGTGGTAGTGCCTGAAAGCGCCGGCACCTTCACCCACACTGCGGATTCGCCGGCGGTGTCCCAGGTTTCGATCTCGTGGGCGAGCAGATTTCCCGCTGCGTCCGTGAACCGCAAGTCCGCGCCGCCTGCCGCGCACTCGCTATACGAGAAACCGCTGATTGCGGTGGAAAGGCGCAAAAGAATCGGGAAATTCCCTAAGGTACTGCCACCGTGATACCCTGAAACGGTGAACTGGCAGACACGGTTGAAATGAGTGACATCCAACATGTCCCCTCTGGCACAAACCGCCATCGCAAGAGCAAACACGCCACTTAGGCAAAACAACTTTTTCATAATAAACCTTTCATTATACGTCGAGGGCTTGCCAATTAGCAGTCACTCACCACTCCTCGCGCTTTTAACAAGCTAGATCTCTCAATCAACAAACGAAATACGTTGTAGGATAACAAGCTTGCTTAAAGCTTTAATATTGGTATTGTGGCATACTTCAAATATTAAATCAAGACGGAATAATGGTTTTTACCAAAATAGGGTGTATTTAACCACTTTTGACTTGATTTAGTGTGTCAATGGAGTATAATGCGTGTCAATTTTGTCACTATTTGGCACAGTGTGCCAATGGAGGATGGTTAAGATGGCGGATAAGCCGGTAATTTTGGTGGTGGACGACGAAAAAAACACCAGAGACGGTTTGCAGCGCGCGTTGCAGCGGCACTATCAGGTGCTGGTGGCTGAAAGCGCGGAGAGTGCTTTGGCGGCATTGGACAGCAGCAAGCCGCCGGTGGACATTATGCTGACCGACATGAAGATGCCGGGGATGGGCGGGTTGGAACTGTTGCGCGAGACGGTCAAACGCCATCCCCAGACTGCTTGTATTTTGCTCACGGCGTACGGTTCGGTGGAGACGGCGGTGGCGGCAATGCGCCAAGGGGCGTACGATTTTCTGACCAAGCCCATCAATCTAGACCATTTGGATATGCTGGTTGCGCGGGCGCTTAAGTCACGGGAACTGGAGAATAAGGTGGTGGCGCTGGAGAGCCAGCTGGACGAAAAATTCGGTATGGAAAACATCACCGGCGAGTCTGCCGCCATGCGCCAAGTTTTTGACATTATCCGCCAAGCCGCGCCCACCCAAGCGTCGGTGCTGATCCAAGGCCCGAGCGGGACCGGCAAGGAGCTGGTAGCCCACGCGATCCATCGGCTTAGCCAGCGGGCGCAGGGACCGTTTGTGGCGGTGCATTGCGCCGCACTCTCTTCTTCGCTGTTGGAGAGCGAGCTGTTCGGACACGAGAAAGGCGCGTTCACCGGGGCGGTGGCGCAACGACGGGGCCGGTTCGAAATGGCCAACGGCGGTACGCTCTTTTTGGACGAGATTTCCGAAATCGACACCTCAATTCAGGTGAAACTGCTGCGGGTGCTTGAGGAGCGCTGTTTCGAGCGGGTCGGCGGGGAACAGACGATTCAGACGGACATTCGGGTGATTGCCGCGACCAACCGCAACCTTCGCGAATATGTTGACCAAGGAAAATTCCGCGAAGACCTGTTTTTCCGGCTGAACGTGGTGGATATCGTTTTGCCGCCGCTCAAAGAACGCACCGGAGACATCCCGCTGCTGGTGCACCGGTTTCTCAAGGAATGCTGCGAGCGCAACGGCAAGCAGATTACCGGGGTCTCCCCGGCCGCCATGGAGTTGCTGGACTCCTACGAATGGCCGGGAAATGTTCGCGAACTCCGTAACACCGTGGAGAAGATGGTGGTGTTGGCGCACGGCGAACGGTTGGATGAAAACGACGTGCCGCAGAATATCCGCTCCTCCATTCCGAAGGTGGAGAACAGCCGGTCGGAATGGGAACCGGCGTCGCTGGCCGACGCCGAGCGGGCCAAAATCATGGCGGTGCTGGAACGTAACGGCGGTAACCGCACCCATGCGGCGGAAGAACTGGGGATTAGCCGGAGGACATTGCACCGCAAACTGCGGGCTTATGGGGTCACTGGCAAGGAGGATGAGGAATGAAAAACAACATATTGCGTCATTTATTGCTCTGCTGCGCGGCCGTGTCGGCGGCGGTGGCGTTCGCCCAAGGACTGGTGATTTGCCCGTCTTGCGGACGTGAAGGAAAAACCGGTGATGCGGTTTGCTCGCACTGCCAGGCGAAAATGCCCGGCTTCCGCGCGGAAAAGCCGAAGGCGGAGCCGCCCCCGGTGGACCCGAAAGCGGAACGCCAAGGCCGGGTCTCCGCTTTGGCCGACCAGACGGTGCGGGAAAACTTGAAGCAAATGCGGGAGCTGACCGACCGCCAACCGGCGGTGGCGTTTTATTACGCGGTTAACGCGCTTGCGGTGCGTCGGCTGTTGCCGGCGGATTTTTACCCGGAACAGGTGTCTAATGAAATTCTCAACGGCCACCGGCAGTTGCTGGCCAAGCTTAACCAAGGGTGGAAAAACTGCCGTACCTGCGAGGGGCATGGTAAAATCAGAATGCGGGTGGAAGGGCGTGACGGTAAAGTCAATGAAGGCCCGCTTAAACCCTGCCCGAAGTGCGGCGGCAAAGGAAAGCTCCGCAGCACGGCGTCGGTGGAACAGGTGGTGGTGGCGCTCAACCAAGGTTCCCAGGAATTTACCCGCCAGCAGATGGCGGCAGGCGCGGTGCGGTTGGGTCGGATATTCGTGCCGGCGGACCTGCCGGATCTCCTGACCAGCCGCCAAAAGGCCTTGGTGATGACCGGCGCGGCGCATCCGTGCCAGTCTTGCCAGTTGACTGGACGCCAGACTTGCTCCGCCTGCAAGGGTACCGGTGAGACCAAGTGTACCCAGCCCGATTGCGTAAACGGGGTGATTCAGGAAAAGAAAGCCCGCGGCAACCGCAAAATCACTATCGATGACAAAATCATCCACGAGTGCGACAAATGCGTGGGGACCGGTTTCGTTAATTGTCTCGCCTGCCGAGGCACCGGCGGCATACCGTGCCGGCGTTGCAACGGCACCGGACTTTCGCCGGAATGCCGCCGTTGCGCGGGCACCGGTATCGCGGCCTGTACCAAATGCAGAGGTACAGGCGAAGTGCGAGGGACGCCGTGCCCGGATTGCAAGGGGGAACTGGAGACATTGTGCCCGACTTGTCGGGGCGAGGGGGCGATTGTAAGATGAGCAACGACGAAATCCCGTTCCAACTGCCAAATTTTGAGATGCAGCGTCTGCTGGGGCGCGGCGGCATGGCTTCGGTTTGGCTGGCGCGTCAGGTCTCGCTGGACCGTCCGGTGGCGGTGAAGGTGCTTGCGCCGGAGTTTTCCTCTTCGCCGGAAGACGTGGCGCAGTTCCGCCGCGAGGCGCGCGCTGCCGCCCAGCTCAAGCACATCGGCATTGTGGAGGTTTACGACGCCAACTGCATCAACGGTTATTACTATTTCGTGATGGAGTTCGTAGATGGCTACACCATGGGCGATCTGTTGCGCCGCAAGGGCCAGATGGCGATGGACGATGCGTTGATCGTGATGGAAAGCGTCGCGCTGGCGATGGATTACGCCTGGAGCCAGTTCAAGATGGTTCACAACGACATTAAGCCCGACAATATCATGGTTGACGCCGACGGTACGGTGAAGGTGACCGATCTGGGATTGTGCCGCTCACTGACGGCTAGCCGCGATTCCGTGCGGTTCCGTGCCGAACAGGCGGACGAAATCTTCGGTACACCGGGTTATATGTCTCCCGAGCAGATTTACGCCACCAGCGCATTGGACTGCCGTTCCGACATTTACGGTTTAGGCGCGACGATTTACCATCTGGTGACCGGCCAAATGCTGTTCAGCGGCAAAACCGACGAAGAGATGCTGCATTGCCATGTGGAGCCGCAGCAGGCACCGGATCCTCGCCGGTTCCAGCCCGCGTTGACGAATGCGTTCGTGATGATGCTGGAGAAAATGCTGGTGAAGGACCGCAACCGGCGCACCGGGGATTGGCGCAAGCTGATTACCGACATCCACCGCGTCAGCCGCGGTCAGCCGCCCGTGCCGTCGCTGATTGCCCAGCACGAAAGTTCCCTGAAACGTGACCGATGAAAACCGGGAAGGCGATGTTGGCGGATGGCACGGTGTGGGCCGCGCACTGTGAACGGGCCTCCGGTTTTGTCGACCGTCTGCGCGGTTTGCTTGGGCGTCCAAGAACCGCGCCGGATTCTGCGTTGCTGATTGACCGCTGCGGTTCTGTCCATACCGTTGGGATGCGTTTCCCGATTGATTTGGTTTTTGTCGATCGCCAGTGGCGGATCGTCCGGGTAACGGCGGCAGTCCCGCCGGGACGGCTGATGGTAAACGGCGGCTGGCGGGCCGCGATGGTTTACGAGGCTGAAGCCGGGCGGTTGCCGTTGTCTAGGTTGGAAACTGGCGTAACATTGCAATGGCGCGAAGGTGTACCGGAATGCGGGGTGCCAAGGTGATTGACCTTTCGCGCTTGCGGCTCCCGCCCGAATTGCCGATTTCCGCCCACGCTGCCGATATCGCCGCCGCCATTCGTAGTCATCAGGTAGTGATAGTTTGCGGCGACACCGGTTCCGGTAAAACCACCCAATTGCCAAAAATCGCCTTGCAGGCGGGCCGCGGAAGGCATGGCATGATCGGTTGTACCCAGCCGCGTCGGCTCGCCGCCGTGGCAATGGCCCGTCGCATTGCCGAGGAGTTCGGCGAACCCGTCGGGCGCACGGTCGGTTACCAGCATAGATTCGACCGCAAGATTTCGCCGGATACCGTGGTGAAACTGATGACCGACGGCATTTTGCTTTCCGAAACCCGGCAGGACCGTCTCTTCCGCGCCTATGACACGTTAATTATCGACGAGGCCCACGAGCGTTCGCTTAATATCGATTTCCTACTGGGCATCCTCAAACGGGTAATCCGGCAACGCCGCGACCTCTCGCTGATTGTCAGTTCCGCCACTCTGGATGTGCGGAGGTTTTCGGATTTTTTTGACGGTGCGCCAATCATATCCGTGCCAGGGCGGCTTTTCCCGATTGAGACCCGCTGGCGTCCGGCGGAAGATGCGGACGATGCCGACCTCCCGCGCCAGATCGCCAATGCGGTGGACGAACTTTCCGCAGAGGAAGATGGAGACATCCTGGTGTTTCTCCCCGGTGAACGCGATATCCGGGAGGCGGCGGATACCCTGACCGGCCGCCGTTACCCGCGCACCGAGATTATCCCGCTGCTTGCGTCGCTGCCCGCCGGAGAACAGCAGCGCGCCTTTACGCTCTCCGGCAACCGCCGAATCATCCTTTCCACCAACGTTGCCGAAACCTCGGTAACCATCCCCGGCATCCGTTACGTAATCGACTCCGGGCTGGTGAGGCTCAGCCGGTTTAATCCGCGCACCCATGTCCAGCGGTTGCAAATCGAACCGGTCTCGCGTGCCAGCGCCGACCAACGGAAAGGACGTTGCGGACGTATCGCGCCGGGCATCTGTGTCCGACTGTATGGCGAAGCAGACTTCAATAAGCGGGACGCCTACACCCCGCCGGAGATTCTTCGTTCCAGCCTGGCCGGAGTGATTCTGACCATGTTGGATTTGCGGCTAGGCGACATTGCGACCTTTCCGTTCATCGATCCGCCGTCCGGTTCCGCCGTGCGCGAGGGGTACCGCGAACTGGAATGCCTAGAGGCGGTGGAGACCGTTGGCGAAGAAATCCGCTTGACCCGCATGGGTCGTAAGTTGGCGCAATTGCCGCTGGATCCGGGGCTTGCCCGCATCCTGATTGCGGCCGACCGCGAACGTGCGTTGGCCGATGCGCTGATCGTGGTCGCGGCGATGGAGTGCGATGATCCGCGCCGCCGGCCGATTGACGAGCGTGAAGAAGCCGACCGCATGCACGCGCGTTTTTTGTCACCGGTATCGGACTTTTCTGCGTTGTTAAAACTTTGGCGCTGGTATCATGAGCAGGCCGTATCCAACACCGTAGCCCGCAAAATTTGTAAGCAGAACTATTTGTCTTTCCCGAAGATGCGCGAATGGGCGGACCTGCGCGACCAGTTGGAACGGCTTTGCCGGGAAGAGCTGCGGTTGGCGCCGCCGTCATCCCAGGGGGGAGACATCGGTTTGCATCGCGCACTGCTGACCGGGTTAATCGGAAACCTTGGGAAACGTGACCCCGAAACCAACGATTACCTTGGTACCCGCGGCATTCGGTTCGCCATCTTCCCCGGTTCCGGGCTGGCCAAGAAAAAAACGGCGAAAGAGCCGGAAACCGCGCACCGCCACGGTCAAGCGGTCTTTCCCACCAGCCGCGATTGGGTGCTTACCGGCGAATTGGTGGAAACCTCGCGGCTTTTCGCCCGTTCCGTTGCCTGCATCGATCCGGAATGGATCGAACCGGCCGCCGGGCATCTTTGCAAATACAGTTACCATTCGCCGTTCTGGGATGGCCGGCACGGTTTCGTGCGGGTAAAGGAACGGGTCACGATTTTTGGCCTGGTGTTGGCTGAGGGGCGGGTGCGAGACGCTACCAAACTGATTCCCGACGAAGCCCGTGCGATATTCATCCGGGAAGGTCTGGTCAACGGCGATTTGCCGCGCCCCATCCCAAAATTTGTCTCCGACAACCTTGCCCGTATCAACGCGCTGTTGCGGGAGGAAGACAAAACCCGCCAGCACGGTTTGCTGTTTGATCCCGAAAATGCCGTTGCTTTTTATGACGCCCGGCTGCCGTCTGGCATTTGTAACGCCGCGCAGCTCCGCCAGTGGTCAACTCGTGCCACTGTGGCAGAACTGGCCCGGCTGACCATGCGGGATAGCGACCTGCCGCCGTTGCGCGACCTGTCAAAAGATTTCCCCGATGCCGTTACGCTGGGCGGCAACCGCTTGAGGCTGGACTATCGGCACGCTCCCGGCGAACCGGACGACGGCATTACCTGCACCGTACCCGCAGTGCTGCTACCATTGGTGTCGGCTTGGCGGTCGGACTGGCTGGTTCCGGGAATGCTCGACGAAAAACTCCACTGGATGCTGACCACCCTGCCGTCGCGCTACCGTCGGTTGCTGTTGCCGTTGGATGAGACCATCGCGATGTGCCGCAACCGGCTGTCGCCAAACAAACAGAGCCTTATCCACTCCTTTATCGACGCGGTATACGTGGAACGCGGGGTACGTTTGCCGGAAGACGTTTGGAACGAGGCGAATTTTCCGGAACATTTGCGGATGCGTTTTCGAGTGGTGGATGCTGCCGGGAAAGAGTTGGGGTGCGGGCGCAACCTTAAACCGCTGATAGAACTGTTCGGGCATGGCACAGTGGCAAAGGTATCGGACAGCCACTCCGGTCGTTGGCACCGCGATGGGCTGACCGGATGGAGTTTCGGTGATTTGCCGGAACGGGTGGATGTCGGCAAGGCGGGTTGGCCGATAATCAACTTCCCCGCCCTACGCGATGCCGGTGACTCGGTGGGCATTCGTCTGTTTGCCGATGCCACGGCGGCTGCCGCCTCTCACGAGCAGGGCGTATGCCGGCTTTTCGCGTTGACGTTGGGCAAAGATTGGAAACGTTACAGTCAGCCGATGTCCTTGCCGCGCGATGTGTTGCACTATGTTGAGCAGTTGGGCAGTTCCCCCGCCGCGTTGGGGCAGGAGGTGGCGTTTGCGGCGGTACGGGAGACGTTTGTGGCCGGTCGTCCGCCGGTACGTACGGAACGCGAATTCGCGGAACGGTTCGCCGCCGAACGCGGCAATCTGCACAACGCGCAGCTGAACCGTGCCCGGCTGGTCACCTCTCTGTTGCGGACCGCGTTGGCGTTGGAGCGGTCATTGGAAACGGCGCGGGTGTCGGGAGAAACGCGGGAAGATTTGGGTGAACAGTTGGCGTGGCTGGTATTTCCCGGTTTCGCAAAGTCCGTTCCCGATGCTAGGCTGGCGCAATATCCGCGTTACCTTGAGTCCTGCCGGATTAGACTGGAACGTGCCGCCAACAATCCCGGCGGAGAATTGAAAAAACTGGCCGAAATCACCCCGCAATGGCGGCGATACGTCGATTTCGTTACGGCGGACCACCGCCCGCGCCACAATGCCGCCGCGTTGTCCGAGTACCGCTGGCTGGTGGAGGAGTTCCGGGTTTCACTGTTTGCGCAGGAACTACGCACTCCGGTTACAACCTCGGCCAAGCGTTTGGACGCGCTGTGGAAACAGGTTCTGGAGATTGCCCAGTGAGTCAGCGCGGAAAGCAAATCCTGTAAAAGTTTGGATTTTCGGTTTAAAAATGTAGATGGCGCGGTTGGGCAGTTGACACGGACCGGCCGATGTGATAGAATGCTGGCCATCTCAATCACGCGCGGGAGGGAAGATCCTCCCACCGGTTAGGAAAGGAAAAACATGACGATTAGTGAAGTGAAGGCGCGGGAAATCATCGACTCTCGCGGTAACCCTACGGTTGAAGTTGACGTGATCCTCGAAGACGGCACGCTCGGTCGTGCTGCGGTCCCCAGCGGCGCGTCCACTGGCGTGAACGAGGCTCTTGAGCTTCGCGACGGCGACCCCAAGCGTTATCTGGGCAAGGGCGTCACCAAAGCCGTCGATAACGTGAACAAAATCATCGCCCCGAAAATTATCGGCATGGAAGCGTTCGATCAGCGCGGCATCGACAAACTGATGCTCAAGCTCGACGGTACTCCCACGAAGTCCAAGCTCGGCGCAAACGCGATTCTCGGCGTTTCGCTCGCGGTTGCCAAGGCGGCGGCGAACTTCTTCCAAATTCCGCTTTACCGCTACATCGGCGGCACCAACACCTACACCCTCCCGGTTCCGATGATGAACATCATCAATGGCGGCGCGCATTCTGACGCCCCGATCGCGTTCCAGGAGTTCATGATTCGCCCCGTCGGCGCGAAGTCCTTCAAGGAAGGTCTCCGCATGGGCGCCGAGACTTTCCACAACCTCAAGAAAGTTCTCAAGGCCCGCGGTCTTTCCACGGCGGTTGGTGACGAAGGCGGTTTCGCTCCGGCGTTGGACTCCATTGAAGACGCTCTTGAGTGCATCATCAAGGCCATCAAGGCCGCCGGTTACAAGCCGGGTAAGGATGTGACCATCGCTCTCGACTGCGCCTCTTCCGAGTTCTATAAGAACGGCAAGTACGACTACACCTGGAAGGAAGGCAAGAAGGGTGCCAAGCGTACCTCCGCCGAACAGGTGAAGTACCTCGAAGAGCTCGTTGCGAAGTATCCGATCGACTCGATCGAAGACGGCATGGCCGAAGGCGATTGGGAAGGCTGGGTCGCGCTCACCAAGGCGATCGGCGGCAAGTGCCAGCTCGTCGGCGACGATCTGTTCGTCACGAACGTGAAGTATCTTGAGAAGGGCATCAAGCTTGGCGCCGCCAACTCGATCCTCATCAAGGTCAACCAGATCGGTTCCCTCTCCGAGACGCTCGACGCCATCGAGATGGCGCACCGCGCGGGTTACACCTCCGTGACCTCGCACCGTTCCGGCGAGACCGAGGACGCGACAATCGCCGACATCGCGGTTGCCACGAACTCCGGGCAGATCAAGACTGGTTCGATGAGCCGCACCGACCGCATCGCGAAGTACAACCAGCTCCTCCGCATTGAGGAAGAACTGGGCGACAAGGCGGTTTACGGTTACAAGAAAGTCCGCTAAAAGTTTGCTTCGCAAATGCAAAAAAGCCGGAGGGGAGATCCCTTCCGGCTTTTTTTATATTTGGGGTGTACAAAAGCAATTGAATTTTGATATAATACTTCTCATCTAAAATGCGTTCACGTTAAATTCTGGTGAAACTTTGCCAGAAACAGCGGAGAGAATGTTCCCCCTCCTTTCTTCCCGCGATTAAGCTCGAGGGTTATGTGGAGCGGAAAATGACGAAGAAACCGAGGACCAAGGCTGTGGATGGCGGCCTAACGCCGGTTAATGCCGAAAAGCCCCAAAAAACAAGCGATTCAAGTGTTGGAGCCGTACCCAGAAAGAATTCCGGCAAACGTAATTATGGAACGCCGACAGGAAAAAGTGTCGTTGATGCGGTTCAGAACGGCAATTTCACTAAAATAGCTAAGCTGTTTAGCCGAGACGGCAAATATTGGGAGTACCTTCGTTCGTTTCTTCTAAAAAGCAGTCTATTTACGGGGACAATGGCGCAATACCGCCATCTGATAGACGATGCCATTAATATTACATTCGAAAAGGTGTTTAAATCGTTTGGAAAGAGTAAGAACTATTCTTACGAGGCTGGGAAAGGTTTCTTCCGGGCATACCTAAAGACCGTAGCCTATAGGACGGCGTTTGATCTCCTGAAGAAGGAATTTGGGCCGAGAGATGATGATTGGATGAAATTAAAGAAAAAATTAAAAAAGAAGACCAACAATGATGTTTTTGTGGATAACATCGAGAACGACCCCAAAAATGTTACGGAAGAACTTGATGCCTATGATAAGGAGGTGCTGTTTAACGGGGACAATGTGAAAATGAACTGCGGCGGAACATTGTCGAGCGGGCATCTTGTCAGACTTGACGAAATAAATCCTTTTAGTGACGATGACCAATCAGATGGTTACGATGCCGCTTCGTTGTATGACTGGGAGACAAGTGTCAGCGAAAAAGAATGGGAATTACTCAAAAGTATGCGCATAAATGTTTTTTACATTGCGCTGTGTCAAATTCTCGCCGACAATAGCATTAGCCCCAACACTAGGAACCTCCTGAAGTTGCTGTATATTGATCGTTTAGAGCTTGGAGAGATATTAAAGCTGGAGGATTTCGCTTCATTGGCCCGTCAAACTTTTGATAAGCGGTCACATGATGCGCGAAAAATCTTAAAAAGGAGAATCATCATTTTATGGCGGCTTGTCATGCCCAACGGCGAGGAAGCTAAACCGGATGAGGTTGTCAAACTGTGGCAGGAGCTTTCCGCTAGGGGCGAAAGCAAAAAAAGGGCAACCGCATTGCGGAAGCGTGCGAACGACACTTTCGGTGAAACTTTGATTTAGGGGTAAAAAGTGAAAAAAAACATCAAAAAAACTTCGCTCCCGAAAAAATGCCCGCCGCCAGATGCGGCTATTTGGGATTGCCATTTGTTAGAATATGGGGACGCCTTGGGTGAGTGGCAGATCGAGAGATACGTAGCCAATGGCGGTTTTGGGGCGGTTTACCGCGCAGCTAATCAACGCGATCCCAATCGCAAGGCGGCAGTGAAAATATTCTCCGGTGATGTTAATAACGATACCGACAAGGGGATTGATCGCATCCGCAGCGAGGCGAAAATCATGAGTGATGTCGGCTCCAAATACGTGCCGGAGTTATATAAAACTGGGGAAATAAACGGACGCCCTTACATTATTATGGAATACATGACGTCGATTGATCCTGAGGCGGACGAACTGCCTGAACGTGAAGTCGAGATACGCGAATTCGTTCTCGAACTTATTGACGCGGTGTTGGCATTGCACGAGAAAGGCTGGATACATTGCGATCTCAAACCCTCCAACATTGCCCGGCGCCGGCGGGACGGGCGGCTGGTCCTGCTCGACTTCGGTTCCGCGCACCGGATTGAGGAGGATGAGGAACATATGCCGCAAATGAATACGATGAACACCCGGAATGGCGAGTATGTGCGGGTGGAAACGCGGGGGTACGCGCCTCCGGAACTGTGTTTTCAGCCATGTAGGGATATATACGCGATCGGCCATATTATCCGAGACTGTTTTAAACAGGATGTTCCGCTGGAGTGGAGCCTGATCATCAATAAATGCATCGCCAACAATCGTAGATACCGTTACGCGGATTTGAATTCCCTCTGCAATGATGTCGAGAACATTGACCGTATCGGGCGGGATGAAATGCGCCGCCGTATATATGAGGACCGTTGCCGACTCATGAATCTTCAGGCGGCCATATCGGCAGAGTCCCCCACCATCTATTCATGGTTAAGGTTGAAGGACTTTTTATTTAAGAAGCAAGAAGGGAAGGACGCCATTTATTCTGGTGCCGGGCAGCTTTTTATAGACTTTGAGGCGTTGTCCCCGTACAGATCGATTTCTATCGTCCGCCCGGTTACCCTCTCTGACGAACGCTACGTAGTTGTAAAGGGTCCGGGGGTGGTTAGAATGGAGCTGGACGCGCTTCTCGCTGACGAAGAAGGTGACATTGTCACGTCTGGCAAAAACGGACAGCCGGCCTTAGTGTTCCTAATGAACAATGCTACACTGATTAATACCACGAAAAAGAAACTTGAGGACGGGAATATTTTCTACGTGGTCGGCGATTCTTGTTATTTGAATTTTCCAAATGTGTCGAAGGACGCTAAGTTCAATTGGAAATATGTAGTTACCAGCAATCTTGGATATTCATTTGCCCTATACCGCGGGCCAAAGGATATGGCAACCTTTCTCAACGATATGAACAAGCGTCTTGAAAAGAGTGTCCCTGAACAGTTTATGATGTCGGCAAGAGAGTTTTTTGAGGAAGAAGGGAATGGTATGTCCATCCGAGAATATGTTGATAAAAACAATGTTATACGTCAGGCGTTGGGGTTGCCGACACCAGAACATTGATACAAATAGTAGGTTTTGTAACTTGGCCAAGCAATGGCTAGAAACTTAATATCGGCGTGAGGAATGCGGGAGCAAAAGGTGAGGTATGACAGTAGTGTCGCAGTGCGATGGTTGAGTGTCAAAAATAACGCACTGTTTCTGGAAAAAAGAGGCGGTGTACCCATAAAATGTGTTGGCACAGTATTTGCTGTCTTTTGGAAGACGGAGGTGCACTTTTGCGATATGCTATAATTTCAGACATCCACGCGAACCCGGCGGCGCTGGAGAAGGTTCTCGCGGATTCGGCACTGGCTGGTGCCGAGAAGGTGGTCTGCGCCGGTGATGTGGTGGGATACGGGTACGATCCAGTTACGACGATTAAGATTCTCCGTGAACGGGGGATACCTACGGTGCTTGGAAACCATGATGCGGCTGTTGTGGGGTGGATCGATACCGCAGACATGATTGGCCACGCCCGCGACACGGACGAGATGCATCTTAAAGAGTTGGGATCGGATGACTTGGACTGGCTGAAGACGCTGCCGTATGTTTATGAGGATGATAACTTGGCCGTTGCGCACGCGAACTTTGCCTGCCCGCAAGGTATGGGGTATATCTATGACAAGTTTGATGCCCGCCACTCGTTTATCTGCCAAGACGCGGCGCGGATTCTGTTTGTAGGCCATACCCATCTGGAGGCGTTATACGGTTTCGGATTCGCTTCGGACCCGCACTTCCCGGATTGCCGTTCCGCTCAACCTCATGACTTCGAGTTGGCTGATGGTTGGCGTTACCTTATCAACGTCGGTTCCGTAGGGTACCCGCGTGTGAAACCCTATTCAAGTTACGTCCTTTACGATTCAGAGACGGGGATTGTTCGTTTCCGCAAGGTCGAATTCGACTTCAATGGATATGTCTCGGCCCTGCGGGCGAAGTCAATCCCGGTTCCCGATTGGCTTGAGGAGAAGTAATCGACACTGCTGGCAAGTCGTATAAAAAACCGCCCAGTTCGTCAAATAGAAAGGACACTCTTTGATGAATGATGAGTTCATTGCGTTCGTCAAATACTGGACACTTTCCTAATGGTTCGTATTTCCGGGCAGTGGTGTTGTCCCGCCCCCGTCCCCGGGAGCGAATGCCGGCCCCGAAGGGGTGGCGCCGTAAGGCGCCAAGGCCGAGCGGACGGGGGCGGGGGATGAATCCTTTGCGGTCCCTTGCAGCCGCCGTACGCGGCGCAGCCTTTTTAGGATTCGGCGATAGAGTTCAATGCCGTTGAGTTTCGCCTTGCGGCGCATGAGCGCGTCCTTGGCTTCCTGCGGCACGTCAGGGTCGGCAAGAACCCTTGCGTACGGTGTCTTGGGCCTGTCGTATCGGCATGCGAAGCCCTTGGAGTCCCCGCGTTTGGTCTTCGCCACAAGCATCTTGCATGGGACGCAGAAGTTCCCCCAGACCGA
>DBXY01000013.1 GCA_002309765.1 Verrucomicrobia bacterium UBA1200
ATTTCGCATTGGTAGATGAGCCGGTCGAAGGCGGCGCAGACATAGGCGGCGCCCTCCTTCTCCTTGCTGTGGAAATCGAGCAGCCGGTCGTAAAGGGCGAGCCCCCGTTTGCCGTCGGGATCCTTCAGGGTTTCACCGTAGAAGGTGATGATGTCATGGACGGCGAGATCGAAGAGGGTCGGGCGGTAGCTGTCCGGCATATCGGTCGCCGGGAAGAGGCGGTCCCACTCCTGGACCGGATAGCGCTTCAGCTCTTCCTCATGGGCGAGGACCTTTTCGAACTGTTTTTCCAGCGTCTCATTGATCTTCTCGGCGGACCACGGGGGGCGGTTGGTCGCGGCGGCGTCATCGAGGCGTGTCGGCTTCGCGCCGCCCCACCGCCGCTGTTTGGTGTGCTGGTCATAGACATGGGCGAGATAAAGCTGCATGATACCCTGAAGCTCCGCTGGAGCGGCGTCAACCCGTTTGGTGAGCGTGTCCAGGACGACATCGGGATCCGGCGACTCTTCCGTCACCGCCCATTCCGCCGAGACACGCATCAGCGTCGCCGCCATCGCGTCGGGCCACCGTTTGGCGGCAACGGCCTCGGTCCCGATGCGGGCGTAGAGATTCGTGGCCGTCCTCGGTTTTCCCTCATCCATTGCCGTTTTGACCTGCTTCCAAGCATCGTCAAAATTAAAATCCGCCAAAACGCAAACCGTGCTTAACAGCAAGGCCAAAGCCGAACAGAACACAGACCGATAGATCATATCAACACCTCCGTGGCTCAATATTTCCAGGCAGCCGCCTTAGTCGGGTGACGATTACTTTGGATTCGTCAGCCGACCATCGCAAAAATCAAGGAACAAACCAAAGTCGTATGGCGTGAAGTCGTGCCTGCCCTTACGGACGTGGCCACCGACATGTCCGCCGTAGCCCCAGCCCTTCAAGTTCATACGTTCCCATGCGCGGGATGCCATCTCGGCGGCGAACTGCTCACCCTCCGGTCCCGCCCACTGGTCATCGCTCGCGCTGGCGACATAGAGATAACGCGGCGCCATGAGGGCCAGAAATTCGTCCATGTCGTGCGGCATGTTCCGCTCATCCGCTTCAAACTTGCGGGAGTTTAGGCAAAGCCAGTGCAGATGCCGTTCGTTTACGAACTTGAGCGTGCAAACGCCCGGTTTCCAAAGACGGTGCGGATGGGCGCCGCCCACGCCCGAATCGTTGGAGTAGGCCATCAGAAAACGTTCGTCGGTCACGCCGGCGACCAAAGCCGCCTTGCCGAGACGGGAATGCCCGCATACCGCAACGCGCTTCGCGTCCAGATTCGACTGCGACTCGATCCAGTCCATCACGCGGCTGTGTCCCCATGCCCACGCGCGGATGGTTCCCCACGTGTCGCCGTGCCGACCGTCCGGCTCGCCGCCGTAAAGCCCGAACACACCCCAAGCGTTTGGCGGGAGCTCTTCCGGTTTCATCTTCACGTAACGGTCCAACAACCAGCAGTCCGGAGCAACTTCATTGACATTCCACATGATGAGCGCGTAGCCGCGTTCGGTCGCCATGCGCCGAAACTCGGCGTGCGTTTTATCTATCGCCTTTAACTGGTCCGCCGGAATCGGGGTTGGGAAACAAGAACGACGGTCGGCCACAAGGATGACGGGGCAAGGTTTATCTCTAGACGCGCCTGGCGGTAGGGTCACGTCAAGATGAATCGTCACCTTGCCGCCTTCGATGCGGATATCGTTACCGTGAAACTTCATGCCAAGCGGACGTCCGACCGGAGCGCGGCCATAATAGTTTGCAAGGAACCACTCCTTTACTCGCTGTTGTTTATAATCTTTGCGCGGGGGTTCTGCGGCAGTAATCCCCTCGCTGAAGACCTCAACCGCGTATGCAAAAAAAAGAACGCAAGACAGAATCATTCTCATGCCATTCATGCCCACCTCACTTTATGACTCGTAAATTACCCGATAACCGATCTTTTTCGCGAGTGCCTCCACATCCTTCTTGAAATCGCCGAGAAACGTGACGCGGTGCCATCCCCAAAGATCCCATAGCTTGTACGACCGCTCAAAGTCACCCGTCACCTCCACCACCATCTTTGTGCGGCAAGCGCGGTCGTCAGGATCGTTTGAAAACGTCCGGCCGGTCTGTACCAACACGCAACCCGTGCCACCGTTGCCGGTGAAGTGGAACTGGACAGTGGTTACGGGATAATTGGTGGGAGCGATCGCACGTACGGACGCCCCCTGCCGGTCTTCGGAATGCGTTTCAATCTCGTATGGCGAGGCTTCGCTCTCCACGCCGAGGAGTTTGCGGGTCGATACGCAGTGCGCGAAAATCATGGCGCGGCGCGAACTGTCAATCGCCGGGTCGGAAATGTAACCCATGCGCCCCTTTGTCATCGCGTTGAACACAACCATCGCCACGGTGGAGCGGATGTCGTTCTCGCACGTGCCGAAGAGTCCGGCATCCTGAAGCTCCATAAAACCGAGGCAAGGATAAGCGCGCAACTTGCCGGTGTAGCATCCGCCAAGGCAATCCACGGAAATCGCCACGGCATTGTGCGCCTTGAGGACTTCCCTCATGCCGTAGAACTGCTTCGCGCAACCGAACAGCGTCGCGTCGGAGACTTCCGCAATCTTTCGCGCCGTGCGTTTCCACTCATCGACCTTCGCCTGGGCGAGCGCATCGGGCACTTTATCCCACGCGGCGTTCAGCTCATCGAACTTGACATCCTCCACCACGATGCCAAAGTCCTTGAGAATCTTTGCCTTAGTACTATCTGAGCAACGTTCAACGGAAAGAATCTTCTTGCCTTTGACGGCGGCAAGCGTCTCTTCGGGGGAGAGACACTCCAACGGTCCCTCGGCGGGTTTGATGCCAGTCTCCAACGGCGTGTGGGCAATACGGTACTCGGTGGCGGCCTTCACAAAATCGTCAGCCGCACCGTTCTTCAACAGCTCAAACGCGCGCGCAGCGCCGATTGTGTCGTTAAAGTCGAGCGAACTCATGAAAGCGTATTTCTTTTGATTCGCGCGCAGCATCGCCGCGTTTTGGACATCCCAGCCGCCAATGCCCGAATATGGGAAACTGCAAAAGAGCGTGGGCTTGCCGGCCTTCACGATTCCGCCAAGCGCGTTCGGCCAGGAGTTCATCTGGATTACGAGATATCCCTGCACGTCGCCGGACTTTGCGTCCTCCTCAAGAATCTTTGCGGAACCTTTCGCGTCGCAGGACATGGCGGGAACGAAGTTCACGCCCTTAACGGCGGCGTTCAGCGCGTCGGTGATGTTCTTCATCACGGGGCGAAAATCGAAGCCCGCGTTCGGCCATGTTTTCCTTATCTGGATGTCATCCCAGATGGAGAACACAAGCCGTACTTTGACGGCCTCGGTCTTGTCGGGGATCGCCTTGGGAGGGACCGGTTCAGGAAGCGCGGCGAAGAAATCGGCGAGTTCGCGGCTGGGAGGAGTTGCGCACCCAGCCGCTACGGTACCTGCCGTAGCGGCCAAAAGCCCGTATATGAAATCACGGCGTTTACATCCCATACAAGTCGATTCTACGATATCGAACGTGTTTTCCTGTGACATGGTCTGATCCTTTCTTAAGCTGTTTATGCCCACTAAGGAGCAGAAAAAAGGCGGAATGCCGCCTCTCTCAATAAAATCGAGTCAATCTGGCACTTTCCGTTTTCCAACATTTTCTCAAAATCGAAATTCCCGTCTTTGCCCACGCTCCACACCACGCCTGTCCCAGAATGATAGCGCAAGGTTCCACCATTTTTGCTGTACGGGTCCTGAGGCACCGACTCAATGTAATTCGGAACAAGGATTTCCAATGAGGGCAACTGCGCATTATCGTGATCAAGTCTCCATTTCGCGGCGGCAAGTACGAGTCGGTTACGAATAATGCAGAACCGATATCCTAAACTATTTTCATTAAAAAACCGCAAACTGTTAGCAAACCCAGAGACCCAATTTCTACCAATGCCGCCACGGGTAAAAATACTGGAACGATTATCCCGCAGGGCAGTTTCGTTCAACTCATCATTAAGTGCCATCCTTGCGGTAATGGCAAGATTGTTCAATGTGGTACGGCGGCATAGTGCATAATCGAGATACCCCGGACACCGAAAGAGTGTGTGAAAGAAAAAACGTGAAACACGATCTGTCCATTTCGGTTCAGTCTTACCGTAAAACATATACCTAATCTGGTTTTCTGCATAAAGGGCACTGTCATATCTCTCAATAAACTTCTCGCGCGACATAGTTCTTACCGTATGCGACAAGGCCTGGTATTCCGCCTTTATAGCTTCTGTACCTTGTCCAGCTTTAACATTATCTGCAGCAACGAGTCTTGCGAAACGTCCAAGTTTTTCTTTCGGAAATTTTTCACGCATGGCACAATTATATATTTTTGCAAGCGCGAACGATTTAACAGCATGTCCAATAAGAGCGCAATGAATCGAATCAGGATTAGCTGAACTGATACCTCCGAAAGCGAAAAGCGTTTCAATACTGTCTGCCGCCGCATCCCATTTCTCCAACTCTAGTTCGCGTTGAATCTTTAACGAATAGAGACGCCCCGTACGCAACAACTCATTATGCGGAGTTCTCGGCATATCGCTAAACATAGTTACGTCTGGCGGCCAAATGTTACGCCAACCTTTTTTGCGGATAACTTCGCGGATTGCGGAGAAGAACTTTTGGTTATCCGCAAGAATATGATCGGCGCGGGAAGGGGAATTGGGATCAGTGCAAATCTCCGCGAACGTTGAACTATTCGTCACCCCCCTGCCGTAAACTTCAATAAAACGGCTGTCGGATACAGAGCTTTCAGCCGGTCCAGGATTTTTAAGCAATTCAACAACAGGAACGGAGTTCGTGTTATAATCATAGGCAACCGTGTAAAGATTAGAGAAGGCTTCTATAAACGTAATAAAGGCATTATCTTCATCCGCGACCTCCGGCAAATTGTAACGCAAATCCGCATCATACGATCCACACGCCGACGTGGGATCATGTCCACCGGCAAAGAATATGGCGACAACAGACGCGGCGGCAATTACCGCGACCGTTACAAACCAACCAACTATCTTTGCAAGAATCTTCACCGCCGCTTATCCATACATCCGATTACGTTTTCATAAGTGGAGGCTATTGAAGAGTTCCGGGCGGGACCAGCTTGTCCCGCCCGAACGTTCTGCTGCCGGCAGAATTACTTGCCGGCCTTGCTGGCGCGGTAACGCTCAATCAACGCGTTTGTGGACGAATCGTGAGCGAGTTTGGATTTTGACCCCAACTCCTTCAAGATCCGGCCGGCCAGAACCTTGCCGAGCTGCACCCCCCACTGGTCGAATGAAAAGATGTTCCAAATGATACCCTGCGTAAACACCTTGTGCTCATAGAGCGCGATCAACGCGCCAAAGGTTTCCGGGGTCAACTGGTCCGCCAGCAGCGTGTTGGTCGGGTGGTTGCCCTTGAAGGTCTTGTGCGGCACCAAATTTTCCGGCACCCCTTCGGCGCGGCACTCCGCCGCCGTCTTGCCGAACGCCAAGGCTTCGGTCTGGGCGAAGAAATTCGCCATCAACTTGTCGTGATGGTCGCCTATCGGGTTGTGCGACTTGCAGAACCCGATGAAATCGCACGGAATCAGCTTGGTGCCCTGGTGGATGAGCTGATAGAAAGCGTGTTGGCCGTTGGTGCCGGCCTCGCCCCACACGATCGGCCCGGTGGCGCAATTCACCGGATTGCCGTCGCGGTCAACCGACTTGCCGTTGCTCTCCATGTCCAACTGCTGTAGGTAGGCTGGTAGACGGCAAAGGTACTGGTCATACGGCAACACGGCATAGCTTTCGGCGCCGTATCCGTTGTTGTACAAAATACCGATCAACGCCATCAGCACCGGAAGGTTCCGCTGGAACGGCGCGGTGGCGAAATGGCGGTCCATACGGTAGTAGCCACGCAACATCTTTTTAAAATTGTTCGGCCCGATGGAGATCATCAGCGGCAACCCCACCGCCGACGGCAGGGAATAGCGGCCGCCCACCCACTCCCAGAATCCGAACATATTGGCAGTGTCGATGCCGAACTTCGCAACCTCTTCGGCGTTGGTGGATACCGCCACAAAGTGGTTGGCTACCGCTTTTTCGCTGCCCAACTGTTCGATTAACCACTTGCGGGCGCTTTGGGCGTTGGTCATCGTCTCCTGGGTGGTGAAAGTTTTGGAAGCGACAATGAACAGCGTCTGGTCGGCCTTGACCTCGTTGAGCGTCTCCGCCAAATGCGTGGCGTCCACGTTCGACACAAAGAAACACTTGATCAAGCGGCGGGAATAGGGCTTTAGGGCCATCGTGGCCATGCACGGACCGAGATCCGATCCGCCGATTCCGATGTTTACCACGTATTTGATACGCTTGCCGGTGAATCCCTTCCATTGCCCGGAGCGAACGCGGTCGGCGAAACCGCCCATCGCCTCCAACACCGCCCTCACGTCCGGCATCACATCCTTGCCGCGCACGAAGATCTGCCGGTCGGACTGGTTGCGGAGCGCGGTATGCAGCACCGAACGGTTTTCGGTGGCGTTAATCGGCTCGCCGTCAAACATCGCGTTAATCCACTTTTTGAGATCGCTCGCCTCGGCCAGCGCCAAAAGTTTTTTCATCAACGCCGGCGTAATCAGGTTCTTGGAATAATCAAGCGTCCAACCGGCGGCTTCCGCCGTAAAACGTGCGGCCCGCCCCAGATCCGCCGCGAATAACTCGCGCAGATGCTTGCCCTTTGTGGCGTTAATTTCCGTCTCTACCGCTTTCCAAGCTTCCAAATTCATGGCAAAAAAAATCCTCCTAAAAATCCCCAGAGTTTATAAAAAACGGGGAGGGTTAAAAAACGGGCATAATTATACTGTTTTTTGTCGGGAAAAAGAAGCAAATTCAATAGTTTCCCATAAAAGTTTTCAACTCGAAGTAGTTTGACGTAAAGTCCGCCAACACCTGCCACCCATTTCTACACTGTTCCCGCTCTCTAACCGCTAGCGACTAATGATTAATGACTATGGTGTAGCGGAAGAGTTGCACAGCCAGACCTGGCAAACGTAAACCCAAACCAGATACAAGCAAAAGGTTATTTTAAAAACCAACCCTCCGACGTAACCGGTAAAAACCCCTACCCCGGCCCAACATGCCCGCAAGAATCTCTTACCGGAATACATTTCGCCAATAATCGCGCCGAGCAACGGGCCGATCAGAATGCCAAACGGCAAGAAAAACAATCCCACCACCGTACCGATTAGCGAGAAACGCATCCCGGTTTTTGAACACTTAAACCATTTTGCGCCCACAACTGGCGCAATGTAATCAAAAACCGTGACCAACGCCGCCAACCCGCCCAGCAACAGCAAAGTTTGCCAAGATGGCGAACGGGTGGTTAACGCTAGTGTAGTAATTCCCAAAAACGATAGGATGGGGCCGGGCAAAAAGGGCACCACACATCCTACCACCCCAAGAAGCAACAACAAACCAGATAAAACCGTTAACGACAAATCCATCGGTTTTACAGTTTAACCAGCTCGGCTCCGTAAGCTTCCATCGCCTCACGGGTCCAATCCGGATTCAGGTACGCGTTCGCCTCGGGACAGTTCGTGAAACGCATGACGGTGGAGTCAAACGTCAACCGGCGGCCCGGGAACCGGGTTGCGACGGTTCCCAGCAGACCCATCGCCGAAATCTTGCCCGCGAGAGAGAATGGCGTACTCGCCTCACGCTTCTCACGCACCGCCAGCAGGAACTCGGCGTAATGGTTCTTCCCGCGAGGATATTTCTTCGGCGGGCGCTTGAACGCTTGCATCCGGCTTTGAGGAACTATGTGCAGACCGCCCGCGCCGTGGGAACCGAACATCAGCGTCTCTTTCTCGCAAAGCACCCATGCGCCAGCCTGCTGCCTACCGATTGGATCAAACGGCTGGTCTGCCTCCAGCGCGGCCGGACGGGGCGCGGTACGGTTCACGTCGTACCAATAGACTTTAAACGGAGCGCGGCTTCCCTTCGCCGCAAACTCAAAGGTGTAACAGGGATCCATCGGAAACGCGAACGGTGTCTTGGCGGGATCGAAAGTCGGCGAGTCCACCGTGACTGCCACCGGTAAATCAAGATCAAGTGCCGTCACCAACGGACCCAAGATATGACAACACCAGTCGGTCATGCACCCCTCGCCATAAGGCCACCAAGAACGCCACTTGCCACCTGGTGCGACGCTAGGGAAATAGTGGCGACGCTTGACCGGGCCTTGCCAAAGCTCCCAATCCAAGCCATTCGGAACCGGCGCGGACTGGTTGATCAGATTCGGGTCCAGCTTGTAGAAGAAAGGAACCGCGTTGCAATAAATATGCGCCTCTTTCGCCGCACCGAGTTCTCCCGACTCCATCCATTCGCGTAACGTAGGCGTCGCATGGTCTGAATTGCCCTGCATTCCCACATGCGTAATCAGATTAAGCTCTTTTGCCTTGCGCATCATCGTCAACGTTTCGGCTAGCGTATGCCCCAGCGGTTTCTCGCAGAAGACCGGGACACGGTATTTCGCCGCCTCAAGGAACGCTGCGCAATGAGAATGGTCTGGAACCACGATCGTGACGGCATCGAACTGTCCCGCACACGTCCGCAACATCTCCCGATAATCTTTAAAGAACTTCGCGTTCGGCTGACGCTGACGAAGCCACTTTAGCGAATCCTCGAAAACATCCGCCGCGCAAACGATCTCCGCCATGCCGGTATTCAGGAAATTTGAGAGGTCGCCATGCGCCTGCCCGCCAGTTCCGATCGCAGCAATCCGGATTTTTGGAGGATCCTCCGCAAAAACGGACCCGCCCATCGCCACCACGCTTCCGGCCGAAGCCGCTTTCAGAAAAGAACGTCTCGAAACAGACCGATTCATCATCATTCCTCCTTTCTATCCCAACTCTGCCCAGTGCTTTCTTATAAACTGGGTGTATTATACTAAATCCAAGCCAGGTACGCAAGGGTAGTTATTGGGAGAGCGACGAGAATGGGAAGTGACGAGTTACGAGTGACGGGTGACGAGTTTGGAAATGAAGAATTAGGGGCCAGCAGCCTGTCGCTTGTCGCCGGCCGCTTGTCCAACGGTCAAACTGTCAAACTTTAACCCACACGATTCCGCGCTCAACGCCATTCTTTTTTTAGCCGCAAAGATCGTATAGGTCGCAAAGAAGAGTCGTTAGTGGTAAACCGTCAAACGGTCAAACTGCACATTGATGCTTAAAAAAAAATGCGGCGGCCTTTTGGGCCGCCGCAGATAATATCACGCTGCCTTACATCTTGGGCAGTGCCGCGAGTTCGGTCAGGAGCTGGTAATTCTCCTTGAACCCTTCCTCGGCGCGCTTCAGGGTCTCCATCGCCTTCTCTTCGCCGACGATCTTGATGAGCTGCTTGAAGCGGTTTTCGCCCAACTCCTTCGAGACCGCGTTGGAGGCGAAGGAAACGGTGTCGCTCTTGTCCTTGGAGTCGAGCGTGAGGCCGTTCTTGCCCTGGGCGGAGATCGTCGGGTTGTAACGCCACAGCGGGAAGTGGACGCTGTCCACGGCCGCCTGCTGGTGGGCCGGGCCGGTCTTGGTGAGAAGACCCTGCTCGATGCAGTGCGCGTAGGCGATAATCAACGCCGGGCCGTTGTAATTCTCGGCCTCGTTGAACGCCTTTACGGTGGCGGCGGGATTCGCGCCCATCGACACGTAAGCGATGTAAACGTTCTTGTACTGCATCTGCATGAGACCAAGGTTCTTCTTGGCCTGAACCTTGCCGGAAGCGGCAAACTTGGCAATCGCTCCGGTCGGGGTGGCCTTGGAAGCCTGGCCGCCGGTGTTGGAGTACACCTCGGTATCCATCACCAGCACCTTGACGTTCTTGCCGGAAGCGAGGACGTGGTCGAGGCCGCCGTAACCGATATCGTAAGCCCAGCCGTCGCCGCCGAGAATCCAGACCGACTTGCGGACCAGATTGTCAGCCACGCTGAGCAGCGCCTTGCCGGTGCCTTCGGGGCAAGTGCAAACTGCGACATGAGCCTTCAACGCAGCCTTGAGTTCGGCCACTGCGGCACGCATCGCCTCAACGCCCTGTCCCTTCTCATCGTACTGGTCGACAGTCTTGATCTTCTCGCAGATTGCCTTAATCTCGGCGGGCGCATGCTCCTTGGCGATAATCTTATCGACCAGCTCCATCGCGTAGTCGTAGAGCTTATCGGCGGAAACGCGCATACCCATACCGAATTGGGCGTTATCCTCAAACAGCGAGTTCGACCAAGCCGGACCCTTGCCGTCGGAACGCTGGCAGTACGGGGTGGTCGGGAGGTTGCCGCCGTAAATCGACGAGCAGCCGGTGGCGTTCGCGATCAAGAGGCGGTCGCCGCAGATCTGGGTGAGCAGCTTGACATACGGGGTTTCGCCGCAGCCCGCGCAAGCGCCGGAGAACTCGAACAGCGGACGCTTGAGCTGGCTGTCCAGCAACTGCTTGGTGTCGAGCTTGGCCGGATCGACATCCGGCAGATCGAGGAAGAACTTCCAGTTCGCGGCCTCGGTCTTGCGGAGCGGGATCTGCTCGACCATCTTGAGAGCGCCCTTGGCGGCCATCGGGCACTTGACAACGCAGAGTTCGCAGCCCATGCAGTCCTCAGGGGCGCACTGGACCGTGACCTTCTCGCCGAGGGACTTCATCTTCGGAGTCTTGGCGTCGGCGCTCTTGAAGGTGGCGGGCGCACCGGCGAGCGCGGCGGCCGGATAGACCTTCATACGGATCGCGGCGTGCGAGCAGATCGCGGAGCACTGGCCGCACTGGATACAGACAGCGGGATCCCACTGCGGGATGAACGCCGCGACGTTGCGCTTTTCCCATTGCGTGGTGGCGGTGGGCCAAGTGCCGTCGTCCGGGATCGCCGATACCGGCAGATCGTTACCCTGCTGGGCAATCATCTTGGCGGTCACGTGCTTGATGAAATCGGGGGCTTCGTCGGAAACCGCCGCGGGCATCTTCAGCTTGCCGGCCGGAGCGGAGGGATAATTGACCTCTTCAATCGCGTTGGCGGCGGCCTCGATGCACTTCCAGTTCATCTCGACCACGTCCTGACCCTTCTTGGAGTAAGCCTTCTCGGCGTACTTCTTCAAGATTTCGACCGGATCTAGGATGGTGCCGTCGGCGGTCTTCAGGGTAATGCCGGAAAGTTTGAAGAACGCAGTCTGGAGCACGGTGTTGGTACGGGTGCCCATACCGTTTTCACGCGCGATGCGGGCGGCGTCGATCACGTAGAACTTGAGCTGCTTGTCGATAATCGCCTGCTCCACCTCGTCCGGCATGTGATCCCAGATTTCGGCGGCGGTGTACGGCGAAGCGAGCAGGAAGGTGGAACCCTTCTTGGCGCTCTTGAGCATGTCATACTTCTCAAGGTACGGGAAGCAGTGGCAAGCGGTGAAGTCGGCCTGGTTGATGAAGTACGGCGAACGGATCANNATGTCGCTGCCGAAGCGGAGGTGGGAAATCGTCACGCCGCCAGACTTCTTGGAGTCGTACTCGAAGTAACCCTGCGCGAAATTCTCGGTGTAGGAACCGATGATCTTGATGGAGTTCTTGTTCGCGCCCACGGTGCCGTCCGCGCCAAGACCCCAGAACATGCACTCTTTGCGGTCGCCGGTCGGGACCACGAAGCTGCCGTCCGCGAGCAGGTAACGGCCGGTGATGTCGTCCACGATGCCAGCGGCGTAGTGGTCCATCGGCTTGTCCTTGAGCATATTGTCGTAGATGGCTTTGCAGAGCTGCGGGGTGAAGTCCTTGGAGCCGATGCCGTAACGGCCGGCCAGAACTTTCGGATACTTGAACGAAACCACGCCATCCTGCAGGCCCTGACCGATTGCGGCGCAAACGTCGAGGTACAGCGGATCGCCAACCGCGCCGGGTTCCTTGGTGCGGTCGAGAACGGTGATGCACTTGACGGTGGTTGGGATCTGCTTGACGAAATCGACCATCGAGAACGGACGGTACAGGCGAACCTTCAACAGACCAACCTTCTTGCCTTCCTTAACCAGCGCGTCCACGGTCTCGTGCAGCGTATCGCAGCCAGAGCCCATCGCCACGGTGATGTATTCGGCATCCGGGGCGCCGACGTAATCGAAGAGTTTGTACTTGCGGCCGGTAAGCTCCGCGAACTGATCCATATACTTCTGGACGATCGCCGGGGCGGCTTCGTAGTACTTGTTGCAGGACTCGCGGCCCTGGAAGTTGACATCCGGGTTCTGGGCGGTGCCTCGCATCGTCGGATGCTCAGGGTTCAGCGCGCGGGCGCGGAAATCGGCCACGAAATCGTCGTTAATCATCGCGCGGATGGTCTCGGTGGGGATCTCGTCGATTTTCTGGACTTCGTGCGAGGTGCGGAAACCGTCGAAGAAGTGCAGGAAAGGAACCTTGGCTTCCAGCGTGGAAGCGTGGGCGATCATCGCCATATCGTGGGCTTCCTGCACGCTGTTGGAGCAAATCATCGCGAAACCGGTCTGGCGGCAGGCCATAACGTCGCCCTGGTCACCGAAAATGCAAAGCCCCTGGCAGGCCAGCGAACGGGCGGAAACATGGAAGACGGTCGGAGTCAACTCGCCGGCGATCTTGTACATGNNCATGTTCGGGATCATCAGCAGCAATCCCTGAGAAGCGGTGAAGGTGGTGGTAAGCGACCCGGTAGTGAGCGACCCGTGCACCGCGCCGGCGGCGCCGCCCTCGGACTCCATTTCCACGATGGAGGGAATCGAACCCCAGATGTTCGTCTTCGC
>DBXY01000027.1 GCA_002309765.1 Verrucomicrobia bacterium UBA1200
GACTCCACGATCTTCGGAATCCCGTCCCGAGGATCCGTGAATCGCTGGACGGTCTCGACTGTGAAATAGAGGGCGTTCATTCTGCCCTGCCCATTGAGTTCCCTGACAAGCGCCTTCAGCGCCGNNGCCATGAGCGCCGTCGTCTTGCCGGACTGCCGCGCGGCGTGCAGCACGAAATAGCTGCGCTGCTCGACTATGCGCATTATTCCCGGCAGCCTTTCAAGCGCCGGCAGCATATAGTGCTCGTCGGGGAAACATGGTCCCGCAATATTAAAACATTTCTCCATAACGGATATTTTACATTAATTAGGGCCGCCGACGCAAAGCAAAACAATAAGAAATTTATAAAAAAAGGCGTGGCAGTTAAACCAGGCGGACGGTTGAGGCGGATTTCCGGCCTGCACATCACGTCAAATTGCGCTTTTTTTGAAATAATCGAATTTTAGTGTTGTGTTTTCACAATTTAATTAGTACTATTTCCAATGTTGGAAGTTGTGTTTGTCAACCAAGCTAAACGAGGAGTATTGAGATGGGTACGTTCGTTATCAGCAAAGCCAAATCTGGACCGATGTTCAACCTGAAGGCCACCAACGGCCAGATCATTGCCTCCAGCCAAGTTTATAAGTCCGAGAAAACCTGTGCCGCCGGCATCGCAAGCGTCCAGAAGAACGCGCCGGTAGCCGCGCTGGAAAACCAGACGGAAAAGGATTTCGCGGTTCAGAAAAACCCCAAATTCGAGGTTTACAAGGACAAGCGCGGCGAGTTCCGTTTCCGCCTGAAAGCCACCAACGGCCAAATCATCGCGGTCGGCGAGGGCTACAACAAGCTGGATAGCTGCTTGGCGGGAATTGAGTCGGTGCGCAAGAACGCCGCCAACTCCAAAGTGGTCAAAGAATAAGAGAACACCGATTTTTTGACGGCACACAAAAAACGCCCGGCCTCACCGCCGGGCGTTTTTTTATACCGCCGAATTGCACGCTTCCGATTAATAGCGGTAATAATCGGGCTTAAACGGCCCGTCCACCGGAACGCCGATGTAGTCCGCCTGTTTCTGGGAGAGCTGGGTAAGCTTGGCCCCCAACTGACCCAAATGGAGCCGGGCGACCTCCTCGTCCAGTTCTTTGGGAAGCCGGTACACCGCAACGTCCAGCTTTTCCCGCCATAGCTTCATTTGCGCCAGACACTGGTTGGTGAAACTGTTGGACATCACAAACGCCGGATGGCCGGTGGCGCATCCGAGATTTACCAACCTCCCCTCCGCAAGCACGTAAACGCAATGGCCGTCCGGGAATATCCACTGGTCAACCTGTGGTTTGATGTTGACGCACTTGACGCCCGGCCAACGTTTCAACTCCGCCATGCGGATTTCGTTGTCGAAATGGCCGATGTTGCAGACAATAGCCTGGTCGCGCATCTTGCTCATGTGCTCGGCGGTAATGATGTCGCAATTACCGGTGGCGGTGACAAAGATATTGGCGTACGGAAGGGCTTCCTCGATCGTGGTGACCTTGAACCCAGCCATGCAGGCCTGCAAAGCGCAAATGGGGTCGATTTCCGACACCCACACCTGGGCGTGGCTGCCGCGCATCGCCTCGGCGCACCCCTTGCCGACATCGCCGTAACCGCAGACAAAGGCTAGCTTTCCGGCGACCATGATGTCCATTGCCCGCTTGATGCCGTCCACCAGCGATTCGCGGCAACCATAAATGTTGTCAAACTTCGACTTGGTGACCGAGTCGTTAACGTTGATTGCCGGGAAGAGCAGCTTGTTAGCCGCCGCCCGCTGGTACAGCCGGTGCACCCCGGTGGTGGTTTCCTCCGACACCCCGCGGCAACGCGCCACCGCCCGGTGGAAATAACCCGGCTCCTCTTTCAGGGTTTTCCGGATCAGCGCGTAAATCACCTGCTCCTCTTCCGACTCCGGTTCGACCTCCAAGAACGAAGGGTCGTTTTCGGCCTGATATCCAAGATGCAGCAGCAACGTGGCGTCGCCGCCGTCGTCAACGATCAGGTCCGGGCCGTCGCCGTCGGGCCAAGTGAGCGCCTGTTTGGTACACCACCAGTATTCCTCCAGCGTCTCGCCCTTCCAAGCGAAAACCGGGGTACCGGTGGCGGCAATCGCGGCGGCGGCGTGGTCTTGGGTGGAAAAGATGTTGCAGCTGGCCCAGCGCACGTCCGCACCCAGCTCTTTGAGCGTCTCGATCAGCACGGCGGTCTCGATGGTCATGTGCAGCGAACCGGTCACTCTGGCCCCGGCCAGGGGCTTTTGCGGCCCGTACTTGGCTCGGGTCGCCATCAGTCCCGGCATTTCCTTCTCTTCCACGCGGATGGTTTTGCGCCCCAGTTCCGCCAACCCGATATCCTTGATCTTGCAGTCCACTTAAAAATCCTCTCCGCTTAAAGTTTGAAAAAGTCCTTTAACTGGTCAACCTTGTCGGTCTTCTCCCACGGGAAGCCTTCGCGCCCGAAATGGCCGTAATTCGCGGTCTTGCGGTACGACCAACCGTCGGGTTTGGTCAATCCGAGTTCCTGCACCAGCATGCCGGGACGGAAATCGAAAATCCCGCCGTTCATCAGCGCGTCGGCAAGCTTCTCCTCGGAGACCTTGCCGGTGCCGTAAGTGCTCACGTTGATGCTGAGCGGCTCGGCGACGCCGATCGCGTAGGCGACCTGAATCTCGCACTTGTCGGCAAGACCGGCGGCGACGATATTTTTGGCGGCGTACCGTCCGTAATACGCGGCGGAGCGGTCAACCTTGGAGGGATCTTTCCCAGAGAAAGCCCCGCCGCCGTGCGACCCTACCCCGCCGTAGGTGTCCACGATAATCTTGCGCCCGGTCAGTCCGGAATCGCCGCACGGCCCGCCGATCTCGAAGCGTCCGGTCGGGTTGATGTGGAATTTGGTCCGGTTGGTCAGCAATCCGGTGTCCTTGAGCAGCTGGCGGGCGGCCTCCTCCAAATCTTTGCGGATAGTCTCAATGCCCACCGGGCCGGTCTGGTGGGAGATAACCACAGCGGTGATTTCCTTCGCCTTGCCGCCATCGTAAAGCACGCTGACCTGGGATTTGGAATCCGGCCGGAGGTACGGGATCTCGCGGTTCTTGCGCAGCGCGGTGAAGTACTGCAACAGCTGGTGGGCGTAAACGATCGGCGCCGGCATCAGCTCCGGCGTGGCGTTGGAAGCGTAACCGAACATCATGCCCTGGTCGCCCGCCCCCTGTTCTTCCAAAGTCGCCTTGCTTACCCCCTGGTTGATGTCGGGCGACTGGCCGTGGAGGGCGCAGATGTAATTGAAGGTGTCGTAGCTGAATCCCTCGGCGGGATTGTCGTACCCGATATCCTTAACCACCTCGCGGGCGATTTGCTGGGGGTTGACCGATTTCCAGCCTTTGCAGGTAACCTCGCCAAGGTTGCAGACCATATTGGTACCGACCGCGGTTTCGCAGGCAACGTGCGAACCGGAATCCAGCGCCAGACAGGCATCGAGAACCGCATCGGAAATCTGGTCGCAAACCTTGTCGGGATGGCCCTCCGAGACCGCCTCGGAGGTGAAAACGTGACGTGAAGACAATTTACTCATTACAACATGACTCCTCTGTTAACTCTGCGGAAAGGCACCGGTAAGTCACCAACCGGGTTCCCGCAAAGAAAAGACAAATGTATCAAAAATCGGCGGAGAACACAAGCTTGTTTAGATATTCCCCGTAGGTTGACTTGCGCTGGCTTTCGGCAAGCGCTTTCAGCTGGTCGAGGGTTATGAAGCCCTGCCGCCAGGCGATCTCCTCCAGACAGGCGATTTTCAGTCCCTGCCGATCCTGCACCGCCCGGACAAACGAGGTGGCGTCAGCCAGCGATGCGTGGGTGCCGGTGTCCAGCCACGCGATGCCGCGGCTCATCAGGCGAACCGCCAGATCGCCCCGCTCCAGATAGTAGCGGTTGACATCGGTAATCTCATATTCGCCGCGGGCCGAGGGTTTCAATTCACTGGCCACTTTCACCACGTCGTTGTTGTAGAAATACAACCCCACCACCGCATAATTCGACGCCGGGTGCTCGGGTTTCTCCTCGATGCTGGTCACCTTGCCCGCCCGGTCAAAGCCGACCACCCCGTAACGTTCCGGGTCATTAACGTAATAGCCGAACACCGTTGGCCGGTCCGAGGCGGAGGTCGTCATCAGCATTCTGGTCAACCCGTCGCCGTAAAAGACATTATCGCCCAAAATCAGGCAGACCGAATCGTCCCCGATGAACTCCGCGCCCAGCACGAACGCCTGTGCCAAGCCGTTCGGGACTTCCTGCACCTTGTAGGAAAGATTCAGACCGAGTTGGGAACCGTCGCCGAACAATTCCCGGAAAATCGGGGTGGCCTCCGGCGTGGAGATAATCAGAATATCCCGGATTCCGGCCAGCATCAGCGTGGACAGCGGATAGTAGATCATCGGTTTGTCGTAGATCGGGAGCAACTGTTTGCAGATCACCCGCGTTACCGGATAAAGCCTGGTGCCGGCCCCGCCGGCGAGGATTATGCCTTTTCGTGCCATTTCGTCATTCCTGTTTGTGATTTGAAATCGGTTGGGTACCGGTGGAGCCGAAACCGCCGCCACCGCGCTCACTGCCGGAAAGCCCGTCCGCCTCGACCGCCCGGACCGCCAGTACCGGGGCGATGACCAGCTGGGCGATCCGCATTCCCGGCGTGATCCGGAAGGTCGAGTCGCCGAGATTAACCAACAAGACGCAAATCTCGCCCCGGTATCCGGAATCGATGGTTCCCGGCGCGTTCAGCACCGTCACCCCGTGCTTAAACGCCAGTCCGCTGCGGGGCCGGACTTGCGCCTCGGTGCCCGGCGGCAACTCCATGGCCCATCCGGTGCGCACCAAGCGCCGCTCGCCCGGCGCGATGGACACTTCCTCCACCGCGCAGACATCCATCCCCGCGTCGCCTTCTCTAGCATAGGCCGGCATCACCGCCCCCGCCGCCAGCCGCAGAAACTTCACCAAAACCCCGTTCATGAAAATTCCCCATTACTATGCTGCCATTATACAAAATTCCCCCGCCGGAATTCAATCTTAATGCGTAAAGAAATTTTGCGCGGTTGGCGAAGGAGGAACTGTCAAACCGTCTTGTAGGGGAATGAAAAATGAAGAGTGAAGAGTGAAGAATTGAGGAACCGTCCAACCGTCAAACCGTCAAACCGTCCAATCGATTTGTCAATTGACGCATTGGCTGATTTTTGATACTATTCCGTTGTTTCCAGCGTTGGGTTTATTAAATCGGAAAATTTCATTTTGGGGATTGACCATGTTACCAATCAGGCCGTTTTTTGCCTTTGTCGCGGCGTACGCAGCTTTTTCTGTCGTTTGCGCTTTTGCCGCCGAAACGCCGGTGGTCAGGGGCGCGGAAAAGGCGGTTGCCATTTCGGAACGCCTCAATGGCGCGGAAGAGATTAAACTGTCCGTAACGGTCGGCCCGGACACTTACGATTATGACCAGGCGATATGGTGCGCCCCCGTTTTCATTTTGAAGAACGGTCAGCGTATTGACGCCACCACCATCCCATTGCGCGGCAATCGGGCCGGATGGGGAAAGGTCGAGGTAAACCGCGTCTCTTGGGGCGGTTCCAAGACGGCAACGGTCGGCGGCGAACGGTTCGACCGGTTCATCTCCGCCCACGCGCCCTCGTATCTGGTGCTTCCGGTGCCGGACGGCGCGGTCGGCTTTGAAGCCCGTTGCGGTTTGACCGCCCCGAAAGGCAAGGGCAGCTGCACCTTTATCGTGGAAGCCGGCGAGTTTTCCCGCCAAGAACGGATGGCCGGCCTCGCCAAACGCGCGGCGGCTGACCTCCCCGCCATAAAACGCCTCTCCGCGCACCGTCGGTCTACCAATCCGCAATTGGCCGCCGAAATGGATCGCGCCGACGCGCAGACCGCCGAAATCGAGAAAGCGCTCGCCGGGCTGTCCGGGACGCAACCCGACAGCGCGGCGCTGGAAGCGGCGGAAAAGGCGCTCGACCGGCTGGCGGGTCTCAAGCGCACGTTGATGGTCGATCTCAACCCCGCCGTCGCTTTCGACCGACTGCTTTTCATCCGCCGGAAGAACGGCCGCCAATATCTGCCCTGTAATTGGCAGAGCAACTCGAAACTGCCCAAAGACGGTCACGACAACGAACTGTGCCTGCTCGACATTCGCGGCAAGAAATCCGGCGACACCGAGGTCATTTACAAACCGGAGGGCGGACGGCCGATCTGCGATGTCGAACTGCACTGGAATGCCGACCGCCTGCTCTTTTCCGGGGTTGCCGCGTCCAACGCCTGGCACGTGATGGAGTTGGATTTAGCCAGCCGGCAGGTGCGACAAGTAACGCGGGACAATGCGGAAGACATCAACCATTACGATGCCTGCTATGTGCCGGACGGGCACATCATCTTCACCTGCACCGCCCTCAAATACGCCGTGCCGTGCGTTTGGGGCGACACGCCGGTGGCCAACCTCTTCCGCTGCAACGCCGACGGTTCGGAGATGGAACTGCTTACCAACGACCAGGAACACTCGTGGTGCCCGGTCGTGATTCCCGATGGACGGGTCATGTATCTCCGCTGGGAATACACCGATCTGCCGCACTCCAACGCCCGCATCCTTTTCACCTGCAACCCCGACGGCACCAACCAGCGCGCTCTTTACGGCAGCAACTCCTTCTGGCCCAACAGCATATTCTACGCCCGACCGATTCCCGGCAAGCCGGCGCAGTTCGTGGCGGTGCTATCCGGCCACCATGGTTTACGCCGGCAGGGACAGCTCGGACTTTTTGATGTCACCAAAGGAACCGAAGAGGGTGACGGCGCCGTCCAGCTGTTGCCCGGTTACGGAAAGACGGTTGACCCGATTGTGCGCGACCAGCTCTACAACGGTACCTGGCCGATGAACCTGCACCCCTACCCGCTCGATGACACAACCTTTCTGGTGGCGCGGCGCAACCAAGACGAGCGCAACTTCTCGATCTACCTGATCGACCGGTTCGACAACGAACTGTGTCTGCTGCGCGAGGACGGTCATGACCTTTGCGAACCCGTACCGTTGATGAAAACGCCCGTCCCCCACTCCCAGCCAGACCGCATAGAACGTGGCAGCACCAGTGCGCAAGTATACATCTCCAACATTTATGAAGGGCCGGGATTAAAGGACATCCCGCCGGGAACGGTGAAAAACCTCCGGCTCTACACCTACACCTTCGGATTTCACCAAGAGGGCGGCCTCTACGGCTCGATCGGTCTGGACGGGCCGTGGGATATGCGGCGGACGCTGGGAACGGTACCGGTGAATCCCGACGGCAGCGCGTATTTCAAAGTGCCGGCCAACACGCCGATCGCGGTCCAGCCGCTCGACGCCGAGGGCAAATCCCTGCAAATAATGCGCAGCTGGTTCACCGCACGAAGCGGTGAATACCTATCTTGCGCCGGGTGCCACGAAAAGCAAAGTTTCGTAGCCCGCGCGCCGCAGGTGGCGGCGAACATAAAACTGGAAGAGATTCGCCCTTGGCGCGGCCCGTCGCGCAATTTCGAATTTTCACGCGAGGTCCAGCCGGTTCTGGACGCCTTCTGCGTCCGCTGCCACAACAGTCCGGATCCCCCCGCGTCCGAGATGTTCGGCGACCGCCGATGGAAACCCGACCTTCGCGGAACCAGCATGATCACAAACTGGGTTACGCAAATGCACGGCAGGGTCGGAAAGGAATTCGGCGGCAAGTTCTCAGCCCCGTACTTCAATCTGGTCCGCTTCGTCCGCCACCCCGGAATCGAAAGCGACATACACCTCTTCGAGCCGATGGAGTGGCATGCCGACACCACCGAACTGATGATGATGCTGGACAAAGGGCACCACGGCGTTGTCCTTACGCCAGAGGCGCGGGACCGTCTCGTGACGTGGATCGACTTCAACACCCCCTACCACGGGCGCTGGCAGACCATCGTCGGCGACAAGGCGTTAGAGCGCGAAAAACTGCGTGAGGAGCGCCGCGCCAGCTACCTCGGCGTTCGGGAGAACCACGAAACCATAGACACCCCTACCCCGGTGCTGACGGCGCCGGAGAATAAGGGCACCCCGCCTCCTAGCAATAAGCCGTGCGTGGTGGATGGTTGGCCGTTTGATCCCGCTAGCAAACCCGCCGCCCCGGCTCCGGCCATTAAGCTCGCCGAAGGGGTGGAATTGCCGTTGGTCGCGATTCCCGGCGGTACCTTCGTGATGGGTACGAACGCCCCCAAGACACCGCGCGATGAGCAACCGGCCGCCGCCGTGACGGTTAAACCGTTCCAGATCGGGGCACGAGAGGTGACAAACCGCGAATTCCGCCAGTTCGCCCCCAATCACGACAGCCGTTGCGAGTCACGCCACGGCTACCAGTTCGGCGTGACCGGGTATGACGTAAACGGCGACGATCTTCCGGTGGTCCGCGTAAGCTGGGAAAAGGCCAACGCCTTCTGCAAATGGCTGTCGGAAAAAACCGGCCGCAAGGTAAGGTTGCCCACCGAGGCAGAGTGGGAATGGGCGGCCCGCGCCGGTTCCGCCAACCCCTTCTGGTGGGGCGATCGCAATGACGATTTTGCCGCGTACGCGAATCTTGCCGACATCTCGCTATCCGACTACTCCGGCAACCCATACGTTCAGGACTGCGCCAAAGCGCGTTACGGCAACCAAGACAATCTGTACGACAACTGGGTGCCGCAAGCGCACGGAATAAACGACGGGGCGTTTCTCGAAGAAAAGAGCGGCAAGTGGAAACCCAACCCCTGGGGGCTGTTCGATATGCACGGGAATGTTTGGGAGTGGACGCAATCTAAGTACCGTCCATATCCCTATGTGGCGGATGACGGAAGAAACGCGCCGGACGGCGATGACCGTCGCGTGGTGCGCGGCGGATCGTGGTATTCGCGACCCAAGCTGGCTACCGCCTCGTTCCGCAGGGCGTACCGCCCCTACGCGCCGGTTTACGATGTCGGCTTCAGGATTGTGGTGGAAGAGTAACGCCTCCAGCCGTTACCCTACAGTTTGACACCGCCGCAAAAAAAGAACCGGTTCGGTTCCGTCGGGAGATTCGGGCGGACGCGGAAACGTACCGCCCCGTCTGCTTCACGCACCGGACCGGAAACGTACTCAATGTTTTCTGGGCAAAAATTTTCAATTTCACCGCCCGAACCCAGAATGGAAAAAATCTTGCTAACGTAGTCCATTTGCGCCAAATCGCCCACTGGCAAACGGTCCACCTTGAGAGTTACGTCAACCACGCCATCGGAGAATTCCGCCTTGACGATTTTCACCTCCGACCGCTGCAACGCATCAAGAGTATCGTCCGAAACCAGCCCGTCAAGGTCCAGCGCCGACGAAACCCGTATCGTCCTGGCCGACAAATAACTTGTGCCGTCCAGAACCTCCGGATGGCGTTTCGCCCACTCGGCAAAAGCTCCATAATCCCCGCCCTTGAGGATAAGCGTGTAACCTGCGGCGTTTATTCTGAAAACCAAATGTTCCGGCGGTTCACAGGTCGCATCGTGAAGAAGCGTTACCACCTCACCATAAGCGTGGTCAAGCGCACTGTTTACGGAATCATACGCCACCTCGCCGACTGCCGCCACTTTGGCTTTGTAAACCGAGCCTTTTATTGCGGACATTTTTACGTTACCCCGGTAAAGCAGCGAAGTTTGGTTGTCGGTTGCGGCGTAAATGCCGCTGTGCAGGTGAATAGTACCGCCGTCCTGCAACAAATCGTAAAGGACTCCGCGCTTTGCGGAATCTATCGTAATCCGAACATCGTAAGTTTTGTCAATCTCGGCAACGAACTGGGTGTTGGTATGCCAAGCCCCGTTGTCAAGCAGGACAAATCGGCAAACACCTCCTTTATCCGACACAATCGCGACCGCCGCTTTCGAGGTCGCCATCACCTCGTCGAACCGGGTTCCGATCGGGCCGGCGAAGCAAACACGATGGTCGATCACGTAGCAATCCCCGTCCGGCTTCGGAGGAGCAAAAGCCACGCCGCCGGCTTGGGCGGAAATGCCGATCGCCGGTTCGCCACTCAAAGAAGTTTCCGACGCTTCACCGTCTTGATACGTCCAAAGCGGTGCCGACGTTCCCCGCAAGGTATGGATATTTTCGTCAATCCACCCGTCATATTTTAACCCGAAAACCTTGCCTTGCTCATCCTTCGCCATAACCGACTGCTGTCCAGTAACCGGATCTTCAGCCTTTAACTCCGCGCAAAACGTATAGGGAACCGCCGGGGTCAACCCGTCGAAAGCAACATTACGGGTGCAGTTGGTGTCAACAACGGACGTTTTCTTGCCAACCAAGCCTCGCGCGGAGTCATACGCGGTTATTTCCAATTCCGCGGATTGGGAATACGGCAAGGTTAGATTGTCAATCGTTACCGTAAGGTTCGCCACGCGCCAATCCACGCCCGCCTCAACCGACAATGCCAGATCGGCACCCGGCTTCACAATCCGATCGGACAAGGTTTTCCAATCGTAATGTTTCAACGCGCCGTTGACCACCGTTGAGAAAGGAATGTTAGAGCTGGAATTGACTGAAGTCTCCCATGACTCCGGCGGGTTGACCTGCGTAACCGACGACACCAAATCACGCCGCACCGCGCAGGCATGAACCGCCGAAATGCACACCCGACCTTTTGCCACCACCTCCGGGATTTGCCCGTAACGCGCCTTCAAAGTTTTCGCCAATGCCAATATCTCGCCCGCCTGTTCGCCGATTAGGGAACGCCCCAACATATAGAGAAATATCGCGACCTCCTCTTCCGGCACCGCCGTGGAATAAAAGGTGTGCTTTTTCCCGCCGATTTCTCCGGTACCGATCAAATCGGCAACCGTCACGGGCCGTCCTTTCGCCAGCCACGACTCGACAAGCGAAGCGCGATCCGAACGCGACCCGTCGCCAATGACAATAACCGGGGCCCCGGAGGGGGATGAAGGCACAAAGGTAACGGTCGGCACGGAGAGCCCGTTGGGCCATGTAAAGGTCTCCTTTACCGTCTCATACCCGTTGCCGGTTGAACGAGAGACTTCGGCTTGGACTACCGCTACCGTATCTGGATCCGCGATTCCCGCGATTTGGCAAACCTCCGCCGGCGTAATCGATTTCTTTCGTCCCGCCACTGCCGCTTTCAGTTCATCTCGCATCAAATCGTAAACCGTCCGCTCTCCCGGAAGATTCAACACGCTCCCGCCGCTGCACACCTCATGAGCGGTTCCGGAAAGCCCGGTATCGACCGAATTCAGATTGAAACCGTTATCCAGCGCGCGATACCCGGCGAGATCGTGTTTCAACTCCGACGGATCGTTGTTAAGCCAGCGCAACAGCCATTCGACTGACGAGGTGCGCGTGGATTCCTTCCAACCGTGCGAACCGTCAACATCGGTCATGCTGTACCGATCTGCAATCCCGCACTTCTGCGCTACACCCGACACAAGCGAGTAAGTCCGCTGCGCCCCGGCGAAAGGAAAGAAATCGCCGTGGCAGAACATAAAGCGAATCGGCATCGGTGCCTGCAAAAACGCGAACGAGGCATGGTTCACCCCCAACGCCAACTGACCGAAAAAGTTTTGCTCCGCGTCCTGCGGACCAATCGATTCGCAAACGTCACGGATGGCGGAGATGTAGCAAGACGGGCAAGCCGTCTTCAAGCGCGGCTCGACCGCCATCAACAGCGAAGTCATCGTTCCGCCGCCGCTGTTTCCCATGCACCCGATACGGCTGGCGTCAATATCTTGCCGCGTCTCCAGATAGTCAATGACGCGCATCCCGTCCCAAATGCGGAAACGCGCCATGCTGCCGCCCAGCAACGCCGCCAACGCACCCACGCGGTTGTGCCCAGCGCAAGAACCGTCCTTCGGCGAGGTCTGGTAACGCTCCCCCTGATCATACGGATCGTAAATCAGACAGGCGAGACCAGCCTTTGCCGCCAACACGCATCCGCGCTGGTAGGCATCCGATCCCTTGCCGTTTGAAGAGTGGCCGCACGGGAGTATCGCAACGGGATACGGCGGCTGGAACGCTTCGCTGTCCGGCAGAAATAGATTTGCCGTAACGTGTACCCCAGGCCAACTCTCGAACAGCACCTTCTCGACCTTGTAGCCGTCCCGCGCCACGGTTGCCGTAGTTTGGGCATTTAAGGCGCATCGCGTTTCCGGGAATCCGCCCACCGCCTTTATCATCGCCTGGCGAAGTTCGCCGCCTCGCGCCTTGAGCGCGCCAATGTCCCCGATGGCCGACCACGCATCGTCACAAGCGGTATCGGCGGCCTTGAGTTCCGCCAACATTACAGAGTAGGACGAAAGGTTCGCCGAACTGGGGAGGACGTTTGAAGTCAAATCGTCCGTCACGGAAGCCAAAACGGGAATGGCTAAAATAATCGGAACAATCAATCTGGTCATAGGCATTACCAAATACCGTCCATTCCACTAATCAATCACATCGGAAAACCGTTACCGCACGAGTATAAGCGTACCGCTGGAAACGAAGATTCCGTTATCACGGACTATTATGCCATGGTCAAGAGCGGTCTCCTCGTCCAGCTGGAAGGTAAGCGTGGACAAGTTTTCCGGCACCGCGTCCCAAGCGACAAGCTGTTCCCAAAACTTGAACTTCCGTCCCTTGGCATTAATGGTGATGGTCGCGTCGTCCGCGAAGGTCACATGGCGCGTCACGCCGCTCTCTGCGAAGGTGCAGGAGGTTGACCAAGGCTCGGTATGACCGGAGAGATCGAGTATCGATCCGTTTTGCATCACGCATTCATGCCAGCGCTCGGCCGGCGTGAAGCTGCCATAAACATTCACCGGATGGGTGCCGGTCATTTCATCGCGACCGCCCGTATAGCTACTGATATAGTCGCTAACGTCCACCGACGCATAGGTGCGCAGCGGCGTGTCAAGCAACTCCAACGTGACGCCTTTAGCGTCAACCGTCATGGTACGGCCCGAAATGCCGAACTGCAGCCAACCGAACCCGCCGCCGTCAGCGACGATCCGTCCGCCACCGTTCGCCGTGAGTTTAGACATCCTTATCGTCTGGTTGGAGGCAATGTTGATCGACAGCGTGTACCCGTCCAAGTCAAGCGACACCGGCGTACCGGTCAATCCGGCCAACGAGGCCTGTCGCGTGCCGCCCATCACCGAATCCGCCGTCAACTTGACGTTCTTCAGCGCAGACCCCTCGTCGTCATGCAAACGCGAAGAGATGAGCGACCCGCCGTCGAGCTGGAAGAGTGGACCATTGTGATTCTTCGACCCGAACAGGTCGAATGTCGCATTCTTGGCGACCGTCACCGTGTTGAAAACCCCGTAATAGGAGCAATCGCCTGTCGTGGCGAAGGTACCGGTCTGAATGTCGTTCCCGCCGTAGTAGGCTTGGGAGGGCTTGGAAGCGAGGAATGTCCCCGCGCCCGTTTTCACCACCTTAACATTGCCCACGATGGTGACAGTCGTGTTCGTGACCGCCGTCTCCGCAGGCACATCGATGGTCAGTTTACCCGGTGCGGAATCAGACGGATCGGTGTCGAACCACTTCTTCCGCAGATAGCGCGTCACCACCAGCCGCTCCTCGTCGGAGAGTTCCGTATCGAAAGCAATCATTTCCGAAAGCTGTCTACCGCCGTCGCGGTTTTCAATCTTCCGATCCTTCGTCAGCGAGTCGGACGAGCAGTTCTGCGACGTGACGATCGAGATGATTTGGAAATCGTTGTCCGGAACGTAGTCGGATTGCCACTCAAC
Organism: Verrucomicrobia bacterium UBA1200; assembly: GCA_002309765.1. Classification (GTDB taxonomy): domain Bacteria; phylum Verrucomicrobiota; class Kiritimatiellia; order RFP12; family UBA1067; genus UBA1200. Next base: position 13,770 of record DBXY01000027.1, read on the forward strand.
CGGGTTTTCCCCGTTCCAGACCGAGGCGAACTTGGCATGGTCCGGATGACCATACTGCCCGTTCAAGCCGCGGTGGAAGTGATAGGTGCCGTTTCCGTTGTTGTAGTCGCCCAGCAGGAACGCATTGGACGAGTTCGCGATCTTGGTGACGAGGAAGACCGTCCGAATGTTCGTGAAACGGGTGTAGCGCATATCCTTCCCGCTGCCGACATCGCCAAAGTCCACCGTAGGCCGGCCGTTCGCCATCTCGCCGAGCGTCGGACCGTTGGATTCCTGCGTCGTGGCGTTGTAGTACGAGACCGCAAGCGGCAACGCGATGTAGCGACAACTCTTCGAGAGCCAAGAGAAGAGCGTCCCGTCCGGATTGTAGCTAAGCGTGGTCGGTTCCGCCGCGTCGAACCAGAGGATGGCGTCGGTCAAAACAGACTCCGGCACGTTTCCCGGCGATGTGATGGTGCCGGGGCCGTCCAATGTCGAGATGATGAGCGTGTGCCCGTTCAGATCAAGCCGCCCGGCGTACCAGACATTCGGCAACCCCCGCCAATCGCAATCCGCCGCAAGGGTACAGTCGCCGACCGAGACCGACCGGCACGTCAACGTCTGGCCGGCGGGCACCTGAATATCCACCGTCCCGGAGAGGTAAACAACGGTGTCGGCGGTCGGCAGCGCGTTCGCCACGATGTTGCCGGACCCGTTGACACACTCCCAGTTTTCGGGGTTCGTGACCGACCTGTCACCTGCCGTACCGGTCCAGGTCGCGGCAACAATCGCCGAGAGATCCACCGAGGTCAAGAAGGTGGTCGGGCTGGTCATGGTGTCGTAGTCGGCTTTGATACGGTCAGCGGAGTAGATGCCGTCATAAAGTCGGATTTCATCATACTTGCCGTACCATCCGCAAGCCCGCACCCCCAGGTTGCCGATCATGCACCCCTCAGTAGAAGCGGAGTTTATCGGCAACGTCCCGGAAGCGAGACTCGCCCCGTTAACATACACCGTGACCGTAGTCCCGTCGTAAATCACGGTGAGATAGATCCAATTCTGCGACATATCCTCCACTGTGTACGGGCCGAGTTTAGTATCCGAGTTGTTTCCGGCTCGGATCGCATTGATAATCGTCGAAGAATTGCTTGAGCACTCGATCTCCCAACCCTTGCCCGCGCCACTTGAAGTGCCGGGACGCTGGGCGATGAAACGCGGAAAGACATCCGATTTATCGGTCTGCCGCCACCAGCCGCTCACGGAAAATCGAGAGGGATCGGTAACCTTGGAGGAGTAATCAGGCACCTTCAAACCGTTGTGGGTTCCCTTATTCGTCTGGTTAAAACGGGCTTTGCCCACCACACCGTCCGTCACCGTCATCTGCGAGATGTCACCTTTTTTCCCGGACAGCACTCCCGCTGTCGGAACCGCGTTGAAACCGTTACCGGTCGCGTCCGGCTCGTTCTCGCTTCCGCTGGCGCTTCCCATGTGCCACACGCCGACGAATCCGTCCCACACCGAATCCGTCGTGACATGTTCCCCGCGCGCCTCACCCCAGTGCATGATGACATAACTGTAGGTTGACGCCACCTCAGGAATCTTCACCCAGACCAGCGACTCGCCCGTCGTATCCCATGTGTCAATCTGATGCGGGATCACATTCCCTTCGGCATCCGAAAACCAGATGTCCGAACCGTCTTGGGCCGCATAGTCGGTGTAGTTGAACCCTTCCACGCCCTCAGGCAGTTTCACCAGCGCCTGAAAGTCCGTCAAGGTTGTTGTTCCTTTGTACCCCTGACACATCAACGCCACCTGTTTCGCCCCGTCCGCAAAAGTCAGACTCGCGGCCATCATAGCCAATCCCGCAACAAAACTTACCAAACGCATAACAGTCTCCTTATCAAACACGAAAGGCACAAAACACCCTTTAACTTTTAACAAGTTTACATTATACTCCCATCCCCCATTTGTCAAGCGAAAACCGGATATTTTTTGCTTCGCGAGACGTGAGAAAACTGTCCCCTTGCCTATAACTTGCAGTCAAACCACTAGACTTCGGACTTCAGACATCAGACTTCCGGACTCCACTTCCCAACCCTCAACTGCCCCCGCCGCCCCACGTTATCCTCATTTATATTCCCGTGCGAAGCGTGGGCGGCGGGCTAACTATAACTCTCTTGTCTCGCCGGGTTGGAAATCGCGCTCAAGCGTCGGCTCGCGGCCGTTGCGCGTCTGACCGCGCGTCCAGCCCGTGGGAACCGACTTGCCGCCAAACGGATCTACGAGACGGAGGCGTCCGCCCTTTTCAGAGGTCACGCTAACATGGATCACTTTGCCGCCCTTGAATTCGGCGGAAAGTAGGAAGCCACCTTTTGCCCGGAGGTTCTCGAATTTTGCGTCCGCCCCGATCCAATTGGGAAACACCTTCACATAACCGTGGTCGCACTGGATGAGCATTGACTGGATGAACTCCATCGCGCCGATCTTCTCCACGCCGTGAACGCCGTCGTGGATGTGGAAATTATTCTGCATAATCTTCAACTGGTACGTTTTAAACGCATCGATAACCGCCTGCGCCGGATATCCGGTACGGATGGCAGTCGCGAAAAGTTTCGGCGTCTGATTAATTCCAGACCACGCCTTATTCGCGCCCGCTATGGCAATATTGCCGTTGACGGCGTTCGTCGCAAGGGCGCGAAAGCCATCCGTCACATCGAACGAGAACGCTTCGCCGGGAATCACGCTTTCGAGGTTGAGCGCGTTGCCGCCGGACGGATTCGCCGAACCGTCCGCGTTCTCCACGCCGGAAAGCATCTTTACGGGCTTGCCGCCAATCGCGTAAACACCGACCGGAAGATCGGACAGGTGTTCGTTAAAATCCTTCCACGCGGCGAGTTTCGCGGCGGGAACATCAATTCCGATTTCGCGCAGGACCGGCGCGACTTCCACAAGCGTCTCGAAAAGATGCTTAACGCTGCCGAGTGCGGGCGCGCTGTTTTTCTGGAGTCCGCTTCCCTCCCAATGCGAATCCCACACGTTATAGCGGTAACCGCCGTCACCCGTCGGTTCTTTCTCGCACCAAGCGAGAAAAAAGTTCGCCGTTTTATCGAGCAGCGGCCAAACTTTTTTCAGATAGTCCCGGTCCAGCGTATATTCCCAGTGCGTGCAGATCACCGCGCACTGGAAAACGCCGTCGGAAATCTGGCTCCAAAGCGAATCGTGTCCTTCGGGAGCAGTACCCCAAGGGCCGAGCGACACCGGAAAGAGCGCGGCGTCATCAATTCCGTTTGCCAGATCCGGTCGACGGTCAAGATAGTCTCGGGTGTTCTTGTAGTGGCGGCCCCGGCAGGTGTCGATTTGCTGCAAACGCTCCTTGGCGTTGCGCATCGCCTGCGGTAGGTAGTCCAACAGCGGATCAGGCATCGGCTCCGCCACCTCGCACCGGTTGGCGGCGAAACAACCATAATAAATCCCCACATAGTTGTAATTCAGATGAAAATCGTTATGCCACTTCGGACGGTCGGTCGTCACCCAAATACCGTATAGTCCGGGCGGAAACTTTCCCTTGCGCGCACCAGCGCCAAGCAGATAGACCTGACCGCAGTAAAAACGATCAAGTTCCGTATCGCCGAGCGCGACACGGCTGCGCCCCCACCACTCCTTCCACCAAGCGGTGTGGGCCGCTCTGATTTTCGCTAGCTCGTCCCACGTGAACCGGCGGTCGGGATCGGCGGCGACAATAAAAGCAAAAGGCTTATTCGCACGGATCTTCGCCCAAGCCGTCGCCCGCCAGTCATCAGTGGTGGAAAAGTCCGTGAGTTCCGCGCCGAGCGCGCTCACGGCGGCGGTGGCATTGGTGACCCAACCGCGCGGATCGCCCTGCGGCAACAGATTCAAAGTGTAACGGCGACCGTAAAAACCTTCGGGAGAAGCCTTAACCTCGCGAGGGAACGCGGACTTTTCCTTGTGGAGTGTCACGTGTACCGCCCAAAAGTCGTCCGTATCCGACACACCGGAAACAATAAACAAGTCGTCGGTTGATGCAACATAGGTTTCTAGTCTCACCTTGCCCTTGCCGAAACCTCCTTCAGTCACCAGCGTGGCCGTGGTCAAGTCCAGCGTATCGGTCGATTTCACGCTATACATTCCCGGACCGATTTCAAACTCCGCGAAAGAGATTGGCCCGATGTTTTTCTCGTCCTTGCCTGGGGTAAAGTCGCCGCAACTCCAAAGATCACCGCGGGTAAGGACAAAATGCTTGTGGTTACCGTCGCCGGCGTTTACCGCGCCAAGCGAACCGTTGCCGAGCATTGCGGAGGTCGGAAGATCGGTACTGTACGAAATCCCCGGTTTAGCGCTTTCCCACGAGGGATTGAAATCAGCTGGATTCGGGAACTCAACCGCAAGCACCGACAACGCCGATACCGCGCCTATCATCATAAACAGTTTTATCTGCTTTAAATTCATTCTTCTCTCTTCATTCTTCATTTTTTACTTTCCTCCAAGGCGGTTGGACAAGCGGCTAGCGACAAGCTACTAGTGGCTAACCCCCTAATCACTAACCCCTAATCACTAGTCACTCATTCTTCATTATTTCACTCGTCACTTCACTCTTTCCTCTTTCTCTCTTCATTCTTATCTTTTCATTCTTCATTTTTCTCGTCACTCGTCACTCTTCACTCGTCACTTCCTTTGCTATTGCCCTGCCTTTTGTGCCAAGCGACGAAAGTGGGCGAACCGCGATTGTCAGGCTGCCACCCTTTGGCAGTTTTGCTTTCGGAATAAACAGAGTCGTGACACCATGGTTAGTCTCGTGTCCGACTCCCATGTTGCATCCGGCGGCATATACGCTTTTGAAGATTTTTTCACTGCCGCCTTTCGCGGCTACCACCACATCGTACGCATAAACCCGCGAATCGGGATTACCGTCCGCCAACGGAATGTCAATCTTTAACGCCGGCACGGCGGGTTTGCCCGCCTCGGGGGTGAATGTCGACGAAGCGACCTCAACCTTGGCGTCATTTTTGAACTGCGGTTCACCCACCCGCTTTTTAAGAGATTCCTTCGATAACGGATGCGGGGCATATTCGCCCAACGGCATAATCCAGTCCTGGCCAAGGCTGCCGCCTTCGCCAAACTCACGCCGCTGGATAACCATCATATCGTGGTAAACCCGCACCACATACCCCTGCCGACATTTCCCCGCCGCCTCCTTGCCCTCCAAAGGGGACTTCGAGATATACGCGTCATCGCTAAACGCACCGCTGCCGCGGGGCTCGCAAGACGGCACCTGAATGCTGGGGAACGAACTCCAAAAGTATATGACGTTCCAATTAACCGCGGTACGGTGCCAATGGCCAAAGAAGGCTACCGCTTTGCGGTAAGGCTTCATGGCACCGTGGAAAGCGGCGTGCGACCTGCGGTGCGACAACAGAAAAAACGGTTCCGTGCCGTTAAGCAGTCCGAAAGCTTCGCGTTTCGATGCCACCAGTTTGGACAACTCCGCCTCATCCACTCCGTAATGCCGCCCGAAAAAGTGGTAACCCTTTACGCATTTGTGCCATATCGGCTCGTATGGTTCGCCCCAAATGCGCCGCCAGTTCGCCGCCATGTCGGTCACCAAAACATGCTTTGCCCGTTCAACCGGATTTGGATATATCTTTTCCACAAAACCGCCATAAGTGCCGCCCTCAACATCGTGGTTGCCGGTAACGAAAAGTTTTTCCACTTTGTGGCCGTCCGGTGCCAGATTCTTGGGGAAAACCTTATTCCAGGCCCTGGCGTGAAACTCCAGCTCTAATATCTGGCCGCGGTGCGCCATATCACCGCAATGCACTACCGCATCAACGTTTTGATCGCGGAAATACTTCAGCGCGGCAACGAAATATTTGTCCGGCCAATATTTGCCGTGCCCCTTACCGTCGTAAGATGTGCGCAGATGGGTGTCGCTGACAACGCCGAAGACAAGTTTCGGATTCTTTGGGGGCGACCATCCGGGAGGTGCAGCGAAAATCAACCTCGGGCCGAAGCCCGCCAGCCCCAGTAATCCGCCAAGAAATGACCTGCGACTCTGCGCCATAACGAAAACCTTTTTTATTTAACCGGCCAGTCCGAGGGGTTGATCCGGAAAGCAGTCATCATGTTACGATCGAGTTTCGACGCGTAGCTCCACACGATTTTTTTGTCGCGGGTGATTTCAAACGCCGTGGTGCGCGAACCGTCGGGACGCCCGTTCGCGTACGTGCCCACCACCAAATTTCCGTTAGGCAACTCTTGAAGTCCGCTCAAATTGTCCAACTTCAATTCGGGGAAATCCTCGCAGGTAAAAGACCACGCCACATGATGGTCGGGTGTGAATTCCGTCACCCCGCCCAAATGCGAGACGATGGTGTTGCCGTTGGCCCGGCGCAACGCCTCGAACGCGAACGGCTGGTGGCCGCTTTTGAGTTGCGGAGTCGCCTGTTCCCACACCAACCGGCCTTTCGCGTCGTACTCGCGCACAATGTTGGCTTTGGCGCAACACACGAGATAAGTGCCGGCGGCGGTCTTGCGTATCATCCGGTAACGCCCGTGCAGTCCCGGCATTTCGCCGTTTGCCATTCGCGGGTCGCCCATAAAACGGACAACCGCGTTGGTCGTGCCGGCGGCGAGTTCCGCAATGTAACCGGTACCGTTTTCCGCGACCACGATGTTGCCGTTGGATAAAATCTCGAAACCGTACAGACCGTCTTTGGGACAGGGACGATAAACCAGTTCCCTTTTCCCGGTGGCGATTTCAATCCGCCAAAGATCGGCGTTGGAATAGTAAACCCACCCGTCATGAAGCCAAACGCGGGTGATGTTCCCGCACCCCTTTTGCTCCCAAACGGTCTCGCCGCCGGTCCCCACCAACGCGGCGCGGCCGCCCCCGGCCACCAGCAACGGAGACGGCAACATATCACCATAAATACAAGTAGCCAACAAAATGAAAGCAACCCAAAACCAGTTTTGCATTTTCCTCATTTTAACATCCTTTCGGTGTTAACGCGAACGCCCTAGCCTCCGCTTTTTAATCTGCGGAAATAACAATCACCGCGCCGCCTTCTACCGGGATCGGCAGAGGAACTTTTGGATCAAACGGAGCTCCGTTTTGCAACCCTTTGATCTCCGCCAGACGGAAATTGGCCCGTTTAGCGTCAATCCCCAAAACGGACAGATCGAATTTCATCCGCGCCTCGGCGGCGGCGGTTCCGAAATTAGCCACCGCCACAACAGCGCGCGCCGGACGTTTAGCATCCGCCGGAATGGCATACGCGGTTGCGCGGCAATCGGGAGCATCAAGCAATTCCACGGAGCGCGGCAACGTGCTATCCCAAAAGCCCAGCATTTCCGCCTCGCCAAGCGACACTTCGTCAAAAAACTTCCAGAGCGGACGCGGGTCGCCACCCCACCCCCAACGGTCGGTCTGGGCAAAAACCAAGCCTTTCCATGGATTACCCTTGCCAAGTTCCTGCCCCAGCAACCCCCAGGCCAAACCGCTCCGCTCGATCAGCCAAAACTCCGGCGACCCCGTTTTTACCGGAAAACCTTCGCCGTGCCACAAAAGATCGGCGTAAGGATAAAGCTCCATGTAGCAAATGTCGCTGGGTACGAACCCGGCCATCTCGTTAAAATGACTCCACGAATGCATATCCACCCGCCGCCCGGTGTTTCCGTCGGCATCCAGAATGCGCCGCACGCGCTGCATCGCCTCGCGGTCAAGCGCGGTGTCGTCAATGTATAGACCGTCAATGCCGAAATTGCGGACAAGATAATCCAACCCCGACAAATAAAAATTGTTCCAACGCTTTGAATCCGGATTGGTGATCACCGCCAGATCCAGCCGCGGCGGATACGCCTTGGGGAAGTTCACCCGCTCACGCCAAGCCGGAAGAATGTCAGTACCCACATGTTCGGCCAGCCAAGGATGCGGCCCGCCACGGTTGGTGATCGGCCAACCGGGAATTTCCGGCGGACGCCGGAACAGTACCTCGCCGTCCAAGCTTTTAAGCGCAAAAAACTCCGGCAGGTTTTGCGTTAACTCGCGGGTGGTATAGTAAATCTTCGCGCGCAACCCTTCGGCATGGGCGGTTTCCACAATCTTCTTGAGGTGCGGGCCGCCATCGTCATTGTACGGATAATTAATGTACGGGTTCCAAACAGTGTTGTGGTGAAGGTTCATCACCGTTGCGCCGTCACTGACAAACCGCCGGCAATCCGCCGTTTGGTTACGCTGTCCCAAGTGGATGTAACGGTCCGCAAGATGTTTACGCAAATCGGCGGGTTTGAACGGGGTTAAAAACAGATCGAAACCCCAGTATTTCGTTTCGTTGGGACGAAGCGTAACGTCGCCCCCTTCAACCCGCACCGCCACGATACCTGACGCCTCGGGCCGGGTGAATTTCACTTTGCCGCGTTTCCACGCCTCAGGCAACACCAAAGGTTTCCACTTGTGGTAAGCGTTGATGAGCGGTCGTTGCCGCACCTGATCACGCAGACGCAACATGACACCGCCGTAAATCTCGCCAAACCAGGCGGCATCTTGATGCACCCCGTCCCGCCAACTCCATTCGTACCCTTCGGCGGGCCATTCGCCGCCGCGCCGGTTTAATCCCATCTGATACCGCGCCACCTCGGTCGGCATACGCAACACCAGCGCCGGCGATAAAGCTACCTCCTCGGCACCAAAATTATTAACGGTAATGCCGAATGTCGCGAAACCGTCGAACTCCAAAGCGCCGTCAACCGTAACGAAATATTTGCATTGGCCGACAACACCGCTGGACCGCCATTCCACCCGGCACGGGGTGATTCTGGTGAATTTGAAATCAAACCCTGTTGCCTCGCCCGGTAAAGCGAACGTCACCGGGGCGGCGAAAATGTCACGGGGTGAAGCGCCGATTTTAGTGGCCGAACCGTTAAACCACGAGCGGTAGGAGGACGGCAAGCCGTCTTCACCCAACGCCAACTCCCGCCCCAGAATCTTCAACCGCCGTTCCTTGGTGTCAACCTGAATGGCGGAAAACGGCCGCGTGGGTTCGGTATGGCTGGATCCGACGTCCGAATCCAGCCAAGTCAAACGCGCCAAACGAAACGCGTCCCCCACCCCGCCGTCTTTCAGCACCTCGCCTTCAACGCGCAAGCTCCACGAGAGTATTTGGTCAATGCGGTTTTTTTGATCAATTACGGACACGATCCCCGTCAAGGTTTTGCCCGCCGCGTCTTCCGGAACAAACACGCACGCCCAAAGCGGTTTAACCCCGTTAGCTTCCACCCGGCAACGCCAGGGAGTGATGGTTTGGGTTTTCACGCCGCCGTTGGGGATGACCGCCCATACTAACTCCCGCGCCGTCTCACTGGCGACACAGGTCTGAAAAACGTAAAACTCGCCGGGTCGCGCTTTCCCCGCAAAGCGTCCCGCGCATTTACATTCCGACCCGTTGAACCAGTGTGCCGGGACGATGTTATTGCGTACAGCGCGGGAACGGTCCTCGCCAAACAGCCAGTACGGCGCCGGATTCGCCCGTTTCCAAGCCGTGAACGCCTCCCCGGCCGGAGTTTCCATCAACTTGATTACGGCATCCGGATCCATGGTCCCCTTAACCGCATCGGGCATATTGTAGTCACCGGCGTCGGAGGAGCCTCCGACCGCCGACATTACGGTAAGCGCGACCGCCAGCGCCACAAAAGATTTTTTGTGAAAAAAGGTGTTTGCCATCTAACCGATCCCCATCCTTCGACACAACTATCCAATGACTATACGCCGGAAATTGTATCAATCTTCCGCCCCGAAATTCAAGGCAAAACTCCCGCAACCCGGATTTAACCGTTTTAGGCATGATTTTAGCATTGCTTTCCGGGCAAAATTGAGGGATAATAAACCGACAATTTCTTTTAGGGGATTTACTATGCGTTTCGTTTCTGAAATCACCAAAGGCATTTTCAAAGAGAACCCGACATTCCGGCTGGTGCTGGGAATGTGCCCGACTCTGGCGGTAACCACCTCGCTGGAGAACGCCATCGGCATGGGTCTGGCGGCCACGTTTGTGCTGATCTGCTCCAACATGGTCATCTCCTCGCTACGCAAAGCGATCCCTTCCGCCGTGCGCATTCCCTGCTACATCGTGGTGATTGCGGCGTTCGTAACCACCGTGGATTTGCTGATGCAGGCCTACCTGCCCACCTTGGCGGAAAGCCTGGGGATATTCATCCCGCTGATCGTGGTAAACTGCATCATCCTCGGTCGCGCCGAGGCGTTCGCCTCCAAAAACGGGGTGTTGTACAGCGCCGCCGACGGCTTGGGCATGGGGCTGGGTTTCACCCTCGCGCTCTCCTGCATCGCCGCGATCCGCGAATTCCTCGGCAGCGGCAACATTACGGTCTGGGGCGATTTCGCGCTCCGCAACATCCATAACCGCGCGATGGTGCTGTTCATTCTCCCGGCGGGCGGATTCATCATGCTCGGGCTGATTCTGGCCTTCATCAACCACCTCACCGCGCTCTCCGCCCGCCGCAAAGGCGGCGAAACGCCGTTGCCGCTGGAATTGGACTGCCGCCACTGCACCCTGTGCGCAATCAGCCGGGACTAGCCGATGGACGAACGCGCTTTTAACCAAGCCCGGCAAATTCTCAACGCCGGCGGCGTGGTGGTTTTCCCGACCGACACCGTTTACGGCATCGGGGCCAGACCCGACCAGCCCGCCGCCATCCGGCGCATCCAGGAAATCAAGCAGCGGGATGCCGACAAACCGATCGCGCTGCTGGCGTCCGACGCCGAAGCGCTGGCCCGATTCGGGGCCGAACTGCCTCCGGCCGCGCAACGGCTGGCAAAACGGTTTTGGCCGGGAGCGCTTACCTTGGTTCTGCCGGTTCGCGGCGGATACGAGGGATTCCGGGTGCCGAACCACCCATTGGCGGCGGAAATTATCCGGGCCGGCGGAGGCTTGCTGCGCGTAACCAGCGCCAACCGCAGCGGCGAACCGCCGGCGCTTACCCCAACCGAGGCGTTCCAAAGCGTGGGGCGGCAGGCCGACCTGATGATCAACGGCGGGGACGTTCCGGGCGGGATGGCCAGCACGGTGGTTATGGTCCGGGCCGACAACTCAACCGAAATTTTGCGCGAAGGCGCAATCCCGCGCCGGGAAATTGAAGTCGCGCTGAAAGACGAATAGGGATCCCATGCCGTTCAAGGAATTTTTCGAACTACCGTTTCTGCGCAACGCCTGCCTTGCCGCGCTGTTGGCGGCGATCGCCGCCGGGCCGGTCGGCAGTATCGTGGTGGTGCGCCGCTCCACCTACCTCGCCGGGGCGGTATCGCACAGCGTACTGGCCGGAATCGGGCTCTCGCTGCTGCTATCCCGGCGGTTCGACATCCACCTGCTCTCCCCCACCGCCGGGGCAATGACGGTGGCGGTGGTCACGGCGCTGTTGCTGGCGTGGCTCTCCAACACCCGAAAATTCCGTCCCGACACGGTGCTGAGCGCGGTGTGGACCTGCGGCATGGCGCTGGGGGTAACCTTCGTGGCGGCCACGCCAGGTTACCAGTCCGACCTGATGGGATATCTCTTCGGATCCATCCTGCTGGTGCCAAGCTCCGATCTGGTTTGGATGGCGGTCATGGACCTGGCGGTGGTGGCTACCGTGACCTTTTGCTACAATAAGCTCCTCGCCATCTCCTTCAACCCGGAACTGGCCGAGTTGCGCGGTGTCCGAACCTGGGCTTACGAGACGGTTTACCACCTACTAACCGCGGTAACCGTGGTGCTGTTGGTGCGGGTAGCGGGAATCGTGCTGGCGGTGGCGCTCCTGACCCTGCCCGCCGCCACCGCCGGACTCTTAACCCGGCGGCTCAACCGGATGATGGCGGTAGCCGCAGCGCTGGGCGCGGCGTTCTCCCTGGCCGGCATCGCATTAAGCTACCAGTTCGACTGCCCGCCCGGCGCCACCATAGTGGAACTGGCCGTGCTAGCCTATCTGCTTACCGCCATGTTCCGCCGGAAAAAACTTTAAAATTTTGGCCACTTGTCATAATAAATACGACGCTACCAAGCCACACGCAAGAACCCCCTGTTCTCCGCCGGGAATTTGACTGTGAAGATCAGCGAAGTACCGTCCGCATTCGGTAAAGAAACAATCTCCGGCACGGTATTGATATCATTCGGTTCTGTCCCAACACGAATCTTATCCGCCACATTTGCCGCCAACATTGCGATCTTCTCTTCGCCAGCAGTAAGCTCCAACGTAATCGAAAAATTATCACCCTCCGGCTTGAAACCGCTGATTGTCAGCATAGGCTTTGCCGTGTACAACTCAGGTGTCGCCGCAATCTCTGAAAGTTTGAACGATTGATATGCCCACATCTTTTGCTCCGACGTCAATTGATCTGCCACCGTTATGCCACAATCCGATAAGAACGCATTGAACGCCGTAAACTTTTCCGCATCTGTCATATTCACAACAAGCTCCGACTTATCACCGAACGCTGCCTCAAGCGCAGCCATGCTCGTGAACACCATGCTCGACACCTCGCCCTCCGTCCACTTCGCGTACAGTGTGGTTGCGCTCGCCTTATCCCACTTCCGTGCGCTCTTGCCGGTAGCCGTGTAGTACTGCGTCCCGCTTCCCCCCGTTGCCGTGTAGTAACCTCCAAAAGTGTAACCCGTGCGCGTTGGTACCGTAATGGACGGCAACGCGTTCCCGTACGTCACAACCACACTCTCCGTGCCACCACTCCCATTCTGTTGTTTCAATGTCACCGTGTATGTGTTTGCCGTCCACTTCGCGTAAAGTATTGTTGAGCTCGTCATGTCCCAATTACGCGCACTCTTACCGGCAGCCGTGTAGTACTGCGTACCGTTTCCGTCCGGTTCTGTGAAATAGCCGCCAAAGGTATAGCCAGTCAGTTTCGGCAAAGACGTAATGGTCGATAGAGCTTTATCGTACGTTGCCGTTACGCTAGATGTTCCTCCGGTTCCGTTCTGCTTGTCCAACGTAACCGTGCATGTACTCGCCGTCCACTTCGCATAAAGTGTCGTCGCGCTCGTCTTGTCCCAATTACGCGCGCTCGCACCTGTAGTAGTGTAATACTGCGTCCCGCTTCCGGATGCCGCGGTGTAATATCCACCGAAGATGTAGCCAGTACGTGTAGGAACTGCGATGGCCGGCATCGCACTACCGTACGTCGCTGTCACGTTCACCGTACCGTTGATCCCGCTCTGCTGATCCAATGTCACCATGAATGTGTTCGCCGTCCACTTCGCATACAACGTTGCCGCGCTAGTCATATACCAATCTAACACGCTCGCACCGGCAGCCGTGTAGTACTGTGTACCATTCCCGTCCGGTTCCGTGTAATATCCGCCGAAAGTGTAACCAGTGCGTGTCGGGAGTGTGATATTAGGCATTGCGCTACCGTACGTTGCCGTCACACTCGCCGTACCGCCGCTTCCGCTTTGCCTATCCAGCGTCACCTTATAGGTGTTCACCGTCCAGAATGGATAGAGTGTCACTGCGGCATTTGCTGTGTATGATGCGGAAAGGTTGTACGTCTTTGCGCCGCCATCGCTAGTCGACCACCCCGTCTGCGTGTAGCCCTCGCGAGTAAAAATTGCTCCGCTCAGCGTCAGCGCCACACCGTTCGTCTTCGTCGCCGTCTGCTCCACACCAGTCCCATTAGTCCCCGGATTGTAGATGACAGTGTAAATGGCCGTCCACTTCGCATACAGTGTCATTTCGCTCGTCTTGTCCCAATTACGCGCGCTTGCGCCGGTAGCAGTGTAGTACTGCGTTCCGCTTCCGGACACCGCGGTGTAGTATCCGCCAAAGACGTAGCCAGCGCGTGTCGGGACCGCAATATCCGGCATCGTGCTACCGTACGTCGCCGTCACATTCGCCGTACCGCCAATTCCGTTCTGCATGTCCAATGTCACCGCGAATGTGTTAGCCGTCCACTTCGCATACAACGTCATCGCGCTAGTAATGTACCAATCCAACACGCTCGCACCGGCAGCTGTGTAGTACTGCGTCCCATTCCCGTCCGGTTCTGTGTAATATCCGCCGAATGTGTAACCCGTGCGTGTCGGGAGCGTGATGGCAGGCAACGCACTCCCGTACGTCGCCGTCACACTCGCCGTGCCATTGCTCCCTTTTTGCCGATCCAGCGTCACCTTATAGGTGTTCACCGTCCAGAAGGGATAGAGCGTCACAGCGGCATTAGCCGTGTAGGACGCGGACAAGTTGTACACCTTTGCGCCGCCGTCGCTAGTCGCCCACCCCGTCTGCGTGTAGCCCTCGCGAGTGAAGATAGCGCCGTTCAGCTTCAAAGTCACGCCCTGTGTCTTCGTAGCAGTCTGCTGCATACCAGTCCCGTTTGTCCCAGGATTATAAGTAACGGTATAAATAGCCGTCCACTTCGCGCAAAGCGTCGTCACGTCCGTCTTGTCCCAATTACGCGCACTTGTGCCCGAATCCGTGTAGTACTGAGTCCCGCTTCCTGACGCAGCCGTGTAGTAACCGCCGAAGATGTGCCCCGGACGTGTCGGAGGGGTGATGGGCGGCATCGCACTCCCGTAGGTCGCTGTCACGCTCGCCGTACCGCCACTTCCGCCCTGCATGTCCAATGTTACCGTGTAAATGTTAGCAGTCCACTTCGCGTAAAGCTTTGCATTGCTGGTCATGTCCCAATTCAGTATGCCTACGCCGGTATCCGTGTAGTACTGCGTTCCGCTTCCGCCAGTATCTGTATAGTAGCCACCGAAAGTATAACCCGTGCGCGTCGGAACCGCGATGTCTGGCATGGCGTTCCCGTATGACACCTTAACGCTCGCCGCGCCACCACTCCCGCTTTGCCGATCCAGCGTCACCGTAAAGGTGTTCAACGTCCACTTCGCATACAGCGTCGTCGCACTAAGCTTGTCCCACCTCCTAGCGCTCGCGCCGGCAGCCGTGTAGTACTGTGTCCCATTCCCGTCTGGTTCCGTGTAGTATCCGCCAAATATGTAACCGGTACGAGTCGGAACCTCAATTTTCGGCATCGCGCTATCGTACATCGCAGTCACGCTCGCCGTACCGCCACTTCCGTTCTGCATGTCCAATGTTACCGTGTATATGTTAGCAGTCCAATTCGCATACAACGTTGTCGTACTTGCTATATTCCAATTATGCGCACTTGTGCCTGAATCTGTGTAGTACTGCTCTCCGTTTCCGTTTATCCTCGTGTAATAACCGTCAAATGTATAACCCGCGCGCGTCGGAAGGGTGATGGGCGGCATTGCGCTCCCGTACGTCGCTGTCACGCTCGGCGTTCCTCCACTCCCATTTTGGAAGTTAAACTTCACTTCGTAGGGGTTAGCCGTCCAGAAAGGATACAACGTCACATTGGCATCGGCCGTGTAGGAAGCGGCCAATTCGTACGCCTTCACGCCGCCGTCGCTTGTCGCCCATCCCGTCTGCGTGTAGCCCTCGCGAGTGAAGATCGCTCCCTTCAATACCACTCCCTCGCCCCGCATCTTCCCATCTGGTTCTGGAGACGTACCCGTACCATACATGCCTGGACGATAGGTAACAAGATAGTCCATTTTCCAGCCCTCGACGGGTGTACAATACGCTCCCTCATAGTTACCATTCTTCGCAACAACCCAATAATAATACTTTACCCCAGCGTCAGCACTAGTGTCCGTATACACGTTTGAACCAGTAGAAACCGTCGCCAACAGGACCTTACTCCCATTCTTCGACATCGCACGATAAATAACATACGATTGGGCTACAGGATTGACGTTCCATGTTAATCTAATGTTACCTGTCCCCAACGTTGCCGAAAGCCCGGTAATAGCTTTCGGAATCGCATAAGTACGTACTCCATGCCAAATTGTTGGCCATCCCGATGCTCCCTCTGGATAGCAGATAGCGTTCAGGGCAGTGCAACCTTCAAAAACCTCGTCCGTAGCCGACGGAACATCCCCTTGAAACTTAATGGTGGACAACTTGGTATAAGCAAAAGCGTACTTTGAGAGTGAAGTGACGGAGCTGGGAACTGTATATGTCGACCCCGTTTTCCCCTCAGGATATTTCTTTAACACCATCTTGTCTTTGTTAAACAAGACACCGTTCTCTACACTAAAGTTTGGATTGTACGCAATCTTAAATTCTGTCAAGCTAGAACAATGGAGGCATACCGGAACATCAATTCGCGTGACAGTACTTGGAATACTCAACGTTCTCAATGTTTTCAAATCATAAAAAGCATGGTCTCTTATGTAGGTTATATTTACTCCGACACCTCCACCACTCTGATGCCATGTTATATAGCCGGGAATGCTTACATCACCATAGTTTTCAGAACTCGTGCCCCAAAGTTCTACATTATCATTCTGTATAGCAGGATAGGTTTGCATTCCAATCTTATAAGTCACACCATTAATGACTGGATATTCAACAGGCACAAACCAATTACCATCATCATGTGACCCTTCGGCCCTGGCTTCAGAACCTAAAAACATCGACACCAACAAAAGAATTATTCTCAGCAAAGACAACTGGGTTTTCTGCACTCTCTTAACCATGACATACTCTCCTGAAACACCTTCCCGATACAGTGTGGCTATACACACCCCAGAGACCTTATCAGTTCCGAAAAAGGATCTAGCCGAACCAATCCTCCCACAAAAACCAAACGAGGTTTCCGTCTTTCTAACTTTGACGGTCTCGGGCAACAAACATCCACACTCCCTTACCAGAAGACACTAATTGCCTCAAAAGGTTAAATTATACTCTCATTCGACCCCACTTTGGCAAGCGGAAATCACAAAAAATTGGAAAAAGTTTTCAACAAGAGACAAGTGGGAGTGCGAGAAGGAGAAGAGAATATTAGATGTTCGATTGGAGGACTTCGGCAATAGCCGCATACACCAGTATGCACCATGCGTACCGATATAAAGTTTTTTTGGCAACTTTCGTTAGTTTTTCATTGATTTTATATAGCAATTTTTGGCATAATTCTTGCGTTTAAAAAGCGATGAATACTCTTTATCAAAAACTTTGCGCGTTACGCGCCGGGGGACGGGGCGGTTTTACCCTGATGGAACTGTTGGTGGTGATGACCATCATCGGTCTGTTGACTTCGGTGTTGACGATTTCCGTGCAAGCGTCCTACAAGCAGGCACGTCAAGCGAACTGCAAATCGAATTTGCGGCAGTTCGGGGTGGCGCTGTCGATCTACCGCGGCGAGCACGAAAACATCGTCCCGGACTGGATTTCCAACCTGTACCCGGACTATGTGGACGACAAGAGCATGTACGTGTGCCACTCGGACATCAATTTCGGGAAAGACCGGGCGCGGCCCAAGGCGTTCGTCGACGCCATCTCCGACCAATCGAAGCTGGATTCATCGCCTTTTTACGACAACAAGACTAACAGCGACACCACCCGCAACAAGACCATAGAGAATTGCAGCTATTTTTACGAGTTTTCCACCGGCAAGCACGGGTGGGGTAAGGACGCCAACTGGCCCGACGGCGACTATTCGACCCTGAAACTCTACAAGTACGCCCAGCTGACCTACGGCGACGTAAACAACAAAGACCGTTCTTCCGAAGGATCGGGGCAGGTCCTGCCTTACAGCGCCTCCGCGCTGCCGATTATCCGGTGCTACCACCATTGGAAAGACCAGCGGATTTACGGGGTGGCGTACATCAACCGAGGGTCATGGAAAGCCACCAAGCAGTACATCACGCTCAACGTGGCGTACGCCGGGAACGTGTTTGTCGGGCCGCCTTGGTGGGAGGGCACGCTGAGGGCGGGAGAAACTAGCACCAAGTGACGTTTTTGCATTGGCATAAGTAACGGGATTTGATACCATAATGCCGTTTGGGGATTAAGCTACTTGAAACAAATCAAGAGGACATCGTATGAAGAAAGCGCGGACCACCGTTTTTAACCGGTTTTCCATTTTGAAATGCACCGCCGCATCGTTGCTGCTGGCGGGTTGCACCGCACCCGTTCCCCCGCCGCCCGCCGCAGTGGCGCCGGCCAAGCCCCGCGCCCCGGAGGTAATCGCCGCCGAACAGCTTTTCGAGCAGGGCAAAACCCAAGAGGCGATTGTCGCCTGCTGCGACATTGCCCGCAAAAACCCCAGCGCCCGCGGCCTCAGCGATCTGCAGCTGCGCATCACCGACCGGCTCGCCGAAGAGCGGATGCAAACCGCGAAAAAGCAAAGCGAGTACCTCAATAGGCTTGGCACTGCAGATGCTTACAAATACGAGAAAATCCCGGACAGCTACCGCCAGCGTAAGCACGTGATGGGCGAGACGGGATCGCTCAAACGCGCCCCATCGGCCATGCAGCAAATGCTGAAGAAGCCGGTCACGATGGACCTCGAAAGCGTCCCTCTCAAAACCATCGCCCAACAGATCGGCCGGTCGCAGGGAATCAACATCATCACCGATGACGCTTTGGCCTCGCTGGATCAGCCGCTCACCATCCACGTTGAAAACACCCCGCTGGACGAGGTGCTGGAGTACATCGGGCGCAATATGCAGGTGAACTTCTCGGTGGGCGAAAACGTGATTTGGGTGACCGCCATGACCGAGGAACCATCCGCACTGCCGCTGGAAACCCGCATTTACAAGATCCGCAAGGGTATGGTCGGCTCCGAACTCGGCAAGTCGCCCCACGGCGAATCAATCTACAAAGGGCCGCAGGAGCGCGGACGCTCCTCCCAAAACACCAACAACAATAACAACAATAACAACCAACAGGAAGAGGGGCAGATAAAACTGCTGGACACGATAATACGTTTTGTACCACAGCCAGACGGTTCAGATATTGCTTTTGACGACAAGGCACATGTACTGATCGTCAAGAATACAAAAGAAAACTTAGCGCTTACGGAAGATCTTATCGATGCGCTCGATGTCCGGCCAATCCAAATTCTTATTGAGGCAAGGTTTGTCACAACAAAAGTAACAGATTTTCATGAACTAGGTATTGATTGGCTTTTTGATAATCGCGGTGGTAGTCGTTTTTCAACAGAAAATTATGGAGCCAACACCTTAGGAAGTTCAGCTCAATTTAGACATGATGCCATTATTGGCTCGCCATATTCAAAGGAGATAGAGGACTTTGGTAAATTTTATGGTGGTATATCAACTGCATATCAATTTCTTTTAGGTGACACCGCATTACAAGCTACATTAAATGCGCTAGAAACTTGTGGCGCACGACAAGCCCTAACTATTCCAAGAATTACAACACTAAATAACAGAGAAGCGAATTTCCGCATTGGACAAGATCACAACTATTATGAGGATGTGGACTCTAACACTACAACAAGTGGTGGCTGGAATAACAATAATACTGGACCCACTGTTAATCTCGATTACGATGAACCTATGACGCTTGAAACAGGCACGTCGTTTTCAGTCACGCCCAGTGTAGGGGCAGATTTATCAACTATAAACTTAGTTCTTAGACCAGAAATAAGTGAATTAGTTGAATGGACTCCTTTTGAAGTAACTTCGGTTCCTGACCCAAATTCTGCAACAGGACAACGTGTTATTAGTACTAAATTGCCTGTTGTGTCTAGGCAGTACATTGAAACAGAAGTTGTAGTACGCAGTGGAGAGACCGTTGTTTTAGGTGGTCTAATCAGCAAATCAAAAAGTAAAGATGATACAAAAGTCCCAATATTGTCGAGACTCCCATTTATTGGAAAACTTTTTTCTAACAATGAAGAATCTGAGAAAACAGAAAATATGTTGATTTTTGTAACCGCTACCATAATCAGCGACATCGGCGAAGAGCTGATACCGCTAAACGAGTTTGAGCGTTACGGCGAGGCGGTCTCCGACGCCGACAAGGTTCCCGACATTTTGAAGACCGAGGGCGTTGACCACTCCACCGCGATTCCGGTAGCGCTGCCGAACACCGGAGCGAATAACAACGCCAACGACGCTCCGCTGGCCGACGTGGCCCCCGCCCCGGCGGCGCCAGTCCAAGC